>JBDZVS010000007.1:0-126907 GCA_040255825.1 Hyphomicrobiales bacterium | reverse complement strand
ACGACCTGTCCAAGCAGGCCGTCGCCTATCGCCAGATGTCGCTGCTGCTGCGCCGTCCGCCGGGCCGCGAAGCCTATCCGGGCGACGTGTTCTATCTGCACAGCCGTCTTCTGGAGCGCGCCGCCAAGCTGAACGAGGACAATGGCGCGGGATCGCTGACCGCCCTGCCCGTCATCGAGACCCAGGCCAACGACGTGTCGGCCTATATTCCCACCAACGTGATCTCGATCACCGACGGCCAGATCTTCCTGGAGACGGACCTGTTCTACCAGGGCATCCGCCCGGCGGTGAATGTGGGCATCTCGGTGTCGCGCGTCGGCTCGTCGGCGCAGATCAAGGCGATGAAGACGGTCGCCGGCCCGATCAAGGGCGAGCTGGCCCAGTATCGCGAGATGGCGGCCTTCGCGAAGTTCGGCTCGGACCTGGATGCCGCCACCCAGAAGATGCTGGCACGCGGCGAGCGCCTGACCGAGTTGCTCAAGCAGCCGCAGTACAAGCCCTTCGCGGTGGAGGAGCAGGTGGCGGCGATCTATGCCGGCACCCGCGGCTATCTCGATCCCTTCCCCACCAATCGGGTGCAGGCGTTCCAGGACGCGCTTCTGTCCAAGCTGAAGACCGCTTATCCGCAGTTCCTGGACGGCATCCGCAAGGAAAAGGCGCTGACGCCGGACCTGGAAGCGGTGCTGAAGAAGGCGCTGGACGAAGTCTCCAAGAGCTTCGCGTAAGGACTGAGCGGCGATGGCATCCGTCAAGGAAATGCGCACCCGGATCGGAAGCGTGAAATCCACGCAGAAGATCACCAAGGCGCTGCAGATGGTGGCGGCGGCCAAGCTGCGCCGCGCACAGAACGCGGCCGAGGCCGCCCGTCCCTATGCCGCGCGCATGGCCGGGGTGATCGCCAACCTGGCGGCGGGCGTGTCGGGTCCGTCGGCGCCGCTGCTGCTCGCCGGCACCGGCAGGGACCAGCGGCATCTGGTGATCGTGGCGACGTCGGACCGGGGCCTGGCCGGCGGCTTCAATTCCTCCATCGTGCGGGCGGCGCGCGAGAAGATCGGCGCGCTGGTCGCGGCGGGCAAGGACGTCAAGATCATCACCGTGGGCCGCAAGGCGCGCGACCAGCTCAAGCGCAATCACAGCGAGCGCATCATCGCCAGCTATGAGGTGGGCCTGAAGACGCCCAGCCTGGCCATGGTCAAGCCCATCGCCCAGCGCGTCCTGGATGCCTATCAGGCCGGCGAGTTCGATGTGGTGACGCTGGTCCATTCCACCTTCAAGTCGGTGGTCAGCCAGAGCCCGCGCGTGCTGCAACTGGTCCCGGCCCAGGTGGAGGACAGCGGCCCGGCGCCGTTCTATGACTATGAGCCGGACGAGGACACGATCCTGGAGGCGCTGCTGCCCCAGAACATCTCGGTCCAGATCCTGTCGGCGCTGCTGGAGAACAATGCCGGCTTCTTCGCCAGCCAGATGACCGCCATGGACAACGCCACCCGCAACGCCGGCGAGCTGATCAAGTCCCTGACCATCCAGATGAACCGCACGCGCCAGGCCCAGATCACCAAGGAACTCATCGAAATCATCTCCGGCGCCGCCGCCGTCTAGCGGCGTCAGGCGCGAGCCGGACCGCCGCAAACAAATAAGGGTTAGGCGGGAGCCGGACCGCCGCAAACAAATAAGGGTCAAGCGTGAGCCTGACCATCGAAGGAAAGAGAACCGCCATGACCAAGACCAATGCCAAGGGCCGCCTGCAACAGGTGATCGGCGCCGTCGTCGACGTCGTCTTCGAGGACGGCAACCTGCCCGCCATCCTGAACGCGCTCGAAACCACCAACACCGACGCCAAGACCGGAAAGCCGGTGCGCCTGGTGTTCGAGGTGGCCCAGCATCTGGGCGAGAACGCGGTGCGCGCCATCGCCATGGACACCACCGAGGGCCTGGTGCGCGGGCAGGAAGTGGTCGACACCGGCGCGCCCATCCGCGTGCCGGTGGGCCCGGCCACGCTGGGCCGCATCATGAACGTGATCGGCGAGCCGATCGACGAGGCCGGTCCGATCAGCCAGGAACACACCGCCGTCATCCACCGCGAAGCGCCCAGCTTCAGCGAACAGGCGGGCTCGGCGGAAGTGCTGGTCACCGGCATCAAGGTCATCGACCTTCTGTGCCCCTATACCAAGGGCGGCAAGATCGGCCTGTTCGGTGGCGCCGGCGTCGGCAAGACCGTGACCATGCAGGAGCTGATCAACAACATCGCCAAGGCCTATGGCGGCTATTCGGTGCTGGCCGGCGTGGGCGAGCGCACCCGCGAGGGCAACGACCTCTATCACGAGATGATCGAGTCCAACGTGAATGTGGACCCCAAGAAGGCGGGCACCAGCGAGGGCTCCAAGTGCGCGCTGGTCTATGGCCAGATGAACGAGCCGCCGGGCGCACGCGCCCGCGTGGCGCTGACCGGCCTGTCCGTCGCGGAATATTTCCGCGATCAGGAAGGCAAGGACGTGCTGCTGTTCATCGACAATATCTTCCGCTTCACCCAGGCCGGCTCGGAAGTGTCCGCGCTCCTGGGCCGCATTCCCTCGGCGGTGGGCTACCAGCCGACCCTGGCGACCGAGATGGGCAATCTGCAGGAGCGCATCACCTCGACCACCAAGGGTTCGATCACCTCGGTCCAGGCGATCTATGTGCCGGCCGACGACCTGACCGACCCGGCGCCCGCAACCTCGTTCGCGCATCTGGACGCCACCACCGTGCTGTCGCGCGACATCGCCTCGCTGGGCATCTTCCCGGCGGTGGACCCGCTGGACTCCACCAGCCGCATCCTGGACCCGCAGGTGATCGGCGATGAGCACTACACCGTGGCCCGCCGGGTGCAGGAAGTGCTGCAGCAGTACAAGGCGCTGAAGGACATCATCGCCATCCTGGGCATGGACGAGCTTTCGGAAGACGACAAGCTGATCGTGGCGCGCGCGCGCAAGATCCAGCGCTTCCTGTCGCAGCCCTTCTTCGTCGCCGAGCAGTTCACCAACGCGCCCGGCAAGTTCGTGGAGCTGCCCGACACGATCCGTTCGTTCAAGGCGATCGTCGACGGCGAATATGACCACCTGCCCGAGCAGGCGTTCTACATGGTCGGCGCCATCGAGGAAGTCGTGGCCAAGGCCCAGAAGATCGCGGCGGAAACGTCGAAGGCCGCTTAATCCCAACTGTCATGGCCCGCGAAGGCGGCCACCCGGGTGGAACGAACTGGATGGCCCGGACAAGCCGGGCCATGACGAAATGAGCGAAGAGAATGGCAGATAAAATCGCTTTCGATCTGGTGTCGCCCGAGAAGCTGCTGCTCTCGACCCTGGCCGACATGGTCACGGTTCCCGGCGCCGAGGGCTATATGGGGGTGATGGCGGGCCACAGCCCCCTCGTCTCGACCCTGCGCGCCGGCATGATCGACGTGAACAACGGCGGCAAGGACGACCGCTATTTCATCCGCGGCGGCTTCGCCGAGATCAACCCCGAGAAGATCACGGTGCTGGCCGAGGAAGCCATTCCGATGACCGAGCTGGACATCGCCGTGCTGGACCAGCGCATCAAGGACGCCCAGGAAGACGAGATCGCCGCCAAGACCGATGCCGATCGCCTGCGCGCCGCGCAAATGCTGGATGATCTGAAACTGGTCAAAGCCGCGTTCTGAGGTTCGTCAGGCTGAACGACGCGACGCTGTGAAACCCAGTCCCGCCAATACCAGCACCGCCGCGATACAGGCCCAGGCGAAGACATCCCCGATCCGGGTATAGAGCGTGGGACCGGGGCCGGGCGGCACCGCCGCGCGCAGCGCCACCATGCCCGGCGCATCGGTCGAAGCTCGCGCCAGGATGCGGCCGCGCGCGTCCGATACCGTTTCCAATCCCTGGAATGCCGAACGCACCACGGCAAAGCCGTTCTCCACACCCCGCATCACCGCCATGCGGGCGTGAATCCAGCCATCGGCGGTAAAGTCGCTGGCGGGCACCGCCAGGATGCGGATGCCGCCGCGCCCCTCGCCTGCGATGGCGTCGGCGCGCAGGGTGCGCGGGAAATCCAGATCCTTGCAGATCGCCACGGCGCGCCCACGTCCCAGAAGACCAGGGCGCTTGCCGGGCGTGAACTTGTCCTCGAAGGGCGGCAAGAGGTGGCGCTTGTCATAGACGCGCCTGGTGCCGTCCGGCTCGAACGTGGTGGCGGTGTTGCGCCACGGCTTCACCAACACCACCCCCGCGACGATGGCGACGCCGGTATCGCGGGCCGCGTCGGCCAGCGGCGTCAGCGCCGTCCACTGCCAGGCGGGATCCGCCACCATGGCGCCTTCGGGAATGACGATCAGGCGGGCGCCATGCCGGGCCTGGTCACGCGCGGCGCGGGCGTAGGCCCGGGCCATGGCATGGGTGGCGTCCCGGTCCAGCTTGCGCACCGCCACGCCGCGCGCCTGCCGGTCCGCCAGCGCGGCGACCGTCACCGGCGGGGCCTGCGGCAGCATCAGCCGCGCCTGGCCACCCAACAGACAGGCCACGCACACGCCGACGCCGATCCAGGCCGTGCCGCGCCGGCCGTGCGCCGCCAGCGCCAGGGCATTGGCGAACAGGCAGACCAGAAAGCTGACGGCATAGAGCCCGAACAGGGACGCGATCTGTATCGCGGGCAGGAAAGCCACCTGCGAATAGCCCAGCGCGCCCCAGGAACCGTGCGGCGACACCAGGCCCAGCAGATATTCAAAGCCGGTCCAGGCCGCGGGAAAGGCGAACAGCGCCGCCATCGGCGGCAGGATACGATAGACGCGCCGCGCCAGGAGAAGCGTGCCGCCGAAGGCCGCGCCGCATCCGATCGCCATCGCCAGCGCGGTCGTCAGAAGCATCGGCCCGTAAACCAGGAACATGTAAATCTGGCCGGCGGCGAAGGCGGCCATGCCCGCCGCGAACACCTGCCAGCGCGGCGCCACGCCATAAGCCAGCCACAACAGCGGCAGGGGCGCGATCCAGGCCAGGCCCCATACGGCATCGAGGCCCTGGCTGAGGTAGAACATCGCCGCGCCGAGCGCGGCTGCGATCAGAGCGGTCATGTCTTTTCCCTCATGAAGGAACGCAGGCAGTGGTCCAGCGCCCGGCGATAGGCGGCGCGGAATTCGGCCTCGCCCGTGAAGCGGCCGGCGCGGTACATCGAGACAAGGCCCTGCATCAGGGCGGCCAGATTGAGCGCGATTTCCACCGGCGGCGTGGCGCCCAGACGCCCGGCCGCTTTCGCCTGGGTAATGCGGGCGATGGCGCTTTTGAGGGCGGGCGAGCGCCCCGCCGCGATGTCGTGGGGAAATTGCCGCGCCTGGCTGGCGGTCAGCAGGAAGGCGGCCTCGTAGCGGCGCGGCTGCGTCAGCGCGAAATCCAGATACGCCTCGCCCAGCGCCGCCAGCCAGGCCAGCGGGTCGGTGACGGCAATCCTTTCCACCCGCGCCTCCCAGGCGGCAAAGCCGTCCAGCATCAGCGCGTTCTTCAGGGCATCCTTGTCGGCATAGTGGCGATAGATCGCCATGGGGGTGATGCCCACCACGGTCGCGATCCGGCGCATCGACAGCCCCGCCTCGCCTTGCGCGTCGAACAGGCTGCGCGCAGCGGCGAGGATCCGGTCACGGGTGGGTTCGTCCTGCATCCAACTATCCGAAGTGAGGACGTATACGGTGTATACGTCTGCGGCCTCCTGTCAAGCCCGGCAGCCGGAAAGCCGTTGATCGGGCGCCGCCCGCCCGCTAACCCTGGACCCGCGCACGCTTCGCGGGCGTTGGCGTCTTTGATATAAGGCGCCTTGCGAGGGAGCTTTGGACCATGGCGGTCGCAGCCGTCTACAAGCAGGGCTGGAGCCTGGACGACGTCCAATGGCATCTGTTCGACTCCGGCAAGGTCGAGCCGGAGATGCTGGCGGCGGTGAAGGCCGCGGCCCTGGTGGAATACAACGCGCCCGACTATGTGGCCTATCTCAAGCGGGTCTTCGCCGGCGACGCCAAGACCCTGGCCGACATCGAGCAATGGGGCCGCGAAGAATCGCAGCACGGCAAGGCGCTTGGGCGCTGGGCCGAAATGGCCGACCCCAGCTTCCGGCTGAACGAAGCCTTCGCCCGTTTCCGCAAGGGCTACACACCGCCGCATTTCGAGGGCGACGGGGCGCAGAGTGTGCGCGGCTCGCGCCGCGGCGAGATGATCGCCCGCTGCGTGGTGGAAAGCGGCACTTCGTCTTATTATTCGGCCATCCGCGATGCGACGCACGAACCGGTCCTGAAAGAGATCGCCGGCCGCATCGCCGCCGACGAATACCGGCATTACAAACTTTTCTACGAAACGATGCGCGAACAGGCGGAACCGGATCTGAGCTTCTGGTCCAAACTGATGATCGCCGTCGGGCGGGTGCGCGAAAGCGACGACGACGAGCTGGCCTATGCCTATTACTGCGCCAATGTTCCGGCCGGCGAGGAACGGGCGCGGCCATACGATCGCGGCACCTATTCCAGGGCATCGGCCGCCACCAGCATGGCGATCTATCGCCGCAAGCACATCCAGAAGCTGGTGCAGATGGTGCTGAAGGCGGTCGGCGCCGATCCACATGGCTGGATGGCCCGCCTGATGGGCGCCCTGTTGTGGCGCCGCATGCAGTCCAAGACCGCGTGACAGGCATGGAACGGCTTGGGTTCATTCCGCATTTCCCCTGAAGGGACTGGACCGCCATGCGATACCCTGTTGCTGCCATCGCCCTCATGTTTCTTGGCGCCGCCCTGCCCGCGCAGGCCGAGGACATCGCGCCCGAGGCGCTCAACAGCCTGTCCACTGTGCACCGGATCGGCGACAGGCCGGTGTTCGACACCAAGGGCGCGCGCATCGGCAGCGTCGCGTCCGTCACGCCGCGCGGCGACGGCATGCTGTGGAGCGTGACGATCCGTCTGGAAAACGGCCGTCAGGTGAACGGCCAGCCGGCAAATGGCGCGGCGACCCAGACCATCCTGGGCAGCCAGGCCAGTTTTGATGGAGCGCGGGTGATAGCCGAAGCCCCCGGGCCGCGTGGCTGATCGGTCAGCCTGTCAGTCCGTCACCGGCCCGAAGCGGCCGGTTGCCGTGTCGCGCACCAGAAGCTTGCCGGAGGCGACGCCGAAATAGGCGCCGTGCAGTTGCAGTTCGCCCTTCTCGACCGCCGCGGCCACGAAGGGAAAGGTCATCAGGTTCTTGAGGGACAGTTCCACCGAGGCGAATTCCAGCTTGTGCAGATATGCGTCGCGGTCGCCGCCGGGGTTGCCGATGGCCGCGGCCGCGGGCGCGATCTGGCGCATCCACTTGCCGATGAAGTCGCTTTCGGTGAGCGGCGCCTCGTCGGACGCGAACGCCTTGACGCCGCCGCAGAAGGCATGGCCCAGGATCACGATATGGCGCACCTTGAGGGCGCGGACGGCGAACTCCAGCGCCGCGCTGGTGCCGTGGTGGGTGGTTCCCTCCGGCTCGTAAGGCGGCACCAGATTGGCGACGTTGCGCGCCACCAGGATCTCGCCCGGCGCGGCGTCGAAGATCACTTCGGGCGAGACGCGGCTGTCGACGCAGCCGATCACCATGATCGTGGGTGACTGGCCGGTGGCCGCCAGGTCGCGATAGCGGTCCTGCTCGGCGGCGAAGCGCCCGCCCAGGAAGGCACGGTATCCGTCGATAAGCCGTCGCGGAAAATGGATCATGGTCGCGGGGTCAGGCTTTCCGCTTGACCATCATCTGCTTGATCTCGCCGATCGCCTGGGCGGGGTTGAGGCCCTTGGGACAGGTGTTGGTGCAATTCATGATGGTATGGCAGCGATAGAGCCTGAAGGGGTCCTCCAGATTGTCCAGCCGCGCGCCCGTCTGCTCGTCACGGCTGTCGGCCAGCCAGCGATAGGCTTGCAGCAGCGCCGCCGGACCCAGGTAGCGGTCGGAATTCCACCAGTAGCTCGGGCACGCGGTCGAGCAGCAGGCGCACAGGATGCATTCGTAAAGCCCGTCCAGCTTGGCGCGGTCCTCGGGCGACTGTTTCCATTCCTTTTCCGGCTCGGCAGTGTCGGTTTGCAGATAGGGTTGGATGGAGGCGTACTGGGCGTAGAAATTGGTCAGGTCCGGCACCAGGTCCTTGACCACCGGCATGTGCGGCAGCGGATAGATCGTCACCGCGCCCGACACGTCGTTGATCGCCTTGGTGCAGGCCAGGGTATTGCCGCCGGCGATGTTCATGGCGCAGGAGCCGCACACGCCTTCGCGGCAGGACCGGCGGAAGCTGAGAGTCGGATCGATCTCGTTCTTGATCTTGATCAGCGCGTCCAGGACCATCGGGCCGCAACTGTCCAGGTCCACCGTGTAGGTATCGACGGTGGGGTTGCCGCCCTCATCCGGATTATAACGATAGACCTTGAACTCTTTGGAACGCTTCGGTTTTTTGCCATTCGAGGCGGACGGAGCGGGCCAGGCCTTGCCCTTCTTGACCCGGCTGGTCTTCGGCAGCACGAACTCGACCATAAGCGCATCTCCCAAGGCCGACCGAGGGCCTCATCCCGACAGTTTGACATGCCTCACCGGCCCGGCAAACGCCTGCGGCCAACATAGCTGCCGCGCTGTGTCCTCGGACCTGGTCAGGGAACCGGGCGGGTTTAGCGGATCAGACGGCCCCGGGTCCAGCGATTCGATCAGGCACCGACCTGTTCGAACACCCAGGCGATGTCGGCGGGCGCGTCCTTCATGCTGCCGCTGACCACCAGTTGCTCGGTCCGCCGCACCATTCCCCCTCCCAGATAGACGCTTTCCTCGATACCGAGTTGTCCGCCGCCGGCGCGAAACCGCCAGCCTTCTCCCCCCGGCAGCTTGAGCAGGATGCCGCCGCCTTCCAGGCGCGAGACGCGCACGTCGGGATGGATATGGAAGCGCACCGCGAAGGTCAGGCCGGCGCGGAAGGACGGTCCGGCCGGCACCAGCCGGTCGCGTCCGGTGACGATCAGCCCCTGCGGCGACAGCATGACCTGGCGCTCGTGGCGCACACCGAACCTGTCGGCATAGGCGTCATGGGCGAGTTCGACGCTCCAGCCCTGTGGCGTTTCGGTCCGGCGCGACTGAACCGCGCGGGGGCCGCCAAGAAGACGCGGTCCCAGAAGATCGCGCACCGGCCCGGCGGGAAGAATCGTGGCGCCGGAGGTATCGGCAACCGTCATGGTGGAATGAGCCGCGGTTGCCCTGAGGGGCAGGTTCCAGGACGGATTGGAAAGCCCGCCGGCGCCGCAATTGACCACGATGCGGTCGGCGCCCGAGCTCATCTCCATCGCCCCCGTGCCGGCATGGGCGTCAAGCGAGAAGGCCCCGGCCGGGACGGCGCCGCAATCGATCAGGCACAGGGTGCGCGACGCCGACAGGCGCTGATAGCCGCTGTGGCGGGCATGGAAGAAAGGCTGGCCCCGCACCTTGTCGCGCGCCAGCAGCCCCGCCACCATGCGTGGATCGCATTCCGAACCGCCATTGAACAAGGACAGCGCGCCGTCACCATGCCGGAAAAAGCGGAGCATCGGCGCCATGCGATCGTGGGCGTTGCGCACGATGTGCGGCGGCTCCTGGCCGATGGCGGCCATCGCCTCCAGCACCATGACCACAAGACGATAGGCGCACAGGAGCGTTTCGGGGGAACGGCTGACATGGCCGCCATCGGGCAATATCTGGCGCGACAGTTCGGCTTCCAGCCGATGAAGCCCCACGTCCAGGCGCTTTTCGCTGTCGTCGAGGCAGATCCCCGAAAGCGCCAGCACCGCCGCCGCTTCCAGGCGCGGCAGGCCATCAGGCGCTTCGCCGCTGATGCGCTCCAGCATGCGAGCCTGTTCGCGCAGCGACACGAACAGGCGCGAGCGCCAGGTCAACTCGGAATTCGTGATGACCGGGCGGCCATGGCTGAAGATGTTCGCCAGCCGCCGCGCCGTTACATGGGGCAGCCATGCCGGCTCGCTGTAACGGCCGTTGCGGCGCACCCACTGGCCGATCAGGTTGGTGGTCAGCCGCCGCGCCGGCTCGCCGCCCGCGGTGGACAGCGCCGCCAGCCACTGAAAGCCGTGCAGCGCCTCCAGCCAGGCCGGGCCCGGCGCCGGCAGATCGAAGACGGAAGCCCCCTCCGGCACCTCCACGTCCTGGCCGTGAAAGCGGAAGCGGCCACGCAGCAGGCTGTCGGCGTCCTCCAGACGGCGCGGCGTCGCATCCCAGGGGTGGAACGCGATATGGTCCGCCAGTTTGCCCGCCAGGAAACGGCGATAGAGCCAGCTTCGCCGCCAGGCGACGCGCAGAGGCGCCGCCGCCCGCCGGACGCCTGCCCGGAGAAGCTCGGGGAGGAGCGGCAGGAGCTTTCCCGATATCACCCTAACCTCTCAGGGCCATGATGTTCGCGGCATAGGCCGGCGGCCCGCCGGTGAAGACCGCCGTGCCGGCCACCAGGACATTCGCACCCGCCGCCACGGCGCGCCGCGCGGTTTCAGGCGTGATGCCGCCATCCACTTCCAGCGCGATGTCGCGCCCGGTCGCGTCGATGCGCGCCCGCGCGGCTTCGATCTTGCGAAGCTGGCTGTCGATGAAGCTCTGGCCGCCGAAGCCGGGATTGACGCTCATGACCAGGATCAGGTCCACCAGGTCCATCAGATTGTCGATGGCGTCGATCGGCGTGCCGGGATTGAGAACCACTCCGGCGCGCCTGCCCAGCTTGCGGATGTGCTGGAGGCTGCGATGGATATGCGGCCCCGCTTCCGGGTGCACCGTGAGCCCGTCGGCCCCCGCCTCGGCGAAGGCGTCCAGATAGGGATCGGCCGGGGCGATCATCAGATGCACGTCGAAAGGCTTTTTGGCGTGGGGGCGCAGCGCCTTCACCACCGCCGGGCCGATGGTGATGTTGGGCACGAAGTGCCCGTCCATCACATCGACATGGATCCAGTCGGCGCCGGCCGCCTCGACCGCCTCGATCTCCGCGCCCAGCTTCGAGAAGTCGGCGGACAGAATCGAAGGGGCGATCAGGACGCGGCTGGCCATGAGGTTAAGTGCCGCATTCCGGCAGCGGCCGCAAGACGCGCCCTCTCAATTTCCCCTTCCGCCACCGGCTGAAGGGCGCGCCGGTCGCGGACCAGCGCCAACAGCAGGACCAGGGTGGGAAGCCAGATCATCCGCGACTGGTAGCGGTCGTGCGGATTGGAAAAGGTCCCGCAGATGATCGCGTTGCCGATCAGGGCCAGCAACACCAGTGCCGGAAGGGTTCCTTCCTTCCAGCGGCGCAGCGATCCGGCATGCTGGATCAGCAGAAGCAACCCCAGCACCGACATCGCGCCGATGGGAACATGCACCAGGTTCAGAGTGCGAAAGCGCAGCAGCCCCTTTTGTTGGCGGGCGCCCAGATAGGCGTTCACCTGATGGGGGATCATGCGCCGGAATTCCGGCTCCAGCACCCATTCCTGCGGCTCGATGCCGTCGCCGGTGCGGAACATCAGCATCTGGCGCACCGAGTCGTCGATGGCCGCGCGCAGATTGAGGAAAGGATAGCGGCGCAGACTGTCCAGGATCATCCGCCGGTCTTCCTCTTGCTGGCGGCGGCCGGAAAAACCGCCCAGGGCGCGGAAGCTGCTGTCGCCCCAGAGCCAGGCATCGGCCCGGTGCTTGAGGCGGTTCTTGTAATCGCATAGCCGATAGGTCGCCCGACCGGCCGGAGGGCATGTCTCGTCCAGCAGACGCCTGACGATCCCGTCCTGCATCAGGCGCGCGAAGACGAAAACCGATCCCGATTTGTTGACCAGAAAGACCCGGCCGGTCATCGCGAAATTGCCGGCCACAATCACCAGCAACGCCACCCCCAGTCCGGCAAGACCCCAGCGCAGGGATGGATCGGCAAGTCTGGAGTGACCGCGCCGCCGCTGCCGGCGGACCGAAAGCTTCAGAACGGCCGCCGCAAGCATCAGGCCGCAGATCAGGCCCAGATGCGAAGGATGGCAGGCCACCGCCAGTCCCGTAATCAGCACCATGACGGCCGCACGGCGGCGCCCGAGCCGTGACCGCCGGAATAACAGCAGCCAGCAGCCCAGCACCACCAGCGGGGTCATGCAGTCCGGTTCGACCTGGCCGACGTACCAGCCGATGCCGGTCAGCACGGTCAGGACCGCGCCGATGCCAAGCAGTTGCGCCAGGGTAAGCCCCGGCACTTCGGCGCGCGCCGCCTCCAGGATCACATAGGCGGTCAGGAAGGCCTGCAGGACCACGATCGGCCACAGGCTGTAGGCCCCGCCCGCCAGGAACAGCAGCTCGGCATAGACCGGAGCCCGCTCCACCAGGAAGACATGGCCCAGCCCCTCCAGCAGATAGGCGCCGGTGTCATAGAAGATCAGGGGAAAGCCGTTCCACAGCGCCACATTCAGGAAAAACAGGGTCAGCAGGCCCACCCCCAGCATGGCGCGCGCGCCTTCCGCGGGCCCGCAGACCAGGGCGGCCAGCGACCGGGGCAAGCCGGGGGGCGCGAAGGCCCAACCCCCTGTCGATGGTTTTGGCGATGATTCGGCCGGCGTCCCCACAGCCGTCAATTTGCCGCAACAATGGCGCCAACACGAGAGGACCCGCAAAAACCGGCATTACGGCTGCGCAATCAGCGCGGTTGACTGCCGGCTACCCACACCTAAACTCCGGCCCGGTTCGAACAGACTTATCCTGGCAGGCTCCGATGGCGGACAATCCGCAGGTCCCGGAGGCGCGGCAGCGTCCCCTTTCCCCCCACCTCACCATCTATCGCTGGCCGGTCACGATGATGACCTCCATCACCCACCGCGCCACGGGCATCGCCCTGTCGCTGGGAATGCTGATCCTGGCCTGGTGGCTGGTTTCCATCTCCAACGGCCCGGAAGGGTTTGACAGTTTCCATGCGGTGATGGATTCCCCCCTGGGTCTTCTGGTGCTGTTCGGAATCACCTGGTCGCTGACCTTCCATTTCTGCAGCGGCGTGCGTCATCTGGCGTGGGATCTGGGATACGGGTTCAGCAAGAAAGACTCGCGGCTGGGCAGCATCTGGGTGATCGCGCTGTCGGTGGTCGGGGCGGTCGCGATCTTCGCCTGGGTGTGGACAGGCCATGGAGGATATCTGAGATGAACACGCCGTTGCAGCGTGTCCAGGGGCTCGGCGCGGCCCATTCCGGGACCGGCCATTTCTGGCGCGAGCGCGTCACCGCCGTCGCGCTGGTGCCGCTGTCGCTCTGGTTCCTGTATGTCGTCATCGGCCTGGCCGGCACCACCGAAGTATCGGCGCTGGTCTTCCTGGCCCATCCCTGGAACGCCATCCTGATGGCGGCGTTCGCCGTGATCTCGCTCTACCACGCCGCGCTGGGCCTTCAGGTGGTGATCGACGATTACGTCCACAGCCCGGGAAGCAAGATTTTCCTGCTGCTGCTGGTGCGGTTCGCCGTCATCGCCACCGGTTCGACCTGCATTTTCGCGCTTCTGCGCATCGCCGCTCAATAGGTTCGCCATGCCCGCCTACAACATTGTCGATCACACTTTCGATGTCGTCGTCGTCGGCGCTGGGGGGGCGGGCCTGCGCGCGACGCTGGAGTGCGCGCTGCGGGGCCTGAAGACCGCCTGCATCACCAAGGTCTTTCCCACCCGCAGCCATACCGTGGCGGCGCAGGGCGGCGTTGCCGCCAGCCTGGGCAACATGGGCGAGGACAACTGGCGCTGGCACATGTACGACACCGTCAAGGGGTCGGACTGGCTGGGCGACCAGGACGCGATCGAATATCTGTGCCGCCATGCGCCGGAGGCGGTGTATGAGCTGGAGCATTTCGGCATGCCCTTCAGCCGCACGCCCGAGGGCAAGATCTACCAGCGCGCCTTTGGCGGCATGACCAGCAATTACGGCGAAGGCATCGTGCAGCGCACCTGTGCCGCCGCCGACCGCACCGGCCACGCCATGCTGCACACGCTGTACGGCCAGTGCGTGAAGCATGAGGTCAACTTCTTCATCGAATATTTCGCCCTCGACCTGATCATGGACGACGGTGCCTGCCGCGGCGTGATGGCCTGGTGCCTGGACGACGGCAGCATCCACCGCTTCCGCGCCCGCAAGGTGATCATGGCCACCGGCGGCTATGGCCGCGCCTATCAGAGCTGCACCGGCGCCCACACCCAGACCGGCGACGGCAACGCCATGGTGCTGCGCGCCGGCCTGCCGCTGCAGGACATGGAGTTCGTGCAGTTCCATCCCACCGGCATCTTCGGCGCGGGCGTGCTGATCACCGAAGGGGTGCGCGGCGAAGGCGGCTATCTGACCAATTCGGAAGGCGAGCGCTTCATGGAGCGCTATGCCCCCAGCGCCAAGGATCTCGCCAGCCGCGATGTGGTTGCACGGGCGATGACCATCGAAATCCGGGAGGGCCGCGGCGTGGGCCCGAACAAGGACCATATCCACCTGCACCTTTCGCACCTCGACCCCAAGATCATCCATGAGCGCCTGCCCGGCATTTCGGAATCGGCGCGCATCTTCGCCGGGGTCGATGTCACCAAGGAGCCGATCCCGGTGCTGCCCACCGTCCACTACAATATGGGCGGCATTCCTTGCGCCTATACCGGCGAGGCGCTGACGCTGAGGGACGGCAATCCCGACAGCGTGGTGCCGGGCCTGATGGCCGTCGGGGAAGCGGCCTGCGTGTCGGTGCACGGCGCCAACCGACTGGGGTCCAATTCGCTGATCGACCTGGTGGTGTTCGGGCGCGCGGCCGGCATCGAGGCGGCCAAGCAGCTCGAGGGCGCGACGGCCCAACAGGAGATGCCCGCGAACGCGGGAGAGGAAATCCTGGATCGCTTCGACCGCGTCCGCAACGCCAAGGGCCCCGCCCCCACCGCGGTGCTGCGCGCCGCCATGCAAAAGGCGATGCAGGAGGATGCCGCCGTGTTCCGCACCGGCGAGTCGCTGGAACAGGGCAAGAAGCGCATCGCCGCCATTTATGCCCAGCGCGGCGATCTGGGGATCAAGGACCGCTCGCTGATCTGGAATACCGATCTTGTCGAGGCACTGGAGTTCGACAATCTGATTCAACTGGCCGTGGTCACCGTGGCCGGCGCCGCCAATCGCCAGGAAAGCCGGGGCGCCCATGCGCGCGAGGATTTCCCCAGCCGCGATGACGAGAACTGGATGAAACACACGCTGGCCTGGCTGAATGTCGATACCGGCGACACCCGCATCGCCTATCGCCCGGTCCACACCTATACGCTCACCAACGAGGTCGAATACATCAAGCCCAAGGCGCGGGTCTATTGAGGCGAGAATAAAGCGGCAAAGCCGCGCCGCGGAGGCCTTCAGGCACCGGCGGGTTTCCGGTGGTTGAACCTGCCCCGGCTCTCGCGCGTTTCCTGGACGGAGCAGGCGAGACCATCATGCAAGCGGCTGTTGCGGTTTTCTTCATCGTCCTGTTCGCGGCGCCTGCGTTCGCGGCGCCGGTCCAGGTTTCCCAATCGGTGGCGGCCAGCGCCACGCCCGACGATCGGGCCCGCCAGTGGCTGACGCTGGTGGACGATGGCGATTATGGCCGCGGCTGGCAGGAGGGCGGCAGCGCGCTGCGATCGCGCGAAGGCGCCACGGCATGGGCGGCCAGGATCAGGGCCATGCGCGAGCCGCTGGGCGCGATGGCCAGCCGGGACTTGAAGGTGATCGACCTGGAAAGCCCCGACAGAGTCGTGGTGACCTATGATTCGGCCTTCGCCCACAAGGCCGCCGCGGTGGAGACGGTGACGCTGGGATTTGAACATGGCGGGTGGGCCGTCACCGGCTACACGGTGAAATAGCCTGCCCCAAACCCGCCCTATTCCATTCAGGCGGCATTCAGCGCGGCGGGACGATTTTGCGGCGGCAGGCCCCACGGCCACAAGCTTGCGACGCTCGGGAACGGAACCAAGACTGGAGAGTTGGAAAGCCATTCACGCGAGGTTCATTGCGAACCGCCCAGTTTCGATTCCATTGATTCCAATAGTGACCGGTTTTGAAAGGAGACAATGATGTTCAAGAAAACCGTTATCGCCACGGCGGCGATCCTGGCCCTGGGCTGCGGCAGTGCCATGGCCGATGCATGCAGCGGACGCGATCATACCGGCGGCACCATCCTGGGCGCCATCGCCGGCGGTGTGCTGGGCGGGGCGGTGAGCCACGGCAATGGCGGGGCCGTGGTCGGCGGGGCCATCCTGGGCGGCCTGGCCGGCAACGCCATTTCGCGCGACATGGATTGCGAGGATCGTCCGTATGCGGCGCGCTCCTATCGCGAGAGCTTTCATGGCCCGGTCGGCCGCCGCTATGCGTGGCACCGCGGGCCCAATCACGGCTATGTGATCACCCATCGCGAATATCGCAGGGGCCGCCGCATCTGCCGCGACTTCACGCAGGTGGTCTACCGGCACGGCCGCGAGTTCGACCGCGACGGCACCGCCTGCCGCCGCATTCGCGGCGGGGAATGGGAATTCATGTAAGCGTCATATCCCTGTTTCATTCGGGACCCCCGGCCGTCCGCCGGGGGTTCTTTCTTGTGCGGCTCCCTTTCCCAGGTCCGCGCAAGAATTGAGTAACCATTGCCGGCCTAGAATGATACGGAATAAACCGGCATTCCAAACCTCATGCCCGACTCCTGGACCATCAGTGTTGGCGAGCGCGTCTATGGGCCCTACAGCCTAGAGCAGATGCGGGCCTTCCAGGCGGAGGGGCGGCTGGCCGACCATTCGCTGGTCGCCCGTTCGGGCGAGACGCAGTTTCATCCCGCCCACGAGGACGCCGGTCTCGCGCCGCTGTTCGCCGCCCCGCGGGAAGCTGACGGCGGCGCCGAAGCTGTGCCGGACGGACCCGCCGCCGACGAACCCGGCCATCATGGCGGCCCGCACCGTTTCGGCCGCAGCGAGCCGGAGGCATCCACCGGTCCGACCCGCTATGTCATCATCGCCGATATGAAATCACGCTCGATCACCGGGCTGGAAGAAGAGATCTTCAACATGGGCCCGGCCTATCGCTTCATGCCCCAGGCCTGGGTGCTGAGCAGCGAGGCTTCGCTCAACACCATCCGCAACCGCCTGGTCCAGAAACTGGGCAAGATCGATACGCTGTTCATGGTGGATGCCGCGCGCGACAAGGCCGCCTGGTTCAATTTCGGTCCCGAGAATGACGCGCGCGTACGCCGTATGTGGAGCCGTCCCCAGGAATATGGCGGCACCGAGCGGCGCACCGTCAGGCGGGCGTGACGGCGGCCGGCGCCAACCCCTTCGCATGGCGCCGGGCATTGGTGACGTAAATGCGCGCCGATTGGCCGAGGCTTTCGATCTGCGCCGGCGACAGGTCGCGCACCGCCCGCGCGGGCGTCCCCAGCACCAGCTTGCCGTCCTCAAAGACCTTGTCCTCGGTCACCAGCGCGCCCGCGCCGACCAGGCAGTTCGCGCCGATCAGCGCCCGGTTGAGCAGGATCGCGCCCATGCCGATCAATGAATTGTCGCCGATATGGGCGGAATGGACGATCACGCGGTGGCCGATGGTGACGCCGCGCCCGATATGCACCGGCTGACCGGGATCGGCATGGATGACGCTGTGGTCCTGGACGTTGGAGTCTTCCCCCACGGTGATCCAGTCATTGTCGCCGCGCAGCACGGCGCCGAACCACACGCTGGCGCCCTTTTCGATCCGTACACGGCCGATCAGGACCGCATCGGGTGCGATCCAGCAATCGCCATCCGGCGGAAGTTCCGGCGACACGCCATCGAGGCTGTAAAGCGGCATCCTGTTCCTCTCATCGATAATTCACACATGGCGGCACAAAAGACGATACCCTCGAAACAGGCGGCTTGATTCGCCGAAAGGACCGCAAGGTCCGGGAGTAGCTAGGGGTATCGGCACTGGTGCTTGTCGCACTGCATTTGCCTCAACTGCCACGGGCCGGGATACCGGAAACCCCTCTCCTCCACGCACCCCACATCCAGGAGTATTCATGGCCAAGCGCTCCATGCGTTCGAAGTCGCGTGACTCTGCCTATGCCAGTCAGGAGAATGTCCACCCCCTTTTTCCGGGCCGCTGGTCGCCGCACGATTCCGACGGTCAGTTCCGGGACCGCAAATATGTGAAGAATGTCCGGGCCATGAGCCCGGCCCAGCAGCAGTTCATGGACGCCATCGACTGCCAGAGCGTGGTGCTGGCGCTGGGCCCGGCGGGCACCGGCAAGACCTATCTGGCCATCGCCAAGGCGGTGGAAGCGCTGGAGGCAGGCAAGGTGCAGCGCATCGTGCTGTCGCGTCCGGCGGTGGAGGCCGGCGAAGCCCTGGGGTTCCTGCCCGGCGACTTCCAGGAGAAGCTGGCGCCCTATCTGCGTCCGCTCTACGACGCGCTGAGCGAAAGACTGGGCAGCAAGCGGCTGAAGGCGATGCTGGCGGACGGCATCATCGAGATCGCGCCTGTCGCCTATATGCGCGGGCGCACGCTGAGCGAGTGTTTCGTGGTGATCGACGAGGCGCAGAACTGCACCTACACCCAGATCAAGATGCTGCTGACGCGCCTGGGCTGGCGTTCCACCATGGTGCTGACCGGCGATCCCGACCAGACCGACCTTCTGCCCGGCATTTCGGGCCTGCGCGAAATCGCCGGCCGGCTGGAAACGCTGGGCGACGTACCGGTCATCCGCCTGGCGGAAGGCGACATCGTGCGCCATCCGCTGGTGGCTTCGATGCTGACGGTGTTGTGAGGCTACAGCGCCAGTGCGACCACGATCATGCCGAGCAGCAGCGCCCAATAGGCTGCGATCACGACGGCGAAGCCATACGAGGCGCCGGAGCAGGTCCTGGCCCGGAACGAGCGGGTGGCGTTCTCGAGCAGGATATTGGGTCCGGCCACCACCATCACGGCGTAATGGCAGGCAGCGGCGGCGCTGCTTTGCGGCTTTCTGGCCAGGATACGGAAAAGATTGGCCACGATGCCCGACAGGGCCAGCCCGCCGGCGAAAGAAAAGAGCAGTATCTGGAAGATACGCATGCCGGAACCTCAGTCCCTGGCCCGGCCGGCTGGGTATCGAAGGAAAGGTACCGGGATAACTCTGAAAGCGGGCGACATGTTCCGATTTGATCCAGGGATGAGGCTTACGGGCCACGCATCGCAAGAATTGGGCAAGTCCGGGCGGAGCGCCGCTGCGGGCCGGGCGGCGGCGTCCTAAAATGGCGCGGCAGGTGCTGCATCCATCACGAGGCTGGGCCATGGGCCCCGTTGCGGGCGAGAGAGAGGAGATCCACCAGCATTCCGGCTGGCTGATCCCGCTTGGCTTCGGAAGCGCGATCCTTGTGCTGTGCGGGCTGATTCTCGGCTGGTATCTGAGGCCGCTTCCGCAAGCGGCCGCGCCCAGCGGCGGCACCCGGATCGTGGACCTGCGAGTGCATGGGGTTCGGCTGGAGATTCCCGTCAATTACATCGCCTCGGCGAAGGCGCGCGCGGGCGGGGTGCAGACCACCGTTACATTGGCCGCCCTGTTCCCCGGCTTTCGCGGCTATTCGCAGCAGGAT
The DNA here is from genome assembly GCA_040255825.1 of Hyphomicrobiales bacterium. Classification (GTDB taxonomy): domain Bacteria; phylum Pseudomonadota; class Alphaproteobacteria; order Micropepsales; family Micropepsaceae; genus Rhizomicrobium. The sequence goes on along the minus strand of JBDZVS010000007.1, from coordinate 107,354 downwards.
GCCGCCCTTTTCATGGGCAATGCGCCGGACTCGCCGGTCATCCGGCTGACCCTGCAGGCCGACAGCCTGAAGCTGGACGCGCGCGGCCGACTGGAGCGCGTCTACGGCCCCTACATCGCCGACAAAGCGGGTTCCCAAGGCCCGTTCGGTCTGACCCGCTACGAGTTCGCGGCCGGCTCAGGCTATGACGGCAACGAATTGTTCGCCGGCAGCGACCCGGCGGGTTTGCAGCTTTTCCTCTGCGAGAAGCCGAGGCCGGATATTCCCAGTCCGAACTGCCTGGCGCTCGACCGGCCGCTGGGACACGGGGCAAGCCTGTCCTGGCGCTTCAAGCGGGCCTATCTGGCACGCTGGCGTGAAGTCGCCGGCGGCGTCCATGACCTGATCGCGCGCTTCGAACGGCCGGATTGAGTTTTCGCGGATTGCCGCGGGAGCGGGACGGCTCAACCGCGGCTGGCGGGCGCCTCCGGCAGATCCATTTCCAGGATCGCCATGTTGAAGCTGTAGGAGATTTCACCGTCTTCCTCGTCCTTGAACAGGACGCCGATGAATTCACCGTTGACCTGAACTTCGACGGAGTCGGCCTGCTTGGGCCGCTCGACGATGGTGATGGTGTCGAGACGGAAAAGATTGCGCAGGTATTTTTCCAGGCGCCAGATTTCGCTGCGGGTCAAGACCTATCCCTCACCAATGTACGCGGCTGAACTGGCATGCCGGACCGCGCCCGTCAAGGCACCCGGCCATTGCCGCCGTTCAGCCCGTATTGTCCTGTTCCTCGATGATGTGGTTCATCTGCTGCGAAGGCCGCTCGCCGCAATCGCAATTGACAAGCTTGGCGGGAACGCCCACCGCGGTGCAATGCGGTGGAACCGGCTTGAGGACCACCGATCCCGCGCCGACCCGGCTGTACTCGCCGATCTCGATATTGCCCAGGATCTTGGCGCCGAGCGAGATCAGCGAGCCGCGGCGGATCTTGGGATGGCGGTCGCCCTCTTCCTTGCCGGTGCCGCCCAGCGTCACGCCCTGCATGATGGAAACGTCGTCTTCCACCACCGCCGTTTCGCCGATCACCACGCCGGTGGCGTGATCGATCATGATGCCGCGCCCCATGCGGGCATTGGGATGAATATCCACCGCGAATCGCTCGGAGACGCGGCTCTGCAGGAACAGGGCCGTGGTGCGGCGATCGTTGCACCACAGCCAGTGGGCGACGCGATGACATTCCAGCGCATGGAAGCCCTTGAAGAACAGGAAGGCGTCGGCATGGGAATGGCAGGCGGGATCGCGCTCGAACACCGCCGACAGGTCGGCGCGCGCCGCAGCGCCGATCTGGGGATCGGCGGCGATTGCCTCGTCGATGATGGTTCGAACCGCAAGCTGGCCCATTTCCCCCCCGCCAAGCTTGCGCGACAGGTGATAGGACAGCGCCTGCTCCAGCCGCTCATGCTGGAGGATAGCGTCATAGACGAAGCCCGCCATCGCCGGCTCGCGCGCGGCAATGGTCTCGGCCTGTGCGCGCAGTTGCGACCATATCGGGTCGCACAGGGCCGGATCGCGGGGGGCGATATTCTCGAGCGGAGCGGCCATCGGATGTCCTTTCAAGAAATGCTTTTACCACGGAAGCTTGTAGAATTTCAAAATGCGCGGCGCGGCGGGAAACTATGCTGCGGCGAGCGAATGGATATGGGCGGGGGAGTTGGGCGGGATGGATATCCGGCCATGTGTTCGATGGCGTCAAAAGCGAAGACCGTTATTCGGGCATCCTGGGCCTGGACGGCAAAGCGGTCTGCCGTTTTTGCGCGGCGAAAGGCTCGCGTCCGTCCCGCCACTGCGATATGCCCGGCGTGTAGCCGCCTTGCATGCCGCCATCCCACAAGGTTCGAACCATGCCCCGACACCAGGAACTCACCCTGCCGCCGTTCAACCAGACCGCGGGCGGCATGCTCGATCTTCTGCTCACCCGCCGCTCCGGCTCGGCCAAGGCGATGACGGGGCCCGGCCCCACATCCGACCAGCTTGCCGATATCCTCAGATGCGGCGCGCGCGTGCCGGACCACGGCAAGCTGTTTCCCTGGCGGTTCATCCTGTTCGAGGGCGAGGCGCGCGCCCGCGCCGGCGACATCCTGGCCGAGGTGGCGCAGGCGGAGGGCGCCCATGAACGGCAGGTGGAGGAGGAGCGCGGCCGCTTCCTGCGCGCGCCGGTGGTGATCGGCGTGGTCTCGGCCGCGCGGGAGATGATCAAGATCCCGGTATGGGAACAGGAACTGTCGGCCGGGGCGGTGTGTCAGACCATGATGATCGCCGCCACCGCCATGGGCTTCGTCGCCAACTGGCTGACCGAGTGGTACGCCTATCACCCGCTGGTCCGGGAAAGGCTGGGATTGAAGGCTGGCGAGCGGATGGCAGGTTTCATCTATATCGGCCATCCCGCCGCGCCGCTGGAGGAGCGCCCGCGTCCCGACATCGACGCGATCGTGTCGCGTTTCTAGACGGCGAAGAAGAAGCCATAGGCGATGATCAGGGCGGCGAGCCCCGCGGAGGTCAGGGCGACAGGCAAGGAATCCATGACAAAAGTCCCTTCGGCGAAGGGCTGAGATGGTCATGGGCGATGCCGGTTCAACCTGCGTGGCGCGCAGCCCTGCCCTGCGGGCCGGATCGGTCCATCAGGGAATGCCGATCAGCTTGTGGGTCTGAAGGCTGAGGCGCCACTGCGGATGGGCCAGGCAATAGGCGGTGGCCGCCCGGATGTTGGCCGCGGCGGCGGTATTATCCATCGGCTGCAGGAAGAAGTGGCGGAAATCCTGGCCGGCATAGGCCTCGGGCGGCGCGCCTTCCTGCGGATAAACCAGCTTGAGTTCGTCGCCATGACGCAGCTTCTGCTCGCTGCCGGCCTTGGGGCTGACACAGACCCAGTCGATGCCGGGGGGCGGAAGCTGTGTGCCGTTGGTCTCGATGGCGATCTCGAAGCCCTGCTCGTGCAAGGCGTCGATCAGGGCCTTGTCGATCTGAAGCAGCGGCTCGCCGCCGGTGCATACCACATAGGGTCGGCCCGAAGCGTGCGGCGGCCACAGGGCGAAAACGGCGCGGGCCAGCATCGCGGCATCGGCAAACTTGCCACCGCCCGGGCCGTCGGTGCCGACGAAGTCGGTATCGCAGAAGCGGCACACCGCATCGGCGCGGTCCTTTTCCAGGCCGCTCCACAGATTGCAGCCGGCAAAGCGCAGGAAAACGGCGGCGCGGCCGGCCTGCGCCCCTTCGCCCTGCAGCGTGTAGTAGATTTCCTTTACCGAATAGGTCATGGCGCCGGATAGGCCGCGCGGAATTTCGTGAAACCGGCCGCGCGCAGCTCGCAGGCGGGGCATGCGCCGCAGCCATAACCCCAGGGATGGCGTCCACCCCGCGCGCCGAGATAGCAGGTGACAGTCTCCTCCACGATCAGATCGACCAGTGCCGGCCCGCCAAGCTCTTCGGCCAGCCGCCAGGTGGCGGCCTTATCGATCCACATCAATGGCGTGTGTATGCGGATGTCACGCGCCAGGCCCAGGCTGAGGGCACGGGCGGTCGCCACGATGGTGTCGTTGCGGCAATCGGGGTAGCCGCTGAAATCGGTCTCGCACATGCCGCCGACCAGATCGTCGATGCCGCGCCGGTAGCCCAGCGCCGCCGCCGCCGTCAGGAACATCACATTGCGGCCGGGCACGAAGGTGGTGGGTAGCCCGCTCTCGCTCACGGCGATCGCCATCTCGTCGGTCAAGGCGCTGCCGCCGATGGCCTTCAGCGTATCCAGCGGCAGAAGATGATCGTCGCCAAGCCGTGCGCCATTGGGCAGGCGCCGCAGCGCGGCCAGCAGCCGGGGCCGCGCCGCCAGCTCGAGGGCATGGCGCTGGCCATAGTCGAATCCCACCGTCTCGACCCGCGCGAAGCGGGCGAGCGCCCAGACCAGGCAGGTCGTGGAATCCTGGCCGCCGGAAAACAGGACGAGCGCGCTTGTGGACATGGCGGCGGTGTTTACCCCGCCCTGCCCTGACGGAAAACAGCTATCTTGAAAGGCGCATGAAGGGGCCGGATCAGCTTGCCAGCGCCCGGATCGCGGGCCGGAAAGCCGCGCCCACGCATGACGGCGGCAGATGAAGCGCGGCGATCGTGCCCACACCCACCTCGCTGACGATCTCCAGGCGGCCGCCATGCAGCTCGACCAGGGACTTGGAGATGGAAAGGCCCAACCCCGCGCCCTCGAAGCGTCGTGCCAGGGTGCCATCGATCTGGCGGAAAGGTTCCAGCGCGGCGGCGATGGTTTCCGGCGCCATGCCGATCCCGGTGTCCTCCACCACCAGGGCGGCGCCGCCATCCTGTTCGACATGGGCGGCGATCCGCACACAGCCTCCCCCGTCGGTGAATTTGAGCGCATTGGCCAGAAGGTTGCCCATCGCCTGCGCCAGGCGCCGGGGATCGACGTTCACAAGCGGCATATCCGCCGGAATGTCGATGGCGATCTCGCGCGCATCGTGGGTCACGTCGCGGGCCAGCTTGATCGCGCCCTCGACAATGTCGTGGACACTCTCGTGCCGGGCATCGATCGTCAGCAGGCCGCCTTCCAGGCGTGAAACGTCGAGCACATCGTTGATGACCGACAGGAGCCGCGCGCCGCTCTTGTGGATGTCGCCGGCATATTCGCGATAGGCAGGGTTGCCCACCGGCCCCAGGATTTCCTCGCGGATGATCTCGGAAAATCCCAGCACGGCGTTGAGCGGGGTCTTCAGCTCGTGGCTCATGGCCGCCAGAAAAGCCGCTTTCATCTTGTTGGCGATCTCGGCCTGGCGAAGGGCGGCGCGCAAGGCCCGTTCCTGCTCGAACTTCTCGGTGACTTCCTCGACCGTGCCCTCGTAGCAGACAAGCTCTCCCGACCGGCCGCGCACCGCGCGCGCATTTTCGGAAATCCAGATGCGCCGGCCCGACTGTTGATAGATCTCGGAGACGAAATTGACGACGATGTCGTCGGCCTGCATCAACGCACGAAACGCATCGCGCCGCCCTGGCTCGACATAGAGCTGGGCGCCGATGTCGGTCAGGCCGGCGATCAGCGCCCGGGGAGAGGAATAGCCGTAGATGTCGGCCAGCGCCTGGTTGACCGCGATGTAGCGCCCATCCGGGGTCGTGCGGAAGATGCCTTCCACCGCCTGGTCGAAAAAGGCGCGGTAGCTGATCTCACCGGCAGGCCGCCGCCGCGTTCCTGCAGCGGCGCGCGCCAGAAGCGCCGGGACGCAGCACAGGATCGACACGATCGCCAGGCCGGCGAAGAACGCATCCCAGGGTCCGCCGGAAAGGCCCAGCCCTGCCAGCGTACCGGCGGCGAAGGCGACGCACGTGACAGCGATCATGGGCAAGCGCCACTTCGGCTTCGCGTTGTCCAAGGCCATGCTCATATCTTGTGGGTGTTGCGATTGCTGCCGCTGTCCGATGCCGCTCTCTTAGCGGTAAATCCTAAATGGCCCGTTGCATCGTCCCGGCTCATGATGCCGTTAGCGGATTGGAAATCTCCATGAAGCAGATGTTAAATACCGCATGCGGAAAGAGGCTTGCACCGGGTGGTTGTTCCCGGCATGGCTTTGTGTGAAATTGCCGGCCGCCTTCCCATCCGCCCGTACAAAGATCAATGGACCTGCTGCACGCCATCCATCCGCTGTATGTCGTCTCCGGCTTCGCAGTCGGTTTCCTGGTCGGGATGACCGGCGTCGGCGGCGGCTCGCTGATGACGCCGCTGCTGATCCTGCTCTTCCATGTCCATCCCGTGACCGCCGTCGGCACGGACCTGATCTATGCCTGCATCACCAAGACGGGCGGCAGCCTGGTGCACACCTTCAACAGCACCATCGACTGGCGCATCGTGCGCCGGCTGGCATTGGGAAGCCTTCCGGCGGCGGCGCTGACCATGACCTTGCTGGCTTTGCTGCGGATCGATCCGCAGAGCTACAGTCTGCTGGTCACCCGGGTTCTCGGGATCGCGCTTTTATGCACCGCGGCCGCGCTGGTGTTCCGCCGCCGGCTGCTGGCCACCTATAACCGCCGGGTCGGCGTGCTGAGCGAACGGCAGACCTTCTGCTGCACCGTGGCGACGGGCGCCACGCTGGGGGCGCTGGTCAGCATCTCCTCGGTCGGCGCGGGCGCGCTGGGCGTTACCGCCCTGATCCTGCTCTATCCCGAACTGCCGGTGGTGCGGATCGCCGGTTCGGACATCGCCCATGCCGTGCCGCTGACGCTGGTGGCGGGGGCAGGACACCTGATGAGCGGCCGGCTGGATGTGTCCATACTCGTCTCCCTGCTCTGCGGCTCCTTGCCGGGCGTTATCCTGGCCAGCCTGTTCGCGCCCAGGGTGCCCGACCGGGCGCTGCGCCTGATCCTGGCGGGCACGCTGACCGTGGTCGCCGTGAGACTGCTGTGGCCCCATGCCTGACCGTCCCGGAAGCCCCCGCCGCGCGTGGCAGCGGATGCTGTCCGGGCGCCGCCTGGACCTGCTGGAGCCCAGCCCCCTCGACATCGAGATCGAGGACATCGCCCACGGTCTGGCGCGTGTGGCCCGCTGGAACGGGCAGACCAGAGGCCCTCACGCCTTCTCGGTGGCGCAGCATAGTGTCCTGGTCGAGCGGCTGACAGCGGAGATGTCGCCCCGCCTGGCCCGCCAGGTGCGGCTGATGGCGCTGCTGCACGACGCGCCGGAGTATGTTGTCGGAGACCTCATCAGCCCGTTCAAGGCGGCAGTCGGAATGAATTACAAGGCCTTGGAAGAAAAACTTCAGATGGCGGTGCATTTGCGGTTCGGCCTGCCGGCGCATGTTCCGCCCGCGCTCAAGGCCCTGTTCAAGCGGGCCGACCTGATTTCGGCCTACCACGAGGCGACCCAACTGGCCGGGTTCGGCGAGGCCGAAGCGCGGCGGCTGTTCGGCCGGCCCCCGGCCCGGCTTCGGACCCCGCGGCTGTCGCCCCTGGCGACCGCTGAAGCCCAGCAACAGTTCCTGGACCGATTTCACAGACTTTACCCGGCATAGGGTCTAGAAACAGGCCATGCCGCGTCTGCTGGTCACCCCCTTGTCGAGCCTGGCCGAAGCCCTCGAAATCCACGCACCCTCCCACCTGGTGAGCCTGCTGTCGCCGGAGCACATGATCGGCACGCCGCTGGGCTATCAGATCGAGGCGCATCTGAAGCTGGGCATGAACGATGTGGCCGATCCCGCCGCCGGGCCGGTGCCGCCCGATCCGCGCCATGTCGAGCAACTTCTGGCCTTCGCCCGCGACTGGGATGCCCATGCGCCGCTGATGATCCATTGCTGGGCGGGGATCAGCCGCTCCATGGCCTCGGCCTTCATCATCCTGTGCGACCGGTTCGGGCCCGACCGGGAAATCGAGATCGCGCGCGCCATGCGCCAGCGGGCGCCTCATGCCGCGCCCAACCGGCTTCTGGTCGCCCATGCCGACGCGGCGATGGGCCGGGGGGGCCGCATGACCGCGGCGCTGAACGTGATGGGACCGCCGGTGGCGGTGATGGAAGGCGTTCCGACCGCCTTTCCCCTGGAGGGCCTGTGAGCGCGCCTTCCAATGCCATCTCCATCGGCCTGTCGGCCGCGATCGTGGCGGTGGAGCGGGAGCAGCCTTCCGTCCTGGTGGTCAGCCATGAGGGTGCCGAGGACGCCCTGCCCTTCGGTCCCTTCGACCCGGTGCATCATCGCACGCTGGAGCTGGGCCTGCGCAAATGGGTGGGCGAGCAGACCCGGTTCGACCTGGGCTATACCGAGCAGCTCTATACGTTCGGCGACCTGGGGCGCCATCGCACCTCGCAAGGCCGCGATCCGGGCACGCGCGTGGTGTCGGTCGGCTATCTCGCCCTGACCCGTCAGGTGCGCGAGGCGCCAAACACACAGTGGCGCGGCTGGTATCACTATTTTCCCTGGGAGGACTGGCGCGAGACCAAGCCCGCCATGATCGACGACGTGATCGTGCCGGCCTTGCGCAAATTCGCGCGCGCGGCCGCCAGCCCGGACATCGCCGAACAGCGCCGCGAACGCATCAACATCTGTTTCGGCGAGGGCTGGGACGAGGAACGGGTTCTGGAACGCTATGAGCTTCTTTATGAAGCCGGGCTGGTGGAGGAATTCCATCGTGACGGCGGCGCCGGCCGGGATAATGACGCCGGCAATCCGCGCCTGGGCACGGCCATGATGTTCGACCATCGCCGCATCCTGGCCACCGCCATCGCAAGGCTGCGCGGCAAGCTGAAATACCGCCCCGTGGTGTTCGAACTGATGGCGCCCACCTTTACCCTGCTGGAGCTTCAGCGGGTGGTGGAAGCCCTGGCCGGCCTGCGCCTGCACAAGCAGAATTTCCGCCGGCTGGTGAACGAGCAGGGCCTGGTGGAAGGGACCGGCAAATTCTCCACGCCGGCGCGGGGCCGGCCGGCCGAACTGTTCCGGTTTCGCCGCGAGGTCCTGCGCGAGCGGCCCGCGCCGGGGGTGCGGCTGGGGGCGCGCCGCAACCGGATGACCTGAGCGGCCCCGGCGGATTCTGAAAAAGAGACGCGGCAAAACGACATAAAACCGCAACGCATGGCTGGTCCGCGCGTTGGCGACTCTTGACCCCTTAATGCTCCGGTGTAGCATTAGTCGCGATCCGGCTCCTTGAAGGCCGGGTTTTTTGCCCCAGATATATACTCGAACTGAGTATTATCCCGGGCATGGAGGTCACGAATGGGTGTCGAACTCGCCTATAGCGACGCGGTCGCCCGCGTCACCGATGACCTTTATCCCAAGGTGGCGAAATTCATTCCGCCCGCCGAATGGCGCGCCTATGCCCCGGTCATCGCTGAAATCAACCGCGTGAAGCGGCAGAGGAACGCCGTCATCCTGGCGCACAACTACATGACGCCCGAGATCTTCCATTGCGTGGGCGATTTCGTGGGCGACAGCCTGGCCCTGGCGCGCGAGGCTGCGGCCACGCCCGCCAAGGTGATCGTGCAGGCCGGCGTGCACTTCATGGCCGAGACGTCAAAAATCTTGTCGCCGGAAAAGACCGTGCTGATACCGTCGATGCAGGCCGGTTGCAGCCTTGCCGCATCGATCACCGGCGCGGATGTGCGGCTGTTGAAACAGAAATATCCCGGCCTGCCGGTGGTGACCTATGTGAACACCTCGGCCGAGGTGAAGGCGGAAAGCGACATCTGCTGCACCAGCGGCAACGCGGTGAAGGTGGTGGAGGCCATCGCCCAAGATTTCGGCACCGACACCGTCATCATGATCCCGGACAAATACCTGGCCCGCAACGTCGCGGCGCAGACCGGCGTGAAGGTCATCACCTGGGAAGGCGCCTGCGAGGTGCATGAGCGTTTCACCGCCGAGCAGATCCGCGACTATCGCGCCGCCCATCCGGGCATCGTGGTCCTGGCCCATCCCGAATGCCCGCCGGAAGTGGTGGCCGAGGCGGACTTCGCCGGCTCGACCGCCGCGATGATCGGCTATGTCGGCAGCCATAAGCCGCGGCAGGTGGTGATGGTCACCGAATGCTCGATGAGCGACAATGTCGCGGCCGAAAATCCGGGCACCGAATTCATCCGCCCCTGCAACCTGTGTCCGCACATGAAACGGATCACGCTGGACGGCATTCTTACCAGCCTGCGGACCATGACCCATGAAGTGGTGGTCGATCCGGCGATCGCGGCGCGCGCCAGGGCGCCCATCGACCGCATGCTGGCCGTCAAGGGCTGAGCGCCATGATCTCCCGCACGGACAATGTCGTCGAGACGGATGGCGCGCTGATCCTGGGCGCGGGCATCGCCGGATTGTTCACCGCGCTCAAGCTGGCGCCGATGCCGTCGATCGTGCTGGCGGGCACGCGGCCGGGCGTCTCCGGCTCCAGCGCCTGGGCGCAGGGCGGCATCGCCGCCGCCATGGGCGAAGGCGACTGTTGGGAAAGCCACGCCCATGACACGGTCGCGGCCGGCGCGGGCCTCTGCGATCCGGCCGTTGTGGCGCTGGTGGCGCGCGAGGCGCCGGATCGTATTCGCGATCTCATTGCCCTGGGCGCCCCTTTCGACCGCAAGGCGGACGGCAGCCTGGCGCTGGGCCGCGAAGCCGCCCATGCCCGGCCCCGCATCGTGCATGTCAAGGGCGACGGCGCGGGCGCGGCGATTTCCGCCACCCTGGCGGCGCGCGCCGGCGAAGCCGACGGCATCGCGCTGATGGAGGGCTTTCACGCCATCGAGCTGGCGATGGAGGACGGACGCGTCACCGGCATCTTCGCCCGCGCGGGCCTGGGCAGCGACACCCGGCTGGTGCTGTTCCGGGCGCGCGCGGTGGTGCTGGCGACCGGCGGCCTGAGCGCGCTTTACGCCGTCACCACCAATCCGCCCGAAGCGCGTGGCGAAGGTCTTGGCATGGCGGCGCGGGCCGGCGCGCTCGTCGCCGATCCCGAATTCGTGCAGTTCCATCCCACCGCCCTCGCGGTGGGCCGGGACCCCGCGCCCCTGGCGACCGAGGCGCTGCGCGGCGAAGGCGCGGTGCTGATCAACAGCCATGGCGAGCGCTTCATGACCGCGGCGCATCCCGACGCCGAGCTGGCGCCCCGCGATGTCGTGGCGCGCGCCATCCATGCCCAGATCGTGTCGGGCCAGAAGACCTTCCTGGATTGCCGCAAGGCGATCGGCGCGGAATTTTCGCGGCGCTTTCCCACCGTTCATGCCGCCTGCGTGGCGGCCGGGATCGATCCGGCCACCCAGCCCATCCCGGTGGCGCCGGCGGCGCATTATCATATGGGCGGCGTCGCATCCGACGGGCGAGGCCGTTCGTCCCTGCCCGGCCTCTGGGTGGTCGGCGAATGCGCGGCGACGGGCCTGCATGGCGCCAATCGTCTGGCCTCCAACTCCTTGCTGGAGGGTCTGGTGTTCGGCGCCCGGGTGGCCGACGACGTGCGCAGCATGCTGGCCCCCGGTCCGGCGCGCGGCACCCCGCCCGCGCCTCTGCGCTTCGCCAGCCCACCCGCGCCGCATGTGCTGCGCAACGCCATGACCCGGTTCGTGGGCCTGGAACGCGATGCGGACGGCTTGCGTTCAGCGCTTGCCACCATCGCCCGGCTGGAGCGCGCCTCGGACGAACCGGCGCTGCAGAACATGATCGCCGCCGCCAAGCTGGTGAGCGCGGCTGCCCTGGCGCGCCGGGAATCGCGCGGCGCGCACTGGCGCACCGACTATCCGCAGAGCGCCCTGGCCGTACAGCGCACCTTCGTCACCCTGGCGGACGCGGAGCGCATCGCCGGCCAGCGCGAAATGACCGTCCGCCACGCCCGCAAATGACTGAGGCCGCCCTCTCTTTTACCCGGCCGCCGCTGCCGCTGCAGGTCGAGCCGTTGGTCGCGGCGGCGCTTCAAGAGGATCTGGGCGGGGCCGGCGACATCACCAGCCAGATCACCATCGCGGGGGACGCGGCCGCGACGGCGCGACTGGTGGCGCGCAAGCCGGGGCGCATCGCCGGCCTGATCACCGCCGAGATCGCGTTCCGCCTGGTCGATCCGCAGCTCGCTTTCACCGTTTCGATTCCCGATGGCGCGGACGCGGCTTGCGGTGATGTGCTGGCCACGATCAGCGGCAGCGTTCGCAGTCTCCTGACGGCGGAGCGTGTGGCGTTGAACTTCCTGGGGCCGCTGTCAGGGACAGCCACCGCCACCGCCGCGCTGGTCAAGGCCGTGGAAGGCACCGCGGCGCGGATCGTCTGTACCCGCAAGACGCTGCCGGGCCTGCGCCTGCTGCAGAAATATGCCGTGCGCTGCGGCGGCGGGTTCAACCACCGCTTCGGGCTGGACGACGCCGCGATGGTCAAGGACAACCACATCGCGGGGGCCGGCGGGCTGGCGCCCGCCATCGCGCGCCTGCGCGCCGGGCTGGGCCACATGGTCAAGATCGAGGTCGAGGTGGACCGGCTGGACCAGCTGGAAGAGGCGCTGGCGCTGGGCGTCGATACGGTGCTTCTGGACAATATGTCCCTGGACGACCTGCGCCGGGCCGTGACGCTGAGCGCGTCAAAGGCGGGGCGCCGCGCGGTGCTGGAGGCATCGGGCAATGTCACGCTTCAAACCGTGCGCGCCATCGCCGAGACGGGAGTGGACTATATCAGTTCCGGCGCGCTGACGCACAGCGCCCCCAACCTGGATATCGGGCTGGATTTCTGATTCCGGCGGCGCGCAATCCAACCGCTGCCGGATCAGGACGAGCGGGTACGCGGGATCGTGCCGCGATAGAAGATGTGGTTGCCGATCTGGATGGTCCGCTCCAGCGTGCCGGCCCATTGCGGCGTCACCGAGACAGCATGGAAATTGGTGGCCCCGCCGGTAGCGTTGTGCAGTGGAATCTCGCCGGTCAGGATGCGAGCGGCCAGGGCCTCGGCGCGGCGCCAGGCGCGTGGCTGCTTGGCGCGCTTCAGGTCGCCGTTGCAGGTGAAGGAGAATTGGCAGCCCGGACGGCCGGCTCCTTCATAAACCACCGCGCAAATGGAATGGCCGTAATTGCCGTGGTTCATGCGGTGGAACACCACTTCCGCAATGGCCTGCTGGCCGCTCTGGCCCTCGCCCCGGGCTTCGTAATAGAGCACCTCGGCCAGACAGCGATGTTCGCGCAGAAGCTTGGCCATCACCGAATCCGCCGGCACCGACCGCGCAACCGAGGCTTCCTTCACCGATCCGCGCAACGCCGGGGCACCGGCGGTCGTGGCGACTTTTTCCGTGGACGGACGATATGTCAGGGAAGCTCCCACGGCGGCGCTGGCAGTCGCCAGCACGATCGACAGCGCAGCAATAAGCACGCGGTCGGAGCGCGAAATCGCGTCGTTCGTTCGTTTCGGCATTGGAAGGTGAGACTCTTTTCGGCTTGAGGTTTCGCTTGGTCTATTAGGCTTGGTCTACTTCGCCCTTGCGCCATTTCCGCCCCTTCGAAGGCTTCATTCCGCAGTTGCTGTTTCGATTAGGCTGTTTCGATTTCGCGTCGTCCTTCAAAAAATCCGAATGTCCCCCGCACCATATGGCGGCTTGTGCCTTCCAAATCCGCAGTCGTCAAATAAATTTTTTCGGTAACATGACAGAGCGTCATGTCGTGTCTGAAATTCCAGTATTTTCCGTATCCGCCCGACAACTATCAGGCGTCGCTGCGACCTTTTCGCAGAGCGGCCTGCGCCGCCGCGAGCCGCGCCACAGGTACGCGGAAAGGCGAGCAGGAGACATAGTCAAGCAACGCTTCGTGGCAGAAGCGGATGGAATCCGGATCGCCGCCATGTTCGCCGCAGATGCCCAGCTTGAGGTTCTCGCGCGTCTGCCGTCCACGTTCGGCGGCGATGCGCACAAGCTCGCCGACGCCTTCGACATCGATAGACACGAAAGGATCGCGCGCGATGACATTCTTGGCGAGATATTCGCCCAAGAACATGCCCGCATCGTCGCGGGAAATGCCGATGGTGGTCTGGGTGAGATCATTCGTGCCGAAAGAAAAGAACTCGGCGGTGCGGGCGATCTCGCCGGCGCGCAGGGCCGCGCGCGGCAATTCGATCATGGTGCCGATCATGTAGGCCGGCGCCCTGCCCTTTTCGGCCTTGATCGCCTCGGCGACGGCGGCAATGCGCCCGGCCAGGATGTCCAGCTCCGATTTGAAGGCCACCAGCGGGATCATGATCTCCAGGGCCACCGGCTGACCGCCCTTTTCTTCCACCTCCAGGGCGGCCTCCAGGATGGCGCGGGCCTGCATTTCGTAGATTTCCGGATAGGTGATGCCCAGCCGGCAGCCGCGATGGCCCAGCATGGGATTGGCCTCATGCAGGGCGATGGCGCGGGCGCGCAGTTTCGCCACCGTGCTGCCGGCAGCGCGGGCGACATCCTCGAATTCCTCTTCGTTATGCGGCAGGAATTCGTGCAGCGGCGGGTCCAGCAGGCGGATGGTGACGGGAAGCCCCGCCATCTCGGTGAAGATGGCCTCGAAATCGCCGCGCTGCATGGGCAGCAGTTTGGCAAGCGCGGCTTTGCGCCCCTCCTCGGTCTCGGCCAGGATCATCTGGCGCACCGCGACGATGCGCTCGGCGTCGAAGAACATGTGCTCGGTGCGGCACAGGCCGATGCCTTCGGCGCCGAACTTGCGCGCGGTGGCGGCGTCGGCCGGCGTGTCGGCATTGGTGCGCACCTTCAGACGGCGCACGTCGTCGGCCCATTGCATCAGGGTGCCGAAATCGCCCGTCAGCTCGGGCTGGCGCAGGCCCACGCGGCCCTTGAACACCTGGCCGGAGGCACCGTCGATGGTGATGATGTCGCCGCGCTTGATGAGGATGCCGCCCGCCGTCATCTCGCCCCTCGCCGCATCGATCTTCAGCATGCCCGCGCCGGAGACACAGGGCCGGCCCATGCCGCGCGCCACCACGGCGGCGTGGGAGGTCATGCCGCCGCGCGCCGTCAGGATGCCGCGCGCCGCATGCATGCCGTGAATGTCCTCCGGGCTGGTTTCGGCGCGCACCAGGATCACGTCCTTGTGGTCGGCCGCCAGCTTTTCGGCTTCGTCCGCGGTGAACGCCACCTCGCCGGTGGCCGCGCCGGGCGAGGCGCCAAGGCCGGAGGCGATCTGCTCGCGGGGCGCATCGGGGTCCAGCGTCGGATGCAGAAGCTGGTTCAGCGCCGACGGCTCAACCCGCGTGACCGCCATGTTCTTATCGATCAGGCCTTCGCGCACCATATCGACGGCGGCCTTCAGGGCCGCTTCCGCGGTGCGCTTGCCGGCGCGGGTCTGCAGCATGAAAAGCTTGCCTTCCTGGATGGTGAACTCCACGTCCTGCATGTCGCGGTAGTGCTGTTCCAGCTTCTCGCCGATGGCTTTCAGTTCGGCATAGGCCTGCGGCATCGCCTCCTCCATCGAGGGGCGCTTGCCGCCCTGGCGCTCGCGCACCACTTTCGAAATGGGCTGGGGCGTGCGGATGCCCGCCACCACATCCTCACCCTGGGCGTTGATCAGGAACTCGCCATAGAGCAGCTTTTCGCCGGTGGCAGGGTCGCGCGTGAAGGCGACGCCGGTAGCCGATGTCTCACCCCGGTTGCCGAACACCATCGCCTGCACGCTGACGGCGGTGCCCCAGTCCTCCGGGATGTGGTTGAGCCTGCGATAGGTGTTGGCGCGCGGGCTTTGCCAGGAGCCGAACACCGCACCGATGGCGCCCCAGAGCTGTTCCTGCACGTCGTCGGGGAACGGCTTGCCCAGCTCGCGTTCCACCCGCGCCTTGAACAGACCGGCGATGCGCTTGAGATCGTCGGCATCGAGATCGGTGTCCAGTTCGACGCCCTTGAGGTCTTTTTCCTCGCCCAGAATCTCCTCGAACAGCGCGTGCTCCACCCCCAGCACCACGTTGGAATACATCTGGATGAAGCGGCGATAGCTGTCATAGGCGAAGCGCGGATTGCCGGTCAGCTTCGCCAGGCCTTCGGCGGTTTCGGGATTGAGGCCCAGGTTGAGCACCGTGTCCATCATGCCGGGCATGGAGACGCGCGCGCCCGAGCGCACCGACAACAGCAGCGGGCGTTTGGGATCGCCCAGCGCGCCGCCGGCGATGCGGCCGACATCGGTCAATGCGGCATCGACCTGCGCCTTCAGGTCTGACGGGTACGTTCGCCCGTTGGCGTAGTAGTAAGTGCAGACTTCGGTGGTGACGGTCAGCCCCGGCGGGACCGGAAGGCCCAGATTGCTCATCTCGGCCAGGTTGGCGCCCTTGCCGCCCAGAAGATTGCGCATGTCGGCGCGCCCCTCCGCCTTGCCGTCACCGAACGCATACACCCACTTGGCCATTTCCGAACTGCCTCATCACGGTTTCGCGAAAGCGCCAATATGGCATTGCAGCAAGCGGCGCCGGAAGCCCCAAAGCGCGGAAAAACCGTGACAATCTGGCGTCATCGGGGGTGGAACAGGCAGGCGCGTAATGCGTTGGCGCGGGTCACGCCGGCTTTGGCCGGATCAGCTTTCGATCCTGGAAAAGTCCGCCACCCTGTGCAATGCGGCGCGCAGGCCCGCCAGCAGGTTGAGGCGATTCTCGCGCAGGGCCGGATCGTCGGCGTTAACCTTCACCGCGTCGAAGAAGGCATCGACGGGTGCGCGCAGGGCTGCCATCTGGAGCATGGCGCCGCCGAAATCTTCCCTGTCGAGGGCGTGCCCGATGGCGCCGATGGCCGTGGCCAGCGCGGCGTGCAGCGCCTTTTCGGCGGGCTCGGCGAGCTTGGCCGCCTCCACCTTGCCGAGATAGCGGCGGCCGTCCTTTTTCTCCTCGACCTTGAGGATGTTGGCGGCGCGCTTGTAGCCGGCCAGCAGGTTGGCGCCGTCGTCTGTCTTGAGGAAGGCCTGCAACGCCTCGACCCGCGCCACCAGGCGCACAAGGTCATCCTCATTGCCCAGGCTGAACACCGCGTCGATCAGGTCGTGGCGGGTGCCTTTTTCCTTCAGTGCGACTTTTAGCCGGTCGGCCAGGAAAGCGAGCAGATCTTCTCGCAGGTTCAGTTTGAGCCGCAAACCGTTTTCCAGAATGATCCGGATCACACCGAGCGCAGCACGGCGTAACGCAAATGGATCGCCGGAACCGGTGGGCTTTTCGCCTATCGCGAAGAAACTGGTGAGCTGATCCAGCTTGTCGGCCAGCGCCACGGCGATGGCGACCTTGTCGGTGGGCACGGCGTCGGACGGGCCGACCGGCTTGTAGTGATCGCGGATGGCGTCGGCCACCGCCGCGTCCTCGCCGTCATGCAGGGCGTAATAGCGGCCCATCACGCCCTGTAACTCAGGGAATTCGCCGACGACGCCGGAGGTCAGGTCGGCCTTGGCCAGCAGCGCGGCGCGATGAGCTTTCTTCGCGTCAGAACCGATAATGCCCGCAATCGTAGCTGCAGACGCAACAGTCCTCGAGACACGCTCATATTGAGTGCCCAGCTTTGCGTGGAAGACGATGCCCTTCAGGTCATCGACCCGGCTTTCCAGCGTGCGCTTGCGGTCTTCGTCCCAGAAGAATTTGGCGTCCGACAGGCGGGCGCGCAGCACCCGTTCATTGCCGGCCACGATCTCCTTGCCGCCGTCTTCCGCGACCATGTTGGCGACCAGGGCGAAGCGGTTGGCCATCCTGCCAGTTTTCGGGTCGCGCAGCGAAAAATACTTCTGGTGGACGCGCATCGCGGTCTGCAAAATCTCGGCGGGCACATCCATGAACCGGTCCTCGATGGCGCCGACCAGAATCACCGGCCATTCCGCAAGTCCCGAGACTTCGGCCAGGAGGCCCTCGTCCGCGATCATTTCCAGGCCGTGTACGAAGGCCGCCTGCTTGACGCCTTCAAAGATCACGGCGCTGCGCTCCTGCGCGTCCAGCAGCACATGGGCGGCGCGCAGCTTTTGTTCGTAATCGTCGTAGCGGCGCGCCTCGATCCGGCCTTCCGACAGGAAGCGGTGGCCCTGTGTGTGCAGCCCGCTGGAGACGCCGGCGAAGCTGAACGGCACGGGCTGGCCGTCGAAACTGGCCAGGATGGAGTGCAGCGGCCGCACCCAGCGGGTGGTCACGCCCGGCTTCCAGCGCATGGATTTGGGCCAGGGCAATTTGGCCATCACCTCGGGAATGATCTCGGCCAGCACGGCGGCGGTCTCGCGGCCGGCCCGTTCGATCACCGCCATATAGACATCGCCTTTGGGCGTCGCCTGAACGACAAGCCGGTCCCTGGTAAGGCCGGTCTTTTTCAGAAAACCTTCGATGGCGGCGGCGGGGGCATCGACCTTGGGGCCTTTGATCTCCTCGCGCACGTCGCTCTGCTTCACCGGCAGGCCGGTGATAACCAGGGTCAGGCGGCGCGGGCCCGCGAAAGCCTTGATCGCCTCGAACAGCAGGCCGCGGTCGGACAGCGCGCCCACCATCAGGCGTTCCAGGTCTTTCGCCGCGCCGGCCTGCATACGGGCGGGGATTTCTTCCGAGAACAGCTCCAGCAGAAGATCAGGCATGACTGTCTTTCTTCCCCATCCCCTTGTGGGAGGAGGCAAGCTTTACGCGCGCAGCAAGGAAAGCTTGGGGGAGAGGCAGGGCTGCAATACCCCCCTCCCCCGCGCCGCTTCGCGTCGCACCCCCCCCCGCATGGGGAGGGGGAAAAGCATCACTTCGTGCCGCATCGCGCCCGGGATGACAGGTGGTGGAATTGACAACCATCACCCGAACCTCGGCCTGTATTCGCCCATCGGCGATTCCAGCCAGGCGGCACAGCAGGCCTGGGCCAGCGCGCGCACACGGCCGATATAGGCGGCGCGCTCGGTTACGCTGATGACGCCGCGCGCCTGAAGCAGGTTGAAGGCATGGGACGCCTTGATGCACTGGTCATAGGCGGGCAGCACCAGCTTGGGATTCTCCAGCAGTTCGCGGCACTGCTTTTCGGCGTCCTTGAAGTGCCGGAACAGCATCTCCGTGTCGGCGCGCTCGAAATTATAGGCGCTGAACTCGACTTCGCCCTGGTGGAAGACCTCGCCGTAGCGGAAGTCCTGGTTGAAGGCCAGGTCGTAAACGAACTCCACGTTCTGCACATACATGGCCAGGCGCTCCAGGCCATAGGTGATCTCGGCCGAGACGGGATCGCAGTCGAAGCCGCCCACCTGCTGGAAATAGGTGAACTGGGTGACCTCCATGCCGTCGCACCATACCTCCCAGCCCAGGCCCGCGGCGCCCAGGGTGGGGCTTTCCCAATCGTCCTCGACAAAGCGGATGTCGTGCAGTTCCGGCTCCAGCCCGATGGCCCGCAAGGAGCCCAGGTAAAGGTCCTGCACATTCTCGGGCGCGGGCTTCAGGATCACCTGATACTGGTAATAGTGCTGAAGGCGGTTGGGGTTCTCGCCATAGCGGCCATCGGTGGGCCGGCGGCTGGGCTGTACATAGGCTGCCTTCCAGGGCCGCGGGCCCAGCGCACGCAAGGTGGTGGCCGGATGGAAGGTGCCTGCCCCCATCTGGTCGTCATAAGGCTGCAGGATCAGGCAGCCCTGTGCCGCCCAGTAATTCTGCAAGGTCAGGATCAGGTCCTGGAATGTCTCGGCTTTTGGCACGGCGGGTAAGGCACTGTGGCGAGGGGCGAAAGTTGGCCGGAACCTATAGACGGGCCTCCTGCAGGGCAAGCGCCGCGCCACCCCGCAGCACGGCGTCGGCCCCTTCCGTCCAGCCGCCGTCCGCGGCGTGAAGCACCAGCCCCGCCAGCAGCGCCTGCGGGGCTCTTGAACCCTGACGGACCTGCACGATCACCCGCCGCGCCGGTTCCCCGGCGCGGGGCCAGAGCGGGAAGACTGCCAGCCCTCCGGACGGAAGCGCCGACAGCGCCTCGGCCAGCCGGTCGGCGCGCAGGATTGCGGTGAAATATCCCCCGGAAGCCGTGCGTTGCAGGCCAACCCTCAACCAATCTGTGAGGCGGCCACCGTCCTGGGTGGCGCCCGCTCGCATGGCGTCAGGCGAAACCTGGCCCGGCCCATGGAAGGGCGGATTGCAGAAAACCTGGTCAAAACCGCACTTCAAGGCGGCCGGCAAGTGGAAGATGTCGGCTGTCGCCACCTGCAGCGCCGCGCCATTGCGGCTGGCGTTGTCTCGCGCCAGGGCGGCCAGACCCGGATCGATCTCCACCCCCGTCAGCGACAAGCCCGGCACCCGCGCGGCCAGGCACAGGCTGGCGGCGCCGGTCCCCAGGCCAAGCTCCAGCACGCGCATGCCCGGCCCGGCGGGAACCGCCGCAGCCAGCATCACCGCGTCCAGCCCCGCGCGCAGGCCCCCCTGCTCCAGCCGCACGCGGCCGCCCAGCAGCGTGTCGCTCATGACATATGTTCGGGGATGGCGGCCCGCAGCAGCGTTTCGGCACGCGCGGCGTCGTCATCCGAGACCATCAGCCGCCGCGGCAGAATGCCCATGCTGCCATCCATGATACTGGCATGGGCGTCGAACACGATGGATTCGATGCCTTCCTGCGAAAGCAGGTTGGCGGCGTAGTCGATCACCACCGCATTCGTGGTCTTGAGGATGGCCCGCATGGCATCTTTATAGGGGCAACCCGGCCATTTTGTCCCGCTTCCCTGGCGCGGGCACCATCGGTTAATCTGCCGCCATGGGTGGGCAGAGCATTTTCAGACAAGCCAAGCGCGAGGGCGTCTCGCCAGTGGAGCGGCTTCATGCGCTGGTGGCGGCCGACATGGCCGCGACCGACCGGCTGATCCACGCGCGCATGACATCGGGCGTGGCGCTGATCCCCGATCTTGCGCGGCACCTGATCGATTCCGGCGGCAAGCGCCTTCGTCCCCTGTTGACCCTGGCGGCGGCCGGCGCCGGCGGCTATGCGGGCGATCATCATGTCAGGCTGGCGGCGGCGGTCGAGTTCATCCATACCGCGACGCTTCTTCACGATGACGTGGTGGATGAAAGCGCGCTGCGCCGGGGCAAGGTCAGCGCCAACCTGATGTGGGGCAACAAGCCCTCGGTGCTGGTGGGCGACTTCCTGTTCTCGCGCGCCTTCCAACTGATGGTGGAGACGGACAATCTGGCGGTGCTGGACATCCTGGCCGGGGCCTCGGCGGTGATCGCCGAGGGTGAGGTGATGCAGCTCAAGTCCTCCAACAACCTGGCGGTGACCGAAGAGCATTACCTCAAGGTGGTGTCGGCCAAGACCGCGGCGCTGTTTGCCGCCGCCGCCGAATCAGGGGCGCTGCTGTCGGGACGGGGCGAAGCCTATACCTGTGGCATGCGCGCCTATGGCGACAATCTCGGCATCGCCTTCCAACTGGTGGACGATGCGCTGGACTATTCGGGCCGCCAGGCCCTGATGGGCAAAACCGTGGGCGACGACTTCCGCGAAGCCAAGATGACGCTTCCCATCATCCTGGCCCATGCCCGCGCACGGTCGGAGGACAAGCCTTTCTGGAAGCGGGTGATCGAAACCGGCAATCAGACCGAAACCGACCTGGACCGCGCCATCACCCTGGTGGAGCAGACCGGTTCGATCCAGGAAACGATGCACCGGGCGCGGGCCTATGCCGACGCGGCAAAGGCCGCGCTGGCGGTGCTGCCCGCCAGCGACATCAAGACCGCGCTGGCCGACATCGCGGACTTCTGTGTCGAGCGCGCCTATTAGAGCAGGGGATCAAAGCCCATCCGGGGTCGGGCCGATGTCCTGTCCGGCCGCTTCGGTGGAGATGCCGCGTTCCGCGACGAAGCTCGCCGCGGCCCACCAGCCGGGATGGGCACTCCGCAGGCTTGCCGCGGCGCGCGCGCAGCAATCGTCATTGGCGAATATGCCGAAACAGGTGGCGCCGCTGCCCGACATCCGGGCGAAAAGCGCGCCCGGACTGGCGGCGATGGCGGCCAGCACCTGGCCGATCGCCGGCTGAAGGCTGCGCGCAGGCTCTTCGAGGTCATTGCGGGTGATTTCCAGGAACCGCAGCAGGTCGGCGGTATCGCGGAAAGCGCCGTGCGGCAATGTCATGTCCGTGCCGCTGCGCGTCTTCAGGCCGGCGAAAACCTCGCGGGTAGGCACCGGCACACCGGGGTTGACCAGCAGCAGCGAGAGACGCGGCATGAACGGGACAGGCGTCAGGATTTCCCCCCGCCCTTCCATGAAGGACGGGATCGCGGGGATGCAGACGGGAACATCCGATCCCAATGCGGCCGCCATGTCGCACAGCGCCGCATCGGTCAGCGGCATCTCCCACAATGTCCGCAACGCGCGGAGCGCCGCCGCGGCATCCGACGATCCACCGCCGATGCCCGATGCCACGGGCAGGTTCTTGGTCAGCGTGACGGCCGCCCCATGTCCCCCAGGAGACGCGGCCGTCAGCAGGCGCCCCGCCCGCAGCACCAGATTGTCGCCTTCCGCCGCCAGCCCGCGGGCGAAGGGGCCGGCCAGCGACAGCGACAGGTCATCCGCCGGCGTCAGGGAAAGGACATCGGCGGCAGGCTCGCCCCCCGTGAAGACCGCCAGGCTTTGCAGCGGGTGAAAGCCGTCGTCGCGCCGCGCGCCCACATGCAGGAACAGATTGACCTTGGCGGGCGCCAGTTCGCGAATCATGACACACTCAGGCGGGAGACTTGGCCAGGCCTGACTTCAGCTTCTGCTCGATCGCCGCCTTGTCCGTCTCGTCATCGCTGAAGGTCAGGGCATGGTTCCACTGGAAGCGCGCTTCCAGCTTGCGGCCGGCGCGCCACAGCGCGTCGCCGAAATGGTCGTTGATGGTGGGATCGCCGGGCACCAGGAGCACGGCCGCTTCCAGCGTGCGCGCAGCCTCCTGATAGCGGCCCAGCTTGTAATAGGCCCACCCCACACTGTCGACGATATACCCGTCATAGGGCCGAAGGGTGCGCGCCTTTTCCAGCATGGTGAGCGCCTCTGGGATGCGCCGGCCCCGATCCACCCAGCTATAGCCGAGATAATTGAGCAACTCCGGCTGGTCGGGCGACAGGTTCAGGCCGGCCTGGATGTCGGCTTCGGATTCATCGAGCCGTCCCAGTTTCTGCCGGGCCATGGCGCGGGCATAGAACAGCGTCCAGTCCCTGCGCTGGAGCGTTCCTGTCGACGCGATCGCGCGATCATAGGCGTTGACGGCGTCGGCATATTTCTCGCTCGCCCGATAGGTGTCGCCCAGCGCCGTCCAGCCTTCCGCGTCGTCGGGCTCGGCGGCAACCAGCTTCTTCAGGCCGGCGATGGCAGCCTCGTTCTGACCGTCGCGTTGCAGGTCCAGCGCCGCCTGAACCGCCGCCATCCGATAATAGGGCGAGGACGGGGGAATCGCCTGGTAGATGGCGATGGCATGGTCGTACTTGCCCAGCGTTTCGAAACGGTCGGCCAGCAGAATCTGGGCAAGGCTCAGATCGGGCCGCAGATAGATGGCCATGCGCAGATAAAGAATCGAGATGTCGGCACTCTGTGCTCCGGTCAGCGACGCGGCGATGCCGAACAGGGCCTCGGCAACGCCATCCTGGGCGGACCGTATCAACGGGTCCGGCTTTTCGCCCGCATTCAGACGCGCCAGGCCTGGCTGGACGACCGCCGCGAGCCCCTGGCTCGCGACGTGGGCGCGATAGAGCGCCGCCGCATCCTGACTTCTGCCGTTACGCTCCAGGAAACGGCCATAGGCTTCCAGCACGCGCGGCGTCACCGTCTTGCCGGCCATCGCCTTTTGATAATCGGCATCGGCCAGCTTGGCCTGGCCCAGATAATCGTGCAGCAAGGCGGCATGGAAGGCGGCCAGGCTCTCGGCTCCCTTCTGAGCGCGCAGGGTTGCCAGATCCTTTTCCACCGAATCGGAGTCGCGCTGGCCCGCCGCCGCCCAGGCATCGAGCAGCGACAGGGTCAGCAGCGTGAAGGGGCCCTTGGCGGATTGCGCCAGATGTTCCCGCGCCCCCGCATAATCCTTGTCCTTCAGGTCGATCACCGCCAGCGCCAGCCGCGCGGCGCGATCGTCGGGATCGGCGGCAATGACCTTGCGGGCATATTTGCCGGCGGCGTCCATGTCGCCCGCGGTGCTGGCGTAGAAGAACGAGAGCGCCAGAAGGCTGGGGTTGGACGGATCGTCCGCCAGGCTCTTGCCGTAATAGGCCGCTGCCTGATGCAGATCGTGTTCGCCGGCGGCGAAGCGCGCCGACAGATAGGTGGAAAAGGCCTGCGCCTGTCTGCTTTCCGCGGTAGCCGGTGGCGCGGGAGCGGCCGCCCGGCCGGAGGACGCCATATTGGCGCATCCCGCCAGAAGACCGGCGGCAAGCAGAACTGAAATCGGACGCAGCAACCGGACTCTCCTGGAGGTTGGCATGGTTTGGCCTAGAGGTTGGCATAGTTTGGGCCGCCGCCGCCCTCCGGCGGGACCCAGGTGATGTTCTGCGACGGGTCCTTGATGTCACAGGTTTTGCAATGCACGCAATTCTGCGCGTTGATCTGGAACCGCGGGCCGCCCTCGTCCTCGATCACCTCGTACACCCCGGCCGGGCAGTAGCGTTGGGCCGGTTCGCCATATTCGGGCAAATTGACCGAAATGGGAATGGCCGGATCGGCCAGCCTCAGATGCGGTGGTTGATCCTCTTCGTGATTGGTGCCCGACAGAAATACGCTCGATGGGCGATCGAAGGTTAACCGGCCGTCAGGATGCGGATAGGCGATGCGCCGGCTGTCGGACGCCTTGCGCAGGCTCGCATAGTCGGGACCGCCATGGCTCATGGTTCCGAAAAAGGAAAACCCGAAAAGCTGATTGGTCCAAAGGTCCAGCCCGATCAGCGGCAACGCCAGCCAGGTTCCCAGCCTGGACCATAACGGCTTGGCATTGCGCACGCGCCACAGATCGTCGCCCACCCCGCTCGATCGCCAGCCTTCGTCATAATCGGCCAGCACGTCGCCGCTGCGACCGGCCTTCAGGGCCGCGGCCACGCTTTGCGCGGCCAGCATCCCGGTCTTCATCGCATTGTGGCTGCCTTTTATGCGCGGCAGGTTCATGAAACCGGCGGCGCATCCGATCAACGCGCCGCCCGGAAACACCAGCCTGGGCACCGATTGGTAGCCGCCCTCGGTCAGCGCGCGCGCGCCATAGCCGATGCGCTTGCCATCCTTGAGCAGGGCGGCGACCGCCGGGTGGGTCTTGGCGCGCTGGAATTCGGCGAAAGGATCGAGCCAGGGATTTTTGTAATTCAGGTGGACGACGAAACCCACCGAGCAGAAATTCCCGCCCCAGTGATAGAGAAACAGGCCGCCGCCGGTTTCACTGTCCAGGGGCCAGCCCAGTCCGTGCAGGACCAGGCCGGGGCGATGATTTTCCTTCGGCAGTTCCCACAACTCCTTCAGGCCGATGCCGAACTTCTGCGGCTGGCGCCCTTCGTGCAGACCGAAGGTCCGGCCCAGCACTTTCGACAAGGATCCGCGCGCGCCTTCCGCGAACAGCGTGTATTTGCCGCGCAGCGCCATGCCGGGCGTATAGCTGTCCTTGTGATGGCCGTCGCGCGCCACGCCCATGTCGCCGGTGATCACGCCCTTCACCGTCCCGTCCTCGATGAGGATTTCGGTGGCGGGAAAGCCGGGATAGATTTCCACGCCAAGGCGTTCGGCCTCTCCGCCCAGCCATTTGCAGAGGTTTGAAAGGCTGACGATATAGTTGCCGCGATTGTGCATCAGCGGCGGCAGCAGGAAATGGGGCAGCGTGAAAGCCCCTTTCCGCGAGAAACAGACGAAACGGTCCTCGCGGACCGGCGTATCGACGGGGGCGCCCTTCTCTTTCCAGTCGGGAATGAGTTCGTTCAGGGCGCCCGGATCGATCACCGCGCCTGAGAGGATATGGGCGCCGATCTCCGAGCCCTTTTCCAACAGGCAGATGCTGCTGTCGGGTGAAAGTTGCTTGAGGCGGATCGCCGCCGCCAGTCCGGCCGGTCCCCCGCCCACGATGACGACGTCATAATCCATGCTTTCGCGGGTGGTTTCGGCCATGGGACGCCTTGCTGTTCGGGGTTTCTTCTACACTGGCATCGGCGGGACCCAAAAGTCTAAGATCGGATCATGCAAAGCGATCCCCCTGGCTCGCTCGAATTGGCCGCGCTCGAATGGCTGGTGGAAGCAGGCGCCGACGAGGCCATTGCCGAGACGCCGGTCAACCGGCTGGCGCTCGAGCTGCCGCCCCGGACGTCAAGCTCGTCCGCGCCGACCCCGTTGCGCCATGCCGTGCCGGCAAGGCCGGCGACCGCTCCGATCGCCGGGGATGCCGTCGGCACCGCACAGAGTCTGGCGGCCGCGGCGACCAGCCTGGCGGAACTGCGGGCCGCGATGGAAAGCTTCGAAGGCTGCGCGCTCAAGCGGACCGCCGCCAACACAGTTTTCGCCGATGGCACCGAGCTGGCGCCGGTCATGCTGATCGGCGAAGCGCCGGGACGGGAGGAGGACCGTGTCGGCAAGCCCTTTGTGGGACGGGCGGGACAATTGCTGGACAAGATGCTGGCCAGCATCGGGCTGGACCGCGCGCGCAACGCCTACATCACCAATGTGATCAACTGGCGGCCGCCCAACAACCGTGACCCCACGCCGGACGAAGCCGCTCAATGCCTGCCCTTCCTGCGCCGGCACATCGAATTGGCCCAGCCGAGGGTCATCATTCTTCTGGGCGCGGTGGCGGCGCGCCATGTGGTGGGCAAGACGGAAGGCATCATGCGCATTCGTGGCCGCTGGATGGAGTATCGCGTCGGCGAACGGCTCGTGCCGCTGATGGCCACATTGCACCCGGCCTATCTGCTGCGTCAGCCCGCCCACAAGAAGCTGGCCTGGCAGGATCTTCAGGCGGTGCGCGACCGGCTTGCCGCGCCGGAATAACGGCGAAATCGTGGCGGCGAAAAGCCAAGCGGCCGAAAGGGTTGCGGGAAGTGGCAGCGCAAGCTAACGATATGGCGTCGCTGGCTTTTTGGCGGCTGCTGCTGTCCGGGGCGGAAAGATTTTCAGGCGTATCGCATTCACCGTCGGCCTGCTGGCCGCGCTTTGCAGCGGCGCGTTGGCCGAAACGCCGCCGCTTGCGCCGGCACGCATGGCGGCCGGACCGGCCGTGCCGCGCGTCCTCAGCCCCGATGACGTCACGCTTTACCGCCAGGTCATGGCCGCCGAGCGCGCGGCGGACTATGCGCGGGCCAAAGCGCTGTTCGCCAAAGTCAGCGATCCCATCCTGCTGGGCTATGCCGAGGGACTGCATTTTCTTTCCGCTTCCTCCCGCAGCGTCAGGCTCGACGCCCTCAAGGACTGGCTGAGCCAGTATCGCGACCTGGCCATCGCCGATCGCATCTATCGGCTGGCGGTGAGACATTCGACCCGCACGGTGCGCCGCCATCACAAGCGGATACGGGTCGCGGTGGTCACGGGCATTCCCGCGCCAACCAGCGTGGGCAGCCGTACCGGCGGTTATGAGGATGTGGAACTGCCCGAACCCTATCCCTCGGCGGAAGCCGGTCGCGGCGCGATGCCGGCGATCCTTGCCGCGATCAAGGCCGGCCAGCCGGACCAGGCGCTGGCGGCGATGCGCGCGGTGGAATCGTCCACGACGCCGACCGATCGCGCGATCCTTGCCCATCGGATCGCCGCCTCCTATCGGGCGGAGAGCCGCGATGCGGATGCCTATGCGCTGGCGACGTCGGTCTCCGACCCGGCGGTGCCCCAGTTGATGTGGGATGCGGGACTGGCCGCCTATCGGATGGGGCGCTGGAAGGACGCCGAGACACAGTTGGAGAAGCTGGCGCAAACGCCCGCCGCGCAGGACAGCATGCGCGCCCAGGCCGCGTTCTGGGCCGCCAGGGCGCATATGCAGGACAGCGATCCGCAAAAGGTTCTGGCGCTGCTGGACTTCGCCGCCGGCAAGGAACCCAGCTTCTATGGCCTGATCGCGGAACGCATCCTGGGCATCGACACCCAGACGGGCTTTGCCGACCCCATCCTGAACGAAGGCGATTTCCGCGACCTGATGCGCGATCCGGCGGCGCGGCGGGCGGTCGCGCTGTGGCAGATCGGCGAAAGCGACTATGTCGGGCCCGAACTGAACCGCGCCTTCGTCAACAATGACGAACGGCTCGATCCCGCCATGGCGGCGTTGGCGCGCGACATCGGCGTGCCCAATGTGGAGTTGCGCGCAAGCGAGAAGTGCGCCGAGCGCGGCATCATGCTGACGGGCCTGTTTCCCATGCCAGCCTACGGCCCCAAGGACGGCTACAAGATCGACTCGTCACTGGTGCTGGCCTTCGCGCGCATCGAAAGCCGGTTTCAGAGCCAGGCCACCTCGCCCGCCGGTGCGCGCGGCCTGATGCAGCTGATGCCTGCCACCGCGCGGCATCTGGGCGTGTCCGACCCGGATTCTCTCTATGATCCGGGCACGTCGCTGTCGGTGGGCCAGCGCTATATCGGCCAGCTCCTCGACCAGTTGGACGGCAACCTGCTGGAGCTGGGGGGCGCCTACAATGCCGGCCCGACAGCGGTGAACCGGTGGCTGACGACCAAGGCCGGCGCCGACGATCCCTTGCTGTTTGTCGAAAGCATCCCGGTCTACGAGACCCGCTCTTATGTGAAGCGGCTGATGCTGTATCACTGGCTTTATCGGCGTCGCTTCGGCGAGGAGGCCCGAAGCCTTGAGGATACGGCCAGGGGCGCCTGGCCGGTCTATCGTCCGGGGCCGGGGGTTTCGGCCTCGGCGGGCGGCGCACCTGTGCGCGTCAGCGCCGAGACGGCGCGATAAGGTTCAGAGTTTGGCCAAGACCGCCGAAGGCACCCTGAGCGCATGCGCCAGGCTGAGCGCCAGGCCGCGCAGCGCACCGCCCGATGGGCGGGTCGTGTTGATCGCCCGCGCCCTGAGGCGCACCAGGCGGCGACGGCCGATACGGCGTACGATATCGGCGTCCTCCATCTGGACCAGCGGGCGATAGCCGCCGACCTGCCTGTAAAGATGCCGTGGAATCAGCAGGCCCTGATCGCCATACGGCAGGGCCAGAACCGCCGAGCGCAACGCCGCCTTGACTTCGGCGCGCCGGGCGTCGCCGCCGAAATCCTCCAGCGCGAAGCGGAAGAAGGCGGCGCGTGGCCGTTCGAGGATCTGCCGCTCGATAAAGGACGCCACTTCCGCATCCCAACCCTTCTCCAGCGCCGTATCGGGATGCAGGAACAGAAGCCAGTCGCATTTGGCGGCCGCCGCCCCGGCGGCAAGCCGGGCACCGCGCTGCGTGCCGGCCTGGATGGTGCGGGCGCCTGCGGCATCGGCGATGGCCAGCGTCGTGTCGCATGAGCCGCCGTCCGCCACGATCACCTCGCGCACCACGCCGCGCATGGCCGCCGCGATCAGACTTTCAAAGCAGCGCGGCAAGGACCGTTCGGCATTCACCGTGGGAATGATGACGCTGACCATGCGCGCATAATGCGCGCGCGCGTCTGCGGCACCAGAGGATTTACGGTCGCAGCGACACCGGCGACGCCGGCAAGCTGTGCATTTTTTGGCGGCGCATCCACGTCGCGCCAAATTCGCTCCGTTTTGGATGGATTATTCCGGAAGCGGAACCGCGTGCGCCGTGAAGGCGCCCGGGTCCCTGCCCTTCAGCGCCGGATCGCGCTGGTAATTGAGCTTGGCTTCCAGCACCAGCGCCGTATTTCCCACCACCGTGACGGCCGTCGGCAGCATCAGGCCCTGTTTCAGGACGGTGATGGTGGCGGTGTTGCCGTTCACCGTCACCTTGTCCAGCCGGCCATCGCCGTCCTTGCCGCGGCCTTCCACCATCAGCAGCTCGTCGTTCGGCCCCAGGCGCATGCCATCGGGCTGATAGATGTCCATCGAGGTGGAAAGATTGACGCCCTTGCCGGCGCTGCCGTCGGCATTCATCGGAATGCGGATCAGGTGATTGCCGTTATAGGTATTGGTGTAGAGGTTGTTGCCCTGCCATACCAGCCCGTCCAGCGAGGGATCGGATGGATCGTTGGTGTACCAGACGGTGAGCGCGGTGGCATTCTCGGTCAGCTTGAGCACACGCCCGCCCTTGGTATCGGTGACATAAGCGTCGTTCCCCTTCAGCGCGATGTCGTTGCAGAAGCCGCCGCCCGGGAACTCATAGGTAGTCATCAAGTCGGCGGTGCGGATCGAAAAGGTCTTCAGATACGCCTTGTCGCCATTGTTGTCGCAGACATAAAGCGTGTCGTTGCGCGTGTCGGCCAGAACCCCCAGCACGCGGCCGAAGCCGCCCTTCTCCTTGCTGATCCAGGTGGTGGCCTGGCCGCTGCCCGGCGTCGCGCGATAGACCTCGCCCAGATTCATGCTGCCGATGAAAACGGTGCCGTCGCGTGTGGAGGTCAGGCTCTCGGGAAACGCCATCGGCGTGGAGACGGTGACGTCGCCCTGGGCGGCAGCAAAGGCGGCAGTGCCGGCCAGCAGGAACAGGGGCATGAGCAGATGGATGGATCTCATCGAAGCCTCCCTTGGATGGCCGGTTCGCCCGGCAATTTGTTTGACGGTTTTGTAGCACGGTCGCCCGCACCGCTGTCCGGGCGATTTTGTACTTGATTTGTTCTTATAGGTGGATATTCATATCCTATGACCACCGTCCTTGATTCCACTATCCGGCCGGAGCGGCTGCGCGGTCGTGGCGCGGTCTCCAACGCAGTCGGCCGCTACGAGAAATTCAGCCGCGTGCTGCTGGATGACGGCTGGAGCAACAGCCGCGCCGCGCCCGCCATGCCCCCCACCATACCTATGGCCGCGCGCCAATCCGCCCGGCCCGAAGAATGGCAGGAGCCATGGGACGATGACGCCCCGCCGCCGCTGCGGACCGAAGTGACGCTGGATTCCACCCGCACCATAATCGCCCGCAACCAGTCGCCCGACATCTCGTTCGACCGGTCGATCAATCCCTATCGCGGCTGCGAGCATGGCTGCATCTACTGCTTCGCGCGGCCCACACATGCTTATCTGGGCATGTCGCCGGGCGTGGATTTCGAATCCCGGCTGTTCGCCAAGCCCGATGCGGCCAGGCTGCTGGCAAAGGAATTGTCGGCGCCCGGTTATATCCCCAAGACCATCGCCATGGGCACCAAT
The DNA here is from genome assembly GCA_040255825.1 of Hyphomicrobiales bacterium. GTDB lineage: Bacteria > Pseudomonadota > Alphaproteobacteria > Micropepsales > Micropepsaceae > Rhizomicrobium. Next base: position 76,762 of record JBDZVS010000007.1, on the reverse strand, counting down.
ACCGACCCCTATCAGCCGGTGGAGCGCACCATGCGCATCACCCGCTCGATCCTGGAAGTGCTGCGCGACTTCCGCCATCCCGTCGCCATCGTCACCAAGTCTCCCCTGATCCTGCGCGACCTGGACATCCTGTCGGAGATGGCGGACATGGGCCTGGCGAAGGCGGCGCTGTCGGTCACCACCCTGGGTCGCAAGCTGGCGCGCACCATGGAGCCGCGGGCGGGCACCCCGCCCCGGCGGCTTCAGGCCATCCGCGCCCTGGCCGATGCGGGCGTGCCGGCCGGCGTGATGTTCGCGCCCGCCATTCCCGCCCTGAACGATCACGAGATGGAGGCGGTGCTGACCGCCGCGAAGGAGGCGGGCGCGCGCTCGGCTGGCTATGTGCTGCTGCGCCTGCCGCTGGAGATCAAGGACCTGTTCCGCGAGTGGCTGGAGGTGAACGCGCCTGACCGCGCCCGGCATGTGATGACGCTGGTGCGTTCCATGCGCGGCGGCAAGGATTACGACTCCAACTGGAACACGCGCATGAAGGGCACCGGGCCGTATGCGGCGATGATGGCCCGCCGCTTCCACATGGCGGTGAAGCGACTGGGCCTGAACCAGCCCGCGCAACCACTCTCGCTGTCGAGGTTCCGCCGTCCGCCGCGAAGCGGCGATCAGCTCGCGCTGTTCTGAGTTCCAGCGGAGCGCACTGGAGGTGTGGATGAGGCTGCCGGGAGGCATGGCGCGGGCGTCGCGGCGCGCTATAAGCGGGTCATGCCCCATTATATCTACGAGGCCCGCCTGCTGAAGACCCTGGAAGGGCCGATTTGCGGCGTGGACGAAGCCGGGCGCGGCCCCCTGGCCGGGCCGGTGGTGGCGGCGGCGGTCATCCTGCAGAAGGGCCGCATCCCCAAGGGGCTGAACGACTCCAAGCAACTGGATGAGCAAACCCGCGAGGCGCTTTTCCCGCAGATCATGGAAATGGCCGTGGCGGTTGGTGTCGGCGAAGCCAGCGTGGCCGAGATCGATCTGGTCAATATCCGCCAGGCCACGCATCTGGCGATGGCGCGGGCGGTGCGGACCCTGGCGGTGCCGGCGGCCTTCGCGCTGGTGGACGGCAATGATGCCCCCGCCCTGCCCTGCAAATGCGACACGCTGGTGGACGGCGACGCGCGCAGCCTGTCGATCGCGGCGGCCTCGATCATCGCCAAGGTGACGCGCGACCGCATGATGATCCGGCTCCATGACGCCCATCCCGGCTATGCCTGGCGCAGCAACAAAGGCTATGGCACGCCCGAACATCATGCCGGCCTGATGCGCCATGGCGTCACCGCGCATCACCGCCGCAGCTTCGCCCCCATCCGAAATCTGCTCACCGGGCACAATATCTTGTGTGAGGATGAATCCGGGGACTCAATTCATAACGCTTTGATTCCACAAGACTCTTGACGGCCGAATCGGCTCGAATCACTGTGAATCCCGCTGTTGATCTTTTGGGGCGGGATACATGGATTTGGAATTGGACCGGGTCATCGAGGGCGACTGCGTGGAAGCCATGCGCGCCCTGCCCGAAGGCTGCTGCGATCTGGTGTTCGCCGATCCGCCTTACAACATGCAGCTCCGCGGCGCCCTGCACCGGCCGGACCAGTCCAGGGTCGATGCGGTGGACGATGCCTGGGACCAGTTTGCCAGCTTCGACGAGTATGACCGCTTCACGCGCGCGTGGCTGACCGAAGCGCGGCGGGTGCTGAAGGACAATGGCACCCTCTGGGTGATCGGCTCCTATCACAACATCTTCCGGGTCGGCGCCATCCTGCAGGACCTGGGCTACTGGATCCTGAACGACGTGGTGTGGCGCAAGACCAACCCCATGCCCAACTTCAAGGGCCGCCGCTTCACCAACGCCCATGAGACGCTGATCTGGGCCGCCAAGCATCCGCGCCAGCAATACACCTTCAATTACGAGGCGATGAAGGCGCTGAATGACGAATTGCAGATGCGCTCGGACTGGACGCTGCCGATCTGCTCGGGGGGCGAGCGCATCAAGGGCGCGGACGGCCAGAAGGCCCATTCCACCCAGAAGCCGGAATCGCTGCTGCACCGTGTTGTGGTGGCGTCCACGAAGCCGGGTGATGTGATCCTGGATCCTTTCTTCGGGTCGGGCACCACCGGCGCGGTCGCCAAGCGCCTTGGCCGCCATTTCATCGGCATCGAACGCGAGAACAGCTATGCCGAGGTGGCGCGCAAGCGCATCGCCGCGGTCGAGCCGGCCGGAGACGATGCAATCAAGGTCACCGGCTCCAAGCGGGCCGAGCCGCGCATTCCCTTCGGCTGGGTGGTGGAACGGGGCCTGCTGCCGCCAGGAACGGTCCTGCATGGCGCCCGCAAGACTCATCGCGCCAAGGTCCGCGCCGACGGAACGCTGGTGACGTCGGACGCCGCCGGCTCGATCCACCGAATGGGCGCGCATGTCCAGGGGCTGGAGGCCTGCAACGGCTGGACCTTCTGGCAGTTCGAGTTGCCGGGCGGCGGTTATGCGCCGATTGACGTGCTGCGTCAGCGTTTGCGCGCCGAATTGACCTGAACAAACAGCGGTCCGCCCTCGTCCAGGCCATGCGCGACGATCTTGCGCATCACGGTCGGAAGCGCCGCGGCGGCCAGCCTGTCGCGCGCGACCCATTGGCCCTGCGCCTTGGGATGCCCGGTGACGACAGTCGCATAGACCTCGATCTCAAGCTCGAAATGGGTGAAGCCGTGACGCACGATGCCGGCCTTCTTCCTCCAGGCCGCTGTGAATGGCGCCTGTTTCAGCGCCTGGCCGCGTGACGGGAAGTCCCCCGACCACTCGCCCAGCGGCGGCTGCATCATCGAGGCCAGCAAGCCCTTGGCGGGCCGCTTGACCAGCAGCACCGCGCCGGTGCGGTCCGCCGCGACAAAGGCGGCACCGCGCTTCAACGGCCGCGCGATCCTTGGCGCCTTGACCGGCAACCGTTCCTGGATGCCGCGGGCGCGGGCCAGGCAATCATCCGTCCACGGACAGTTAGGACAGGCCGGTCTTTTCGGTGAACAGATCGCGCTGCCCAGATCCATCAGCGCCTGCACGAAATCACCGGCCCGCTGCGGCACCAGCGCCTGGCCGAGCGCATGCAACTCGGCCTTGGCCTTCGGCATGGGCGTTTCGACCGCATGAAGGCGCGCGATCACCCGCTCGGCGTTGGCATCCATCGCCGCCTGCCTTTCATCATAGGCGATGGCGGCGATGGCGCCGGACGTATAGGCGCCCACCCCCGGCAGCTTGCGAAGCGTTTCGGCCGTTTCAGGAAACCGCCCGCCGTGTTCCCCGGCCACGACCTTGGCGGCGGCATGCAGATTGCGGGCGCGGGCGTAGTAACCGAGCCCTGCCCAGGCCGCCAGCACGTCATCTTCTTTTGCCGCCGCCAGCGCCTCGACCGTGGGCCAGCGTTCCAGGAACCTGCGGTAATAGCCGGCCACGGCCTGCACCGTCGTCTGTTGCAGCATGATCTCGGACAGCCAGACGCGATAGGGATCGGCGGGTTTTCCCGCCGGCGCCCGCCAGGGCAACACCCGCCGGTGCCTGTCGTACCAGGCGAGCAGCCGCGCGCTCAAAGACGTCTGTGCGGAAGGCCTGGCGCGGGGCATACTCCCACCATGGCCCGAACGCCGCGCGAGACACAAAATGAATCGGCCGCCGATTCACAGCCGGTGCGCCACCGCCGCGCCGTGCCGGTGGCGGCTGATGCGCGCGTCCTCGGCATCAGCGCCTTTGCCCGGGCAGGTTTCAGCGATCCCTCACTGGTGCTGCGGTGGCGCGAGATCGCCGGACCCGAAGTGGCGCGCCTGGCCCAGCCGGTGCGCCTGGCGGACGGCCCTTCGGGCGGCACGCTGACCCTGCGCACGGTGCCCGGCGCGGCCCTGTTCCTGGGACATGAGAAGCGCGCGCTGTGCGAGCGGATCAATGCCTATCTGGGGAGGGTGGCGGTGGTCCAGATCAGGTTCAGCCAGGGCGCGCCGGTCCCCAGGCCGGCGCCGCCGGCCCGCTACAAACCGGCCGGCCCGCTGGCGCCCTCCGACCCCAGCCGCCGCTACCAGGGACCCGAAGGCCTGGCGCGGGCGCTTCAGGCCCTGGCCCGGCGCCGCTGATTTTCAAGCGAAAACAGATATTTGTGGGCGGACCCGCCGACTCATTTGAAGCGGAAGGGCAAACTCTGCGAAAACCCTGCAAACAAACGCGGAGAATCACCTGTGTCGCGCAAAACCCTGTTGATCCTTGGCGTGGTGGTCCTGGCCGTGCTGGGCGCGGTGGCCTGGTATGCCCTGTCGGGCACGTCATCAGCCGGTTCCGGCGCGACCGCATCGGGTCAGGGTTACGAAATCCTGCCGACCGACCGCACGCTGGGGAACCCGAAGTCCAAAGTGGTTCTGATCGAATATGCCGCGCCGAGCTGCCCGGTCTGCGCCGCCTTCAATGCCCAGTCCTTCGGCCGGCTGAAAGCCCAGTACATCGACACCGGCAAGATTTTCTATGTCTTCCGCGTCTTTCCGCTGCGCCCGGACGATGGCGCGGCCGAAAAGATCGCCCGTTGCCTGCCTGAGGATAAGTATTTCGACTTCATTGACCTGCTGTTCCGGAATCAACCTCAATGGGACGTCGAGTATGGCGTGACGGACGTCCATGGCGGACTTGTGCGGCTGGGCCGGATCGCGGGCATGAGCGCGAGCCAGGTCGACCAGTGCATCGCCAACAAAGCTGAGGATGAACGGATCAACAAGGTCGCGGCGGACGCGGAGGCGAAATACAACATCACCGGCACGCCGACCTTCATCCTGAACGGCGTGTCGCAGGGCTCGGGCAACATCCCGTTCGAGACCATGTCGAAACTCTTGGACAAGGCGCTCGCCGAGCAGAAACTAGGCGGGTGAGCAGCGCAAAGGCGGCGCGGATTCGTTGAAGTTCACCAGGCTCAGGCTTTCCGGTTTCAAATCCTTCGTCGAACCGACGGAGCTGTTGATCGAGGCCGGCCTGACCGCCGTGATCGGGCCCAACGGTTGCGGCAAGTCCAATCTGTTCGACGCCATGCGCTGGGTGATGGGCGAAACACGCCCCTCCTCCATCCGCGGCAGCGAGATGGATGACGTGATCTTCTCGGGCAGCGCCAGCCGCCCCGCCCGCAACGTCGCCGAGGTCACGCTTCTGGTCGACAACAGCGACCGCACCGCCGGCGGCGCCTATGCCGAGTTCGACACCATCGAAGTGTCGCGCCGCATCGAGCGGGAGGCCGGCAGCGTCTATCGCATCAATGGCCGCGACGTGCGCCAGCGCGACGTGCAGATATTCTTCGCCGATGCGTCGTCGGGAGCGGGCTCGACCGCCTTTGTGCGCCAGGGCCAGATCGGCCTTCTGATCTCGCAGAAGCCGCTGGCGCGCCGCGCCATCCTGGAAGAAGCCGCCGGCATTGGCGGCCTGCACCAGCGCCGCCATGAAGCCGAACTGCGCCTGCGCGCAGCGGAAACCAACCTGTCGCGTCTGGAAGACGTGATCCGCGAGGTCGAGGGGCAGCTGGCCAGCCTGAAGCGGCAGGCGCGCCAGGCCGCCCGTTATCGCAACCTGTCCGGTCATATCCGCAAGGCCGAGGCGCTGGCGCATCATCTGCGCTGGATCGCCGCCGAAGCGAAGGCGGCCAGCGCGGCCGAGGAATTGTCGATCGCCGCCGCCAACGTGGCCAATGCGACCGAGCTTGCCGCCCAGGCCTCGACCGCCCAGAGCGAGGCAGCCGCGGTTTTGCCCCCGCTGCGGCAGGCCGAAGCGGAAAAGGCCGCTGCCCATCACCGCCTGATCGCCCAACGCGAGCAGCTTGACGCCGAGGAAGCCCGCGCCCGCGAAGCGACCCAGCGCATCCGCCAGCTTATCGCGCAGGGCGAATCCGATTCGGCGCGGGAACAGGCGCTGGAACAGGACGCCCAGACCGCGCTGGCCCGCCTTTCGACGGAATCCGGAGAGTTGAGCGGTGCGGACGCCCGGGCCGGCGAAGACATGCGCGCGGCCGAGACCCTGGCCGCCGAATTCGCCCAAAGCCTGGCGGACGCCGAGCGCCTGCTGGAGACGCTCACCGCCGAACTGGCCGACTGGAACGCCCGCAAAGCCAGCCTGGAGCGCGGCCGCGATCTTGCGGCGGCGCTGGTGGAAACCAGCAAGGGACAGTTGGGCGATGCCCAGGCCCGGTTGGACCGCGCCCTCGAAGCGGCCCAGGACGCGCCCGACGTGCAGCGCTGCGAATCCGAAACCGAACAAGCCCGCGGGCAATCGGAGCGCGCGCGCGCCGCCGCGGCGGACGCCCGCACCGCCCGCCAGGAGGCAGAAACCGCCGAAGCCGGCGCCCGCGAACCGCTGGAGTCGGCCGAGCGCGAGGTGCAGCGCCTGACGGCCGAAGTGAAGGCGCTGAGTGACCTGCTGCATCCCGAAGGCGAAGGCCTGTTTCCGCCGCTGGTCGATGCCGTCAGCGTGCAGTCCGGTTATGAAGCCGCGCTGGGCGCGGCGCTGGGGGAAGGTCTTCAGGCGCCGCTCGACGATTCCTCGCCGCATCACTGGCGGGACCTGGGCGCGTTTGAATTCGATCCCGCCCTGCCGGAAGGCTGCAAGCCGCTGAGCGAATTCGTGCAGGCGCCGCCTGCCCTGGCGCGGCGGCTGGCGATGACGGGGCTGGTCTTTCCCGACCGGGGCGCGGCACTGCAAGCGCAGCTCAAGCCGGGGCAGTGCCTGGTATCGGCGCGGGGCGATCTGTGGCGCTGGGATGGCTTCGTCGCCAGCGCCGAGGCGCCCTCTGCCGCCGCCGTGCGGCTGGCGCAGCGCAACCGTCTGACTCAACTCGAGGGCGAGGCCGCCGCCGCGCGCGAAGTCCGCGCCGCACGCTTTGCCGAATATTCCGCCGCCCGCGAAGCCGCCAACGGCGCGCGCGAAGCGGTGCGCGCCGCCGAGACCGAAGAGCGCCAGGCCGAACAGGCCCTGATCGCGGCACAGGACCTGTCGGCGCGGGCCGCGCGGGCAGCGGCCGAGCGCGCTTCGCAACTCGCCTCGCTCGAAGCGGAGATTCGCCGTCTCGCCCAATCGGTGGACGCCGCCGAGGAATCGCGCGCCCAGGCCGTCGCCGGGCTGGACGAACTGGGCGATGGCGTCACCTTGAACCGGAACGTCGCCGATGCGCGGGGGAAAACCGCCGAAGCGCGCACCGCCAGCACCGAAGCGCGCGCCGGCCTGGAATCGCTTCGCCGCGAGGTGGAAGCGCGCCGCAATCGCCTGGCGGCGATCAGCGAGGAACAGGCGCGCTGGGAGCAGCGCCGCACTGCCGCCGCCGCGCAGGTTGCTGAACTGGCGCGCCGTCAGGAGGAGCTGACGGCGGAACTGGAAGCCGCCGACCAGGTGCCGGAGGAGATCGCCCGCCGCCGCAACGCCCTGATGGACGCCATCGCGCTGGCCGAAACTGCCCGCCATGAGGCGGCCGATGCCCGCCAGCAGGCGGAAAATGTGCTGGCCGAGGCCGACAAGGAGGCCAAGAACGCCGACGCCATCCTGTCGACGGCCCGCGAGGAACGCGCCCGCGCCCAGGCCCTGTCGGAAGCCGCCGCCCAGCGCATCGAGGAATTGAAGGCCCGCATCCAGGACGAACTGGAGTGTTCGCCGGCCGACCTGGCGGAGCGTGCCGAGATAAAGGACGGCGAGGAACTGCCGCCGCTGGAGCAGGCGGAAAAGCGCGTCGAGCGCCTGAAGCATGAACGGGAGCAGCTTGGCGGCGTGAACCTGCGCGCCGAGGAGGAAGCCGGCGAACAGGAAGCGCGCATGACCGCGCTGGTGGCCGATCGCGACGACCTGACCGGCGCCATCGACCGCCTGCGGCGCGGCATCCAGAGCCTGAACAAGGAGGGCCGCGAGCGGCTGCTGGCGTCCTTTGAAAAGGTCAACGCCAATTTCCAGGAACTGTTCACCAAGCTGTTCCAGGGCGGCGAGGCGCGGCTGACCTTCACCGAATCCGATGATCCGCTGGAAGCCGGACTGGAAATCTTCGCCCGCCCGCCCGGCAAGCGGCTGCAGAGCCTGGCGCTTCTGTCGGGCGGCGAGCAGGCGCTGACGGCGATGGCGCTGATCTTCGCGGTGTTCCTGGTGAACCCGGCGCCGGTCTGCGTGCTGGACGAAGTGGACGCGCCGCTGGACGACGCCAATGTCGAGCGCTTCTGCAACATGCTGGTGGAGATGACCAACCTTTCGGGCACCCGCTTCCTGGTCATCACCCACCACGCCCTGACGATGAGCCGGATGGACCGGCTGTTCGGCGTGACGATGGCCGAGCGCGGCGTCAGCCAGCTTGTCTCGGTCTCGTTGTCGGAAGCAGAGAAGATCGCCGCCGAATAGGGGTGGGAAATTGCGCGCGACATAATGCGCGCGGTTCCTTTTCGTAGTGATTTCAGCCAGTTGCAGGAATTGTGTCTTTCTTGACAGCAAATAGGGGCAACCCTATGGTCCGCGCGCCTTCGAAGCGCCGCGAAGGCCGGATTGTCGGTTTTTTCGGACCACGGGAGACGGTTTTGACGGCTCCAGACCCCGATAGATTGACCGAACTGGGCAAGCGGCTCGACGAGCTCCAGACGCGGCGCGCGGCCGGGCAGAAGCCCGCGTCACCGGGCCAGCTGGGCATCGCGTTCCGCTTCGCGACGGAAATGGTCGCGGCGCTGATCGTGGGTGGCGGCCTCGGTTGGGGGATCGACTGGCTGTTCGGCCATTTCGGATTCCGCACCCGCCCGGCCTTCCTGATTCTGTTTTTTGTGCTGGGCGCGGCGGCGGGCATCCGCAACGTGGTGCGCGCGGCAGCCGAGTTGAATGCCAGGATGGCCCAGGCGCAAAGCCAGGGGCGATCGAATGAGGAGAAGTAGTCCGTGGAACTGAAGCCGATGGAACAGTTCACCGTGGAGCCGCTGGTTTCGGCGCCGCTGTTCCATATCGCCGGCCATCCGATCTATTTCACCAACCAGGCGCTGCTGATGCTGATCGTGGTGGCGCTGTCCTCGCTGTTCCTGATCGTGGCGGTGAAGCCCGGCCGGCTGGTGCCGACCCGCGGCCAGTCGATGGCCGAGATATCCTATGAATTCGTCGCCGACATGATCCATTCGGCGGCGGGCGAAGCGGGCCTGAAATTTTTCCCCCTCGTCTTCTCCATTTTCATTTTCGTGCTGTTCTCCAACTATCTGGGCATGGTGCCCTGGTCGTTCACCGTGACCGGCCAGATCGCGGTCACGTTCGCGATGGCGGCGTTCGTCATCCTGCTGGTCATCGTTACCGGGTTCATGCGGCACGGCGTCGGTTTCCTGAAGCTGTTCGTGCCGGATGCACCCTGGCCGCTGCTGATATTGCTGGTGCCGATCGAGATCATCTCCTTCTTCACCCGGCCGGTCAGCCTTTCGGTTCGACTGTTCGCCAACATGCTGGCCGGTCACACCATGCTGGCGGTATTCGGCGGCTTCGTCGTCGCGCTGGGCGCGGCCGGCGGGCTGCTGACGGGGCTGGCCATCGCGCCCATGCTGCTGATCTTCGCCGTCATGCTGCTGGAGCTTCTGATTGCTTTTCTGCAGGCCTATGTGTTCGCTATCCTGACCTGCATCTATCTCAGCGACGCAATCCATCTTCACGATCAACACTGATAATTCGAACCAACGAAGGGACTTAAATATGGATCTTGCAGCAGCAAAAATGATCGGCGCGGGTCTTTCCTGCATCGCGCTGGTCGGAGCCGGCATCGGCATCGGCAATGTGTTCGGCAGCTATCTGTCGGGCGCCTTGCGCAATCCGGGCGCCGCGAAGAGCCAGACCACCAACCTGCTGCTGGGCTTTGCGCTCTGCGAGGCGACGGGCCTGTACGGCCTGGTGATCGCCCTGCTGATCCTGTTCGCGTTCTAAGAACCGACGATGGCCGAGCCTGCCGCCACCACCGCAACCACGGAAGCGTCCCATGAGGGCGGCTTTCCGCCGTTCGACACCACCACCTTCCCCAGCCAGCTTTTCTGGCTGGCGGTTACCTTCACGGTGTTGTTCGTGGTGTTGTGGAAAGTGGCGGGGCCGCGCATCAACAGCGCGATCACGCAACGCCGCCGCGCGATCAACAGCGCCATCGCGGGCGCCAATGCGGCCCGCGGCGAGGCGGAAGCGGCCGAGGCGGCCTATCGCACCGCCCTGGCAGGGGCGCGGGCCCGCGCTGCTGCGCTGGCCGAGGAAAACCGCCAGGCGATGAACGCGGAAATCGCCAGGGCCAAGGCGGAGGCCGATGCAAAAGCCGCCGCGGCGATGGCGCAGGCCGATGAACGCATCGCCGCAACGCGCGAGGCAGCCAAGGCACATGTATCCGAGGCCGCGCGCGATGCCGCGATCATCATCGTCGCCCGCCTGACCGGCGACCAGGTGAGCCCCGAGGAAGCCGCCAGCGCGGTGAAGAGCTGAAGCCATGGAACTGCTGCACGAAGCGGAATTCTGGGTCGCGGTCGGGTTCGTCCTGGTCATCGCCCTGCTGGTATGGAAGGGCGTGCCGGCCATGGTCGGCAAGATGCTGGACGCACGCGCCGCCGCCATCGATGCCGAACTTGAAGAAGCCAAGCGCCTGAATGCCGAAGCCGCGGCCCTTCTGACCGATTACCAGAACCGCGCCGCCGGGGCCGAGGCGGAAGCCGAAGCCATCCTGGCGGAAGCGCGTGCCGAAGCGGCCCGCTTCGCCGAGGACGCCCGCAAGTCTCTGGCGGCCCAGATAGAGCGCCGCGCCGGTGCGGCCCGGGACAAGATCGCCCAGGCGGAAGCAGCCGCGCTGAGTGAAATCCGGGGGCTGGCGGCCGATGCGGCCATCGCGGCGGCCCAGGAGTTGATCGTGGCGCGCCTGGACGAAGCGCGCGCCGGCAAGCTGGTCGAAAGCGCGATCAAGGACCTGGGCGACAAGCTCAACTGATCCGCCGCCCTCTTATGCGGCCACCTCGGCGCCTGGTTCATCCAGGCATATCCAGGCCTTTGCCTTGTCGTAATCGGCGTTGAAGAAGACCTTCAGCGGCCGTTTCAGGAACATGCGGAACAGGTTGACCATTTCACGGATGCCGGCCGCGTCGGTGACGACCGCGATGCGGCCCCATTCCTTCAGATGCCGGATGCCAAGGCGCAGGTCCTCGACCATCGCGCCCGCCTGGAAGCCTTCATAGTCCGGACCCAGGTAGAAAAAGACCTTCAGCGGTTGATGGGCGCGCAGCTTCGCCTCCACGGCGGGGACCAGGACGGCGTCATAATCCTTTGCAGTGACCTTGCCGGTCACGGACACCGCCAGCACATCGTCGGGGAAATCGTTCAATATCGTGAACATGGGCATCTCCCTTGCCTGCCGTTCCGGTAACGTGTGAGGAACGCGATGGTTGAGGTGCGAAGGCGGCGCGCGGAACGTCCCGGAACTCTTGCTCCGGCCGCGAGTTCGCATGCAGGGGCCGGAAGGGAACATGCCGATGGAACATCTTCGCTACCCGGGCGAAAGCGCGGATTATCGTGCCGCCCGCAATGCGCTGCTCGATGACGAGATCGCGCTTCGCGCCCAGATCGAAGCGGTGGCGGCCCGGCGCCGCGCCCTGCCGCCGGGCGGCAAGGTGCCCGAGGACTATGTCTTCGAGCGCATCGGCCCCGACGCCGGCATGCCGCAGATGGTGAAGATGTCGGAGCTGTTCGGGTCGCACGACACGCTGATCCTCTACAGCTTCATGTTCGGGCCCGAGCGCAGGGCGCCCTGCCCCGGCTGCACCCATCTTCTGGACGGGATCGACGGCGCGGCGCGGCACCTGCCCCAGCGCGTCGCTTTCCATGTCGTCGCCAAGTCGCCCATCGCGCGGCTGGCCGCGTGGGCACATAAGCGCGGCTGGGAGCACCTGTCGCTGCTGTCCACCGCCGGCAACCGCTATGACGCCGACTATTTCGGCGACACCAGCAAGCTGTCGCCGGGCATGCGTGCGCAGTTCGGCGTCAAGGATGGCGAGAACTGGGATGAGACCATTTCAACGTCTTTCACCGCAGCGGCGACGGCATCCGCCATTTCTGGGGCTCGGAGCTGGCCTTCATGCCGCCCGCGCCGGGCCAGAACCACCGCGCCGGAGACCTGGCCGACCCACTGTGGAATCTGCTGGACATGACGCCCGAAGGCCGGGGCGACTGGTTCCCCAAGGTGAATTATCCGTGAGTGCGGCTATCGCATCCGCTTTTATTCATATCGCAATGCTGCAATGGGACTGGATCGCGCGATAAGGACAGTGTGGAAAATGACCGTGGCCCAGGCAATCAGCAGGGCGACGAGTCCCGCAGCCAGGAAATAGAGCGGGTTGAGCGGAATGCGGTAGGCATAGCCCTTCAGCCAATCCTGCAGGTAGTACCAGGCCACCGGCCAGGCGATCAGGTTGGCCAGCAGAACCGGCTTCGAGAACTGCCACAGCAGCAGACGCACGATGTCGCGGGTGCGCGCGCCATGCACCTTGCGGATACCGATCTCTTTCGTCCGCCGTTCGGCAGTGAAGCTGGCCAGCCCGAACAGGCCGAGACAGGCGATGACGATCGCAAGCCCTACGAAGATGCCGAAGATGCGCCCTTCCCGCTCGTCGGAAACAAAGAATTTGTCGAAATTGTCGTCCTGAAAATGGCGTCTGATGGCGATGTTGGGCATGAAGCGGTGCCAGGCGCGGTCCACCGCGGCCACCGCCTGTTGGGTCTGGCCCGGCTTGATGCGTACCGTCATGGACGCCACATCCTTGGGCGCATAGTAGAAGTAGAACGGCTGCATACTCGTCTCCAGTCCGTCGAAATTGGCGTCACCGACCACGCCCACGATGGTCATATGATCCTTGCTGTTCAGCAGCACGGTCTGGCCCACGGCGTTCTGGACGGTGAAGCCGAACTGGTGCGCCGCCGCCGCATTGATCAGCATGTTCGCATTGATGCCCGCCCGGCTGCCGCCCGGTTTGGATTTCGGGGGATCGTAGACGTCGGTGCCCCGCTCGCGCGACAGGTTGCGCCCCGCCAGCAGCTTCATGCCATAGACGCGCAGGAAATCCGGATCGATCGCATCGTTGCGAACAGTGAAGTGCTCTCCACCGCGCGGCAGCACGATTTCCGAGACCAGGATGCCGCCGCCGAACGGGGTCATGTTCGATTGCGCCACGTCCATTACCGACGGGTCGGCAGCGATGGTGTGGGCCAGGCTGTCGCGCGCGGTTTGGGTCATCGGGCGGGTGCCATCCACAATCAGAAGATTGTGGCGGTCGAAGCCCAGGTTCAATTGCTGCGAAAAACCGATCTGGGCGAAGATCACGATCACGGCGATGCCAAGGCCAATGGAGACAGCAAACTGCAGCACCACCAGCGCGCTGCGCAAAAAGCCGGAGCCGGCGGATGCTCCCGTACCCAGCCGGGCGGCAGGCCGATAGCCGGACAGCAGAAGCGCCGGATAGATACCGCCCAGCACCCCGGCCAGGACGGCGATGCCCAGGACGGCGAGCGTCAGTGGCCAGTCGGCCAGCACGCCATAGGCGATGGGGCGGGCCAGCAGCGTGTTGAAGGCGGGTATCAGCACCTCGACCAGGGCGATGGCGATCACCAGCGCGATCAGCGCCACCATCACCGATTCGCCCATGAACTGGACAATCAACTGGGATCGTTTGGCGCCCATCACCTTGCGCAGCGATACCTCGCGCGCGCGGGTGACCGCCCGCGCGGTGGCCAGGTTCATGTAGTTGATGCAGGCGATCAGCAGGATCAGGAAGGCGACGGCGGCAAAGCCATAGATCGTGGTCCAGCGGCCCATCTTGGTTTCGCCAAAGGGCGCCAGGTGAACGCCCCGGAACGGGGTGAGGTGAAGATGCAGCAAGTCATGGCCCGGCAGGTTCACATTCAGATACTTTTTGGTATCGACATGCCGGTCCAGCATGGGGCTCAGCTTGGCATTGACGGCGGCCAGATCGGTATGGGGCGCCAGCTTGACGTAGCCGAAGCTGAAAACATTCAGCCAAGACTGTTCCCCTTGGTCGGACAGTGAAACGGCCTTGGAGGTGATGGGCATCACCATCTCGATCTTCAGATGTGTATTGTGCGGCAGGTCGCGCAGGACGCCGGTGACGGTCAGCGTGTATTTGCCGTCCAGCGTCACTGTCTTGCCCATGGGATCGGCGGTGCCGAAGAACTTCCTGGCGGTCGCCTGGGTCAGGATCACGGATTCCGGCTGAGCCAGCGCGGTGGCGGGATCGCCCTCCACGAAAGGCAGCTTGACCATGCGGAAGAAATTGGGATCGACGGCATGGGCATTGGCGGCAAACTGGCGATTGCCGATCCGCGCGGTGAAATCGTCCGGCATCACATGGGTCTGGGCGACGACGCCGGGAATCTCGGCCAGCATGGTCGGAGTGACCGGAAAAGGCGTGACGGGGAAGAAATCGGGGGGGCGGCCCGGCAGGTTGAAGACCGATTCCACGCGATAGAGATTTTCGGTGCCGGGAATCCAGGCATCGTAGGACAGCTCGTCACGCAGGAACAGGATGATGAAGATCGCGCAGGCCAGTCCCACTGCCAGCCCGGCGATATTGATGAAGCTGTAAAGCTTGTGGCGGATCAGGCTGCGCCAGGCCGTGGTGAGATAATTCCAGATCATCCCGCCCCCAGCGGCAGCTTGCTGTCCACGTCCAATTTATTGCGGCGCGGGTCGGTCAGGCCAGCTAAAAATACACCTCGAACCAGGTGACAGGTCCAGGCGGCCTTAATCCGGCGGGCCTTTGAGTTCGACCAGGTTGTCGTCCGGGTCGCGGATATAAAGCGACGGGCCGTCACCCTCCGCGCCATAGCGGCGGCCGGATTCCACGACCGCTACGCCATGATCTTCCAGCCACCGGCGCATCGCATCTTCATCGAAAGGCGCGATCTGGATGGCGAAGTGATCGACATTCCGGCCCTGCTTTTGGGGGCCTGCCCCACCCAGCCGGCCCAGCTTGCCGTCCAGCGGCACCAGGTCGATCAGCGAGCTACCCGCACGCACCTGCCACAGGCCCACAAGCTCCTGCACCTTGTCGACGGTGCAGCCAAGGATTTCGCAATAGAAATTCAGGCTGGCCGGGAGGTCCTTTACCCGCAAGACCACATGGTCGATCTGCTTGAGGTGAAAGGGAATCATGGCGCAGCCTCGCTTTGAAGCGATCGTTTCACTTCTCCGGGTAAACAACCCGCAGATGCAGCTCTTTCAACTGCTTCTGGTTTGCCGGGGACGGTGCGTTCATCAACAGGTCCTGGGCCGACTGGGTCATCGGGAACATGGTGACCTCGCGCAAATTCTCCTCGCCCGCCAGCAGCATCACGATGCGGTCGATGCCCGGCGCGGTGCCGCCGTGTGGCGGAGCGCCATAGCGGAAGGCGTTCAACATGCCCTTGAACTTTTCTTCCGTTTCCTCCCGCGCATAACCGGCGATCTCAAACGCCTTGAGCATCACATCCGGGTCATGGTTGCGGATGGCGCCCGATGACAGTTCGTAGCCGTTGCAGACGATGTCGTACTGGTATGCCTTCAGCTCCAGGATGGTGTCCTTGTCGTGGGGATCGAGCGCCAGGAATTTTTCGCGATCGTACTGCGGCATGGAAAAGGGATTGTGGGAGAAGTCGATCTTCTTGTCGTCCTCGTTCCACTCATACATGGGAAAATCGACGATCCAGCAGAATTTGTATTCGTTCTCGCTGATGAGGCCCAGTTCGCGGCCGATGCGGGTGCGGGCCATGCCGGCCAGGTTGGCGGCGCGCTCGGCTTTGGCGTCGGCGGAGAAGAACAGCGCATCGCCGGCCTTGGCACCCGCAGCCTTTGCGATGTCGGCCAGCGCTGGCGCCGGAATGAACTTGGCGATGGGGCCCTTGCCGACCAGCGCGCCGCCGCCCGAAACGACGCTGTCGCCATCGGGCTCCTCGAACTGGATGTAGCCCAGACCCGCGGCGCCCTCCCCCCTCGCCCATTCGTTCAGCTTGTCGAAGAAGCTGCGCGGCTGGGCGGCGGCGCCGGGCGCGGGAATGGCGCGCACGGTCTTGTTCTTGAACGCCTTGAAGGCGACCTCGTCGCGGCCGAAAATTTCGGAGACGTCCGCGATCTCGATCGGGTTGCGCAGGTCGGGCTTGTCGGTGCCGTATTTCAGCATCGCCTCGGCGAAGGGGATGCGCACGAAGGGCGGCCTGGTCACGGCCTTGCCGTTCGCGAACTCCTCGAACACGCCGGCCAGAACCGGCTCCACCGCGGCGAAGACGTCATCCTGGGTGACGAAGCTCATCTCCAGGTCGAGCTGGTAGAACTCGCCCGGCGAACGGTCGGCGCGGCCATCCTCGTCGCGGAAGCAGGGCGCGATCTGGAAATAGCGGTCGAAGCCCGCCACCATGATGAGCTGCTTGAACTGCTGCGGCGCCTGCGGCAGCGCATAGAACTGGCCGGGATAGCGGCGCGACGGCACCAGGAAGTCGCGCGCGCCCTCGGGCGACGAGGCGGTCAGGATCGGCGTCTGGAATTCGGTGAAACCCTGTTCGATCATCCGCCGGCGCAGCGATGTGACGATGTTCGCCCGCAGCATGATGTTCCGGTGCAGCCGCTCGCGCCGCAGATCCAGGAAGCGATAGGTCAGGCGCGTCTCTTCGGGATAATCATGATCGCCGAATACCGGCAGCGGCAATTCCTGCGCCTGGCCCTGGACCGTGGCGGTCTCGATACGCAGTTCGACTTCGCCGGTGGCAAGCTCGCTGTTCACGGTGTCGGGGCTGCGGGCCACGACCTTGCCGGTCAGCGTCAGCACCCATTCGGAGCGCGCGGCATCGACGGTTGGAAAGGCGGGGCAGTCCGGCTCGATCACGCACTGGGTGATGCCGTAATGGTCACGCAGGTCGATGAAGATCAGGCCGCCATGATCGCGCCGCCGGTTGACCCAGCCGGACAGGCGAACGGTCTGGCCGACATCGGCCTTGCGAAGCTGGCCGCAGGTGTGGGTGCGATAGGCGTGCATGGGGGCAAAACCATTGGAAAACGCAGGGTTTTGGCGGTTTTGAGGGGTGAGGTCAAGGGCGGCCGCGGCGAAGACGCCATGAGGGTGTTTTCCGTCGCCTTCCCGGGTTAGCCTGCGGCGGCGAAGGGGAATCACGCATGAAATTCGTTCAGCTTGCCGGCCGTTTTGCCGGAGTCCTTCTGTCTGTCGCGCTGGTCCTGGCCGGGCCTGCCCTGGCCCAGGATCAAAGAGCCCAGCCGCGCAACATCGTCATCTTCGTCGCCGACGGCCTGCGGTACGGCAGCGTGGAGCCCGGCAACATGCCCAACCTGCACCGGCTCAAGACCGAAGGGGTGGACTTCACGAACAGCCACTCGCTGTATCCCACCATCACCACCGTCAACGCCAGCGCCATTGCCACCGGCCATTACATCGGCGATACCGGCGACTTCGGCAACACGCTCTATACCGGCGTGCGGATGGACAGCCACAACGGCGCCACCGTGGTCGGCCTGGAGAACGACGCCGTGCTGGCCGAAATGAACCGGAAGTTCGGCGGCAACTATCTCAACGAGGATACGCTGATCGCCCGCGCCCGGCAGGCCGGCTTCTCCACCGCCGTGATCGGCAAGCTGGGACCGACGCGGATCCAGGATTCCACCGCCCTGCCCGACGGCAGCCAGACACTGATCCTGGACGACAATACCGGCCATGACGGCGGCTTTGCCCTGCCCGCCTGGTTTCGCGACCGGATGAAGGACGCGTTCCTGCCCGCGCTCGTGCCGGACCGGCAGGTGCCCAACATCCCCCAGGAAGTCTGGCTGATGAAGGCGACGACGCGCATCGTGCTGCCCCACTTCAAGCAGGCCGGAAAGCCTTTTGCGCTGCTGTTCTGGTCGCGCGATCCCGACATGAGCCAGCACAACACCAACGACAGCGTGGGTGAATATGACCCCGGCATCAACGGCCCGTCGGGCCTGGCCGGCACCCGCGATGCCGACACCATGCTCGGCGAACTGCGCCGGGCGCTGAAGGAACAGGGCCTGGACCAGAATACCGACATCTTCGTCACCGCCGATCACGGTTTTCTGACCGCCAGCCATGAAAGCAAGACCAGCCCCTCGGCCAAGGACGGGCAGCTGGCGCCGGGCTTCCTTCTGTCGGACCTGGCCGTCACGCTGGGCCTGCCCAAGATCAACGATGCCGGGCTGGGCACCAATCCCGCCGCGCCCGAGGTAGTGGTCGCCGCCAATGGCGGTTCCGACCTGATCTACCTGCCGGGCAAGAACGCCAAGGCGCTTGCGGCGAAGGTGGTGAAGTTTCTCACCGGCCAGGACTATGCCGCGGCCATCTTCGTCAACGACAAGCTGGGCAAATTTCCCGGCGCGCTGTCAATGAGCGACGTCAACCTGATCGGCTCGGCCAGAACGCCGCAACCCTCCATCTACGTCAGCTTCCGAAGCTTCGCCCGCGACTGTGAGAACCCGCTGCAATGCACGGTGGGCGTCCACGACACCAAGATGCTGACCGGCCAGGGCAGCCACGGCAGCCTGTCGCGAGCCGAAACACGCAATTTCATGGCCGCCATCGGGCCCGACTTCAAGGCGGGCTATGCCGATCCGGTGCCGGTGTCGAACGCCGACATCGCGCCCACCATGGCGCATCTGGCGGGGATCACGCTTGTGCCCAAGGGCCGGCTGACCGGCCGGGTGATCGCCGAGGCGCTGAAGGGGGGCTCGGAACCGCCCGTCAGCAGCCGGACCATCGCGTCCAAGCCGGCGAGCAACGGCAACGTCACCTTGCTGAACGTCCAGCAGGTGGGAGAGCAGCGCTATTTCGACGCGGCGGGCTTTGCCGGCCGGGTCGTGGGGCTGAAATCCCGGTAATTCAGCCACAATTGCGACACAGAGCCGGCGAATCCCGTTATCACCCCACCATGCGGATCGTGGATAGCAATGCGGCCCTGGCCGACCTGATCGCGGATTTGTCGGGGGCGCCCTATCTGGCCCTGGATACCGAGTTCCTGCGCGACCAGACCTATTACCCGCGGCTTTGCCTGATCCAGGTGGCCTGTCCGGGCGTGGAAGCGATCATCGACCCACTGGCGCCGGGCCTGGACCTGACGCCCTTTTACGACCTGATCCGCCGTCCCGACATCGTCAAGGTGCTGCATGCGGCGCGCCAGGATATCGAGATATTCTGTCTGCAGGGCGGGGTGATCCCCGATCCCCTGTTCGATACCCAGATCGCTGCCATGGTGTGCGGCTTCGGCGACGCGGCCTCGTATGAGACACTGGCGCGCAAGGTGGCGAAGGTGGAGATCGACAAGTCCGCGCGTTTCACCGACTGGAGCCACCGGCCGCTCTCCAAACGCCAGCTTGAATATGCCCTGGCCGACGTCACCCACCTGCGCGTGGTCTATGATTGGATGAAGGCGCAGCTCGAGAAGACCGGCCGCACCCCCTGGGTGGCCGAGGAAGTGGCGGCGCTGCAGGACCCTGCCCTCTATCGCCAGGACCCACAGATGGCCTGGAAGCGGCTGAAGCCGCGCTCCACCAACAAGCGGTTCCTGGGCGTGCTGGCGGCGCTCGCGGCCTGGCGCGAGCGCGAAGCGCAGGCGCGCGACATTCCCCGCGGCCGTGTGCTGAAGGACGAGGCGCTGAGCGAGATCGCGGCCCATCCGCCAGAGACAGCCGAGGCGCTGGAACGCATCCGCTCCGTGCCCAAGGGCTTTGCCAACTCGCGCCTGGGCAAGAGCCTGATGGAGACGATCGCCCAGGGGCTGGAAGCGCCGCCGCCGGAGGGAGTGCTGGCGGAAAATCGTGAACGGCGCCGGCGCGATCCCTCACCTGCGGTGGTGGACCTTCTCAAGACATTGCTGCGCCTGAAGGCCGAGGAGGCCAAAGTAGCCCCCCGGCTGATCGCAACCGCGGAGGACATTGAAAGACTGGCCGCGAACGAGGACGATGGCGTCCTGGCCCTGACGGGCTGGCGGCGGGCCGTGTACGGAGACGATGCTCTTGCCTTGCGCAAGGGCGAACTGGCCATTGCGCTGGAGGACGGCGAAGCGGTCGTCGTCGAACTGGAAAACGAAGGCGCGGCGCGCTGAGTGGCGCCGCTTATGAGGAGGTGCCGATGAAGACGACCATGATTGCCGCCACGACGCTGTTGCTGGGCTGGGCGGGCGCCGCGACGGCACAGCCGGCGGACTGGTTCACCATGCGGCTGACCGCCAATATCGCCAAGCCCGCCTCCGTGGCGTGGAAGCTGGTGGGCGGCGATGACTGGTGCGGCATCGCCAAATATCTGGACGTCAAGAGCTGCCACATCGACAAGGGCAAGGGCGAGGTGGGCAGCCTTCGCACCATCAACGGCTCGATCCTGGAGATCGCGGTGGCGCGCACGCCGCTGTCCTATACCTATGCGCAGCCGGCGGCGAAGAACTTCTACCACGGCACCATGGCGGTAGAGCCGATCGACGCCACCCATTCGCGGCTGGTCTATACACTGATCTGGAACCAGACGGCGGTGGGTGACGCCAAGGCGCAAGGCCTGGCGCGGGCCAGCCGCAAGACCCGCTTTCAGGCGGCGGTGGACAAGATGGCGTCGGCGGCGAACAAGGCGCGGTAAGGCGCGGCGCGGGCTGGTGCCGGGGAGTTCAGAGCTGCTCGACCGATGAGAGGTCGAAGCTGACGCCCCGCGGATTCTCACCCAGCATCAGCGTGCTTGGCCCGGTAAAGTGATAAGGCGGCACCGGCAGGTTGTAGGGCGCCGGCACGCCTTTGAACACGCGGCCCGCCAGGTCGTATTTGGAGCCGTGGCAATGGCACAGCCAGCCGCCGGGTACGGAAGCGGCCAGGCTGCCGGCCTCGGGCGAGAAGGTGGGGATGCAGCCCAGATGGGTGCAGATGCCCACCAGGACCAGATATTCCGGCTTGTCCGACCGCGACCAGTTCTGCGCATAGGCCGGCTGCTGATGCTCCTGGGCTTGCGGATCGCGCAACAGGCCCAGCCATGAGGGCTGTTTCAGCGCCGCCAGCATGGCGGCTGTGCGGTGGACAATGAAGATCGGCATGGAGCGCCAACGCACGATGATCTGCTGGCCGGGCGCGAGTGGAGCCAGATCGACCCGCATCGGCGCGCCGGCAGCCAGCGCGCCGGCACTGGGATTCATCTGGTCGATGAAAGGCCAGCACGCGACAAGCGCGCCGGTGCCGGCAAGGGCGCCAGCGGCGATGTAGAGGAAGTCGCGCCGGTCCCGATCGGGGGTTTCATATGCAATGTCGGTCATGGGCGGACTCCATACCCCCCCCCCCCGACATGGTACGCCTGTCCGCGCGCCCCCGTTCCGGGACCGCGACAATCGGCGGCACGGCATGAAGGCGAAGCTTTCGCGCATGTCATGCGACGGCCATACACCACCCTGCCCCGGCCGGGCCTTGGCGATGTGGCTTTAGGCAAGAGCTAACCCTGTTGTGGGATGGTGTAGCATCAGGAGGCAGACTGATGGTTCATCGCCAGGCTTTCGGCCGCCGCAGCGGCGGCGCCATCAACCCACCGGTCATGCGCGCGCAAACGGCCGCCGCAGCCACCACCCGGCACCCGGCCATGGAACCGCTGCCCGCCACGGACGGCGACGGCTGGAGCAGTCACGATGAAGAGTTGGAACAATGGAAACGCGCCCGCGAATGGCGTGTACCCTGGCGACAAATCTCTCTGATGGCCTCGCTGTGTTTCGGCGCCGCCTCGCTGGTGCTGCCCGGCGCGGTGAATGAGACCCTGCAATGGCCGCTCTATGGTCTGGCGGCGATCAGCTTTCTCGCCGGCGTGCGCCGGCGCCGGGCAAAGGCCTGACGCGAGCGGGAGGCGTGCCGCGGACGGCCCTTTTCAGGCTTCGTCGAGATTGGCGCTGCCGGTCAGCAGATCCGGCTCGCTTCCTTCGTTGGGGTCGTAAGGGTCTTCATCGGACGCCAGGTCGTCGGATGGGTTGGGCACGTCGAAGCCGGAGGGCGGCATCGCCTCCAGGAATCCGGCCGCTTTCAGCTCATCGACGCCCGGCAGGTGGCCGATGCTTTCCAGACCGAACTGGACCAGAAAGGCTTCGGTGGTGCCATAGGTGACGGGACGGCCAGGGGTGCGCTTGCGGCCGCGGATCTTCACCCAGCCCACTTCCATCAGCGTGTCGATGGTGCCCTTGGACAGAGCGACACCACGAATGTCCTCGATCTCGGCGCGGGTGACCGGCTGGTGATAGGCGACGATGGCCAGCGTCTCGATCGCCGCCTTGGACAGGCGCTTCTGTTCCGGCTGCTCCTTGCGCAGCAGGAAGGCCAGATCGCTGGCGGTACGGAACTGGTATTTTCCCGCAACACAGCAAAGGTTTACACCGCGTTTTTCATAAGATGCCTGAAGGGTGGACAACAGCCCCTTCACATCGGCGCCCTCCGGCAATGAGGCACCCAGGGCCTTGGTGTCCAGCGGCTCGCCGGCGGCGAACAACAGTGCCTCGACCATGCGCAGATGCTCGGCATTGACGCCGTCCTCGGGCTTCTGGCTCACGGCATCCATCCGCTCTTCTATCGTCTCGATCATCCTTGCCACACTGCTCATGTCAGGCTCCCTGATTTCGGGCTCCCTGCTTGCTTCGCTCACGGGACGCCCTGTACCGCGTTGCGGTCCCGGACATATATTTCGGCGAATGCCTGTGCCTGTTGCAGCTCGATCCTGCCGTCGCGCGCCAGCTCCAGGCAGGCCAGCAGGGTTGAAGCCACGGCCGAGCGACGCCGCGTACCGCCCGCCCATTCCATCGGCAGCAGCCGGGTCAAGGCGCTCCAGTCATGGATTTTGCCCAGCATGCGTTCCAGCCTTTCGCGCGCCTCCTCGATCTGCAGGACGATGGGCTGGACCGGACGATAGACACCGCCGCCGACCTTGCGCACCCGCTCGGTCGCATAGGCCGTCAGCAAGTCGTAGAGGCTGTCCTTATAGGTGCGCAGCTTGACCACATTCACCGGCTCGGGATCGCCGCGGCCGAAAACGTCACGTCCAAGCCGCTCGCGCCCCATCAGGCGGGTGGCGGCGGCGCGCATGGCGTCCAGCCGCTGCAATCGCCAGCGCAGGCGCGTCGCCATCTCGTCGGCGGAAGGCTCGCCATCGGGGCTCTTTTCCTGGGGCAGGATCAGGCGCGACTTCAGATAGGCGAGCCACGCCGCCATCACCAGATAATCCGCCGCCAGTTCCAGGTTCAGGCGCTTGGCCGATTCGATGAATTCCAGATACTGCTCGGCCAGCTTCAAGATCGAGATTTTCGCCAGGTCGACCTTCTGGTTGCGCGCCAGCGTCAACAGCAGGTCCAGCGGGCCCTCAAAGCCGTCCACCGCCACCATCAGGGCTTCGGTGTCGGCGGCGATCACGGCCGATTCGAATTCGTCGAAATTCTCCACGGCCGGTTCGCCGGGATTCTCCGGGATCATGCCGCGATCCCTTCCAGCAGCTCGGACAGGCGAAGCGAGGCGGCCTGCGCATCGAAGGCGGGCGGGCTGATCAGCCGCGCCAGCGCGTGCTGCGCCCGCTTCAGCGATGGTCCTTCCAGTGTCTTCGCCTCCTCGGCCACGTCCTTCATCTCGCTCATGTCGCCGTTGCAGTGGAGCACCAGGTCGCACCCTGCGAACAGGGCGGCGCGTGCCCGCACCGAAACGGGGCCGTCCAGCGCCTTCATGGAAAGGTCGTCGGACATCAAAAGCCCCTCGAAACCGATCTCCCCACGTATCACATCCCGGATGACTTTGGGGCTGACGGTGCAAGGACGCTGTGGATCAATCGATTCGTAGACAACATGGGCGGTCATGGCCGCCGGGCAGTGATTGAGGCTGCGGAAGGTGACGAAATCGGTCGCCGATAGTTCCTCAAGCGCGGCGTCGACGCGGGGCAGCGCCAGATGGCTGTCGCTGCGGGCCCGGCCGTGGCCGGGGATATGCTTCATCACCGGCAGGACGCCGCCGTCCAGCAGCCCGTCGCTCTGGGCCCGGCCCAGATCGATCACCGTGGCGGGGTCGGACGCAAATGCCCGATCACCGATAATGTCGTGGGCCCCGGGAACCGGCACATCCAGCACGGGCAGGCAATCCACATTGATCCCCAGGCCGGTCAGGTCCTGGGCGATCAGCCGGGCGTTGAGATAGGTGGCTTCGCGCGCCGCTTCCGGATTGCGGGCGTAAAGCGCACCGAAACGGGCGGCCGGCGGGCGCACGGGCCAGTGCGGCGGTCTCAGGCGCGCCACCCTCCCCCCTTCCTGGTCTATCAGGACAGGGGCGTTGTCATCGTCAACGGTTGCGCGCAAATCCTGAACCAGTTCACGGGCTTGTGCGGGGTCTTTGATGTTGCGCGCGAAGAGAATGAAGCCCCACGGCCGCACATCCCGGAAGAAAGCACGTTCATCTGCCGCCAGGGCCGGACCGGCGCAGCCATAGATCGCGCGGGAGCGCATGGCTATCGGGCCAGGAAGCAGGCGCCACCGTCCGCCTTCAAGCGGTCGCACATCGCCAGGGCCACATCGCGGTCGGAAAAGCCTCCGACGCGGGCGCGGTACCAGATGCCCTTTTCGCCCAGGTCGACCCGCTGCACATTCAGACCGTGACCGGCCAGCAAGGTCCCATGACGGACCTGAAAGGTTTTCCACGCAGATTCGGCATCGGCCTGGGTCTTATAGGCCCCGATCTGCAGGAAGTAGCTGCCTGCCGCAGCGGGTGCCGTGGAGGCGGCGCCCAAGGTACGGGGAGCGGCGGTGGCAACGCCAGTCGGCGCGGAGGCCGACATCTGCGCTGGCACCGGCTTGGCAGGGGCTGGGGAAGGCTGGACCCGATCAGCCTGAGCGGGTTTGGCGGCCCTGGTTTCAGGGGCGGGAGCGGCAGGCTTCGGTTTGGGCGGTGCTGCCGTCTGCGGCGCGGGCGCGGCTTCGCTCGTCTGCTGCCTGGTCGAAGCGGTCTGACCAGTCGCAGCCTGACCGCTCGCGGGCTCACCTGTTGCGGCTTGGCCCGGCGCGGCATCCGCCGCATCGTCAGGCGGCGCAGGCTGCTCATAAATCTTGAAGCCCTGATAGGGAACCTGGGCCCCGCCGGGCTGCTGGGGCGCCACGCGCGCCGGTCCATTGGCAGCCGCCAGGACCGGAATTTCACCACGGCCCTTGGCCACGCCCTGGGTATAGGCGAGGTAGACCACGCCCGCGAACATCGCCAGCACCACGAGCGCCAGGACGATCAGAAGAGGAAGACGCGAGCCTTCGACGTCTTCTTCGTCCTCGGCCGCGTCGAATACCCGGACATCGTCACCCGGTTCGTAGACGCCGCGTTCAAACTTCGCCATGAGCACTGTTTCCCGAATCTTGCCCGAATCCCGAGAAGCCGATCTTAGCACCGCCCACTGGCCGAAATCACATGGAACCGCGTGCGACAGGCATCAAACATCGACCTGGCGATGAAATATCCGCCGATATTCGGCCAGGGCGTAGCTGTCGGTCATGCCGGCAATGTAATCGCGAACCACCGATCCGGTGGCCGCGTCGCCCGGCGCGCCGCAGGCCGCCGACCAGTCCGGCGGCAGCAGCAGGGGGGTTCCGCTGAAGGCCGCGAAAAGCTCGCCGACCACCACCTTGGCCTTGCCCATGGAATGGGCGACATGCGGGTGTCGGTAGATATGCTCGGCCTGGAACGCCTTCAGCGCCTTCAGCCTCTCTGCCATCGCGGGCGAAAAAGCGGCGGTGGCACGCCCTGCCCCGCGCAAGGCCGGGGCATCGGCGAAATCGCCGTCTGCCAGCCGGGCGCGGGTTTCGGCCAGGACGTCCTCAATCAGGGCGCTCATCAGTGTACGGATCAGTTCGCCGATGAAGCGCGACAGCTCCGGCCGGCCGTGGCGGGCGATCACGCCTTTCACATGGTCGCCGGCCAGCGGCGCCTCGGCCAGTTCGTCGATGGTGACAAGGCCGGCGCGCAGTCCGTCGTCCAGATCGTGGTTGAGATAGGCGATGTCATCGGCCAGCGCGGCCAGTTGCGCTTCCAGGCCCGGCCAGGTCGCCAGTTCCAGCGGCCAGCGGGCGTCGAAGCTGGCGATAGGGCCCGGCAATGCTGCTCTCTGTTGCCCACACAGGCCCTCCTCCCCCTCGGCGCGCAGCGCCCCTGAGGGGGAGGTGGTTTCAGCGGGCGACGGCGACCGTTGGGAGCCGAGCGGAAGCTGAAACCGGAGGGGGGCACCCAACAAAGGTCCATTATGCTTGACGAGGCCTTCCAGCGTTTCCCAGGTCAGGTTCAGCCCGTCGAAATCGGCGTAGCGGTGCTCCAGCTTTGTCACCAACCGCAGGGTGTGGGCATTGTGGTCGAACCCGCCAATGTCCCTGGTGACGGCGTCCAGCGCCTCCTCCCCCGCATGGCCGAAAGGTGTGTGGCCCAGATCGTGCGCCAGCGCCACGGTCTCGGCCAGATCCTCGTCGCAGGCGAGGGTGCGCGCCAGGCTGCGCGCCAACTGCGCCACCTCCAGCGAATGCGTCAGGCGCGTGCGATAATAATCGCCTTCATGCTGCACGAAGACCTGGGTCTTGTGTTTCATGCGGCGGAAGGCGCTGGAATGGATGATGCGGTCGCGGTCCCGGCTGTAGCAGGAGCGGGTCGGGCTTTCGGTTTCAGGATAGAAGCGGCCGCGGCTGGTCTGCGGCCGGGCGGCAAAGGGCGCGTGCGACCCCGGCGGGCTGACAATGGGACCCAGAAGGCGGCCAGCGGGCCTCCCCGGTTGCGTCATGGGGTTGGTTTCGGCCATGCCAGGGACTACATAAGGACCTGGTTCCGAACTGCAAGTCCCCCGGACAAGAACCGGATTGCCAATGACCGACATGACCACCGAATCCTCCGTCACGATCTCCGACCGCGCCGCGCGCCGCATTGCCCAGATTCTGGAGGCGGAAGACCCGCCCATGATGCTGCGGCTGGCGGTAACCGGCGGCGGCTGCAGCGGGTTCCAGTACAATTTCGCCCTGGACGACGCGCGCACCGACGACGATCTGGTGCTGGAAAAGGATGGCGCCACGGTCGTGATCGATCCGATGTCGCTGGACTTCCTGCAGGGGGCCGAGATCGACTTCACCGACGACCTGATCGGCCAGGCCTTCAAGGTCAACAATCCCAACGCCACCGCGTCCTGCGGCTGCGGCACCAGCTTTTCGGTCTGATGCCGGATTCGTCACGGCCTTTGCCTGTCCGCTTCGCGCAGACTGCCCTGCCTGACGTGTGCCGCGGCGAATGGAAAAATACATGAAAATCGCCACCTGGAACGTCAATTCCATCAAGGCGCGGCTGGAGCCGGCGCTGGCGTGGATCGGACAGTTCAAACCCGACGTGCTGGCGCTGCAGGAGATCAAGTGCGTCGACAGCGCCTTTCCGCGCGAGCCGTTCGAGGCGTTGGGCTATAATTGCGCCGTACACGGACAGAAGAGCTATAATGGTGTCGCCCTGCTGTCACGCCGGCCGATGGAGGATGTCACCCCCCGCCTGCCCGGCGGCGCCCATCTTGCGGACGCAAGCACGGACGACCATGCCCGCTATCTGGAGGCGCTGGTGGCGGGCGAGAAGGGGGTTGTGCGGGTCGCTTCGATCTATGCCCCTAACGGCAATCCTCAGCCGGGGCCGAAATTCGACTACAAGCTGGCCTGGCTGGAGCGGTTGCGCGCGCATGCGGCCGCCCTTTTGGCCAATGAGGAGCCGGTCGTGCTGATGGGCGACTACAATATCATTCCGGCCGACCTGGACGCGGAAAAGCCGAAGAACTGGCTGAAGGATGCGCTGTTCCAGCCGGAAGCGAAAGCCGCGCTCAGGCGCATCGAAAATCTCGGCTACACCGACGCTTTCCGTGGTCAGCACCCGGAAGGCGGCCATTACACCTTCTGGGATTATTTCGGCTCCTGGGAACGCAACAACGGCATTCGCATCGATCACCTGCTGCTGTCACCGCATGCCATGGACCGGCTGAAGTCCAGCGGCATCGAGCGCGAGGTGCGGGGCGCATCCGAGAAGCCTTCCGACCATGTGCCGGTGTGGGTGGAGTTGGATGTGTGAGGGCTGCCTTCGCCATCTGTCCGCCCCATTCTCCGCTATAGTGCCGTCACTCCCAGCCCGGAATGAAAATGGCCGTCCGTCCCGTCATTGCAGCCTTGTTTGTCTGCGCCACCCTGCCCGCCTTGGGCGCCGCCGCCGTGGCCGCGGACAAGCGCATCTACAGGGTGGACAGCGTGATCGCCACCGCCAAGGCCAAGGGCCGCACCGTGGTGATCCAGGCCAAGGGCGCGGTATCGACCGGCGGCTGGCGGCAGGGACGCCTACATCTTCTGCACAATGACGGCAAAACGCTGACGCTGGAGTTTCTCGCCGCTCCGCCGCCGCCGGACATGACGGTGATCGAGCAGCTTGTGCCGGTGACGGCCACGGCCGAAATCCATGTCCGCCGCCCCGTCACCTCGGTGCATGTGGTGGCCGACGCCAACGAGCTCACGACCCAGGTGCTTCACTGATATTCAGCCTTCGGAGGCTGCCATGCAGATCGACGTGATTTCCGATACGGTGTGTCCCTGGTGCTTCATCGGCAAGCGGCGGCTGGCGCGCGCCATGGCGCTTCGTCCCCGCATCGAATTCACGGTGAAATGGCGACCCTTCCAGTTGGATCCCGCTATTCCCAAAAGCGGAATGGAACGGGCGACCTATATGACCGCCAAGTTCGGCGACGATGCCCAGATCGCCAAGATGGACGCGATCATCGCTGCCGAAGGCGCCAAGGAGGGCATTGAATTCGACTTTGCCGCGATCCGGCGGCGGCCCAACACCATCGACTCCCACCGGCTGGTGCATTGGGCCGAGGCCACCGGGGTGCAGGACGACGTGGTGGAGCGGCTGTTCATCGCCTATTTCGAGAATGGCGAGGATATCGGCGATATCCGGGTGCTGTCGGACATCGCCGATTTCTATGGCATGGACGGCGTGGAAGTGGCGCGCCTGCTGGAAAGCGATGAGGATGTCGCGTTGGTGGAGCGTGAGGACCGGCTGGCGCGCGAGATCGGGGTAAGCGGCGTTCCCGCCTTCATCTTCGGCGGCCGGGTGGCGGTATCGGGCGCGCGCGAGCCGGAAATGCTGGCGGCCGCCATCGACAAGGCGCTGGAGACGGGGGATGGGGCTGGCGAGGAAGGCGAAGCCTAACCGCCGTTATAGGCATACCACTTCAGCCAGAAGGGGGCGCGCTGATCCTGGCAGACCACATCGGCGGCATGACCGGTGCCGCGGATGTCGGCGGTGATGCAGCCCGCGGGCGCCATGTCGTCGTCCATCGGATACCCGGTCCAGTGAGTGCCGCCGGCATCGGCCTTGTAGAAGTGCAGCCCGGCCGCCTTGCCGTTGCCGCCAGCCACGATCTCCGGCCGGCCGTCATTGTCGACATCCACCAGCGTCAGGGCGTGGCCGCCCACGAGCTGGTCGTCGATCACCTGGCGTGTGAAGCCGCCTTTTCCATCCGGCATGTGCACCACAACCATGTTGCCGTGGAACGGCTCGATGGTGACGAAGAACTTCTTGCCGTTGAAGACGCCGATGGCGGAGTCGCTGGTGCCGCCGCCCGGCCAGGGCGCGACCTTGCCCGCCGTCAGCAGCACGCGATCCCATTTTCCCTTGTGCAGCATGTGCGCGAAGGTGCCGGAATACCCGGAGGTCACGACATCGGCACGGCCGTCACCGTCCCAGTCGGCGATGGTCAGGCCATGCACCACGCCCTGGTTATCAAGCGTGATGGTTTCGCGCTTCCAGCCATTCTGCGGGCGATAGGCATAAAGCGGGGTGACGTTGCGGTCGGGATCGGGAAAGCCCGTGGCGGTGCCCGCCAGAATGG
Organism: Hyphomicrobiales bacterium; assembly: GCA_040255825.1. Classification (GTDB taxonomy): domain Bacteria; phylum Pseudomonadota; class Alphaproteobacteria; order Micropepsales; family Micropepsaceae; genus Rhizomicrobium. The sequence continues at coordinate 46,816 of JBDZVS010000007.1, read as the reverse complement.
GCGCGACGATCAGGGCGGGTTTGCCGCTGCCGTCGATGTCGGCAAAGCGGACCCGGTGGGTGGACGGCACCTGATCGACAATACGCTGGATGACCCACGGCCTTGCCGGATCACCGTCATGGTGCAGGATGGCGACGCTGCCCTTGTCCTTGTGCGGGTCGGTGTTGAAATCATGGGCTAGCGCGATCTCGGGAACGCCGTCACCATCGATGTCGGCGGTATCGAGATAGACCATGTGCGGCGCCTGCCGCGCGGTCACGACCCGGTGCGGCGTCCAATAGGGATTCTCGTACCAGGTCATCTCGTCCGAGTTCAGGCCCAGCGCCACGATGTCGGCCTTGCCGTCATGGTTGATGTCGGTCACCGCCAGGGAATAGCCGCCGGCGATCGCGCCCGCGACGATATGGATATCGAACGGAGCGGTGACGGGAGGCGGGGCGTCAGTCTTTGCCGCATTCTGGGCCTGCGCCGGCAGGACCAGCAGTGCGGTCAGCAGGGCAAGCGTCAGGCGCATGGCGTCCCCCCTCTTGTTATTGAGGAACGCTAGCGCAATCGCGGCCCGACGCAAGCGCAAGGCCTTTTTTGGAGGCGAGGGAAAGCTGGAACCGGAGGGGTGATTGATTAAGTCAGGCAGCGTCGGAAACGACCCGGTTGCGGCCGCTGCGCTTGGCCCGATAGAGCGCCTGGTCGGCGCGATGGAGCAGCTTTTCGGCACTGTCGCCCTCACCTTCATAGCGGGCAATGCCGATGGATATGGTGATGTTCAACTGGCCGGGATGGCGGCTGATGGCGACCGGATTGGCCTCGATCGACTGGCGCAGGCGCTCGGCGATGTTGGTGGCGAAGGCGATATCCGTGTCGGGCATGGCGACCACGAATTCCTCGCCGCCATAACGGCAGGCCAGGTCGATGCCGCGCACATTGGCGGCGATACGGTTGGCGAACTCCTTCAGCACCTCGTCGCCGATGTCGTGGCCATAGGTATCGTTGACCTGCTTGAAGAAGTCGATGTCCATGATCACGAACGCCAGCGGGCGGCCATGGCGGCGGGCGTTGGCGATCAGTGCATCCAGGTGGCGGCCCATATAGCGGCGATTGTGCAGGCCGGTGAGCTGGTCGGTGATCGCCATCTCCAGGCTGAGCTGCACATTATGGCGCAGCCGGTCGGCATAGCGCTTTTTGCGCAACTGTGTGCGCACGCGCGCCACCAACTCGTTCTTGTCCACCGGACGGGTAAGATAATCGTTGACGCCCATTTCCAGCGCCTGGGTCAGCTTGCGGCGGTCGCCGTCGGACACGACCACCAGGATCGGCACGTGGCGCCCCTCGGGCAGCGAACGCAACTGCGAGCAAAGCCTCAGGCCGTCAAAGCCGCGCATGCCCAGCGACACGACGATCAGGTCGTAATCACCACCTTTCACGCGCACCAGCGCCTCTTCGAACGTTTCGGCGGACGCGACCTGGTGCGCTGGCTGGAGAGCGGCCGTGAACCACGCCACCGCCTCGGCGCGATCCTCGATGACCAGGATGCGGCCGGACAAATTGTTTTCCACCAGCGTCTCGGCCGGATCGACCAGGCCCATGCCCTGGCCGGTGGTTTCGCGCATGCGCAGCTCGTCGGTCATCAGCTTGAGGCGCACCAGCGAGCGCACGCGCGCGAAGAGCGCGGAATCATCCACCGGCTTGGTGAGGAAATCGTCCGCGCCCGCTTCCAGGCCCGCCACGCGGTCGCTGGGCTGGTCCAGCGCGGTGACCATCACCACGGGCACATGGGCGGTCCCCGGATTGGCCTTGATGCGGCGGCAGACCTCAAATCCGTCCATGCCGGGCATCATCACGTCCAGAAGGACGATGTCTGGCACCTGCTCGGCCATGCGCGACAGGCATTCCTGTCCGTTGAAGGCCGTGACGACCTCGAAATATTCCGCCGTCAGCTTGGCTTCCAGAAGCTTGACGTTGGACAGGATATCATCGACGACCAGGACGCGGGCTGTCATCGGTCTACCCGATGAAACGGCGCACGGTGTCCAGGAAGCTGGTAACCGAAATGGGCTTCGAGATATAGGCTTCGCAGCCGCCCTGACGGATGACTTCCTCGTCGCCCTTCATGGCGAAGGCGGTGACGGCGACGACCGGAATGGCTTTCAGCGAGTCGTCCTCCTTCAGCCACTTGGTCACTTCCAGCCCCGAGACTTCGGGCAACTGGATGTCCATCAGGATCAGGTCGGGATGGTGCTCGCGCGCGATGTCCAGCGCCTCCATGCCGTCCTTGGTCTGCAGGATGTGGTAGCCATGCGCGTCCAGCAGGTCGTGGAAGAGCTTCATGTTGAGCTCATTGTCCTCCACGATCAGAACCGTCTTGGTCTTGGCGTCCATGACATTCTCCGGCGCAACCCCCGCGATCCGGCGCGCCGCTCGCGCCACATTCCCAGTGCCTGCAGGAGCTTCTGGCTGTTCGGTAGTATTAGGGCAGATGTCTTAACGCTCCCTTGACGCTGGCGGAGGGGCGAGCCGGCGATGTGGGCATCAACCCATTGTCCGGGCACAGGAATTTTCGGTCAGGTTCCACAGGAAGGGTTGGGCAGCCGACCTGCCCGCCGCTATAGTCGCGCCATGACCCCTGAGCGTGCCGAAATTCTCGGCCTGGAAGGCCTCGGCTGGCTGGCCGGAGACGAAGATGCCCTGACCCGATTCCTGTCCGGTTCCGGCGCCGGCATCGCGGAACTGCGCCGGGCGGCGGAAAGCCGCGATACCCTGCTGGCGGTGGTCGAGTTCCTGCTCGCCCAGGAAGACTTGATGGCGCGCTTCTGCGAGGCGGCCGGGATCGAACCAGTGGCGCTGCACCAGGCGCGGCATATGCTGGCGGGCGCCTGCGATGTGTGAGACGCACTGATGCGGATTGGCGTGGACCTGGGCGGCAGCAAGATCGAGTTGCAGGCCCTGGCCAGCGATGACGCGATCCTGTTTCGCAAGCGAATCCCGACACCGCGCGATTTCGATGGCACCGTGACCGCGCTCGCATCGCTGGTACGTGACGCAGAGCGCCGTCTTGGCGCACAGGGCACCGTCGGCGTGGCCATTCCGGGCTGCGAGACGGCGGACGGCACGATCAAGAACGCCAACTCCACCTGGCTGAACGGCCGTCATCTGCGCGCGAGCCTGGAACAGGCGCTGGATCGCCCGGTGCGGCTGGCCAACGACGCCAACTGCTTTGCGCTGTCCGAGGCGCGTGATGGCGCCGCCGCCGGAGCCGAGTCGGTGTTCGGCGTGATCGCCGGCACCGGCGTGGGTGGCGGCATGGTTGTCGAGGGCAGGATCCTGGGCGGAGCGCATGGGGTGGGCGGCGAGTGGGGGCACATTCCCCTGCCCTGGCCCACCACCGACGAAATCCAGAACGCGCCGCCATGCTATTGCGGCAAGCAGGGCTGCATCGAGGTATGGTGCAGCGGTCCCGGCCTGTCGGCGGACTTCCGCCGCGTGACCGGGATGTCGATGCCGGCCGAGGCTATTGCGGCATCACCGGGACATGAGGAGATGGCAGCCATGGACCGGCTGGTCGACCGGCTGGCGCGGGGGCTGGCGGTGGTGTGCAATATCGTCGATCCCGACGCGATCGTGCTGGGGGGCGGCCTGTCGAACGTGCCACGGCTGACCCGCGACCTGCCGCCGCTGGTGCAGCACTATGCCTTCACCCTCGGCGCGCCGCCGAAGATCGTGAAGAACATGCACGGAGATTCCAGCGGAGTGAGAGGCGCGGCCTGGCTATGGCCGGCGTGAGCGACTGGCCCGCCTTCTGCCGCGACTGCCTGTCCGACGCCCGGCCGGACCAGCCCTGTGCATCGTGCGCCGGCACCCGGATCTTGGCGCATCCCGAACTGGAGAGGCTGGCCATCGCGCATCTGGACTGCGACGCCTTCTATGCCGCCATCGAGAAGCGTGACGATCCGTCCCTGGAAAACAAGCCGTTGATCGTGGGCGGCGAGGTGCGCGGCGTGGTTTCGACCGCCTGCTACATCGCCCGCAGATATGGCGTGCGCTCGGCCATGCCGATGTTCCAGGCCAAAAAGCTGTGCCCGCAGGCGGTGGTCGTGAAGCCACGGCATTCCCATTACGCCGCCGTCGCCCGCCAGATGCGCGAGATGATGCTGGGCTTGACCCCGCTGGTGGAGCCGCTGTCGCTGGACGAGGCTTATCTGGACCTGTCGGGCACCGATCGCATCCATCACATGAGCCCGGCCCGGACCATGGCGAAGCTGGCGCTGCGTATCGAAAGGGAAATCGGCATCACCGTCTCCGTTGGATTGTCGTGCAACAAGTTCCTGGCCAAGCTGGCTTCCGACCTGGACAAGCCGCGCGGCTTTGCCGTCATCGGCGGCGTGGAAGCCAGGTCGTTCCTGCGCGACAAGCCGGTGGGGATGATCCGCGGCGCGGGCAAGGCAACCGAGGCGCGGCTGGCGCGGGACGGCTTCACCACCATCGGTCAGTTGCAGGACGCCGATCCCAGGGACCTGGCCCGGCGCTATGGCGCCACCGGGCTGTGGCTGTCGCGCATGGCCAATGCCCGGGATTCCCGGCCGGTCGATCCGGAGGGCGAGATGAAAACCATCTCGTCGGAAACCACTTTCGATACCGACATTGCCGCCCTGCCGGAGCTGGAGGCGATCCTGTGGCGCCAGTCCGAACGGGTCTCGGCACGGGCCAAGAAGCTCGGGCTTTGCGGCCATACCGTCGTGCTCAAGCTTAAAACCGCCGATTTCCGCCTTCGCACGCGCAGCCATACACTTGACGCACCGACTCAACTGGCCGATCGCATCTTCCGCACGGCCCGGATCGCGCTGAAACGCGAAGCGGATGGCACCCGCTTCCGTTTGCTGGGAGTTGGAATTTCAAATCTCGCGCCGGCCGTCGCCGCCGATCCGGCCAGCCTGATCGACCCGCAGGGCGACAAGCGCGCGGCGGCCGAGCGGGCGATGGACAAGATTCGTGCGAAGTTCGGCGGCGGCGCGGTTGGCCACGGCCGGGGATTGAAGGGGAAGCGTTAACCGCCCCTATCGCGCGATGGCCGCGGCGCTTTTGACGTCAGAGGCGATCTGCCGGGCGCAATCGAACGGCGGCTCGACGGAGCACACTTCCTCGCTCTCGCCGATCTTGTCGCCGCCCTTGCTGAAGACCAGGCGGAATTGGATATGGTCCCTGTTGCGGCGCTCGGTGTAGCGCCAGCCATCGGGCGCGGTGATCACGATGGTCGCCGGCCCGGGCTTTTCCTGCGCCGCGAAGCCGGGCATGGCCAGCGCCGCATCGATGGCCTCGTCCATCGGCAGCGGCCGGAAGGTCTTTTCGTGGGCATAGCTCACCGGTATGGGCGCCTGCTGCGCGAGCGTCGGGGCGGCGAGCAGCAAAACCCCACAAGTAAGCAGCGCAAAACGCATCATGCCAACACCTCATCCATGTTTGCCGAGCATGCCGTAAAGCTCGGGCCGGCGGTCACGGAACAGACCCCAGGCGGCGCGCTGCCGCGCGATCCCGTCCAGGTCGAAACGGGCCGTGGCGGCGCCTTCATCGGAGCGGCCCAATTCGGCGACGATAGCGCCCGTGGCATCCGCGATGAAGGAGGAGCCATAAAATGTGATCTCGGTGGAGAGCTTTTCGGTGCCGGTGCGGTTGGAGGCAATCAGCGGCATCAGGTTCGCCGCGGCATGGCCCTGCATCACGCGGCGCCAATGGTCGCGCGAATCCACTGGCGGAGCCGGCGGCGGCTCCGACCCGATGGCGGTGGGATAGAACAGCGCCTCCGCGCCCATCAGTGCCATGGCGCGCGCGGATTCGGGGAACCACTGGTCCCAGCAGATGCCCGCGCCGAAGGTGCCGAACCGTGTCTTCCAAACCTTGAATCCCGTATCGCCGGGCGTGAAATAGAATTTCTCCTGATAACCGGGTCCGTCGGGAATGTGCGACTTGCGATAAAGTCCCAGGACAGCGCCATCGGCGTCGATCATCGCCAGCGAATTGAAATGAGCCTGGCCCGCGCGCTCGAAGAAGCTGACCGGCAGCACCACGCCAAGTTCCCGCGCCAGCGCCGCCATGCGCGCCACCAGCGCGTTGCCGTCAAAGGGCGCGGCCAGCGCGAAGTGTTGGGCCAACTGGTCCTGGCAGAAATACAGATTCTCGAACAGTTCCGGCAACAGGATGACGTTGGCGCCCTGCCGGGCCGCATCGCGAACCATCTGCTCGGCGCGCGCCACATTGGCGGCGCGGTCGGCCGTGACGGCGAACTGGGTGGCGGCGAATACGACTTCTCTCATGGGCCGCCGTCCTTTAAGCCGGTTCCTGCTGGGTGATGCAATGGATGCCGCCACCGCCCGCGACGATGTCGAGCGCCGGCACCACCGCTATATCGCGACCCGGAAAGGCCATCGCAAGGGTATCGCGCGCCCGGCCGTCATGCGGATCGTCGAAGGACGGCATCACCAGGCCCTCATTGCAGAGATAGAAGTTCACATAGCTGGTTTGCAGCAGCCGCCCCGCCGCGTCTTGCCGGACCTTGTGGGGCTGCAACAGTTCTATGACCTCCAGTCCCGCCGTCTTCAAGCGGGCGCGGGCGACGCGAACAGATTGGCAGTCGGGATGGTCCGCACTGTCCGGCACGCCCAGAATGACGGTACCCGGGGCAGCGAAGCAGGCGATGTTGTCAACATGGCCGTCGGTCTCGGTATCGGAAAAGCCGTCGCCCAGCCAGACCACGCGTGCGGCACCCACGGCGTAATGAAGCACCTGCTCGGCGACCGCGCGGGTCAGTCCCGGATTGCGGTTGGGATTGAGCAGGCATTGCTCGGTGGTCAGCAGCGTGCCCTGCCCGTCGCTGTGGATGGCGCCGCCTTCGCAGATGATCGAGGCCGGATGCACCGGCACCTTCGCGCTGGCGGCAACATGAGCGGCAAAGCGGGCATCCCGGTCGAACGGCGCATATTTGCCGCCCCACGCATTGAACCGCCAATGGATCGCGGCCCTGTCATCCGCGCGATCCCTGACAAAGGTTGGGCCGGTGTCGCGGGCCCAACTGTCGTCCAGCGCGACCGGAAAGATCTCAACTCCGGTCATTTCGGCAGCTTCGTCCGCATCGGCGGGGTTCGCCGCCATCGTCACGGGCTCGAAGCGGGCGATGGCGCGGGCAACCTCGGCATAAGCTTTTTTTGCCGCCGCCATGTCGGCCCAGACCCCGGGGCGGCACGGCCAGCACATCCAGGTGCGGCTGTGCGGCTCCCACTCGGCGGGCATGCGGAATTCGGCCATAGGTTCTTATAGCGGGACCGCGCCCGAGGCTGTAGCCTTCCCTTATCCCGAAAGAGGTTCCGACATGTCCGCGATCAACCGCCTGAAAGAGCTTGGCATCGATCTTCCCACCCCGCCCGCGCCGGTGGCGAGCTATGTGCCCTACACGTTCAGCGGCAACCAGCTATTCATTTCGGGGCAGATTCCGCTGAAAGACGGCAAGCCGCAATTCATCGGCAGGATCGGTGACGGGCTTTCGCTGGAGGAGGGCCAGGCCGCGGCGAGGCAGTGCGCGATCAACATCCTGGCGCAACTGGACGCAGCGGTGGATGGCGAACTGAGCCGCGTCGTGCGGTGCCTGAAGCTGGGCGTTTTCGTCAACGCGGTACCCGGTTACACCCAGCAGCCGGAAGTGGCCAACGGCGCGTCAGACCTGATGGTGGCGGTGTTCGGCAACGCCGGCAAGCATGCGCGCGCCGCCGTCGGTGTCGGCTCGCTGCCGCGCGGGGTGGCGGTCGAAGTGGAGGCGGTGTTCGAGATCTCGTGACCGCGCGGCTGGTGACAAGCGCCGCCGAGGTCGGGGCGGCATGCTGGAATGCATTGGCCAATCCGGCCGCGCTGGCGGAGCCGCATCCTTTCACGACTTTCGAGTTTTTCCATGCCCTGGAAGCGTCGGGATCGGCGACGGCGCAAACCGGCTGGCAACCGGCGCATCTGGTGATCGACGGCGGCCCTGCCCCAGGCGCGAACGCGCCCGATGGGGGAGGTGGCCGTAGCTCGCTCTCGAGCGAGCGAAGGCCGGAAGGGGCATTGATGCCGCTGTACCTGAAGAGCCATTCCTATGGCGAATATGTCTTCGACCACGCCTGGGCTGACGCGCTGGAGCGGGCCGGCGGCGATTATTATCCCAAGCTGCAATGCGCCGTGCCGTTCACGCCGGTGACGGGGCCGCGCCTGCTGGCGGCAAATGACGAGATGCGGCTGGCACTGTTGAAAACCGCCGCCGGAGCGGTGCGGCAACTCGAAGCCTCGTCGCTGCACATTACCTTTCCCACCGAACACGAATGGAAGCTGGCGGGCGACGCCGGATATCTGTTGCGGACCGGCCAGCAATTCCATTGGGAGAATCGCGGCTATGACAGCTTCGATCGGTTCCTCGGCGAACTGTCGTCCGCCAAGCGCAAGAATTTGCGGAAGGAGCGCGCCAGTGTCCGCGAGGCGGGCATTACATTCGACTGGCTCACCGGGCCCGATATCACCGAGGCGCACTGGGACCGCTTCTTCGATTTCTACATGGACACGGGTGGACGCAAATGGGGCACGCCCTACCTGACGCGGGAGTTCTTTTCGCGGCTTGGTGCAGATCTTTCGCACCAGACCCTGCTGGTGATGGCCAGGCGGGATGGCGATTATATCGCGGGCGCCCTGAACCTGTTCGGTGAAGGCGTGCTGTTCGGGCGCAACTGGGGGTGCAGCGAATATGTGCCGTTCCTGCATTTCGAGACCTGCTACTATCAGGCGATCGATTTCGCCATCGCCCGAGGCCTCAAAAGGGTTGAAGCCGGGGCGCAGGGCGAGCACAAATTGCTGCGTGGGTACATGCCGGTACCGACTTACAGCGCCCACCTGATCGCCCATCCGGGTCTGGCGCGGGCAGTGGATCGGTTTTTGGACGCGGAGCGGGCGGTGGTGGAAGAGAATATCGCGGAGCTGGCGGCACACGGGCCGTTCAAGAAGGCGTGACGACTCCTGTGTTACCCGTCATGATCCAGCGTGACGAATTGAGAGAGCAAGAATGCCTTACGACAAGAACAACATCTTCGCGAAAATCCTGCGCGGCGAAATCCCCTGCGTGCGGGTTTATGAGGATGACCGAACCCTCGCCTTCATGGACGTGATGCCGGAGGCGGAAGGCCATGTGCTGGTGGTGCCCAGGGAGGATGCCCAGGACATCCTGGACCTGTCAGCCGAAGGGCTGGCGGCGATGATGGCAACAGTGCAGCGCGTGGCGCGCGCGGTGGACAAGGCGCTGGCGCCCGACGGCATCCTTCTGAAACAATATAACCGGGCGGCCGCCGGCCAGAGCATCTTCCATGTCCACTTTCATGTCGTGCCGCGTTGGGAAGGCGTTACGCTGGCGCCGCATGGCAAGGTCATGGTAGACGCCGCCAAGCTCGAACCCATCGCCGCAAAGATACGGAGCCAACTGTGATCATCGAACGCGCCATCTTCGCCATCAAGCCCGGCCAGGCCGACGACTTCGAAAAGGCCTTTGCCCAGGCCGCGCCGCTGATCCGCGGCGCCAAGGGCTGCCGCAGGGCCAACCTTCATCGCGGCATCGAGAAGCCGGACAGTTTCATCCTGCTGGTGGAATGGGAGACGCTGGAGGACCATATGGTGGGCTTCCGCGAATCCAAGGCGTTCGGGGAATGGCGCGCGATCCTGTCGCCCCACTTCGCCTCGCCCCCGGCGGTGGAGCATTACACCGCCGCGCTGTAAACCCACCTCACCCTTCGACAAGCGCAGGATGAAGAGCGCGCCGTCCCTGTCAGACCAGGCGTGTCAGGATATGCACCGCTGCGTGCAGGCTCATCAACCCGAATGCCGCGGCCAGCGTGAAATGCAGGACGTTGCTGAGTTTCTCACCGTATGGGTTGGTGACGGTCAGACGGTCAAGCATCGAAAATACTCCTTGGGGTCAATGCCCGCGGAGTAAAGCCTGCATCTGTCGCGGCGATGTGCGCGATTGCGCGGCAAACGTCAGCGCACATGCGCGGGCAGATTTCCCCGACAATTCGCGCGGACCCTGACGATCCATTCACCTGAACGGCCGTTCATCGCGGCTACATCCGGGCCGGAGGACGCCCTACCAGTACCCGATCATGCGGCCGCTGGTGATGGCGGTCAGCCAGAAGGCCAATGACAGCGAAGCCCCCAGTGCCAGCCGCCGCCGCTCATGCGGAACGAGCGCACGACCGCGGTGCGCCTTCCAGGCTTTGGAGCGATGCAGCAGCCAGACATTGACCAGCGCCAGCGCAATGGCAGGAAACTTGATCAGCAGGAACGGGTTGTCCGAATAGTCGCCCGCCTTCACCGCCAGCATGGGGATGCCGCTGGCGACGGCGACGACAAAGCCGACCATCGCCAGCGTCACGGTGGGGCGCGACAGCGCCGCCAGCGGGACCGACCGCCACAGGCCGAGCAACCGCAGGTCCAAAAGCAGGATCGCGCCGAACAGCATCACGATCCCCAGTATGTGCACCAAGTTGATGATGCCGTAACTCCACACGCCCAGCGAGCGCGTGAAGACGCCCAGCGGCGATGCTTCCAGCCAGATCAGGAAATGGGCGATCACGCGCGGCTATTCGCGGTCGGGATAGACGTGATACTCGGCGTTGCCCTGTTTGATATAGATGGTCTTCATCTCGTGGCGGCCGCGGTCGCTGTTGCGGTTGCCGCGCACCGTCACCGTCGCGCCGACGGGAATGAGACCTTCTTTCAGGCCGGCACGGGCGGCGCGCGCGGGCGGTGCCAGCGTCAGGTCCCATATATCGTTGCCGGACTTGATCTTCATGGTGGCGTGCGGGCCGGACATGGAGACGCCCTCGACCACCGTGCCGGTCAGCGCCGTCACCTGTTCCTCTTGCCCAGCCCAGCCATGATGGGCCGAGGCGGGCGACACTGTTGCGGACGTCGCCAGCAGCAACGCCGCCGCGCCGAAATATGCGGGATGATGTCTCATGGCGTCCTCCCTTACTTGCTCACATCTTCCTTTTTTTGACGGCCGCGCGGCGCGCGAGGCCTTGCCTCTGCCGCGGGAATGAATTCGAACGCCAGCCTGTCCTGTTCGCGGTCCAGCAGCACGCGCACCGTGCCGCCGCCCTTGAGCTTGCCGAACAGGATCTCGTCGGCCAGCGGTTTCTTGATGTTGTCCTGGATCACCCGGGCCAGCGGGCGCGCGCCGAACGAGTCGTCATAGCCCTTTGCGCCCAGCCAGCGCGTGGCTTCGGGGGTCAGCTCGAAGGTCACATCGCGGTCGGCAAGCTGGGTTTCCAGCTCCAGCACGAACTTCTCCACCACCCGGTCGATGGTGCCGCGCGACAGCGGGGCGAAGGAAATGACCGCATCCAGCCGGTTGCGGAATTCCGGCGTGAACAGCTTCTTGATCGCCTCTTCATCCTCGCCTTCCCGCTTGCCGCGGCCAAAGCCGATGGCTTCCTTGGCGGCGTCCGAGGCGCCCGCGTTGGTGGTCATGATCAGGATCACGTTGCGGAAGTCGATCTTCTTGCCGTTATGGTCGGTCAGTTTGCCGTGATCCATCACCTGCAACAGGATGTTGAACAGGTCCTGGTGGGCCTTTTCGATCTCATCCAGCAGCAGCACGCAATGGGGGTGCTGGTCGACGCCATCGGTCAAAAGGCCGCCCTGGTCGAAACCGACATAGCCTGGCGGCGCGCCGATCAGGCGGCTGACGGTGTGGCGTTCCATATACTCCGACATGTCGAAGCGCAGGAACTCCACTCCCATGATCGAGGCAAGCTGTTTGGCCACCTCAGTCTTGCCGACGCCGGTCGGACCGCTGAACAGATAGGAACCGATCGGCTTTTCCGGCTGGCGCAGGCCCGCGCGCGCCAGCTTGATGGCCGAAGTCAGGGCGTGAATTGCCTCGTCCTGGCCATAGACCACGCGCTTGAGGTCGCTTTCCAGGGATTTCAACGCCTCCGTATCGGACTTGCTGACCGACTTGGAGGGGATGCGGGCGATCTTGGCGATGATCTCCTCCACATCTCTGACGCCCAGCACCTTCTTGCGGCGGCTTTCCGGCAGCAGCATCTGGCTGGCGCCCAGCTCATCGATCACGTCGATCGCCTTGTCCGGCAGCTTGCGGTCATTGATGTACTTGGCCGACAGTTCCACCGCCGCGCGCACCGCATCGGCGGTATAGCGGATCTTGTGATAGCTCTCGAAATAGCTCTTGATCCCCATCAGGATCTTCACGCTGTCCTCGGCCGAGGGTTCGGCCACGTCGATCTTCTGGAAGCGGCGCACCAGGGCGCGGTCCTTCTCGAAATACTGGCGGTATTCCTTGTAGGTGGTCGAACCGATGCAGCGCAGCGTGCCCGCCGCCAGCGCCGGCTTGAGCAGGTTGGAGGCATCCATGGCGCCGCCGCTGGTCGCGCCCGCACCGATCACCGTATGAATTTCATCGATGAACAGGATGGCGCCTTTGAGATTCTCGAGCTCCTTCACGACCGTCTTGAGCCGCTCCTCGAAATCCCCGCGATAGCGCGTGCCGGCGATTAATGAACCCATGTCCAGCGCATAGATGGTGGCGTCCTTCAGGACATCGGGCACCTCGCCGCGAATGATCTTGCGCGCCAGGCCCTCGGCAATGGCGGTCTTGCCCACCCCCGGATCGCCCACGAACAGGGGATTGTTCTTCTGCCGGCGGCAGAGGATCTGGATGGTGCGTTCCACTTCGGGCCCACGCCCGATCAGCGGATCGACGCGGCCAGACTTGGCTTTTTCGTTCAGGTTGACGCAATAGGCTTCCAGCGCATCCGTGCCCTGCTTGGGCTGCTTCTCGCCTTCATCATCCTCTTCGGTGCCACGGGCGGGCTTGGCCTGGCTCATGCCGGGCCGCTTGGCGATGCCGTGGCTGATATAGCTCACCGCATCCAGCCGGTTCATATTCTGCTCCTGCAGGAAATAAACGGCATGGCTCTCGCGCTCGGTGAACAGGGCGACCAGGACATTGGCGCCGGTCACCTCGTCGCGGCCGGAATTCTGCACATGCAGCACGGCGCGCTGCACCACCCGCTGGAAGCCGGTAGTGGGCTTGGCCTCGTCGCCATCCTCGATCACCAGCGTGGCGAGGTCGTCATCGACATATTTCTGGACGGAACGGCGCAACACGTCCATGTCGACATTGCACGCCTTCATCACCTGGCTGGCGTCGGTATCGTCGATCAGGGCGAGGAGAAGATGCTCGAGTGTGGCATATTCATGATGCCGTTCACTTGCGAGCTTGATGGCGTGATGCAGTGCCTGTTCCAAACTCCGCGAAAGTGAAGGCATGCCACGCTACTCCTTTTCCATTGTACACTGTAACGGATGCTGGTGCCGTCTGGCGACCTCAATCACCTGGGCGACCTTGGTTTCCGCCACCTCGTAGGTGAAGACGCCGCAAACGCCCACCCCGTGACGGTGGACATGCAGCATGACGTCCACCGCGTCCTCGCGGTTCTTGCCGAAGATCTTCTCAAGGATGTGAACGACGAATTCCATCGGCGTGTAGTCGTCGTTCAGAAGCAAAACCTTGTAGAGGCTGGGCTTCTTGGTCTTCGGGCGCGTCTTGGTGACGATGCCGGTGCCGGCATTGCCGCCGTTCCTGCCCAGATCGTCATTGCCGTCGCCGGAATCCCTCATGATCCGATTCCACAACCATCCTTCAAATCGGCCAACCGCCGCCTTCCATCCTAAACCAGAACGGGGGTCTTTGAAGAGGGTTGACGAAGGTCCCGCGAAGTCGAGATGTGTGGATGCGATTGGGCGGTTTCAAGGCAAGAAAAACACAAAAGGGTCCAAGCCCCGCGGCCCGGACCCTTTGAAAAGATGATCGCTGTGCGGTGCGAAATCAGCCGGCGCGGGCGATCTGAACGACGTCAAGCCAAGCCTGGATGCGGCCCTTCAACGGGGCATAGGTTTCTCTGGTGGCCTCCGTCACCATCTCGCTGACCTTGCTCAGCTCGCCGACATAGGCCTCGAACGCCGATTTGGCGAAATCGGTCTGGAACTCAAACGCTTCATGCACCGACTTGGAGCCCATCACGGCCTTGGCCGCAGCGACCGTGTCATCGACCGACCGGCGGGAATAGGAATAAAGCTCGTTGTTCAGGCTCTCAATGCCCTTGCCGGCGACGGTCGCGGATGTCATGCACGCCTCGGCGGTTTCCTTCCCGTAACCCAGGACGGCGTCGTAGTTCTTCAGGGCCTTTTCGAAGCCGGCCTTCAGCGCCGCGGCGCCGTTTTCCAGAGTGGAGTCGGCGGTGGCCTTTTCGCCGGCGGATTTTGCTTTGGTCATGTCATGTCCTTTCCAGTGTGAGGGCACGACCGGTCTTCCGGCTGCCTGTTGCAGTGCAACATGATCTATATGGGGGAGCCCACATTTCCGTCAAGGGCAATTCTGTTGCAGTGCGTCATGTTCCATTCCGGATCAGCCTCCATCCTATTGGAGGGAACTTTCCCGAAAGTGCCTTAGGAGAACGTAAAGGCCCGAAACTTATAGTGGAATCTGGTTTCCGGCTTGCGAAAGATGTCACAATTTGGTCTTGTCGCGACATGGGTGCGCCGTATTCCGGAGTGAGGCTGCTGTCACGGGGAAAGCAAGCGCTTGTCCTGTGCCTGGCGCTGGGCCTCTTTCTCCCCCTGGGAACGCTACCTGCCCTCGCGCGCAAGCACGCCGTTCACCATAATTCCCACCACAGAGCTCCGATCAGCGCCACCGACCCGGCCAAGGATGCCGCGCTGGTGATCGACGGGGCGACGGGCAAGGTCCTTTATGCCCGCAACGAAACGGCGGAACGTCATCCGGCTTCCCTGACCAAGATGATGACGCTTTATCTGCTGTTCGATGCGCTCAAGCACGGCAAATTGACGATGGACACGCCCTTGCCGGTCAGCCGCCATGCTTCCCTTCAGAAACCGACCAAACTGTATCTGCGCCCCGGCCAGACCATCACTGTCGATACCGCAATCCGCGCCATCGTGATCCGTTCCGCCAATGATGTCGCAGCCGTCATCGCCGAAGCGCTGGGCGGAACCGAATCCCATTTCGCGGTAATGATGACCGAGCGCGCCCGTCAGTTGGGCATGAAGGAAACCAATTACCACAATGCTTCGGGCCTTCCCGACCCGCTACAGATCACCACAGCGTCGGATCTGGCCATCATGGCCCGTCACCTGGCGTATGATTTCCCGGAGTATTTCGCCTATTTCGCGCTGCCCGGCTTTACCTACAAGGGCACATGGTATCCCACCCATGACAACCTCATCGGCCGGTACGAGGGCGCCGACGGCATCAAGACCGGCTTTACGGGGGCCAGTGGCTTCAACCTGGTATCCTCGGTGGTGCGGGGCAAGACCCACCTGATCGCAGTGGTGATGGGTGGGCGCACCGCCGCGCGCCGGGATGCGGAGATGGAACGTCTGTTGGACCAGACGTTCACGCGGATCGCCGCCAATCCAACAATGGTGGCTCAGGTCAATGTGCCGTGGCACAAGGGCGAAACCGCCGGCCCGGTGATGGCCAGCCTCTCGCAGCCTTCACCGCGCAGCCGGTTTCAGAAACTATCCGCAATTCCCGCCATCATTCAGGCCGAGGATGAAGATGCGGCTGAAAACGCCCGCGCGCCCGATGAGATGCCGGTGCCCCGTCCGGCACCGAAGCCTGCCATTGCCGAAGTGGCGGCCGTGGCAAGCGCGGTGCCGGCCAAGCCTATCCGCCTCGCAGCCGGACAGGCCGCGCTGGTGCCGGCCGTTCGTCCTTCGCCCCGGCCGTCCGCTTCTCGACCGGATGCCGTGGCCGAACCGACGCGCGTTGCATCCAATGTGCCGGTTCCCCGGATGCGTCCCAGCCTCAAAGGCGTGAAGGACAGTCTTGGCGAAGGCGATGTCGATTCCCCCGCGCCCCAACCGGGGAAGAACTGGACGATTCAGATCGGCGCCTATGCCGATCGCGCATTGGCCAATGCCCAGCTTGCCAGCTATGCCGACAAGGCTCACGACGTACTGGCCCGCGCTACGCGGATCATCGATCCGGTGCGGTCCTCGAACGGCCATACGCTCTATCGGGCACGCTTTGGTCTGTTCGCGGAGCAGGAAGCGCGAGACGTGTGCAGCCGGCTGACTCAGCGGGGGCAAACCTGTTTCGCGGCAGTCCAGGCCCGCTGATCCGCAAATGATCCCTCCATGACCTTGCGCCTGGTCACCACCGTGGCGGAACTGCGCGAGGCGTTGAAGCCTTGGCGCGATGCTTCCATCGCCATGGTGCCTACGATGGGCGCCCTGCATGAGGGCCATCTCTCGCTGGCGGCGGAAGCGGCGCGGCACGCCCCGCACGTCGTTGTATCGGTCTTCGTCAATCCCACCCAGTTCGCGCCGCATGAGGATTTTGCCGCTTACCCCCGTGCCCTGGACGCTGACATGGCCAAGCTCAACGGCAAGGCCGACATCGTCTTCGCGCCGGGCGCCGCAGACATGTATCCCGGGGGCTTCGCCACGACCGTCACGGTGGGCGGACCAGCGGCTGGACTGGAAAGCGATTTCCGGCCGCATTTTTTTGCCGGCGTCGCCACCGTGGTCGCCAAGCTGCTACTGGCGGCGATGCCGGACGTCGCCATATTTGGAGAAAAGGATTATCAGCAACTGCTGGTGGTGAAACGCCTGGTTGCCGACCTGGACATTCCCACACACATCATCGGCGCGCCGACCCTGCGCGAGGCGGACGGCCTGGCGCTGTCCTCGCGCAATGCCTACCTGACGGCGCAGGAACGGAATGTGGCGCCGAAGCTCAACGCGGTTTTGCGGGAGGTAAGCGCACAGGCTGGGGCCGGAAAAGGCAATAACGACCTGCGCGCGGTGGAGCAGCGCGGTGTCAGAGCGTTGCTGGAGGCGGGATTCGGCAAGGTGGATTATGTCGCCATTCGCGACGCCGAAACATTGGCGATGATCGACGTGCTGGACCGCCCAGCGCGGGTGCTGGCCGCGGCGCATCTGGGCCGCACCCGGCTGATCGACAATATGCCTATCGCCTGACCGCGTAGAGCGTCACGTCGCCCGCCTGCCCCAGTCGAACCAGCCAGGCCGGTATCCGCCCGCCGGCAAACATGGCCACCAGTCCGCCCATCGATCCGCGGGTACGATAGAAACTCCAATCGGGCGCGGCAGAACAGGTCATGACATAATCGATGCGGCGGCGGCGGATGACGGCCCGCGGATCGGGACCCGCAAACAGCGCATACGTGTCCAGAATCCCCGCCGCATCGCGGTGATAAGGCCCGGCGAGCACACTATCGCCGGTACGCGCAAGGATCGCGGGGCCCTGATCGACGAAGGCGGCCACACGCCCGGAAAGGCGACCGTTCAACAAGCCGATCGCCGATGCCGAAGCGCAATCCTGCTGGCGGCGAAAATCGGCCACACGGCGCTGAAGGTGTGTCGGCCCTTCGAGCGCCGCGCCGGCGAAGGCAAAGCTTGTGTCACCGGAAAGCAGAATGGCGACCGCCATCAGCGGCAGGCGCCGGCCCGTGGCGGTACGCGTCATATTCGCCAGCGCGGCAGCCAGGCCCGGCAGGGCAAAGACAATGGCGAACGGCACCGCACGCACCTGGACCGTCGCCACCGCCAGGGCGGCCAGCGCGAAGACCTGCACTATGGTCCTGGCGCGGGCGGGGGGCGCCTTGAACGTCATCAGCAGGGCGAACAGGCCATAACCATAGCCGGCCACCGCTTCGCTGGGTGCCATGCGCGCGAATTCCCAGATGGGCCTCGCCTCATTGATCCGTGCCAGGAAGATCGGGCCCAGGCGCGCATCCATGCCGGCATAGGGCCCGCCGAAGCACGCCGGATTGACCAGCATCGCCGCGCCCGCCAGCAGGACCGCAAGCGGCAAAAGGGCCGCGAGCCGGAGCTGCTGCGCTGGAAGGCGGCCCAGCACCGCCAGGCCTGCTCCGCCCCCCGCCAGCAACATGGCATGGAATCCGCTGTAAGAATCGCAGACCGGCGCAGCGCCGGGCCCGACAACGGCGAGGAAAATTGCCGCTCCCGCCAGCGCCAGCGTCATGCCGAAATCGAAGGCCAATCCCGGCGCATCGCGCAGCCATAGCGCCGCCAGGAGGATTGCCACCAGGGCGTAGGGCAGACTTTCCAAGGCCACACCCAACGCCAGCGCGACGGCGATGGCGGCCAGACGCGGGCGCTGCTCGACAAGTCCCAGCAGTGCCACCGAAGCGAGCACCAGCTCCAGGCCATGATGGTCGATATTGCCCGGCGCGAAGGTGCCGAAAAGCGCCGCGCACAAAAGCAGCAGCGGCATCGACACCAGCATGGCGGCGCGTCCGCCCAAGGCCAGCGCGAGACGCGCGATCACGAAGGCCAGCCCTGCGAACAGCAGCAGTGGCCATGCCGCCATCGCGAAGCTTTCCGAACCGCTCAGCCGGACCAGCAACGCCAGCGGAGCGTCTACCAGGCGTGACCAGTGCATCACCAGGCCGTCGGGCACGTTCATGCGCCTTTGCGTCATGTCGAACCAGGGCTGGCCGGCGAGCAGGTCGCGCACCTCGACCAGCCGCATGGCGCTGTCGGTATCCAGCAGGGCATCGCCCTGCCCCAGCCACAGCGCCGCCGGTGCGAATATGGCCCCGGCCACCATGGCGAGCATGGCGGGGGTCGCGATGCGCAAGGACGGGAAGACACGCGCCATGCGCCAGCCTAAGCCGGCCGGCTTTACAGCAATCCTAATGCCGCCAGTTCGCGCTGCAGGTGTTCGGGCAACCCCTTGGGAGCCTTGCTGCGCGCTAGGTCCGGCGGAGTATCGGCCGGTTCCAGATAGCGCCAGCCCTGGAAGGGCCGGCGCGGGCGCGGACTGACGGGAATCAACGCCTTGTCATAGACCAGCCCGCAATGCGGAATGCCATTCTTCTTGACCTCGCGGAAGTCCAACAGCCTCTGCCGCGCCGCGATATACCCCTTTATCACCCAATAAAGAGAACCGCCGTCCAACACTTCCGCCCGTCTTTTCGGTGTCATCCGCGTAATGTGGATCAGTTCCGGTTGTTTTCCCTTGGCGCGCAGTTGTTTCAGGCGCAAACTTTGCCAGTCGGCAAGCTCGGCGATGCTGTCGCATCCCACGCACAGCTTGATCAAGTGAAGTGCCATGAGGAGCGCAATATCCGGGCGGAGCCGGAAACACAATCGGAAGATCGGCGGCGATGGGCGAAGCCCACTGGAGCGCTTCCGGTCACGATCAACAGGGGGAGGAAAATGAACGTCAGTCGTAAGATATGCGTGGCTTTAATTTTCACCATGGTTGGCGGCAGCAGCCTGCCGGCATTCGCCCAGAACCGCTACCAGGCCCAGGCTGAAGCTGATGCCGCCCGCAGAGCCCAGGCCGCTGCGATGCGCAAGGCCCAGGCCGAAGCCGACAGGCAGTATCAGGAAGAGCTGAAGGCACAGCAGGCAGCCAAGGCCGCTCCGCAAGCCGCACCCCAGACCACCAGCACGGCCGCGGCAACGACCACCACGAACAGTTCCGGCAGCAGCTCGAACCAGGCGCAGTAGTCCACAGCACCCTCGAACAACGCCGGCCCGTGCATCCGCGCGGGCCGGCTCTTGTCTTGCCGCAGCGGGGTTGCTAAACCCCCCGGCCTACCGGGAAAATCCCTTCCTGAACGTGCGGTCATGGCGGAACGGTAGACGCGCTAGCTTGAGGTGCTAGTGGGGCAACCCGTGGAAGTTCGAGTCTTCTTGACCGCACCATTCAGCATGGACGCATCCGAAGGGGAGCGCGTTCAGATGCCGCCGCCGTCAGTGAGGTGGATTCCGCACTCGTCCTTGTCCAGGCCCGCCCAGCGGCCGGCGCGATAGTCCTCCCCCGCCTGGACGCGGCGGGTGCAGGGCATGCAGCCGATCGATGGATAGCCATCTTCCACCAGCGGGTGGCGGGGCAGCTTGTGCGCTTCCATATAGGCTTCCAACTGCTCCAGGTTCCATTGCCACAATGGGTTGAACCGAAAGCGGCCTTCATGGAATTCCACCGGCTGCATGCTGGCGCGCTCGCGTGTCTGGAAACGCTTGCGGCCCGTGATCTGGGCGGCGAAGGGCGCAAGCGCGCGATTCAGGGGCACGACCTTGCGAAGATTGCAGCAGGCGTCCGTGTCGCGCGACCACAGGGTGCCGTCCGGATCGGTCGCCTGGCGCGCCTCCAGCGACGGAGATAGCGAACGGACATCGCCCAGACCCAGGGCGTCCTGAAGCCGGTCGCGGTAACGCAGCGTCTCGCCGAACAGCTTACCCGTATTGAGAAAGAGGATCGGTGTGGCCGGATCGACCCCCGCCACCATGTGCAGCAGAACCGCCGATTCGGCCCCGAAGGAAGACACCACGGCCGTGCGGCCGGCCATCTCGCCGGTCAGGGCCAGCTCCACGATCTCCTCGGCGCGCATTTGCGCGGCCTTTTCCGCCAGCGCCGCCAGATGGATGCGCTGCTGGGCATCGGGGCCCGCGCCTGGACGGTCGAAGGCCCGCGGCATCACTCCGCGCGCGGCATCGATCACGGTAACCTTGCTGGCGGAACTCATAGCCACCCCGTCCGCGCAAGCATTTCGCGTATATTCCCCGAGACCTGTCCGGTAGAGAGGCCCTCTGAACGCCACCTGGCGCGCTGGTGGGCCAATTCCTCCAGCCGGCCGGTCCATTCCGGTCCGAACTGTTCCGCCAGCCGCTCGCGCAACACGCGCGCCAGGCCCGGCGCCCGGCCGCCGGTGGAGACGGTCAGCAGCAGGTCGCCCCGCCGCACCAGAGCGGGAACATGGAAATCGCAGAGAGCCGGCATGTCCTCGACATTGACCAGCGCACCCAGCGCCCGGGCGCGGCTTGCCAGGAGGCGGGATCGGCCTTCCCCAAGCCCGGCCACGAACAGCACCGTTAAAGGCGCCAAGGCAGCGTCCAGAGCGGTATTGGGGATATCCTCCGGCAGCAGGACCGCCTCTACCCCCGCCTCGGCCAGCAGCGCAGCCCGGCGGTCGCGCGCGGCGCCGCTGCCGATCAGGCCGGCACGGACATGCTGGGGGTTCAGGACAAGCGGAAGCATGAGGGCCTCTGGACGTCCCGGAGAGGTATGCTGTCGCGCTCTAAAATGCAAGAAACAGGTGGGGAATAAAATATTCTACGATACGATTATGTATTATTCGTAGTTCCGCAGCAGATCGACCACGGAAACCGCAATCTTATCACCCTTGATCTGGATTTCCCCCCTGGCCACCGGCTTGTCATTGGCCAGGACCAGGACAGGATCATCCTGGTGGGAATCCAGCTCGATCACGGCGCCCCGGCCCATGCGCAGGAGCTGGTGCATGGGAATCACCGAGCGGCCCAGGACTACCGAGATCTCCACTTTGACATTATCGACATTGGAAGCCATGCACCGAGCCCCTAGAGTACCGGACCGGCAGGGTGGCCGATCATGGTTTCGGAAGGCTTAACTTGGACGCTACGGTAAGAACCCGGGTGGAATGGCAGGTGGACGACCTGCCGGTGGCCTATCCCGCGGCGGTCGCCAGGATGGAGGCAAGGGCCGCGGCCATCGCCGAGGGCCGGGCGGACGAACTGGTCTGGCTACTCGAGCATCCGCCTGTCTATACCGCCGGCACCAGCGCCAGGGATGCTGATCTTCTGGACGCGCGGTTCCCGGTTTACCGCACCGGTCGCGGCGGGCAGTTCACGTATCATGGGCCGGGCCAGCGGGTGGGCTACGTGATGCTGGACCTCAAGCGGCGCAAGCCCGATGTGCGTGTCTATGTCCACGACCTGGAGCAATGGCTGATCGAGGCCCTTGCCCTTTTCGACGTCAGGGGCGAGCGGCGCGAAGGCCGCGTGGGCATCTGGGTCCGGCGCGGGCGATCTTCCGCCGACATGCGGGAAGACAAGATCGCCGCGCTGGGCGTCCGCATCAAGCGCTGGGTGACGTTTCACGGCGTGGCGCTGAACGTCGCGCCCGACCTGTCGCATTTCTCCGGCATCGTGCCATGCGGGATCAGTGGCCATGGCGTGACCAGCCTGGCCGATCTGGGCGTGGCCGCGACGATGGCCGATGTCGATCTGGCGCTGCGCCAGTCATTCGGGAAGGTATTTGGCTAGCTGCATATTTCCAGTCATTTGCAGGAAAGGAGGATTGTCACATGCCACGTGTATCTGCTGCCTTCTTCTTTACCGCCGCGCTCTGCCTTCTGGTGGGCATGCTGTGGGGCATACATATGGGCGCTTCGGAAAATATGACCACGATGCCCGCCCATGCGCACCTGAACCTGCTGGGTTGGGTGACATTGTCGATCTATGGTGCGTTCTATGCGCTCGCTCGATCCGGCTTCTCGCAGAGGCTGGCCTGGGCGAACTATGTCATCTCGACGTTGGGCGTTGTGATCCTGATCCCGACACTCGCGCTGTTTCTGAGCCACGGCAACGATCCGGCCTACATTCCCGTCCTGGGCGTCGGCGAGGTTCTGTCAGTGGTCGGACTTCTGGTGTTCGCGGTGTCGGCGGTGCGCGAATTGAAGCGCGCCAAGGCCTGAAGACCGGACCCTCAAAGAGATGGACGGCGGTGAAAGCCCTTCTCCGCCGGCGGCTCGCTGTTGTGCAGGTCCACGGCACTGACACGGGCCCCGGTGGGGCCGCGCGTGGCGCTGGCGACGAACATTTCCACCGCTTTGGTGGTCCCGCTGACCAAGGCCTCCACCGAGCCGTCGGCCCGGTTGCGCACCCAGCCGTCGAGCTTGTTCCGCTGGGCCGACACGGCCAGGAAATCGCGAAACCCCACGCCCTGAACGAAGCCATGCACATGGACGCGCAGCGACGTAATATCCTCGTTCAAGACCATGCTCCTTCGGGCGAATTGTCCGTAACATAATACCCCAACCCCGACAGACAAGATGGCTTCCCGTTTTCGCACCGCCAACCTTTTCCGGTCCGCCAATTTTTCCCAATCCATAAGCCTGGCCATGTTCCGGGCCCATATTGAAAACGGGCTGTCGGTGGCGGTGGGCGTGGGCCTGACGGGGCTGGCGGCGGCCGGCATGGGCTTCGACGCAGCGGTAGCGGCCGGCACAGGCGCCCTGTGCGTTTCGATCAGCGACCGCAATGATCCGTTGCAACAGAAGTTGTGGATCGCGGGAATTGCATTCGCCGGCGCCTGCATCTTCACCGCGCTTTCGACATTCGCGACCTTCAATCTTTACGCCTTCATCGCCGCGACCGCCTTCACCGGCCTGTGGACCGGTCTGATCAGCGCCTATGGCCGCTGGGTGTTGAGCCTGGCGATGACCTGTGTGTTGTCCTTCGTTCTGCCGATGGGCCAGAATTTCGCTAGCTTATCGGACGCGGCGGACCACCTGCTGCTGTTCGTCTGCGGCGCGTTGATCTACACCACCTATGCGGTGGGGACGGCCTGGGCATTCGATGACCGGGTCCGGCGGCTCCTGCTGGCGGAGGCGATGCGCGCCTTTGTGGGATATCTGCGGGCCAAGGCGGCGTTGTACAATCCCGATACGGAAGGCCCCGGAGCCTTCCGCGTGCTGATCGATGCCCACGCCACGCTGGTCGAGCGGCTGCAGGCCGCGCGCGACACCTTGTTCGCACGGCGCACGCAACGTCTGCAGCTCAAGCGCATCGACACGCTGGTGGCGTTGCTGGACGCGTTCGAGACGGTTCTGTCGAGCGACGCGGATATCGAATATCTGCGGCGCGTGCCGCGCCGGGAGTTGATGTGGCGGTTGAACCGCTTCGTGTACCTGATGGCGGACGAAGTGGAAAGCCTGACCCTGGCTCTGCGCAGCCGCCATGCCCACACCAGGCCCCGCATCCATGAGGCTGAAGCCGCCGACCTGGTGGCGGCGGTCGATGACGCGCTGAAGGCCACGCCTGGCGATCGCACTGTCCAGGCGCTACTGGCCAGCATCAACAAGCTGGTGCTGGCGGACCGCTATATCGGCGACCTGGCGCGAGCACTGGACCGAAGCACCCCGCCCAGCACCCTGGCCGCCAGTCTTGACCTCGAGCCATTCCGCGCAGGCAGCCCACAGGGCCTGGGCACACTGATGCGTCAATTTCGCCTGAACTCGCCGGCATTCCGTTACGGTGTGCGCCTGGCGCTGGCGATGACGACCGGTCTTCTGCTGACGCTGGTGTTTCCACGCTTTGCTCACGCCAACTGGATTCTGCTGACCATCGCGCTGATCATGCGCGCCAACTACAGCGTCACCCGGCGGCGGCGGTGGGACCGTATCAGCGGAACCCTTATCGGCTGCGCCCTGGCGGTGCTTTTCATCAACACGTTACCGTCGCCGGTGCTGTTGCTGGCCATCGTGTTCGCGGTGGGCACCAGTCACGCCTATGGCGCAGTCAAGTATCGCATCACCGCCATCGGAGCGTCGATCTCGTCGCTTCTGCTGCTGCATTTCGTCGACCCACTGGTGCATCCGCAATTCTTCGAGCGCATTGTCGACACTCTGATCGGCGCCGGCCTGAGCTGGGCTTTCGGCTACCTGCTGCCGAGCTGGGAGCGCGAGGACCTGCCGCGCACGGTTCAGGGACTCCTGAAGGCGGATGCTGCCTATGCCAGTGCCGCGATGCGGCGGGAGCATGTCATGCCGCGCTATCGCCTGGCCCGCAAGAAATCTCTGGACGCGGTGGCGCAGCTTTCCGGCGTCATCCGGCGGCTGGCCGACGAGCCCAACACCAACCGTCGCGTGCTGGCATCACTGGGCGAGCTTTTGGGCGCACACTACCTGCTGGCCTCGGACCTTTCCTCCATGCCGGTACTGGTCAAGCTGCGGGCGCAGGAACTGAACGCCGAAGAGGCCGATGCGGCCATCGACGCCGTGCGTTCGCGGGTGATGCGGCTGCTGGACCCGTCCGAGCCCGATAAAGAGGAAATTGACGCCGCTCCCGCGCCGCCAGCCAGTCTATCGACCATGCACGACAGCCCGGCCATGGAGGTCTTGGCGCGCCGCCTGGACCATATTGAGCATACCGCACGCAGGGTCGCCCATCTTGCCACACGGCCGGTCATCGAGAATTTGTGATAGTCGCCGGCGATTGAATCCCAATCAATGCCCATCGTCCGACCAGTGCGGCGGATCGCTTACCAGCTTGATTACGCCGAACGTGGCGGCGACCCGGATCAATTGCGGATTGGCGCCGTTGCGCGGGCCGCCGTCGATCGTGTGGGCATGACCGTCGAAATCGGTGATATGCAATGTCCCCTGCCATCCGATGGTCATGTCGATGGCGCGCCGCTGGGTGTGCCGGCTGACCAGCGCGGCAGGAAATCTTATCTGATAGCGGGTCATCATCCGGCGCGCCGCGGCGCGGGCAGATGACGTGGAACCGCCATGCGACCAATCGATGTTCACGCCTGCCATATGCGGCACGGCGGACGGATCCTGGCCGCTTTCACCTACCATGCAGCACCAGTGCATCAGGTAGGCGCGCTCCGGCGGCCGGAAGGTGGCGTTGACTTCAACCGAAGCACCGGAGGCATGCAGGCGTGACAGGAACGCCCGCACATGATCGCCGAAGTCCGGCAGAAGATCGTCCAGCGAAACACTTGTAGGAAAGCGCGCGCACCATTGCGGCCCCGAAAGCTCGGTCATGCCAACCCCACCCTTCACCAAGATAGCGCGCGGAGTCTAATCCGAATCGAATGCGGAAAGATCGGCCAGGACAGACCGGATGCGCTGGATAGCGCCGGCGAGATCGCGCATGGCTTCTTCGCGCCAAAGCCGAAGGATTACATAACCTTGTTCATTGAGCAGCCGGTCGCGCACGATGTGGACAGGACTGCGGCTTCCCGGCGCACCCGCCTCCAGGCTGATCACCAGCCGGGCATCATGCTCGACAAAGTCCAGCAAGAAGGTGCGGAAGAAAGCCTGGCGGCGGAAACGATAGCCCTCCAGTTCGCGAAGACGAGCCCACAGGCGCGTCTCCAGATCGGCGCGAGGCGCGAGAGGGCGGCGGCGGCGCATCAGCGCGACAGGTCCACCAGCGCACAGGCCTGATCTATCTCCGTGGCCAGACGCTCCGCGCGGGCCTCGGCCTCGGCATCGCTGCCCCAGGTCTCGGCCTGGTGCGCCTCATCGATCCGCGACAGGGCAAAGGCTTGCGCGGCGGAGAGTTCGCCCATCACCGCCGCCAGCCCGAGCACCAGCGAACCGGTGATGGAGGCGACGATATGCAAAGCGGCGAGCGCGAAGTCGCCCTGGCGCTCGACGGCGGCGCGCAAGGCTGCGAGCGCCGGGGCGGATTGATCGGCATGGATCAGCCCGTCCACCACAGTCAGCTTGGCACCCAGCTTCGCGTCCGCCCATGCCAACAGAGGATCCCAAGCCTGTGCCTGGCGGCGGGCCAATGCAGCCGGCATATCCGCGCGATAGCAGAGAAGATCGTTGCAGCCGAAGCGCAGGATGGCGTCTATGGTTTCGGTACGGTTGGCGGCGATACCGTCGATCACCGTGTTGGCAAATCGAAGTAGCGGCATCGAGGGGGGCACGATCTCAGCCCCTTGCGCGTGCCATTCATCCGCGATCGCGCCGGCGAGCCTGTCGGTCGGCAATACCAGCGGCTTGCCGGCGGGCGTTTTCACCGGGCGGCCATCCAGCAGCACCTGGAAGCCGCCCTCGCACGGCGCGACAGAGACCTCTTTGTAGAAACGCTTCATTTTCTCTTTTTCTTGGGTGGAAATGGATCGCGGCCGTCATCGGCATCGAACCCCAGAAGCTGCCAACTCTTCAGCATGTGCGGCGGCAGCGGGGCGGATACCTGCAACCGCGTGCCATCAGGGCGGGCAATATCGATGCTGCGGGCATGCAGGTGCAGCCTGTCTGCGATGTCGCCCCTGCCTCTGGCATCGGCACCGCCATATTTAAAATCACCCACGATGGGCGTGCCCAGCGATGCCAAATGCACGCGAATCTGATGGGTACGCCCGGTGACCGGCCGTGCCGCCACCCAGGTGAAGTCCTGGCCCGCCCTGCCCATAACGGCATACTCGGTCAGGGCGAATTTGGCGTCGTCTTCCGCGCTCACGGCCATACGCTCGTCGCGGCCGTGCGGCCCATAGCCGCCCTCCTTGGCCAGGGCCGCCTTTACGACACCATGGTTCTTCGGCGGTACGCCCATCACCAATGCCCAATAGACTTTCGAGGCATCACGGTGGCGTAGCGCCTCGGCCAGGCCGGAAGCGGCCTGCGCCGTGCGCGCGACCAGCAGGACGCCGGATGTATCGCGGTCCAGCCGATGCACCAGCCTGGGGCGGCTGGAGCGTTCGAACTTCAAACTGTCCAGCATGCCATCGACATGCCTGGTCAGGCCCGAGCCGCCCTGGGTCGCCAAGCCAGGCGGCTTGTCCAGCACGATGACATGCTTGTCCATGTAGAGGATCCGGTCCCCCAGCGAGCCCATGGGCTTTGGCGCCGTGCCCTCCACCTGCGGCGGCTTCCGGGCATGGATGACCTGGGGCGGCAGGCGCACCATCTGGCCAGTACCGACCCGGTCGGCGGCTTTGACGCGCTTGCCATCCAGCCGCACTTCCCCCTTGCGCAACAGCTTTTCCAACAGGCCGTGGGTGACGGCCGGATAGTGCCGCCTGAACCAGCGGTCCAGCCGGATACCGTCATCCTCGCGGTCTATACGTGCGGCCTTTTCCATGCCGAATTGACGCTCCTGTCCGATTTCGCCTAGTTTGCTGGCGATGGGGATGGGGTTCCCCCGAAACCGCCCGCAAGGGCTGATGACTCCTGCCAACGGAACATGCTGTGCCTGCCGTGGGCGCGCAATGGGTATGGAGTAGTCATGGGCATGTATCTTGCCGTCGCACTGGGCGGTGCGCTTGGCACCATGGGACGCTATTTCGTCTCGGGTTTGGTCGCCAACGCCTTCGGCGAGACCTTTCCCTGGGGCACGTTGATCATCAATATCACGGGCTCGTTCATCATTGGCTTCTTCGGTACGCTTACCGACCCCGAAGGGCGTCTGATCGTGGGTGGCATGACCCGCCAGTTCGTCATGGTGGGCGTCTGTGGAGGTTACACCACATTCTCATCCTTCAGCCTGCAAACCCTCAACCTGATGCGCGATGGCGAATGGGTGCCGGCATCCGGGAATGTGCTGGGATCGGTCATCTTCTGCCTGATCGGCGTGTGGCTGGGCGCCGTGTCCGCGACCGCCATCAACCAGATCAAGGGAGCCTGACATGCAGACAGCCCAGCCCGCGGCATTGCTGCGCATCTTCGTCGGCGAATCGGACCGGGCGGACGGCAAGCCCCTTTATGAAGCCATTGTCCTGGCAGCACGCAAGGAAGGACTGGCTGGTGCGACCGTGATCCGGGGGCCGATGGGCTTCGGGCACTCCAGCCATCTGCACACCACCAAGATCCTGCGCCTGTCGGAAGATTTGCCCATCATCGTCGAGATCGTGGATGACGAGGCCAAGATCACCCGCTTCCTGCCGGCGCTCGATATGATGATGCAAAGCGGCCTGGTCACGATCGAGAAGGTCAAGGTGCTGCGCTACGGCGATGGGAAGAACTAGCCGCTTCGCTTCGCCCTGAGCTTGGACCAATAATCCAGCCGCTTAGCGATCTCGCGCTCGAAGCCGGTTTCCTTGGGCAGGTAAAAGGCCTGGCGTTCCATGGCCTCGGGGAAATAGCTCTGGCCCGAGAACCCTTCCTCGGTGTCATGATCGTATTGATAGCCGGCGCCATAGCCGAGGTTCTTCATCAGGCTGGTCGGCGCGTTCAGGATATGGGCCGGCGGCATCAGCGAGCCATGCTCTTGCGCCACACGGCGGGCGCTTCCGAACGCCTTGTACACGGCGTTGGATTTGGGCGCCGAGGCCAGATAGAGCACGCACTGGGCCAGCGCGATCTCGCCTTCGGGCGTGCCCAGAAACTCGAACACATCCTTGGCCGCCAGCGCCTGATGTATCGCCTCTGGATCGGCCAGGCCGATATCCTCGACCGCCGCGCGCACCAATCGGCGGGCGATATAGAGCGGGGCCTCGCCGCCCGCCAGCATCCGCGCCAGCCAGTATAGCGCCGCATCGGGATCGGAACCCCGGATGGATTTGTGCAGGGCCGAGATCAGGTTGTAGTGTTCTTCCCGGCTCTTGTCGTAGAGAGGCATGCGCCGCTGCACGACGCCTACCAGCCCCGCCACATCCAGCGGCCCGTCCGTCTTCACGCTGGCCAGCTCCTCCACCAGGTTGAGGAGATAGCGGCCATCGCCATCGGCCATGGCGCGCAGCGATGCGCGAGCGTCTCCGGTCAGGGGCAGTTTGGTTTCGTAGTAAGCTTCCGCCCGTTCCAGCAGCTCTTCCAATGCCGCATCATCCAGCCGGCGCAGCACCAGGACCTGCGCGCGCGACAGCAGAGCGCCATTCAGTTCGAAAGACGGGTTCTCTGTGGTGGCGCCCACCAGGACCACGGTTCCATCCTCGACCACCGGCAGGAAGCTGTCCTGCTGGCTGCGATTGAAGCGGTGGATCTCGTCGATGAAAAGCAGGGTCCCCTGCCCCATGCGGCGGCGCTCACGTGCGGCCTCGAATGTCTTTTTGAGATCGGCGACCCCGGAAAACACAGCCGACAATTGCTCGAAGTGAAGTTTGAACGCCCCTGCCAGCAGCCGCGCGATGGTCGTCTTGCCGGTACCCGGCGGGCCCCAAAGGATGATCGAATGGGGCGCGCCTTTTGCCACCATCCGGCCAAGCGGCGCGTCGGGCGCCAGCAGGTGGTCCTGTCCTACCACCTGGTCCAGTGCCAGCGGACGCAGCCGGTCGGCCAACGGCCGCGGCGCTTCTGCGGCCAGTCCCGACCGTTCGAAGAGATCATTCATTTTCCCATTATAGCAGTGCCAGCATGAAAAAGCCCCGCCGGACGTGCCGGCGGGGCCGTCTCGAAAGCCCAGGCCTTAGAGATTGAATTTCACGCCAACCGACAGGCTGTTGGAGGTATTTCCGACATTGGCGATCGAATCCACATTCGCATTGTGTGCGTTCTGGTAGCGATATTCGGCGAACATCGAGGTCATGTCGTTCAGCCGGTATTCGGCCCCGCCGATCAACTGCCAGCCGAACACGGTCGAATCGCCATACTGGGCACCACCATCCAGGCTGGTGGTCACCGCACCGATACCGCCGCCGCCATAAAAGCTCCACGGTGTGCTGGTGGGCAGGTGATAGGTCAAGTCAGCCATATAGCTGTCGGAACTGTGACCAACATTGGTACCGATATAGTCACCCTGATTGTGGAAATAGTCGACATCCACACTGAAGCCTGGCCACCCCTCCAGATAAGTACCTGCGCGGGCGCCCGCATTGAAGCCATCGTCAACACCGAGGTGACCGGCACCGAGCGCCAACGCAGGGTGGGAACTCCATCCCCCAAGCACCGACACATAGGGCGCATTCAGGATATCGGCGTTGGCGGCGACCGTGCTGAGAAGAACAGCGGCGGCGGAAACAATCACATACTTCTTCATGTCAGTCCCTTTGCTTGGGTGCCCCCCATGCGAAGGAACTAACGCAGGAATGCGCGGCTGGTCGCGTTACAAGCGCGCCAGAGAGACAGAATTGATCCGGGCAATAGACTGAAACAAATCTCCATGCCGCAAATCCGCCGCAAGCCTGACGTAATCGTCCGTGTACGAACAATGTTGTCGCCGGCGCCATGGTTCGGACACATGCCGCTTCAGCGAGCGGGCACGACGGGCTATGCCCTTAACCCTGTACGGACAGGGTCAGCCGCCTGCCACCGCGTTCAATCACCAGGTCCCAGCGGTTGGCACCGTTCAGCGCACGCACTAGATCATTGACGCT
Source organism: Hyphomicrobiales bacterium (assembly GCA_040255825.1). GTDB lineage: Bacteria > Pseudomonadota > Alphaproteobacteria > Micropepsales > Micropepsaceae > Rhizomicrobium. The sequence continues at coordinate 15,903 of JBDZVS010000007.1, read as the reverse complement.
GGCGATTCGCTGACCGTTGATGCTGCGAATGACGTCACCCGGCTGGAAGCTATAATTCGCGGCGATCGTCCCACTCTCGGTGGATACGATAGCCACACCCCGGCTCATCAGATCGATCTGCAATTCGGTGGCGGTGGCGGGCGAGATGTTCTCCACCTTCGCGCCCGTCAGCGGATTGCGGCCGGCGATGACGCGCAGGTCGCGCGGCGGGTTTTCGGGCGGCAGCGCCAAGGTGACATTCACATCGCGTGTCTTTCCGTTCGCCACCACGCGCATCTTCACGCTTTCGCCGGGGCGGTGGGTAGCTGTGCGGTAGTTCAGCGACTGCATGTCATCCACCGCTGCGCCATCAACCGATTCAATCACGTCGCCGGATCCAATTCCCGCGCGCGCCAGCGGGCCGCCTGGATAGACTTCCTTTATCAAGACGCCTCCCGGCTTGGACAGGCCGAGGCTACGGGCGATGTCGCTCGTCACCGCCTGGCCGGTGGCGCCCGCCCAGGCCAGCTTCACGCTGGCGGGGCGGCCATCCTGCATGCCGCCTTCCACGCCCTCGACGACGCGCCGTGCCAAGTTGGCGGGAATCGCAAATCCGATACCGATATTGCCGCCGGTGCGCGAATAGATCGCCGTGTTGATCCCGGCCAACCGCCCATCGGTGGTCACCAGCGCTCCGCCTGAATTGCCCGGATTGATCGCCGCGTCCGTCTGGATGAAGAACTGATAATCGTTGGCCGAACCTTGCGTGCGCGCCAGCGCCGAAACGATGCCCATGGTGACGGTCTGACCGACGCCGAATGGATCGCCGACCGCCAGCACCAGATCGCCGACCTGTACCCTGTCGCTGTCGGCAAAGGGCACTACGGGAAGCTTCTCGCCCTTGGTGTCGATCTTCAGCACCGCAAGATCGGTGCGTGGATCCGCCAGCAGGACCTTGGCCTTGAATTCGCGCTTGTCCGACAGCGCCACCACGATATCGGTACCGCCCGACACGACATGATTGTTGGTCACGATGATGCCATCGGAGCGCACGATCACCCCGGAACCCAGGCTCTGCTGCACGCGCTGGCGCATCTCGGGCGAGGCACCGAAGAATTGTGAGAAGAAGGGATCGTTAAAGAGAGGATTGACCTGAACCTGCTGGACGCTGCGGCTATAGACATTGACCACGGCCGGAACGACGCGCTTGACCACAGGCGCGAAAGTAAGCTGGACCTGTTGCATCGAGGCCGGCGCCGCGGATAGCGCGCGCGAGGCCTGCGGCCCCACGCGCAGCTTTTCCGGGACGGCAGCGTTGTTGCCTGCCGTCAAGGCGGGCACGGCGAAGAACATCGCTGCGCCGGCCAGAACGGCAGCGCCGGCAATGATCGAGACGGTCTTCATGATTCCCAGCTTTCCGATGAGTTGCCGAAGTTTCACAGGGCTTCCGAATGAAAAAGGGCGGCATCGCTGCCGCCCCAAATCTAGATCAAACCTTGGCGAAAATCAGGCTTCCGCTTCCTCGGCGACTTCCACCGGGCCGGAGTCCTGGCCCTTGGCGGTGACGTCACGATCAATGAACTCGATGATAGCCATCGGCGCGTTGTCGCCATGGCGGAAGCCGCAGCGCAGCACCCGCGTATAGCCCCCGGGACGGCCGGCATAGCGGGGTCCGATCACGTCGAACAGCTTGGTGACCTGGTCGGCGTCCTTGATCTGGGCCAGCGCCTGGCGGCGGGCATGCAGGTCGGTCTTGCCGCGGCGCGACAGGGTGACCAGCTTCTCGATCACCGGACGAAGATCCTTGGCCTTGGGCAGCGTGGTCTTGATCTGCTCATGCTTGATGAGGGCTGCCGTCATATTGCCCCACATCGCCTTGCGGTGGGCGGCGGTGCGGTTGAATTTGCGGCCCTGGTTGCCGTGACGCATTCTTATCTCCTGTCATCCCAGCCGGTCCGCCCGCGAGCGGGTGAAGCGCCAACTGGGTCTCCGTGCCCGTGCCGCACTATCGCATGCTGCGACACGCACGGGATGGTATTGGTTAGTACTGGTCCTCGTAACGCTTGGCGAGGTCCTCGATGTTTTCCGGCGGCCAGCCCGGCACTTCCATGCCCAGGTGCAGGCCCATCTCGGCAAGAACAGCCTTGATCTCGTTCAGCGACTTGCGGCCGAAATTCGGAGTACGGAGCATCTCCGCCTCGGTCTTCTGGATCAGGTCGCCGATATAGACGATATTGTCATTCTTCAGGCAGTTGGCCGAACGCACCGACAGTTCCAGCTCGTCCACCTTCTTCAGCAACACCGGATTGAATGCCAGATCCGGCTTGGCCTCTTCGGTGGCGCGCAGCTGCGGCTCCTCGAAGTTGATGAAGACCTGCAACTGGTCCTGAAGGATGCGGGCGGCATAGGCCACGGCATTGTCCGGCGTCACGGCGCCATTGGTTTCGACCGTCAGGGTCAGCTTGTCATAGTCCAGGATCTGGCCTTCGCGGGTGTTCTCCACCTTGTAGGAGACCTTCTTGACCGGGCTGAACAGGCTGTCGACCGGAATCAAGCCGATGGGCGCGTCCTCGGGCCGGTTGCGGTCGGCCGGCACATAACCCTTGCCGGTATTGACCGTCAGCTCCATGCGGAACTCGACCTTCTCGTCCAGCGTGCAGATGACGAGATCGGGATTGAGGACCTCGATATCCGAGGTGGCCTGAATGTCGCCGGCTTTCACCTCGCCGGGGCCTTGCTTGCGCAGGGACACGCGCTTGGGGCCTTCCGCATGCATCCGCAGCGCAATCATCTTCACATTCAGCACGATGTCGGTGACGTCCTCGCGCACGCCCTGAATGGACGAAAATTCGTGCAACACGCCTTCGATCGAGATCGCGGTCACGGCGGCACCCTGCAGCGACGACAGCAGCACACGGCGCAGCGAATTGCCCAGCGTAAGGCCAAAGCCACGCTCCAGCGGCTCGGCGACGATGGTGGCGATCCGGCCCGGCTCGTGACCGGCGTCGGTCTTGAGCTTCTGGGGCTTGATCAGTTCCTGCCAGTTCTTCTGAAACATGTTTTCCTCATCGTGTCCCGGGCCTGTCGGACCAGGCCCATACGTGCGACGGGTAGATGGTTACGTCCGACGGAATATCAAATGCTTAGACGCGGCGGCGTTTGGGCGGGCGGCAGCCATTGTGCGGGATCGGCGTCACGTCGCGGATCGAGGTAACCACCAGGCCTACCGCCTGCAGCGCACGCAGCGCCGATTCGCGACCCGAACCGGGGCCGGAGACTTCCACCTCCAAAGTGCGCATGCCGTGATCAACCGCCTTGCGGCCGGCATCCTCGGCCGCCATCTGCGCCGCATATGGAGTCGACTTGCGGCTGCCCTTGAAGCCCATCATGCCGGCACTGGACCAGCTGATCGCATTGCCCTGCGCGTCGGCGATGGTGATGATAGTGTTGTTGAAGGTGGCCGCGACATGGGCCACGCCCACGGCAACGTTCTTCTTCTCTTTCTTGCGGGTGCGGGCACCCTTGCCTTTCGCTTCAGCCATCTTACTTGGTCACTTTCTTTTTGCCCGCGATCGCCTTGGCGGGGCCCTTCCGGGTGCGGGCGTTGGTGTGGGTACGCTGACCGCGCACAGGCAGGCCCCTGCGATGGCGCAGGCCCCGGTAGCAGCCCAAATCCATCAGGCGCTTGATGTTCATCGCCACTTCACGGCGCAAATCGCCTTCGACCAGATAGTCACGATCGATAGTCTCGCGAATCTGGATGACCTCGGACTCCGTCAGGTCACTGACGCGGCGCGCAGGATCGATGCCGAGCTGGTCGATGATCTTCTTGGCGATGTGAGGCCCGATTCCATGGATATAGCGCAGAGCGATCTCCACGCGCTTCTGTGTCGGGATATTGACGCCGGCAATACGTGCCACGAGTGTTCTCCGAATGGCTATTAAGCCGCTGTTTTACTTGCCAAAATCGGCAGCAACGCCTTCCCGGCCAAACCCGGTCATGAGCGGATGCAAAAATGCGCGCCCCAAAAGCCGGAAATGACAGGAAAATCTGTCGCGAGGGCGCGGATTATAGGAATGGCCCCCTTCCCGTCAATGGCTGGCCGGGAATAATTGTCGCAGGTTTTGAGGCCTGGAAAGCCGACGCCAAAAGGCGAGTTCCGGCCACGGGCTGACGTGGCTTAAGTGGTTACGGCCTATGCCGGGACGGTATCCAGAACGGCGGCAATCTGGCTGGTCACGGCTTCGACCGGCGCCATGCCATCCACAGTCTTCAACTTCCCCTGGCGGCGGTAGTAATCCAGCAGCGGAGCTGTATTTTTGTAATAGACCCTAAGCCGGTGCGCCAGGGTTTCTGGCGTATCGTCGCTTCGCAGGGTTCCACCGGCCTTAATGCGCGCCTCCACCCGGGAAAGCAGGACGGCATCGTCGACTTTCAATTCCAGCACCAAGTCGATCTTGCGGCCGCGGCTCCCCAGCATGGCATCAAGCGCCTGAGCCTGGGGAATGGTGCGAGGAAAGCCGTCAAACACCGCACCATTCCTGCAGTCCGCCTGATCATAGCGCTCAGCGATGATGTCGACCACAACCTCGTCGGGGACCAGCTCACCCTTGTCCAGCAGCGCCTTACAGCGCATCCCCAATGGAGTCTCTTCCGCAATCGCGGCGCGCAGCATCTCGCCGGTTGAAAGTTGCGGCAGGCCCCGCGTTTCCTTGAGGATTTTCGCCTGCGTGCCCTTCCCCGCCCCCGGAGGTCCGAACAATACCAGGTTCAACGGCGCGCCCCCCGTAGCTTCGACTTCTTCAGCAAGCCCTCATATTGCTGGGCGACCAGGTGACTCTGAATCTGTGCCACCGTATCCATGGTCACGCTTACCACGATCAGGATCGATGTGCCGCCCAACGCAAAAGACAGGTTGTATTCGAAAAACATGAATTCCGGGATCAGGCAGACCAGGGTCAGATAGGCCGCGCCTATGACGGTTATGCGGGTGAGCGTATAGTCGATGAACTGCGCGCTCTTCTTGCCAGGCCGGATTCCGGGGAACACACCGCCATATTTCTTGAGATTCTCCGCCGTCTCCTCGGGATTGAACACAACCGAGGTGTAGAAGAAGGTGAAGAACATGATCAGCGCGGCATAGAGGATCAGGTAAAGCGGCTGACCGCGGCTGAGATAGGTGACCAGCGCTTGCAGCCATTCCGGTAAATTCTGCGCGTTGAAGCTGGCGACGGTGGTGGGCAACAGAAGAATCGAAGACGCGAAGATTGGCGGAATCACGCCCGACACGTTCAGTTTGAGCGGCAGGTGCGAACTTTCACCGCCATAGACCTTGTTGCCGACCTGGCGCTTTGGATAGGTCACGAATAAGCGCCGCTGAGCCCGCTCCATGAACACAATGAAGCCAACCAATGCTACGCTGAAGGCGATGAAGAACAGGATCAACATCGGGCTGGTCGCACCGGTGCGCGCCGATTCCAGCGTCTGAGCAATAATGGTGGGGAATTCCGCCACGATGCCGGCAAAGATGATCAGCGAAATACCGTTGCCCACGCCGCGATTTGTGATCTGCTCACCGATCCACATCAGCAGCATGGTGCCGCCGGTCAGGGTAATCACCGCACCAAACCGGAAGAACATGCCGGGATGAATCACGATCTGGCCGGCGCCCCCAAAATGCTCCAGGCCGACAGCGATGCCCCAGGCCTGAACGGCAGCCAGGACGACGGTGCCATAGCGCGTGTATTGGTTAATGATCTTCTGGCCAGCCGCACCTTCCTTCTTGAGCGCCTCCAGTTCGGGGAAGACCGTGGTCATCAACTGAATGATGATGGAGGCAGAGATATAGGGCATGATGCCCAGGGCAAAGACCGCCATGCGCCCAACCGCGCCGCCCGAAAGGGTATTGAAGACGTCCAGAAGACCGCCGCCGCTCTGCTGGAGCTGCTGGGCCATGGCGGCCGGATCGATACCCGGCATGGGGATGTAGGACCCGATGCGCGCCACGATAAGCGCGCCAAGAGTGAAGAATATCCGCTGGCGCAGCTCTTTCGCTTTGCCAAGATTGGCGAAGTTGAAATTGGCGGCCAGTTGTTCGGCTGCAGATGCCATCAGGCTGCTCCCAGATCGCGCCGGACCCGTGAACCCGGCACGGAAATCCCTGCCCTCATATAGGGGCCCCGCCCCGCCCTTTCGAGCCGGAGCTGGCCATAATCGTCACGTCCTGCGGGCAGCGCGCTTGGCGGCCGAATCGGCACGCCGCTTCTGGCGCTTGCCCGGCTCGCCCTTCTTGTTGCTGTAGACCTTCTTGGCGAAGGTGGCAGTCAGCTTACCGCCGGCCTTCTCGACCGCCTCGCGCGCGGAGGCGCTGGCGCCCGCCACCTCGATATCGATCGGCGCCCTGATCTCGCCCTTGGCGAGCAGGCGTATGCCATCGCGGCTCTTATGGGCCAGGCCGGCCTTGCGCAGCACATCCTCGGTGATCTTGGCCGACGCATCGATGCGCTCGTCATCAATCGCTTTTTGCAGGCGGCCCAGATTCACTTCCGAGAACTCATTGGCGAAAATGTTGCGGAAGCCGCGCTTGGGCATGCGCATGTGCAGCGGCATCTGACCGCCTTCAAAGCCATGGACCTGGTTGCCGGTACGCGCCTTGGCGCCCTTGACGCCGCGGCCGCTGGTCTTTCCCAGGCCCGACGAGGAGCCGCGGCCTACCTTGTCCTTACGCTTGTGGGCGCCGGGATTGTTGTGGATTTCGTTGAGCTTCATTCTACGTCTCCTGTCATGGCCCGCCGGCATCATACCGGCCAGCGCGCGCGGGCCATCCAGTTGCTTGTTACTTCTTCTCTTCCACGATCTCTACGAGGTGCTTGACCGCATGGATCATGCCGCGCACCGAAGGCGTATCCTCCAGCGTGCGGGTGCGGCGGATCTTGCCCAGCCCCAGTCCCCGCAGGGTCTGCGCCTGGACGTCCGGCTTGCGGTTGGCGCTGCGAATCTGACGGACGGTCAGCGTCTTTGCCGGCTTGGTCTTCTTCTCGGCCATGGTCCTGGTTCCTTAGGCGCTGGCTTCGGCGGCCGGCGCGTCTTCGCGGCGGGCCAGAATTTCCGACACGCTGCGACCGCGGCGATTCGCGACCATGCGCGGGCTCTGTTGGTTCTTCAGCGCGTCAAAAGTGGCGCGCACCATATTGTAGGGATTGGAGGTTCCCAGCGACTTGGAAACCACGTCGCCAACGCCCAACGCCTCGAACACCGCGCGCATTGGGCCACCGGCGATGATGCCGGTACCGGCCGGGGCCGGCCGGACGACGACCTTGCCGGCGCCGTGATGGCCGCGCACTTCATGGTGCAGGGTGCGGCCGTCTTTCAGCGGAATGCGGACCATTGCCTTTTTGGCGTCATCGGTCGCCTTGCGGATGGCTTCCGGCACCTCACGCGCCTTGCCATGGCCGAATCCGACGCGTCCATTACCATCACCCACCACGACCAGGGCGGCGAATCCGAAACGGCGGCCACCCTTCACGACCTTGGCGACCCGATTGATGTGCACCAGCTTGTCGATCAGGTCGCTGCCCTGATCTTCCCTGTCGCGCCCACGTCCGCGGCCGCGCTCGCGCCCGCCTTCCTTGGAGTCCCGCTGTTGTCCTTCGCGTGCCATATGCTTTGTCCTTTAGAACTCGAGACCGCCTTCGCGGGCAGCGTCGGCGAGCGCCTTGATGCGCCCGTGATAAATGTAACCACCGCGATCGAACATGACCTGGGTAATCCCGGCAGCCTTGGCACGCTCCGCGATCTTCTTGCCCACTTCGCCGGCGGCTTCCATGTTCCAAGACTTGGAGAATTTGCCATCCTTTTCGTTGGTCGAGGCGGCGGCGATGGTGCGAGCGTGCGCATCGTCAATCACCTGGGCATAGATATGCTTGCCCGAACGGAAGACCGACAGGCGTGGACGAGAGCCATGAGTGGTCAGGCGGTGACGATTGCGCGATTTGCGCTTGTCGAAGAGGGTCGTGCTCATCTTACTTCTTCTTGCCTTCCTTGCGGCGGACATATTCGCCCTCGTAACGTACGCCCTTACCCTTGTAGGGTTCGGGCGGGCGCCAGCCGCGGATTTCCGCGGCAACCTGCCCAACGAGCTGCTTGTCGATGCCCGACACGGTGATCATGGTCGGCTTCTCGGCGGTGATGGTGATGCCTTCGGGGATCGCATAAGGCACATCGTGGCTGAATCCGAGCTGCAGGTTCAGGGTCTTGCCCTGGACCGCGGCGCGATAGCCGACGCCCTGAATCTCCAGCTTCTGTGAGAAACCGCTGGTCACGCCGGTGACCAGATTGTTCACCAGGGTGCGCGAGAGGCCCCACATCTGCGGAGCCCGCTCCATCTCCTTGCGCGGGGTCACCGTGATGCCAGCCTCACCAACCGAGACAGCCACTTCGGGAACCAGCTTCACGGACAGCTCACCTTTCGGGCCCTTGACCTTCACGGTCTGGCCGTCAACGGAGGCGGTGACACCCTTGGGCAGTGCTACCGGCTTCTTGCCAATACGGGACATCGCTTGCTCCTTAGAACACCTGGCAGAGAACTTCGCCGCCGACATTCTTCTCGCGGGCGGAAGCGTCGGTCATCACGCCCTGAGGCGTGGAGAGAATCGACACGCCAAGGCCCTGGCGGTGCGGCTTCAGATCACTGACAGAGGAATAGACGCGGCGTCCGGGGGTAGACACGCGCTTGATCTCGCGGATCACCGGCAGGCCTTCATGATACTTGAGCTCGATTTCCAGCTCGCGATGGCCCTTGTGCTCAACCTCGGCATATCCACGGATGAATCCTTCAGCCTGCAGCACGTCGAGCAGCCGGATACGCAGGCGCGAATTGGGCGAGCGAACCTTGTTGCTGCGCCGCAGCTGGCCGTTGCGGATGCGGGTGAGAAGATCGCCAATCGGATCGATGATCATGGAGGACTCCTTACCAGCTCGCCTTGGTCATGCCGGGGATCTGGCCGAAATTGCCAAGCGAACGCAGCGCAATACGGCTCATCTTGAGCTTGCGATAATACCCCCTGGGACGGCCCGACAGTTCGCAACGGTGATGGATGCGGACCTTCGAGGAATTGCGCGGCAGCTTGGCCAGCTTCAGGCGGGCGGCAAAGCGCTCTTCCTGGGGCAGCTTCTCGTCTTCGGCCTGGGCCTTGAGCGCGGCGCGCTTGGCGGCGTATTGCGCCACCAGCTTTTCACGCTTCTTGTTTCGGTTGATCTGGCTCGTTTTCGCCATGGCAGCCTCAGTTGGTGAACGGAAACTGGAAGCCTTCGAGCAGCGCGCGGGCTTCCTCGTCGGTCTTCGCAGACGTGTTGAAGATGATGTCCATGCCCCACACCGTTTCGGTCTTGTCGTAATCGATTTCGACGAAGACGATGTGTTCCTTCAGGCCCATGGCATAGTTGCCGCGACCGTCAAAGCTCTTACCGTTGATGCCGCGGAAATCGCGCACCCGCGGCAACGCCGTGGTGATCAGGCGGTCGACGAATTCGTACATCTGGTCGCCGCGCAGCGTCACCTTGGCGCCGATCGGCAGACCCTCACGAATCTTGAAGGAGGCAATCGCCTTCTTGGCGCGGGTCGGCACGGCCTTCTGGCCGGCAATGGCGGTCAGGTCGTTCAGCGCCTGTTGGATTTTCTTGCCGTCGGAAGCCGCCTCGCCCGCGCCGATGTTCAGCACGACCTTGTTCAGCTTCGGTACCTGCATGGCGTTCTTGTAGCCGAACTTCTCCATCAGCGACTTGCGGATGGTGTCGTTGTAGCGCTTCTTGAAGCGCGGAACATAACCAGCCTCCCGCGCATGCTCGCCAACGGCCACGGCGGTGCCGGCGTTGACCTCACGGCGCTTGGAAGCGTCCTTTTTGGGCTTCTCAGCCTTGCCTGCGTCAGACATCGATGACCTCACCCGACTTCTTGGCGAAACGGACCTTGCGGCCATCGCCCAGCGTCTTGAAACCAATGCGCGTCGCCTTGCCCGACTTGGGGTCGACATGCGCGATATTCGAAAGATGGATCGGAGCCTCCTTGGTCACGATCCCGGCCTGCTGGCGCTGCGTCTGGCGCTGGTGGCGCTTGACGACATTGACGCCCTGGACCAGGGCGCGGTCTTCCTTGGGGAACACCTTGAGCACCGAGCCCTTCTTGCCCTTGTCCCGACCGGTGAGGACCACGACATTGTCGCCCTTGCGGATATTGCTCATCACAGAACCTCCGGCGCGAGCGAGATGATCTTCATCTGGTTCTTGGCACGCAGTTCGCGGGTGACCGGTCCGAAGATGCGCGTACCAATCGGTTCGCCTTGTGCGTTGACCAGTACCGCGGCGTTGCCATCGAAGCGGATCAGGCTGCCGTCCGGACGGCGCACCCCCTTGGCTGTACGAACCACCACAGCCTTCAGCACCTCGCCTTTCTTCACGCGGCCGCGCGGAATTGCTTCCTTCACGCTGACGACGATGATGTCGCCCACATCGGCATAACGCCGGTGCGAACCGCCCAGCACCTTGATGCACATAACGCTCTTGGCGCCGCTGTTATCGGCGACATCGAGCTCAGTTTGCATCTGAATCATGATCTTGCTCCCTTCGCGCCGCTATTTGCCGACGCGTTCCAGCACTTCCCAGCTTTTCAGCTTGGAGAGCGGCCGGGTTTCCTGAATACGAACCACGTCACCGACCTTGAACTCACCATTCTCGTCGTGGGCATGGTACTTCTTCGACCGGCGCACGGTCTTGCCCATCACCGGATGGATGAAGCGGCGCTCGACTTGGACCACGACGGTCTTGGCATTCTTGTCGGAAACGACAACACCCTGAAGAATTCGCTTCGGCATGGTCTTACGCCTTGGTCTGGGCAGCGCGGCGCTGCTCGGTGAGAACGGTCTGGATGCGCGCGATGTCGCGACGCAAGGTGCGGATACGACCGGTGTTCTCCACCTGGCCGTTGGCCCGCTGGAAGCGCAGATTGAACTGCTCCTTTTTCAAGCCGGACAGTTCGGTGTTCAACTCATCGACGCTCTTGGCGCGAAAATCGTCGGCCTTGGACGCGACCTTGGCGGCCGTGGTCTTCCTGGCTTTTTTGGGAGCAGCTTTCTTGGCCATATCTCTGTTCCTTACAGGCCGGTGCGCTGGATGAATTTGGTGGCGATGGAAAGCTTCGCCTGGCCAAGACGCATCGCTTCGCGGGCGGTCTTCTCGTCCACGCCATCGATCTCGAACAACACGCGTCCCGGCTTGACCTTGGCGACCCAATATTCCGGCGCGCCTTTGCCGGAGCCCATGCGGACTTCGGCCGGTTTCTTCGACACCGGCACATCCGGGAAAATGCGTATCCATACCCGGCCGGCGCGTTTCATTTCGCGCGTGATCGCACGGCGAGCAGCCTCGATCTCACGCGCGTTCAGGCGTTCCGGCTCAAGCGCCTTCAATCCATAGGCGCCGAACGCCAGCGAGGTGCCCGCCTTGGCAGCGCCATGGATGCGACCTTTGAATTGCTTGCGGAATTTCGTTCGCTTGGGTGACAGCATGGTTCTTCTCTTATTCGGCGGCAGCCTGGGGCTGGCGCTCGCGCTGCGGGCGGCCCTGCCCCTCGGCCTCGTTGGCCTGGCGCTTCTCGGTAGCGAACGGATCATGTTCCATGATCTCGCCCTTGAATATCCAGACCTTGACGCCACAGGTGCCATAGGTGGTGAAAGCGGTGGCGATCCCGTAGTCGATGTCGGCGCGCAACGTGTGCAGCGGCACCCGCCCCTCGCGATACCACTCCACACGCGCGATTTCCGCTCCGCCCAGGCGGCCAGAGCAGGTGATGCGGATGCCCAATGCACCCAGACGCATCGCGGTCTGCACGGCGCGCTTCATCACGCGGCGGAATGCGACGCGGCGTTCGAGCTGCTGGGCGATGTTTTCGGCCACCAGCTTGGCGTCAATCTCAGGCTTGCGGATTTCGACGATGTTCAGATGCACTTCATCATCGGTGAATTTCTGGACGTCGTTCTTCAGCTTTTCGATGTCGGCGCCCTTCTTGCCGATCACCACGCCCGGACGCGCCGAGTGGATGGTCACGCGGCATTTCTTGTGCGGACGCTCGATGACGATGCGGGAGACGCCGGCAGCCTTCAGCTTGTCGCTGAGATAATCGCGAATCTGAATGTCTTCCTGCAGCAGCTTGCCGTATTCCCGCTTGCCCGCGTACCAGCGCGAGTCCCAGGTACGATTGATGCCCAGGCGCAGGCCGGTGGGATTGACCTTCTGACCCATTACGCAGCTTCCTTCTTCGACTTGGCGGCCGGTTTCTTCTTCGCCGGAGCCTTGCCGGCGGATTTGGCCCTGCCCTTGCTTTTGACGGACTCGGCCTCTTCCTTCTTCTCTTCAACCACGATGGTGATCTGGCTGAAGAACTTTTCGATACCGCCGGCATTGCCGCGCGCGCGCGGATGGAAGCGGCGCAGCAACAGATTCTTGCCGACGCTGGCTTCCTTCACGACAAGATCGTCAACATCCAAGTCATGATTGTTTTCGGCATTGGCGATGGCTGACTGCAGGGCCTTCTTGACCACACCGGCAATCCGCTTCTCGCTGAAGGTCAACTCGTTGAGGGCGCGCTCGACCTTTTTGCCCCGAATCTGCTGCGCAACCAGATTGAGCTTGCGCGGCGAAACGCGGATATTGCGGGCGATCGCCATCGCCTGATGGTCGCCCAGGACGCGCGCGCGTGCTTGCTTGCCCATTTAAGCCCTCTTTGCCTTCTTGTCGCCGCCGCCGGTGTGACCGTGGAAGGTGCGGGTGGGGGAGAATTCGCCCAGCTTGTGACCGACCATGTCCTCAGTCACCAGCACGGGGATGTGCTTGTGGCCGTTGTAGACCCCGAAGGTGATACCGACGAACTGGGGCAGGATGGTGGAACGGCGCGACCAGGTCTTGATCACATCCTTGCGGCCGGACGAGCGGGCGGCTTCTGCTTTCTTCAGCAGATAACCGTCCACGAACGGGCCTTTCCAGATAGAACGGGTCATGTGCTTGCCTTGCCTTTGCGGGTGCGCACGATGAATTTGGAGGTGCGCTTGTTGACGCGGGTCTTGGCGCCCTTGGTGGGCTTGCCCCATGGCGTGACGGGATGGCGACCACCCTTGGTACGGCCCTCGCCGCCACCATGCGGGTGATCGATGGGGTTCATGGCGGTACCGCGGACATGCGGGCGCCAACCCTTCCAGACATTGCGGCCAGCCTTGGAGATGATCTCGTTCATGTGGTCGGGGTTGGACACCGCGCCCACCGTGGCCATGCAGGCCAGCGGAATCTTGCGCACTTCCGATGAATTCAGGCGGATCAGCGCGTAACCCGCGTCGCGGCCAAGATACTGGGCATAAGCGCCAGCGCTGCGCGCAACCTGCCCACCCTTGCCCGGTTTCATCTCGATATTGTGAACGATGGTGCCGACAGGCATGGCGCCCAGCGGCATGGCATTGCCGACTTTCACATCGACCTTTTCGCCTGACACCACGGTATCGCCGACTGCCAGACGCTGCGGCGCCAGAATGTAGGACAGCGCGCCATCCTTGTATTTGATCAGCGCGATGAAGGCGGTACGGTTGGGATCATATTCCAGGCGCTCGACGACAGCCGGCTCGTTGAATTTGTTGCGCTTGAAGTCGATCAGGCGGTAACGGCGCTTGTGCCCGCCGCCGCGATACCGCACGACAATGCGGCCATGATTGTTGCGACCGCCGGAGGATGTCTTGCCCTCGGTCAGCGACTTGACGGGGCCGCCCTTGTGGAGGCCCGATTTATCGACCAACACCAATTGGCGCTGGCCCGCGGTCGTAGGCTTGTATTTCTTCAGTGCCATCTCACAGACCCGTCGTAATGTCGATCTGGTGGCCCTCTTCCAGGGTCACGATCGCCTTCTTGATGTCGCTGCGCGTATAGACCTTCCCGCGGGCCATCTTGCGCTTGCCCTTCACCACCACAGTGTTGACCGCCTTGACCTTGACCTTGAACAGGTCCGCGATTGCCTTGGCGATGGCCGGTTTGGTGGCGTCCAATTTGACCCGGAACACAACCTGGTTCGCTTCGGTCATGCGGGTGGCCTTTTCGGTGATGACCGGCGAAAGGATCACATCGTAATTGACGGTCATTTCAGGCGCGCCTCGATCGCTTCAACAGCGGCCTTGGTCAGGACCAGCTTGTCGCTCTTGATGATGTCGTAGACATTGATGCCGGCGACAGGCAGCAGCGAGACATCGGCCAGGTTGCGGGCGGAAAGCTGGAAGTTCCTGTCGAATTCACCATCCACCACCAGCGCCTTGACCAGGCCCAGCTTGCCGAACTGCGCGGCCAAGGCCTTGGTCTTGACGTCCTTGGACTTGGCTTCATCCAGCACCATGATGGCGCCTTCCTTGGCCTTGGCCGACAAGGCATGCCTGAGGCCCAGCGCCTTGACCTTCTTGGGCAGCTCAAACTCGTGGGAATGATTGACCGGGCCCATGGCCTTGGCGCCGCCTACAAACAGCGGAGCGCTGCGCGCGCCATGACGGGCACCGCCCCCACCCTTCTGGCGGCCCAGCTTGTGCTTGGTGCGGTTGATTTCGCCACGGGTCAGGACCTTGTGGGTGCCAGCCCGGCGCTTAGCGAGCTGCCACACAACCACGCGCTGGATCAGGTCGGCGCGCGGCTCCAAGCCAAAGATGGCGTCGTTCAGTTCGACATCTCCGGCAGCTTTGTTGTCGAGATCGAGGACCTTCGCCTTCATGTCTCAGCCCTCCGACTTTTCTTCAGCGGCGACTGGAGCTCCGGTCTTCTCGCGCTTCCTGACGGAAGCGGGAGACGGAGCATCCTCGACCGGACGCTTGACAGCATCGCGCACCATCACCCAGCCGCCTTTGGAACCAGGCACCGCGCCGCGGACCATGATCAGGCCGCGCTCGACATCGACTTTGGCCACTTCCAGGTTCTGGGTGGTCACATTGTCGACGCCGTAATGGCCGTGCATCTTCTTGTTCTTGAAGGTCTTGCCGGGATCCTGGCGGCCGCCGGTGCCACCGAGCGAACGATGGGAGATCGACACGCCATGACTGGCTTCCAGGCCACGAAAGTTCCAGCGCTTCATCGCACCGGTGAAGCCGCGGCCGATAGTGACGCCGGTGACATCCACCTTCTGACCAGGAACAAAATGATCGGCCTGGAGTTGATCACCCACCTCCAACATGTTCGTGGGATCGACGCGAAATTCCGCCAGCTTGCGACGAGGTTCGACCTCGGCCTTCGCGAAGCGGCCGCGATCGGCGCGCGTCGCATTCTTGGCCTTGGCAAAGCCAGCCCCCAGCTGCACGGCTGTGTAGCCGTCCTTTTCCTTGGTGCGGGTTGCCACGACGGCGCAACCGTCCAGCTTGAGCACCGTGACCGGAACATGCGTCCCGTCTGCCAGAAACAGACGGGTCATGCCGACCTTCTGCGTGATGACGCCTGTGCGCACGAAACGCTCCTTACAACTTGATCTCGACGTCCACGCCGGCGGCCAGGTCGAGCTTCATCAGCGCATCGACGGTCTGTGGCGTGGGTTCGATGATGTCGAGCAGACGCTTGTGGGTACGGATTTCGAACTGCTCGCGGCTTTTCTTATCGACATGCGCGGAGCGGTTGACCGTGAAACGCTCGATGCCCGTGGGCAGCGGAATCGGACCGCGAACCTGGGCACCTGTGCGTTTCGCCGTGTTGACGATCTCGCGCGTGGAATTGTCGAGAATCCGGTGATCGAAGGCCTTGAGCCGGATGCGGATATTCTGACTTTGCATGGGGTTGTCCCTTCGATACCCGGCCCGACTACTTCAATATCTTCGCGACGACGCCGGCACCAACCGTGCGCCCGCCTTCGCGGATGGCGAAGCGCA
>JBDZVS010000006.1:9629-156211 GCA_040255825.1 Hyphomicrobiales bacterium | reverse complement strand
TGTGGCTAGGGGTGAAAGGCCAATCAAACTTGCAGATAGCTGGTTCTCTGCGAAAGCTATTTAGGTAGCGCCTCATGTATCACCTTCGGGGGTAGAGCACTGGATGGGCTAGGGGGCTTCACCGCTTACCAAACCTAACCAAACTCCGAATACCGAAGAGTGCTGAGCATGGGAGACACACGGCGGGTGCTAACGTCCGTCGTGAAGAGGGATAAAAACCCTGACCTACAGCTAAGGCCCCCAATTCGTGGCTAAGTGGGAAAGGATGTAGGATTCCCAAAACAACCAGGATGTTGGCTTAGAAGCAGCCATCATTTAAAGAAAGCGTAACAGCTCACTGGTCTAAATAAGGAATCCCGCGCCGAAAATGTAACGGGGCTCAAGCCACGAGCCGAAGCTTAGGATTTCACCGCAAGGTGGAATGGTAGCAGAGTGTTCCGTATGCCTGCGAAGGGTGAGCGTGAGCGAGCCTGGAGGTATCGGAAGTAAGAATGCTGACATGAGTAGCGATAAAGAGGGTGAGAGACCCTCTCGCCGTAAGTCCAAGGGTTCCTGCGTCAAGTTAATCTGCGCAGGGTTAGCCGGCCCCTAAGGCAAGGCCGAAAGGCGTAGTCGATGGGAATGCGGTAAATATTCCGCAGCCTGCGGGTAGTGACGGATCACGTAAATTGTTCGACCTTACTGGATTGGTCGGGCCGTGAAGTGGTCCCAGGAAATAGCTCCCGCGTATAGTCCGTACCCGAAACCGACACAGGTGGACTGGCAGAGTATGCTAAGGCGCTTGAGAGAACTTTGTTGAAGGAACTAGGCAAATTGCCCTCGTAACTTCGGAAGAAGAGGGCCCGGTTTCTACGCAAGTAGAGGCCGGGGGCACATAGCAGGGGGTGGCGACTGTTTACTAAAAACACAGGGCGCTGCGAAATCCAAAGATGACGTATAGCGTCTGACGCCTGCCCGGTGCTGGAAGGTTAAGAGGAGATGTGAAAGCGTTGAATCGAAGCCCCAGTAAACGGCGGCCGTAACTATAACGGTCCTAAGGTAGCGAAATTCCTTGTCGGGTAAGTTCCGACCTGCACGAAAGGCGTAACGACTTCCCCACTGTCTCCAACAAAGGCTCAGCGAAATTGAATTCCCCGTGAAGATGCGGGGTTCCCGCGGTCAGACGGAAAGACCCCGTGCACCTTTACTGCAACTTTACACTGGCATTAGGAATGGGATGTGTAGGATAGGTGGTAGGCATTGAAGCATCGGCGCTAGCCGGTGTGGAGCCGCCCTTGAAATACCACCCTTCTTGTTCCTGATGTCTAACCGCGGTCCCGAAACGGGATCCGAGACAGTGTATGGTAGGCAGTTTGACTGGGGCGGTCGCCTCCCAAAGAGTAACGGAGGCGCGCGATGGTAGGCTCAATCCGGTCGGAAATCGGATGTTGAGTGCAATGGCAAAAGCCTGCCTGACTGCAAGGTCGACGGACCAAGCAGAGACGAAAGTCGGTCATAGTGATCCGGTGATCCCGTATGGAAGGGTCATCGCTCAACGGATAAAAGGTACGCCGGGGATAACAGGCTGATCGCACCCAAGCGTCCATAGCGACGGTGCGGTTTGGCACCTCGATGTCGGCTCATCACATCCTGGGGCTGTAGCCGGTCCCAAGGGTATGGCTGTTCGCCATTTAAAGTGGTACGTGAGCTGGGTTTAGAACGTCGTGAGACAGTTCGGTCCCTATCTGCCGTGGGTGTTGGAAACTTGAGAGGACTTTTTCCTAGTACGAGAGGACCGGAAAGAACGTACCTCTGGTGGATCGGTTGTGGCGCCAGCCGCATAGCCGAGTAGCTAAGTACGGACGAGATAACCGCTGAAAGCATCTAAGCGGGAAACTCACCTCAAAACCAGGTTTCCCTTGAGAGCCGGGGAAGACTACCCCGTCGATAGGCCAGGTGTGTAAGCGCAGCAATGCGTTGAGCTTACTGGTACTAATCGCTCGATTGGCTTGATCGCTAACCAAGCAGCACCGTTCCATGTCTGGAAACAAAGCCAGGCATACCCAATGTAATTCGGTTGCCGTGTCGTATTCTTTGCCCGCGTGCGTTGACGCGGGCATCTCTTGATCCTTTGCCGACCTGGTGGTCATAGCGAAGGAATTCTACCCGATCCCATTCCGAACTCGGCCGTCAAAGCCTTCTGCGTCCATGGTACTGCGGCTCAAGCCGCGGGAGAGTAGAACGCTGCCAGGTCTGCCAAGGATCAAGAGGCAAGCCTTCACAAATCAGACGAAAGCCCCGCTCGCGAGATATCGCGGCGGGGCTTTTGTTTTGCTTCCTGCCGGCCATGCGGGCGTTTCGTACCCGTTACCCGCCAGTGATACAGTTCGCCCAGAAGCCATGTCAGCCGGTGAGACCGCAGCAGGAACGCCGCGGTGGCCAACAGCGGGCCGCGGATGCCCAGCCGGCTGCGCAATTTGCCGATCAGCCACCAGCGAAAGAATGGTCCGAAGGATAGCGCAATGTCGTGGCGCGCGAAGGTCTCTGCGATCGTCGGCGCCGGCCGGTAGAACGTCTGGGTATCCGCATAAGCCGCGATGATTTCGGTCCTGGTCCGTGCCGGCATCTCGCGCGGCAGAGAACCGCGAGCTCCTATACCCACCAGGGCGCGGATCGCCAATCGCCGTCGCCGGGATCGTGGCGCCAGCCAATGCACGGCCGGCAGGTGGTAATGCGGTTCCACCAGCAGCCGCCGGCCGGGGAAGCGATGGAATACCGCTCCTCCGGGGCGCAGGATGCGGCTGATTTCGGCGGCCAAAACATCCAGGTCGGCAACATGTTCCAGGACCTGATCGGTAATCACCGCATCGAAGAAGCCGTCGTTAAAGGGGGTGCGCCCGTCTTCTTTTACGACCGACAGGATTGGCCCGCCCGCCGGCCACATCCGTGACAGGATATGGCCGGATTGGATGAACCGCTCCTCGATGTCCACGCCATAAGCGTCGGCGCCGGCCAGACGCATCTTGCCCACCAGGCCGCCGCGTCCGCAGCCAAAGTCCATCACACGCGGCTTGCGTCCCGTTGTGCGGGGCCACACCCAATGCTTCAGGAACTCCGCGATCTCATGGTCGAGGGGTTCGGCAATATTGGCGGGTGAAAGGTCGTCGAATTTTCGGTCGCCACTCAGGGCGCGAAACTCGGATGGCCGCCCGACGCGCATGCACACCTCCATGCGCAGGAAGGCATTCCCCGCCATCCCGTTCCAACAGGGCACGAAAAGGTCACAGCGCCTCGCTCTGCGCGTGCTGGCGGAAGGCGGAATTCATTTCAGCAGTGGCCGCACGGCAGATGAGAACAACTTCTCCAGCATGAAATCTGGCAGCAGGTATTGCGGGAAACTTCGCGACATGTTGTCCGTGCGCAGGATGTGCAGGCATAGGCCCTCGGTATCGGCGAAATGGGTAATGCGGCTGCCCTTGGCCATTGCCGCCCCCACAAACCCTGAATCAGACGCATATGCCGCCAGCGGGAACGGCTGGCGCTCCCACATGCTCTTGCGGAAGACATAGCTGAAACCGAATCCGAACCAGTTGCTGCGCATGTTCTCCGGCGGAGTCTGGTTGAAGAAGCCGCGCAGCACCGGATCGGAACCGAAGGTGAAATGCAGGCCCAGCAGGTTTGTGGTATCCCACCAGCCCAGCCGCCTCAGCAGCGCCGAATAGACGAACCAGCCCGACAGCTTGACCAGATCGGTGCCTTCACGCTGAAGCCGTTCCAGCATGATGGCCAGATATTGGGGCGCATAATAATCGTCATCGTCGAACTGTGCGATCACCGGCGCGGTTGCCCGCTCGCACAGCCAGTTGCGCTTGGCGCTGACCAGCATCTTTTCGCCGGCATGGTGATGGTAACAGACCCGCGGATCGTCCAGCATCGTGAAATAGGCGCAAGGTTCTGGACTGTCGTCCAGGATCAGCCACTCGAAATCGTTGACAGTCTGGGCCTTCACGATGGCGTGCTGCCGCTCAAGCAGAGCGGCGCGACCATGTGTGGGGGTGATTATCGAAATCGCTGGCACTTCACTTTCGCTCCAACTTGAAAGATGCCAGAAAATTCTCGCCCATGGCGGTGTCCTGATCGCTGGGCAAGCCATAGGATATGATAAATCCTCGGTTTCCCGACACCACGAAGCGGAAGCCCCGGTTTTCCCTGGGCGGGAGCTGGGCTGCCTTCATACGCAGCGATTCCAGTGCCCGCGGCAGGCAGCTCCATTGATGAAATTGCCGTCCTTGGCCGCCCGCAATACGGAAGGTCGAGATTTGGCTATAGCTGACACAGCCACGCTCGTTGGCGGCAAGAGCCTTGGCATATTCGTCCATATCGCGTGATGAGAAGGCATCGGGTGTTTCACTAATGACAAAGCTGCTGATCCCGAAACGGAAACCACCGCCGCCCTGGAAGTAATAATGGGCGACACGCTCGGGGTGTTGCGCCAGCGGTTTGTCCTGGCGTTCCACCTGCGCCGTCAGGGGGAATTCGGCGGAAAAACCTTCCCCCGAAAAGGCCGACGACGGCAGTGGTTGAGCTTGTGATGGAAGAGCCGGCAGCAGAAACGCCAGGAGAAACACCTGGCCGGCGCAGCTAGTCACGTGACGCCTGGCGCATCAGATCCTTGGCGATGAAGCCGCTGACCGGATAGATATGGGTCCCGAACTGGCCAGCCCGAATATTCCAGACTTTCACCCTGGACCAGTCGTTGGTCTTGCTGACATCCAGCACCGGCATCGCATGGTCGATCTCGCCGTGATTTTGCCAATTGGCCTGGTCCACGATGATCTCGCGGGGACTGACGATGTGGGTCACCACCGCGACATGGCCCCGTTTCAGCCGCTTCGAGCCCGAGAATACCATCACGGCCTCTTCAACAGGATGGGACAGGCGGGCATAGAGGTTGCGGGCCCGTGCCCACCAGAATTTCGCGTCGCCCATGATCGCCAGGCCCGAGCGCATACGGGCATATTCCACGCAGAAAATCCGACGCAAGGGCTTTTCAATCGATGGTCCAGGGGGTGCCACCTTGACTGGATCGATCTTGCTCAAGGCAGCCGGGCTTAAGTGGGTTGGCGCAGGTGTCCGGGCGGTGAGAGCCGGCCGCGGATGGACGAACGGTTGCGCCGGCTCGGCCTCTGTGGCGTCGAAAGAGGCATTGAACCAACTATCTACGCCCTCCGCCAGCCGACCGGCTGTACCCAGAACGTCAGCCTGTGCCGTCAGCGGGAAAGCCAACAGCACAATTCCAGTCACGCCCGCGATCAGCCGGTTACGCTTCGACAACCTGAAGTCCCCATTCGACCCACCTGGGCCAGCCCCGGGGGGGAGGGAACCCCGATCCGCAGGACGAGGGGAATAAACCAAGACTCCGCCGGCCGACAAAGACGTTTCCTTGCCACGCCGGCGTGGCATTTAGGCCACAATAAACGCTTGAGAATATTCGGCTTTTAACTTGTCGGCCAGGCAGTTGCCGTTCCGATACCGCATGGAGGGCCGGCGGAAGCCGGCCTCTCCTTTCTTCATTTGGACGCGGCAACGATCTCCAGCGACTTGTCGACATGCTGGTCGGGCGACAGCCCGTCCGTCTTGGAGGATAGGGTCGCCAGAATCTTGCCGTCCCTGCCGATCACATATGTCACCCGCTCGATGAAAGCATGGTTGATGGCGTCCTTGTTGACGTCCCGGGCGCCCTCGCGCGCCGCGCCGACGGACAGGTCATAGGACCTGGCGACCTTGGTGCTTTGATCCGAGGCGATGGGGAATTTGCCCGCACAGAAGGCGGGGTCGGCAGAGAATCGCTTCAAACGGGTCAGGTCGTCGGCCGACACGCCAATCACGCTGGCGCCGGCGGCTTGGAATTTGCCGATATTCTCGGCAAAGGTGTGGGCCTCCAGATCGCAGCCGCCCGTATAGGCGCTGGGGTAGAAATAGACCACCACCGGCCCCTTCTTCAGGGCATCCTTGAGGTGAAAGGTGAAATCCTTTCCGCCCAGGCTGCCGGGCAGGGTGAAATCGGGCGCGATGTCGCCTGGCTTCAAAGCGGCATCAGCCGGAGAGGCGAAAAGGGCGGCCAGGAGGCCGACGGCAATCTGTCTTTTCATGGAAAAGGTCCTCGCTTCTGGGGCCCCCCAACCCTAGCATGAACTATCCAATGCCCGAAGTGGGAGCTGTAGAAGCCAATTCGCTCAAGCTGGGCATCGCGTTACTGCGGGGAGAAGAAATTGACGGTCAAAGCCCTGGAACATATCACCATCCGCTGCACCCAGCTTTCGCGCACGCGCGATTTCTATTGCCGGATGATCGGGTTAACCGATGGCGAACGGCCTGCCTTCCCCTTTCGCGGTCACTGGCTCTACCTAGGTGACGTGCCGGTTGTCCACCTGGTGGAGGCCGCCGACCATGGCGGCGTCTGGAGCGGGGACGGTGGACGGCCCGGCCTTGCCGTCTTGGAGCAGGCAGATCCAGGCATGTCCGGTCCCGAAAAAACGGGCGCCTTGGATCATATTGCTTTCCATGGGGAGGATTTTGACGCCATGCGGGCGAGCCTGGTCGCGGCGAATGTCAGCTTCCGCGAGCGCATTGTCCCCGGTGGCAGGCTGAAACAGCTTTTCGTGCCCGATCCCGAAGGCGTTCTGGTCGAGATCAACTTCCGGGCTTAAGCGCGCGATCTTGTCTCAGCCTCGTCGCTTTGCAAAAGCGCGGAAAAGACGTCAGTCCTTCGCGCGCTCCACATAGGAACCGTCTTCGGTCATCACCACGATTCTTGTTCCCACCGTGATGTGGGTCGGCACCATGGTTCGCACGCCATTGGACAGCGCCGCAGGTTTGAAAGAGCCAGAGGCAGTCTGGCCCTTCATCACCGGTTCGGTATCCACCACTTCGAATGTGGCGCGCTGCGGAATCTCGATGGAGATGGGATTGCCTTCGAACAGCTGCAACTGCACTTCCATGTTTTCAGTCAGGTAGGGCGCGGCGTCGCCCACCACGTCGCCCGGCACATGCACCTGGTCGAAGGTTTCCGGCTGCATGAACACATACTGGTCGCCGTCCTGATACAGGTAGTTGAAGGTCTTGTGCTCGACAAAAGCTTTCTCGACGCTGTCTGTGGTGCGCAGACGCTCCACAGTCTTCACGCCGTCCGAGATGCGGCGCATCTCGAGGTGGGTTACCGGCGTGCCCTTGCCGGGATGGATATTCTCGGCCGTCAGCACGAGATAGAGCTTGCCGTCCTTTTCCAGGACATTGCCTTTGCGCACCGAGCTGGCGATAACCGAAACCACGTCGAACCTCTTGGCCAGTTGGAAGTTGGCCGGGGCTATAGCAGGGGTGGTTTGAGAGGTCAAAATGCCCTGGTGGGAGCGCCAGTTTCACGTCGACCGCCGCCCGCTGCTGGTCACGCGGGGCCGGATCAAAGCCCGGTTTCGGGCCCATTTCGAGGCACTGGGCTTCACCGAGGTGGAGTGCGCCGTCCTGGTCCCCTCGCCCGGGAACGAAGCCCATCTGCATGCCTTCGAGACCCGCCTCTTGGACCCGGCCGGGCTCGAGCGGCATCTTTATCTGCACACTTCTCCTGAGTTCGCCGCCAAGAAATTGCTGGCGGCAGGCGAAGAGAAAATCTTCGAATTCGCCCGGGTGTTCCGCAATCGCGAGCGTGGACGCCTGCATGCCCCGGAATTTACCATGTTGGAATGGTACCGGGCCCGGCAGGACTATGAAGCGGCGATCGCCGATATCCTGGAACTGGTGCGGCTGGCTGCGCAGACCGCAGCCGCCAGCCGGCTGATCTACCGGGAGCGCACATGCGATCCTTTTGCCGCCGCCGATTGGCTGACAGTGGCCGAAGCCTTCACCCACTTCGCCGGCATCGATCTTTTGGCCACCCTGGACGACCAAGGACATGGGCAGCGCGATGCGCTGGCGGGCCGGGCCCGACGCGGCGGTATCACGGTGAATGATGATGACGACTGGTCAGATATATTCAGCAAAATACTGACGGCCCGGATCGAGCCTCGGCTGGGGTTGGACCGTCCCGTCGTCCTTTACGAATATCCCGTCTGCGAGGCGGCGCTGGCGCGGATCAGCCCGCGCGATGCGCGTGTGGCCGAACGCTTCGAGCTTTACGCCTGCGGGGTGGAGCTGGCCAACGGCTTTGGCGAACTGACCGATCCTGTGCAGCAGCGCGCCCGCTTCGAGATGGAAATGGCCAAAAAGGAGAAGATGTACGGCCTGCGCTATCCGCTGGATGAAGACCTTCTGGCGGCCCTGGCCACCATGCCGCCGGCCAGCGGCGTGGCGCTGGGTTTCGACCGGCTGGTGATGCTGGCGACCGGCGCGCCCAATATCGACGCCGTGCTCTGGACGCCGTTGTCCTGATCTTTTCCAGGCGAGCGGGCGTCTCTCCTATTGATTCCAGGGCGCGATCATCTGGGTGACGCGGCCGACGCTGGTGTCACCGGAATAGAGGTTGCCGGCCTTGTCCCAGGCCATATAGGTCGCTTCGATGAACTGGCCGGTGCCGATACCCGAACCGCGCCCCACCGCGCCCAGCACATGGCCGTCGCGATCAAGCTTGAGAAGCTGGCCATCGCGCCCCGTCGATACCCATAAATCGCCCTTGGCGTCGAAGCCGATCGCACACATCAGATTGCGCATCTGGATGGTCTTCACGAATTTGCCGTCGCCGGTAT
Source organism: Hyphomicrobiales bacterium (assembly GCA_040255825.1). Classification (GTDB taxonomy): domain Bacteria; phylum Pseudomonadota; class Alphaproteobacteria; order Micropepsales; family Micropepsaceae; genus Rhizomicrobium. Next base: position 147,494 of record JBDZVS010000006.1, on the reverse strand, counting down.
AAACCACCAGGCGGTATTGCTCGCGGTCGCCGATCCATAAATTACCTGTTTTCGGATCGACGGCGATGCCGTGCGCCATGCTGAATTTGCCCTGCCCGATCACGTTTCCATACCACTGGTCGATGAAGCGGGCGTTGCGGTCGAGATGGATGATGCGGGCGGCACCGATATTGTTGCCGGGCTCCAGCCCCGTATCGTTGGGACTCTCGTTGCCGTGGCCTTCGGCGATATAGATGTCGCCATTCTTCCCGAAGGCCACATCCAGCGGCTGCCACAACAGGCGTTGGCCCTTGGCTTCGTCCCAATCGCCGCGCTTGCCTGCCACACCCAGGGTCAGCAGCAATTTGCCGGCTGGACTGATCTTGAGCACCACCGCCTTATTGGCATCACAGATCCAGACATTGTCCTGGGCATCGACCTTGATGCCATGCGCTTTCTCCATCCGGCCGGTGACGTCTTCGCCCACCGTCCGGATCATGCGGAAATGCGGGTCATATTCGAAAAGCTGCGGTTTGCCGGGCTGGGTGCGCTGCAGGACCCACATATTGCCTTTGGAATCGATGGCCACCCCTGTGGCGCCGCCTCCGCCCGGCGGCAAGTCGAGCGGATAGGCATAGCGATAACCCATGGTCTGGTTCCACACCACGCGCTTCAAGTCTTCGCGGGTCGGACCCAGGAGATTGTCGCAGACCGGAGAATGGCTGCATGGCGGCACGCTGGATGGCGGCAAGGCGGCCAGGTCCGCACGGCAGCGCGGCGAGATGCGGGCCTTGTTCTGGGTCAGGCAGGTGCGTGCCGCATAAAGGCCGGAGCGGCCTACGCACAGCAGGTCGATGTCGCGCGAACAGCCCGCCAATACCCCACTGCCGGGGCTGCCAGGCGGCAAAACCTTGCCCCCATGGGCGACTGGCGCGCGACCGCCCGTATCGGGGTAGGTTTCCGTAAGGATGAAACCCGGTTGGGTGTCGGCGGCGGAAGCCTGGACCGCCGAGTGCGGTGTGGGTGTCCTTGCCAACAGGATACCCGCCGCCGCTCCGGCCGCCAGTCCCGAAACCGCCAACAGAGCTCCCCAATATCCCTTCATCGTCCTTCCCCCTTTTTGCGAAGGATGACGGGGCAGCGCCGGTGGGGCAACCCCCGGTGGGGCAACCTCTGTGTGGTCGTGCATGACGGGTTTGCGGCAAACGGGGTGGAAAATTGCTCTTCGCAGGCGCAACGTCGCGCCGCCATGACCGATACGGCCGCCGCCTCACCTTCTGCACCAGGCAAACTGGTGCAGAACACCAGCTTTGTGGTGCTTTTCGCGATCAGCTTTGTCCACCTGCTCAACGACATGATGCAGGCGGTGTTGCCGGCCATCTATCCAACCCTGAAGGGCGAGTTCCATCTCAGCTTCACTCAGGTGGGTCTCGTGACGCTGGCCTTCCAATGCACGGCATCGTTGTTTCAGCCCTGGGTTGGGTTTCTGGCGGATAAGCGACCGGCCCCCTATTCGCTGGCTACCGGCATGGTGGCAACCCTGCTGGGCATCCTGCTATTGGCCCATGCCCGGTCCTTTCCCATGGTGCTGCTAGCGGCGATGCTGATCGGCATTGGCTCGTCGGTCTTCCATCCAGAGTCCGCGCGTGTTGCGCGTATGGCCTCCGGCGGCCGTCACGGTCTGGCCCAGTCGTTGTTCCAGGTGGGCGGCAATTCAGGGACCGCGCTTGGTCCGTTGACCGCGGCGCTGGTGGTGGCCTGGTGGGGCCAGCCGGGGGTTGCCGCTTACGCGCTTGCCGCCATTGTCGCCATTCTGATCCTGTGGCGGGTGGGGAGCTGGTACAAGCACCACGGCCTGACCCGCATGAGGGCGGCGCGGGCGCATGACGTGAACAGGTCCTTGTCCCGTGGGCGCACCGTTTTTGCCCTGGCCGTCCTGGTGCTGCTGGTCTTTTCGAAATATGTCTATCTCGTCAGCATCACCAGTTATTTCACCTTTTACCTGATCCAGACCTTCCATGTGTCGGTGCAGGCGGCTCAGTTGCATCTGTTCGCTTTCCTGGCGGCGGTAGCGGTCGGCACCCTGGCGGGCGGCCCGCTGGGCGACCGCTTCGGCCGCAAGTATGTCATCTGGTTTTCCATCCTGGGGATGCTGCCGTTCACGCTGATCCTGCCCCATGCCAACCTGTTCTGGACGAGCGTGCTGTCGATGATCGTGGGCGCGGTGATGGCATCGGCCTTCCCGGCTATCGTGGTTTTCGCCCAGGAGCTTCTGCCCCACCGGCTGGGCATGATATCCGGCCTGTTCTATGGCTTTGCCTTCGGCATCGCGGGGCTGTCGGCCGCCGGACTGGGCATGCTGGCGGATGCGACTTCGATCACCTTCGTCTACAAGATTTGCGCCTTCCTGCCGCTGATCGGATTGTTCACCGTGTTCCTGCCCAATCCCCGATCCTTCGCCCGATGAGCCTGGACGCGGTCGCGCGCCGCTATGCTGTGGCGGTGTCGCCCCATCTTTTGTCGCTGATCGATTCAACTGACCCGAACGATCCCGTCGCGCGTCAGTTCCTGCCATCGCCGGCGGAACTGACGGTGCTGGCGGGGGAGCGCGCCGACCCGATAGGCGATGGCATCCATTCGCCTGTGCCCGGCATCGTTCACCGCCATGCCGATCGTGTGCTGTTCAAGGCTGTGGCGGCCTGCCCCGTCTATTGCCGCTTCTGCTTCCGGCGCGAGATGATCGGGCCCGGCAAGGAAAACACGCTGTCGCCCGCCGATTTCGACCGTGCTGTCGCCTTTATCGCGGATCATCCCGAAATCTGGGAAGTGATCCTGACCGGCGGCGATCCCTTCATCCTGTCACCGCGCCGCATCGCCGAGGTGACCGACCGGCTGGCCGCCATTGCCCATGTGAAAACCATCCGCTGGCACACACGCGTACCTGTCACCGAACCCGGACGCGTCACCGACGAGACGGTGGCGGCGCTGCAATCGGCGGGCGTGGTGACCTGGGTGGCGGTGCATGCCAACCATGCGCGCGAATTCGCGCCCGAGGCGCGCCATGCCATCGCGCGATTATCCGAAGGCGGAATCTCACTGGTCAGCCAGTCCGTGCTGCTGAAAGGCGTGAACGACAAGGTCGAGGCGCTGGAAGCCCTGATGCGCGGCTTTGTCGAGAACGGCATCAAGCCCTATTACCTGCACCATCCCGATCTGGCGCCGGGTACCTCGCATTTCCGGCTTTCGCTGGATGAAGGCATGGCGCTGGTGGCACAGCTTCGCGCGCGCCTGTCGGGCCTGGCGATGCCCACCTATATGCTCGACATCCCCGGCGGCTTCGGCAAGGTGCCGCTGAACGCCGACCATGTGATGAAGACGGACGCCGGCTGGCGCATCCGCGACATGGGCGGAGACTGGCACGATTATCCCGGCTGAAAGCTGGGGCTAAGCCTACATCTGCTCTTGCGGAGTCTTGCCGCGCAGGCGCTTGAAGAATGCGCTGACCTTGTGGCGGAACTGCTCGCGGCGCACCACGCCCATGCCCGTCACCCAGTTGAGCTGGATCACGCGGCGCGGTCCCTCGAACGGATGAAAGCCGTGCCAGGCATTGGGCTCGTTCTTGAAGATCAGCAGCGTGCCTTCGTCGGGCGGTACTTCTGCGATCACATCTTCCAGGTCGCCGGGGCCGCGCAGCAGGCGCAGCCGCCCGCCCGGCGCTTCCCAGGCATTGTTCATGTAGATCAGCACGGTGACGATCTTGGTCCGGGAGTCGGTATGGATCTGTCCGTCGCGGGCGGCCGATACCCCCCTCGCCGTCACCATGGTCGGCCGGCCCGTCAAGCTGATGCCGAGTTTCTTTTCCACGGCGGCGGTGAATTCCGGGCCTTCGAGGGCGTCGATCAGCGCGCGAAAAGCCGGACCGTAGTTCAGGGTCGGCAGTGGGAAGCTGCCGGGATGAATGACAAGCGGATAGTCGGCGTTGATCGCCGGCATCGCCTCTGCCTTCACGAAGCGGGGCACCATGGCGTAGGCGAAGGGCTCGCGGGCCAGGGGCGCGGCCTCAAAGGCGTCCAGGTCGATCGGAAGCGTTGTCATGAGGCGGGAAATACCGCGCCGGTGCAGAAAAGGCAAAAGGAGAGGCCGTCTCGGGTACTCAGAGGCAGGGCCGCTCGCCACTTGCGGTGAGGGAGCCGGAAAAAGGGAGAGAGGGTCTTTCGCCCCTCTCTCCCGTCCGGAATGCCGCTTATGCCCCTGGGCCTTCCGGCGCTCGGCCTAATTGACGCCGTAATGAATTATCTGGGCGGTATTTCCGATCGCGCGTGAGGACAGGCCCACGCTGGCGCCGACATTGAACATGTTTGCGTTGACGTTGGACACGCTGGCGGAATTGCTGATCTGCTTGGTGACGATCGGGAAGTTCGGCGCGTTGGAGTCGGCCTCGAAGCTGTTGGCGATCGCCGATCCCTGCACCACCGCATTGCCGGCGATATTGGTGATGTTGGTGTTGATGCTCGAATAGGGATCCCTGGCGTTGCATTCCTGATAGGAGTGGACCTGGGTCAGGATCGGATCGGTGGAGACCTGGGCGCCGTTGCACAGCGCCTGGTTGCTGATGCCGACGCTGCCCCAGACATTGTTGGCGTCCATATTGAGATTGGAGCCGATATTGGCCTGCGGCCCCACGATCTGGCTGTTCTGCACGCGGGTGTCGTTCATGGTGGTGATGTCGACCATGTTTCCTGCCGCCGAGCCCTGGGCCACCACATCGCCGCCGACCGTATCGACGCTGCCGTTCAGGTTGGACCAGTTGGTCTGCAGATTGATCTGGCCATTCATGATCTGGCTGCCTGTGGCGCCGTCCGCAACCGCCGGGGCAAAGGGCAGGATCGCTATCGCGGCGGCGGCCAGAAGAGACTTGAGATGGAAGGTCATTGGTTGCTCCTGAGAGATCGAGGTATCTATGGTTGGGATTTCAGTTCAGGCCGCCGCGCAGTTGGATATCGCCCACCGGATCGGCAGAGGAATATCCGCGCCAGGCGCTACCGCGGTCGCTGTAGCCCGGGGCCGGCGGCGGCGGCGCGTTGTAGGCTTGCTGCTGCGGGTAGGCGGGCCGAGGCGCGGGCGCCGGATAGGCTACCGGCCGAACGGGAGCTGGTCCATGAACATTGCTGCCTTCGCGTAACGGGTCGGCTTCGTTGTTCAGCGGCAGCGCGCAGGCATCGCCCGGCGCGCGATAGATGCGGGTGATCATCTCCAGCACCGCCCGTTCGATCACCGAACGAACCGCCAGTTGGATGGGCTCCAAGGCGCTTTCGCCGGCGCTGATGTCGAAGAAGTTGGTGCCCAGGAAGTCGAATACGCCCGCCGAAATCTGGCGGCCGATGATCTGCTTCTGGTAGCTGATCACATCGGCTACTTCCAGCGTGTTGGTGTTCACCAGGCGCAGGTCCAGGCCGACATTCATCACATACATGCTGCCGCCCAGCGTGCCGGTGGTGGCGTTGGTGGCGGTGCCGCCGCCATTGCCGCTGGCATTCTCGGAGCGGATGTTGAAGTTCAGCTCGGTGATGCCACCGACGATGTAATAATCCGAACCGGGGATCGAGCCGGCCAGGATCTTGCGGTAGTCGCCGGGGCCCTGATCGGGATGGCGGTCGTCGCCGATCAGCTTGTTGTTGGCGTATTTCAGCTCCATCTCGGCGACCGAGGTATCGAAGCGCTCGACCATGTGAACGCCGGCCTTGGAAAGCGCGCTCATCGCCATCAGGGCGGCGCCGGCGGTGACCTTGCGACCCGAGCCGTCGGCTTCGGTCTTGCCGGTATAGTCGGCGATCTGGCCGACCGCGATGCGCACGGGCCGCTGGCGGACATAACGGCCCATGCAGCGCAGCGCCGCGGAATAAGGAGTCTCGTTGCTGATCACGGGCGAACCGCCGATGGGGGCCGTGTAGCGCCCGATGGAGTCGGCGCTGGGGCTGATACAGCCTTCCAGGGCGACGGCGGCCAGCAGGAATGCCAGCGGCTTGAGGAGATGTTTGCGGGCGCGGCGTGTCATGGGAGGGGCTTCCCTTATTGCTGCTCTATTTCGCGTTCAGGGCCGTGGTGGCTGTCTGATTGCCGTGGTTGATCTGGGTCGAGTCGATGATGGTCGTGTTGTGCGTTCCGATGACCGTCACGTTCAGTTGATTGCCGATCGCGTAGGCCTGGCCCACCGTGCCTGCACCGCCCATGCCAACTCCGCCGGCATAGGAATTGGCGGACCGTGCGCCGCTGGTGGCGCTGTAGATGGAAGAGGTGACCTGACCATTCACCATGGTCAGGTTCCCATACTGGTCCCGCATGGAATAGTTGGAGGCCTGGTTCTGGGTGGTGGCGCCATACCCGTTGTAAAGCGCCGAATTTGACCAGTCGCCCGCCTGCGCGGCGGTCGAAAGGCCGGCCGCCAAAAGAGCCGGAACAAGGATTTTCGAGGAGCGGGCCATGCTGTTGTGCTTTCCGAAACTGTCGCCCGGACATCAGCAACCGCCATGCCAGTTCTTAATCGGCGTTAGGGTTCGCACTGTCCCGGATCGAAACGCCGCATCGATGAAGACCATGGAAATACTGGCCTTTTGAAGCCCGAGAGGAGCCGCTCCATGCCTGGTAGGATACGGATCACAACGCTGCGTCCCGAAGCTGTACCAGAGCGGGCCCTGCCCGCCCGGCGCTGAGAGGTTTTCCCGTCCCGCCGCGATACAGTTGGCGCGAGGCTCCGATCCCCTTATGTACGGACCATGGCCTTCCTTCAGTCGGCGCCGCCGCGCCAGCCCGTTTTCCGCGCGCCGCCCGTCGTCCTGTGGTTGATCGCGGGCCTCGCCCTGGCCCATGCCGCAAGGGTTATGGCCTCACCAGCGCAGTCGCTGGCCATTATCGGCAAGTATGCCTTTGTCCCGGCGCGCTACAGCCACGCCTTCATGGCGGCGCACGGCGGGCAAGCTGGCACATTCTGGGACCTGGCCATGCCTTTCGTCTCTTATATGGGGCTGCACAATGACTTCACCCACTTGGCCGTGAACTGCCTGTGGCTGCTGGCCTTCGGGCCCACCGTGGCGCGCCGCTTCGGGACGTTGCTGTTCCTGGTCTTCTTTATCGTCTGTGGGGTGGCGGGCGCGGCCACGCATTTGGCCTTCAACTGGGGCAGCCCGATGCCGGTGGTGGGTGCATCAGCGGCAATATCCGGCCTGATGGCGGCGGCGATACGCATGCTGCCCCAGGCCCAGCCCTGGGCGGTTCCGGGCGAGGCGCCGCTGGCGCCCATCTTCTCGCGGCCGATCCTGGTATTCACCGCCGTGTGGGCCGCCATCAATGTCCTGGCCGGACTGACCGGGTTGGGCTTTGGCGGCGGCAACGGGCTGATCGCCTGGCAGGCGCATCTGGGCGGCTATGCCATGGGGCTTCTGTTGTGCGGGTCTTTCGACCGCCTGCGCCCCCGCGGCCAGGGCCTTCCGTTGGAGGGGTAATTCCGTTTCTACTACAACTGTAGTTGACGTGGACCGGATGTCGCGCTAGCATCTCCTACGGCTGTAGTAGGATGACATGCGCAAGCCGCGGCTCAGCAAACTCGAACTGCAGATCATGGACGTGCTGTGGAGCAGCGGCCCGTCTTCCATTCGCGACGTCCAGGAGCGGCTGCCGGGTCCCAGGCGGCCGGCATACACCACGATCCAGACCATGGTGTACCGGCTGGAAGCCAAAAAGGTCCTGCGGCGCACCAGCAAGGTTGGCAACGCTCATTTGTTCGAGGCTCTGGTCAGCCGCGACGCCGCCCAGGCAAGCCTGGTCGACGATTTCCTGGCGCTGTTCGGCGGACGGATGCAGCCAGTGATGGCCCGGCTGATCGAGGCCGGCAATCTCAGCGAAGAGGATGTGGCCGAAGCCGAGAAACTGCTGCGCGAATTGCGCAGGAGGAAGGGCAAATGACCCTGTTGCTCGACCATCTGTGGCAATCCACGCTGATCGCCGTGTTGGTCGGGTTATTGACCTTGGGGCTCGGCCGCAACGGTGCCGCCATCCGCTTCTGGCTATGGTTCGCGGCTTCTATGAAATTCCTTGTGCCGTTCTCCGTATTGGCTGAGGCTGGGCGCCGCCTGGCGGTTCTGTACCCATTGCCTGCCACGCTGGCGCCGCTGGCTAACGCACGCCCGACGGCGGAAATGATGCTGGTGCCTGCGCGCAGCCTCATCCCCGCGGCAGTGCCCATGGCTGGGTTATTCGCCTGGCTGGCAGCGCTGTGGCTGACCGGGATATTGGTGCTGCTGTTTGTGCGAGTGGCGCGGTGGCGTCGGCTTTGCCGTATTCTGCGTACGGCACGGCCTGTCCGCAATCATGGGCCTCTGACGGTGCGCCTGTCCGCCACCACGATGGAGCCGGGACTGGTAGGCATTCTGAAGCCGGTCGTGCTGTTGCCGGCGGGACTGGATGCGCACATGGCGGTGAATGAAATGGATGCTGTCCTGGCGCACGAGGCGGCCCATCACCGTCGCCGGGACAATCTGACTGCGGCGCTGCAAATGCTGGTGGAAGTCCTGTTCTGGTTCTGGCCGGTGGTCTGGCTCATTGGCGCGCGCATGATCGCCGAACGCGAGCGGGCCTGCGACGAGCGTGTGCTGGCAGAAGGACACGATCCGCACATCTATGCCGGCGCGATCCTGAAGGTCTGCCGCTTCTGCGTGCGCGCGCCGCTGGCCTGCGTATCGGGCGCAGCCGGCGCCAGACTGGCGGGCCGGGTGGAGCGGATCATGATGGCAGAAATGCCTGATAGGCTTGGCCCGGTTAAAAGCACGATGCTGGTGGGCCTGGGCGCGATGCTGCTGGCCAGCCCTTTGGCAACGGGCCTTGAGCCGGTGGCGCATGAAATTCGTCTCCAGGCGGCAGCGGTCCAGGACGGCATCCGGGTCGTGGCGGCGCGTATGTCGGCGGTGCCGCTATCGGCTGCTCCGGCCGCGCTTAAAGTGACTGCAACGCCGCATCTGCACCGGCCGGCGGTCGCGCCGCTGCCGGTCGTGCCGTCGCTTCCACCTGCACCCGTACCAGCAACCGCGCAAAAGGCCATCGTGGCCGACCAGCCGGCAAGAGCGAAGAAAGTCGCGCCGCTGCCGCTTGCGCCGGAAGCGAAGCTGGCATTGGCATTGGCCCATGCGCGCATGGCATTGATGCCCAGTGGGGAAGGCGATCCGGACGCCGTCACTTGCCGGGTGCCGCAATACCTGCCGGCTTCGCGCTTCCGAGGACCGAAGATATGCAAGGTCAACCGCATCTGGGCGCTGTTGCGCGCGCGGGCGCTGGATTACAGCGCCGATGGCCGTGAGCTTGTTTCGACCGCCGGCGGGTTCGTACCGCGCGCGGCGGTCAGGCCGGGCTGATGTGAGTGCGCTGATGCGATCTTGCCTTGTGCTGGCGGTGGCGTGGTTGGTCCTGGTGCCGGTCTATGCCGCCGGGAGCAGAGACAAGGCGTCGGAGAGCGTGACTGTCACCGGCACAAAATCCCACCAGGTGATCCAGGACTTCCTGCGCAAGTTCACGGCGCCGACGCGGGTGGCGGGCAAGATCACCCGTTGGGGCCAAGGCATATGCCCGCAGACCGTAGGCCTGCGGCCGTCGGCGGTGAAGTTCGTCAATGACCGGCTGCGGGCCGTCGCGGCCCAGGTGGGCGCACCGGTGAACGGGCACGCGAACTGTGCCGTCAATATCGAGATCGTGTTCACCACTACCCCACAGGTGATGATCGACAATGTGCGCGAGCAGCGGCCGGAACTGTTGGGCTATGCCGACAACGAGGGGAAGATCGCCGCTTTGGCGCGGGTGGTACGGCCGATCCAGGCCTGGTATTCGACCCAGACACGCGATCTGCGCGGCAACGTCTATCTGGATGTTGCACACCGCAAGGGCTTGCCATTGCAGGTGCCGTGCAATTTTGGTTGCCCGGGAGATCCCAATACCTATCCACCAGACGCCGTCGGGACAACCAGCACAGGAAGCCGGCTGGGCGATGGGATGCGAAGCGAGTTCCATCACATCATCATTGTCGCCGATCCCACCAAGCTGAGGGATTATGCTATCGGCCAACTGGCCGACTATATCGCCCTGCTGGCATTAGCGGATATCGATATGCCGGACGCCTGTCAGCCGATTGCCAGCATCGTCAACCTTCTGGCGCCCGGCTGCGCCAATGTGCCGGAGGGACTGAGCGGCAACGACCTGGCCTATCTGCGCGGCCTCTATCGCATGCACGCAACCTATGGCTGGCGTATCCAGCGGCACGAGATCGTCTCCGAGATCGAACAGGAAACCGGCGGGCAGTGATGCGAATACGGCTCGCGATCCTTGTGGCCCTGCCGCTGCTCCTGGCCTCCGCAGCGGCTTCAAGGGGTCAGCCGGATGGGAAATCCGTCGAAAGCGTCACCGTCACCGGCGAACGTGCTCATGAAGCGGCGCGCAAGCTGGTCAAGAGCCTGGCGGCGCCCGCGCGCGTAACCGGCAAGATCGCCCGCTGGCGAGACGGTATCTGCCCCGTCACCGTGGGCCTGCGGCCGGAAGCAGTAAAGTTCATCAATGACCGGCTGCGGGCCATCGCGACCCAGGTGGGCGCGCCCGTCAATGCCAGGCAGGACTGTGTGCCCAATATCGAGATCGTGTTCACCACCGCGCCACAGGCGCTGATGGACAATGTGCGCAAGGAGCGGCCGCAGCTTCTGGGCTATGCCGACAACCGGTCCCAGGTCTCGGCACTGGCCAAGGTCGTTCGGCCAATTCAAGCCTGGTACACCACGCAGACGCGCGACATCAACGGCGATACCGTTATCGACATGGCGCATCGAAAGCGGCCGCCGCAGTCGGGCGTGCCACCCGACGCCATCATGGTCGCCTCTACCGGCTCGCGGCTGGGCAATGGGCTGACCAGCGATTTCTACCACGTGGTGATAGTGGCCAACCCTATCATGCTGGTCGATTACCCCATCGGCCAAATCGCCGATACCATTGTGCTTCTGGCGCTGTCGCATGTGGATGCGCCCGATACCTGCCAGTCCCTATCCAGCATCATCAACCTTCTGGTGCCGGGCTGCGCCAATGTGCCGGAGGGGCTTTCCGACAGCGACTTAGCTTATCTGAACGGGCTCTATCGCCGCATGAATGGCAGATTCGATGCCGGTCTACAGCGCGGCGTGATCGCGGCCGCGATCGAAGATGCGGCCCAAAATCATTAAGGCGCCCATGTTCCCGCCTTCAACGCAACCAGATCGCCTCGCTGATCGGCCGCTGATTACTCTGCCGGTTGGGGATGGGCCTGCTTGGACGGCCCGCGGCGCGGGGCGAAGCGCGCGCTCAGCCGGTCGAGATAGGTATAGATCACCGGCGTGATGTAGAGCGTCAGTAACTGGGACAGCAGAAGGCCGCCCGCCACGCACAGGCCCAGCGGCCGGCGCGATTCTGCGCCCACGCCGCTGCCGAAGGCGATGGGCAGGGTGCCCATCATGGCCGCCATGGTGGTCATCATGATGGGGCGGAAGCGGATGATGGCCGCCTCGCGGATCGCCTGTTCGGGCGACACATCGGCATTGGCGCGCTGACGGTGGAGCGCGAAGTCGATCATCATGATCGCGTTCTTCTTGACGATGCCGATCAGCATGATCATGCCGACAAAGGCATAGAGTGTCAGCGGCAGCCCGGCAATGAACAGCGTGATCAACGCGCCGACCGCGGCGCTGGGCAGACCTGACAGGATGGTCAGCGGGTGGATGAAGCTCTCATACAGGATGCCCAGCACGATATAGACCACGATGATCGCGATCAGCAGGAGCTGGGGCATGTTGGAGGTGGCGGCCTGGAAGGCGCCGGCCGTGCCCTGGAAGCTGCCCTGGATGGTGGGCGGCACCTCCACCGCGCGGCTGGCCGTTTCGATGCCCTTCACCGCATTACTCAATGAATAGCCGGCTTGCAGGTCGAAGGAGATGGTGACTGACGGTACCTGCCCGCTGTGGTTGACCGACAGCGGCATGGTGCTGATTTCCTGGCGCGTCACGGCGGAAAGGGGCACCAGGTTGCCATTGCTGGAGGTGATATAAAGCGTACGCAGCGCGCTGGGGTTGCGCTGATACTGGGGCAACAGTTCCAACATCACCTGATACTGGTCGGACGCGGCGTAGATTTGCGATACGCGCTGCCCTCCAAAGGCATAGCCCATGGCGCTCTCTATCTGGGCTGGCGTCACGCCCAGCGCGGCGGCATGGTCACGGTCTATCCTGACCTCGACCGACGGTGCGGCCCTATCATAGTCGCTGTTAACGCCGACAAACCCCGGCATGGTCTTGAGCTTGTCGACCAACTGCGTGGACACGTCCTGCAGTTGCTTAATGTCCAGACCCTGCAGGGTATATTGATAGGTGGAACGCGAGCCGCGCCCGCCAATACGGATCGAAGGCGGATTCTGAATGAAGACGTTGACGCCGGTGATGTTATTCAGTCGCGCGCGCAAGTGGCGGGCGATCTCGTCGGCATTGTAGCGGCGGTCCTCATAAGGCCTGAGCATGATGGATATGTCGGCGCTGTTGGCGCCGGCGCCGTCGGAATCCACACGCACCATCCCGCCCTCTACATCGGGATCGGAATCGATGATATCGCCGACATGACGGGCATAGGCGACCATGCGTTCATAGGAGGTGCCGTTGGCCGCCTGGATGGAGGCGCGCAGCATGCCGGTATCGTCGCTGGGCAGGAAGTCCTGAGGCATCACGACGAATAGCGCGGCACTGGCCACCAGCGAGGCGACAAACAGGCCCAGGATCGTGCGCTTGTGCAACAAGCTCCAGTTCAGGCTGTCGTTGTAAGCGGCCTGGATGCGGTTGAACGTGTTTTCGCTCCAGCGGTAGAATGCGTTGTGCTTTTGGCCCGTCTCCGGCTTCAGCATGCGCGCGCACAGCATCGGCGTCAGTGTTACCGAGATCACGCCGGAGAAGAGAATGGCAATGATGATCGTGACGGCGAACTCGTGTAGCAACCGGCCGACCACTCCGCCCATGAAGACGATCGGAATGAACACCGCCGCCAGCGATACCGTCATCGACAGGATGGTGAAGCCGATTTCCCGGGAGCCGTTGATCGCCGCTTCATAGGGCTTTTCGCCATGCTCCACATGGCGCACGATATTCTCGAGCATCACGATGGCGTCATCGACCACAAACCCGACGGAAAGCGTCAACGCCATCAATGACAGGTTGTCGAGGTTATAGTTCATCAGCGACATGCCGGCGAAGGTGCCGATCACGGCAATCGGCAGTGCCAGCGATGGGATGATGGTGGCCGATATCTTTCGCAGGAAAACGAAGATCACCCCGACCACCAGCGCTGCGGCGATCATCAGGGTGAATTGGACATCCGCGACGCTGGCCCGAATGGTATCGGAACGGTCATGGCGGATCGTCAGGTCGATGCCGGCGGGCAGGATGGCCTGGAATTGCGGCAGAACCCTCTTTACCTCATTGACGACAGCGATGGTGTTGGAGCCGGGCTGGCGCATGATCGCCACGGTGATGGCGCGCTGGTTGTGCCACCAGTTGCCGTGCCGCGGATTATCGGTGGCGTCGACCACATTTGCGACATCCCCCAATCGTACGGGCGCACCCTTGGAGTAGGCGATGATCTGCTTGCGGAACGCGGCTGCGTTGTCGAGTTGCCCTTCGGTGTGGATGATGTGTGCGTCGGTGACGCCGTTCAGCATCCCGGTCGCCTGATTGACGTTGGTGTTCTGGATCGCGTCCGCCAGCTTGTCGATGCCGATGCCACGCGCGGCCAGCTTGTCGGGATCAGCCTGGATGCGGACGGCATATTTGGCGGCGCCGAACACATTGACCTGGGCGACGCCATCCAGCGTGGAAAGCTGGCGCGCCAGAAGCGAATCGGCATAGCGATCCACCTCGGTCAGCGGCAAAGTGGTGGAGGAAAGCGCCAGGAACAGGATCGGAATGTCCGCCGGATTGACCTTGCGGAAGGTCGGCGGGCTGGGCATGGATCGGGGCAATTGCCGCACCGCGCTGGAAATGGCGGCCTGCACGTCCTGGGCGGCGCCATCGATATTGCGGTCCAGCTTGAACTGGATGGTGATACGGGTCTCGCCCTGAGAACTGGACGAGGTCATGGAGTCGATGCCCGGCACGGTGGAGAAGGCATTCTCCAGCGGCGCCGCAACCGCGGAGCCCATCGTTTCCGGGTCGGCGCCGGGAAGACTTGCGAACACCTGGATCGTCGGAAAGTCGACGTTGGGCAGTTCGCTGACCGGCAGGCTGGCATAGCCGACCGCGCCAAAGATCACGAGCGCGGCCATGACCAGCGTGGTCATGACCGGGTAGTCGATGAATCGACGCGAGATATTCATGACGTCCTGCGCTTGCGACCCTGCTGGTTGGCGTCGTCGTTCTGGCTGCGGCGCGAATCCTCTACAAACACCGCGCTGCCCGGCACGACGCGAAGTTGCCCATCGACGACCACCTTTTCACCCGGTGTCAGCTTGCCATCGATGGCTGCATTCTTGGTATCATCGAAAAGGACGTTGACGGGCTTCAGCATCGCACGCCCGTCCTGGATGGCGTAGACATAGGAACCGTCAGGACCTTCATTTACCGCATCGTGCGGCACAATGAGGGCATCGGTGATCGAGTTGAGCTCCACCACCACATCAACAAGCTGTCCGGGCACCAGCGACATGTCGGTGTTGGGGAAGGTGGCGCGCAGTTCGATGGTACCGGTGGTGCCGGTTACCGCATTGCTGACGAAATCCACGGGCGCGCTCAATGTCCTCTTGCCCGATTCCAGATGGATTGTCGCCACCAGGCCCTTGTCGTGCTGGCGTGCCTGGATACGGGGAAGATCGGATTGAGGCAGGGAGAAGGACACCTTCACCGGCTGGATTTCGTTGATCTGAACCAGCGGCGTGGCGTTGGTCGAGGCTGTGGATGCGCTGACCATATTCCCAGGCTGGATCAGAATGGGACCGGTCTTGCCGGTTACCGGCGCGCGAATTTCGGTGAACTCCAAATTCAGGCGGGCGGACTCGGTGGTCGCCTTGGCCTCCAGATATGCGGCCTGCGCATCATCCGCGTCCTGGGGCGAGATCGCGTTCTGGCTCAGAAGGCGCTGATAGCGTTCGGCCTTTGCCTTGGCGCTGGCCAGCGATGCGCGCGCATTGTCGTAGCTGGCTTGATAAGGGCGCGGGTCGATCTGGAACAGAAGATCGCCTTTGTGAACCATCTGGCCCTCCTTGAAGAAGGACTTCACCAGTTGCCCCTGAACCCGCGCATTGATCAGCACGGTGGAATTGGCCATGACCGTCCCGATGGTGCGTTCGACGACCGGCATGGTCGCCTGCGTGACGCTGGCGACGTGCACCGGCGCGGCTGTCACCGGGTGGGGGTCGCGGCTGCTTCCAGCATTGTTCCAGTACCAGAAGCCTCCCAATACCAACACCAGGCCCGCAAGACCGGCCAGCATCCCAAGACCGCGGCGACCGCGCTCGACCCGGCCATCGGCCTTTTGGTCGGGGAAGGGGTCCATCTGCATATTCATCGTTCTTTTTCCTGACGTCACCAAATATACTGATGTGGCATGTCGCCTAGTTGCCGGCATGCCCAATTCAAACCGTGCCTTTCAATCCGCAAAAGGTCACGACGGATTGAAGCCGGAACCGATGACAACCGCGCATTGCGCTTGCTTGCGCACCCTGCCGGCTGCGGGGCAGCTCGATCCCACAGTCTTATACTCTCAAAACGTCGCATAAATGTCCCGGAATCCAGAAGGAAGGAATCAGGTAAACCATTGAAAATATTTTAAAAAACCAGAGGGTGGTGATAAGAGTGTGACAGCTCGCGCAGCTAGTCTTGTTGCTCCGCAGCAAACCCCTGCTATAAGCCGCGCATCTTATCTTTCCTTCAAACCTGCTCCGGTGCCCATGGAAATCCGCAACATCGCCATCATCGCTCACGTTGACCATGGCAAGACCACCTTGGTGGACCAGTTGCTGAAGCAGTCCGGATCCGTTCGCGAGAACCAGCAGATTGCCGAGCGGGCCATGGACTCCAACGACCAGGAGCGTGAGCGCGGTATCACCATCCTGGCCAAGTGCACTTCCGTCGAATGGAACGGTGTGCGCATCAATACCGTCGATACACCAGGCCATGCCGATTTCGGCGGCGAGGTGGAGCGCATCCTTTCGATGGTGGACGGTGTGGTACTGCTGGTGGACGCGGCTGAAAGCGTGATGCCCCAGACCAAATTCGTGCTTTCCAAGGCGCTGAAGCTGGGGCTTAAACCCATCGTGGTGATCAATAAGATCGACCGCCAGGACGCCCAGCCCGCCGAGACGCTGGAATCCATCTTCGACCTTTTCCTTTCGCTGGAAGCCAGTGACGATCAGCTCGACTTCCATGTCCTCTATGCTTCGGGCCGCAATGGGTGGGCGGTGGACGAGCTGGGAGATGAGCGCAAGGATCTGACCCCGCTGTTCCGCCGCATCGTCGAGGATGTGCCGCCGCCCAAGCCGCAGGCGCTGGCCGGCGAAGACAATCCCTTCAAGATGTTGGTCACCACTCTGGAGGCCGACAATTTCCTGGGCCGCATCCTGACCGGGCGCATCGAATCGGGCGTCATCACCACCAACCGCAACATAAAGGTGCTGTCGCGCGCCAATGAGGTGATCGAAAAGGCGCGCGTCACCAAGCTTCTGGCTTTCCGGGGCCTGCAGCGCGTGCCGGTTGAACGGGCCGAGGCCGGCGATCTCGTCGCCATCGCCGGACTCCAGACCGCCACGGTGGCCGACACACTTTGCGATCCGGCGGTGGAAGAGGCGATTCCGGCCAACCCCATCGATCCGCCGACCCTGTCCATGACCATTGCCGTCAATGACAGTCCATTGGCCGGCCGAGAGGGCGATAAAGTGCAGAGCCGCGTGATTCGCGACCGCCTGTTGCGCGAGGCCGAGGGCAATGTCGCGCTCAAGGTGTCGGAAACTGGTGAAGGCGCCTTCGAAGTGGCCGGTCGCGGCGAACTGCAATTGGGCGTCCTGATCGAATCGATGCGCCGCGAGGGCTTCGAGCTGTCGATCAGCCGCCCGCGCGTGGTCTTCAAGACCGATCATGGAGAGCGGCTGGAGCCGATCGAGGAAGTCACGGTCGATGTGGATGACGCCTATACCGGCGTGGTGATCGAGAAGATTTCGGGTCGCAAGGGGGAAATGGTGGACATGCGGCCCACTGGTGCCGGCAAGACCCGCATCGTCTTCCACGCGCCGGCCCGCGGTCTGATCGGCTATCACGGCGAATTCCTTACCGACACTCGTGGCACCGGCGTGATGAACCGCATGTTCCTGGAATATGCGCGGCACAAGGGCGCCATAGGCGGGCGCGTCAACGGGGTCCTGATCTCGACCGAGGATGGCGAAGCGGTGGCCTATGGCCTCTGGTACCTCGAAGAGCGCGGCAAGCTGTTCGTGGTGCCGGGCACGAAGGTCTATCAGGGCATGATCATCGGCCAGCACGCCAAGGACAACGATCTGGACGTGAACCCGACCAAAGCCAAGCAACTCACCAATATCCGCACCACCTCCAAGGACGAGGCGGTGCGCCTGACGCCGATCGTGCCGATGACCCTGGAGCAGGCGATGGCTTATATCCAGGACGACGAATTGGTTGAAGTCACGCCGCAGAACATCCGCCTGCGCAAGCGCGAGTTGCTGCCGCATTTGCGCAAGCGTGCGAAGCAAGCGGCGGAATAGCGGCACATTTTGCGTTCCGGCCTTGTATCTCGGCGCGCTTTTGATCGCCGTACATTCTTCATGCCGTTCGGCCTGCCGGCGCGCAGCCGCTTTTCCGGTGCCCTGCACATACGGACATGTTCCTTGCCGCCGTGGCTTGGAGTATATCTTGAACGGGAGATTTGCGCGTGATCGTGGACGACAAGCTGATCCAGTTCGCACACCGCCTGGCCGATGCCAGCGGCGCCGTCATTCGCCCTCTTTTCCGTCAGCGGATCGAAGTAGCCCACAAAGAGGGGCGCCATGATTTCGACCCGGTAACGGAGGCCGATCGTGGTGGCGAGCGCGCCATCCGCGCCATCATCGATCGCGAGCGTCCTGACGATGCCATCCTGGGCGAGGAGTATGGCGAAAAATCAGGCACATCGGGGTGGCGTTGGGTACTCGACCCGGTAGACGGCACACGCTGCTTCATTACCGGACGGCATGAATGGGGTTCGTTGATCGCGCTGGAGAAAGATGGCGTGCCGGTGCTTGGCATCCTGGATCAGCCGGTCCTGGGCGAACGCTTTCTGGGCGTGAACAGCCGCAGCGTGCTGATCCAGAACGACGTGCGCACGCCCCTGAAAGTGCGCGCCTGCGACGACGTCACCGTTGCGACCCTGTGCGCGACCGATCCCTCCGCCTATATGACCGAAAACCAGCAGGCTGCCTTCGCCCGCGTAAAGGCAAAGGCGCGGCTGACCCGATATCATGGCGACTGCTATATCTTCGCCATGCTGGCGATGGGCTTCATCGACGTGATCGTGGAAGGCGCATTCCGGCACTGGGATGTCGCGGCGATCATCCCGCTGGTTGAAGGCGCGGGCGGAATCGTCAGCGACTGGAATGGCGATCCCTGGCGCGACGGCGAGCCTCTGTTGGCGAGCGGCGACCGGCGCGTGCAAGATGAGGTCCTTGCCCTGCTGGCCGGAAAAGGGAATTAGGGCTTTTTCCGGCCGCCGCATTGCTGCCCCGTCCCCTCTTGGTTGGCGACGGGAAACCTCACCGCCACGATTCCGTTTCCTTGGGCAGAACCCGAAGACAGGGGGTGCGGCCCAGGCATGATACAGGATCTGAATGAAGGTACGGAACAGAGTTCCAGCGTAATTTCGTCTGAACGCCGCGCGTTCCACAGCAGGGGCGGAAGTGTGGCTGCCCTGGGGGGGCTCCTTCTGGCGGGCGCCATAGGTGTGTTTGTCTACAGCGTGTCCGACCCGGCGCCCCGGCCGGAGATCATGGCCGCGCAAATTCCGAACACCATGCCAGCCCGGCAGTTTGCAGAAGCCGCTCCCCGCCCGGCGGCAATGGAATCTGGCCATCAGGCTCCGAGCGGAATGAAGGGCGAGCCTTCGCAGAGCGCCCCGGGGTCGGCGCCGCAACCCAGTACGGTGACCCCGCCGGTGCAGGAAAGTCAGCAACCTGCCTCGGACGCGACGCAGTTTGGCCGCAACCAGTCGACGCGGGCGCCGGACGGGGCGGCTCCGCCCCAGCCCGAGGGGACGCCGAACGTGGCCAATACGACCCCCGCCCAACAACCCGGTGTTCACGCGCCGGATCGGGCTGTGCCGCAGTCCCGGTAGCGCTCATCCGGACGCCGGCGCTTGCTTGTCCATGAGCCGGTCGAACGCATCCCAGAATCGGTGGCGAAAGGCGTCGCGCTCCATCAGGATCTCGTGACCGGCATCGGCGATTTCCAGATATTCGCAGTGTGGAAGCCGCCCGGCAAAGGCCCGGGTAGCGGGCGTCAGGCAGATGCGGTCCCTTCCGGCGCCCACCAGCAACAAAGGGGTGGTGATGGATTCGGGCCTTCCCGTTGCACTCAGCCAGTCCATGGATTTCAGAGCTGCCGCCAGCCAGGCCCAGGTCGCGCCCGCCAGCCGCAGGTCGGGATCCGCGCGCAGCAATGTCTGGGTGCGGGCAAAGCGATCGGGATCGGAGGTGACCAGCTGGTGCGCGAAGGTCATCGTCAGGGGATCGCGCTTCTCCATCCCCCACACCCAACCGGCGCCGTTACGCAGCCGCATCTGTGCGGCGGTGACCAGACGCACCAGCCATTCCTGCTGCCCGCGCCAGGACACGCGTATCATCGGCGCGCACAGCGCCGCGGCGGCGAAGCTGCCGGGGCGTCGGATCAGATAGCGCAGCAGATTGTGCCCGCCCATGGAATGGGCCAGCGCCACCGGTTTCTCGCCCGTCGCGAGCAAGGGAACCACCAGCCAGTGATAAAGGGTTCCCAGGTCCTCTTCATATTCAGAAAAGTCGCTGACAAACCCCTTGCGGCCATCAGCCAAAACCCGCGCCGATGCCCCCTGGCCGCGCCAATCCATGGTGACGACGGCAAAGCCGCGCGTCCGCAGTTCGTCGATCACTTCGAAATATTTTTCGATGAATTCCGTCTGCCCGTTCAGCAGCACGCAGACACCGCGACGCGCAATGGCCGGATCGGGGAAGAAGCGGGCGCCGCGCAGCCGCGCTCCCACCGCCTGGAGGGGCACAGGTTCGAAACAGGCTGCTGCGGGAACCATCGGCATATTTTTCAAGTCCATACAAACACTTAAGACTATTTCGGGCTGGTCCGCCAGACGGATCGGCCACAGGCGGGAGCGAACCGGCCGGCCCCGCACCTTTCCAGCGCTTGCCGTGCCTCTTTTCCAGCTTTCCGGCGGGCAAATGCGCACCATTTTTTCCCACCCTCCCCCTTTATCCACCTCCTGCCTCACCGCCACGCGCAGATCGCCTTTCATCTCGCCGCGAAGGAGTGTGGCGGGAACCGGCAGGGACAGGGAGGGTGGATATGCGAAGCGCCCGATCGGGGCCCTTGAAGGGCTTGCGGCCGATCCTATCTCCAGTGTGTCGGCCGCCAGATGGGGCCGGCGAGTGGCCCGCGCGGGATGTCCGGCGGGCGCCTGCAACGCTTCAAGGAGGTTGTCACATGCGTTTCGATTATTCGCCTTTTTTCCGTTCCACGGTCGGCTTCGACCGGCTGATCGAGATGCTGGAATCCGCATCCGATCAAGGCTATCCGCCCTATAACATCGAGCGGAGCGACGAAAACAATTATCGCATCACCGTGGCGGTCGCCGGCTTCGGCGAAAAAGACCTTACGGTCGATGTGAAGGATCGTGTCCTGACCATTGCCGGAAGGCGCGAAGGAGAGGCCGGTCCGAACGGCAGGGCCGGCGCCTATCTCCACCAGGGCATTGCCGGCCGCGCTTTCGAGCGCAACTTCCAGCTTGCCGAGCATGTCGAGGTCAAGGGCGCGCGGCTGGAGAACGGCCTGCTCCATGTCGATCTGGAGCGAGTCGTGCCGGAAGACAAAAAGCCCCGCCGCATCACCATCAATGCCCCGGAGCTCAAGACCATCGAAGGGGCCAAGGCGGCCTGACCGATCGACCAGCAAATGGAAAGGGCGCTCCCGCAAGGGGGCGCCCTTTTTTGTTCGTCGGTGGTGGCCGTGTCCGCGCCGGGATTTTTCGGGCGGATTGAAATCGGAACCGCCATGCCGAAATCGAGCGCGGCGGCCCGGTCGGCAAGGAAGTTCTCTAATGCCGGCCGTCCATGTGCCGGTATCCGCTCGCCCGGATCGCGCTCTGGAATAGTGATCCCTCGAATCCCTTTATCGAAACCCACCGATCCTTTCAGGTTCCAAGCCGTCCGCGCGATCAGCCCGTCGCGACCGCCAGGTGGCCGGCGAAGCGCATGGGCAGCTTGGCGCCCGAGAAATCCGCCCCATCGGTTTCGCTGTCGCGCATGTCCACATCGCCCAGATTTGCATAAGACAGATCGCAGCCCGACAGGCGCGCGCGGCGCAGATCGGCGCCGCGCAGATCGGCATAGCGCAGCTGTGCATTGTCCAGCCGCGCCGGCAGAAGCCGGGCGCTGCTGATCATCAAGGGCCCCAGCTTGGTGTCGCGCAGATCGGCATGATTGAGCAATGCTCCCGACAGATTCACGCCGCGCAGGTCCGCGCCGCCGAGCTTGGCCGAGCGCAGGTCGGCGCCGGCCAGGTTTGAGCCCTGCAGGGAGGCCCCTTCCAGTATCACGCCATACAATTGTGCGCCCGGTGCGATCAGCGCGGTGAGGCTGCGGTGGGAAAGACCCGTCACGTGCCGCAGGTCCATGCCGGTCAGGTCGGCGGGGGAGCCCTCCCGGCCCTCGCTTTCGGCCCAGCGCGAATGGGCCTTCAGCATCGCCTCGAGACGCTCCAGCGCTTCCGGGTCCGGCGGGGCGGTTTCCTGCAATGTCCTGGTCAGGTCGGTCCCCTGGGTGGTCGCGAAGTCCATATGCGCGCCGATCAGGATGCAGCCCGCCATGTCGGCGCCGGTCAGATCGCAGCCGGATAAATCGGCATTTTCCAGATTGGCGCCGGTCAGGCGCGCCTGGCGCAGATTGGCGCGCGTCAGGCGAACACCCTTCATGACCGCATCGGTGAAATCGGCCTGCACCGCCACCGCGCCCGTCATGCGGGCCCGTTCCAGATTGGCGCTGTTCATCATGGCGGCGGGCATTTCCGACGGACCCAGATCGTGCTGGAGCACCCGCAGATTTCCGTATTTGTCTTTTTCGGCAATGGTGCCTTCGCGCAGGTCCGCTTCGAACAGGTCCGCCCCGATCAGGTTGGCGCCGCGCAACGATGCCCCGCGCATGTCGGCCCGGCGCATGCTGGCGCCGGTCAGGTTGGAACGCCTGAGGTCGCTGCCGAAGAAACTGGCGGAATCCAGCTTGGCGGCTGCGAAATTTGTTTCTTCCAGGATGGCGCCCGTGAAGTCGGCGTCGGCCAGGTTTCGGCCCGAAAGGTCCAGGCCCGACAGGTCGCAAAAGGCGAAGACCGCCCGCGCCCCACCCATCCGGCCGGAATACAGCATCTCATGCCGTGCGGCGGCGGCGCTGACATCCGTCTGGCTGAGCTTGGCAAAACCGGCATGCCGGGCCTGAGTCATGAGGCAATCCCGCTTGCTTACGCCTTTTTCACGCCACGATCCTGCGTCAGTGGGCGTGAACGCCCGATTAAGACGGCGCCAAGCCCCTTCGGGTGGATAAGGACTGGAAAAAATGCTGTTGAACCGGGGCCATAGGCGGGTACAAAGGCGGGCCGGGACCGTGCCTGTCCCCCGCGGGGAAAAGGATCGTGTCCGGGCGAAGGGAAAACGGTATAGCGACACCCGCGCGAGCAGGGGCCTTGACCCGCTCCGAAGGACCCGGGACTAGCGAAGGATCTGACCGGTCCGGGGCCGCCCGGTCGGCGAAATTTTAAAGAGGCTCAGTTGACCAAGCACCGCTTGATGCTTTCCGCCGCTGCGGCTGCCCTGTCGGCGGCTGCCCTTCTTCCGGTGGCGCCGCTTCCCGCCCGGGCGCAGACCACGATCTCGAGCGAGACGCACACGATCCTGGCCACCAGCTCCTCCGGCGACATCAACATCGACTCCGGCGGTTCCATCAACACCAAGGTGGCCAGCCCGCTCGTCACCCTGAATTCGAACAATTTCGTCTTCAATCAGGGCAGCCTGATCAATGACGGCACCACGGGCGCCACTGGCTTTCAGATCGACACGACCGCGGGCAACATCCTCCCGCCAGCCACGGGTTTCGCCAGCAACGGGCTGATGAGCCTGCAAGGCCAGGGCACCAGCAAGATCGGCATCCTGGTATCGGGTGGCCATACTTTTTACGGACCGATCACGCTGTCGCCCGGCGGCTCCACCTCGGTCGGCGGCTCCATCGTGACCACGCCCGCCTCGACCCTGTCGCTGAAAGGCGACGGATCCAGCGCGCTTTATATCGCTCAGGGCACCAGCGTCACCAACAACATCCTGATCGGCGGCAGCATCTCGCAGCTTCCTTCCGACAAATCCACCACCGGCGGCGGCATCGTGCTGGACCTGGACGGCACGGTGAACGGCAATGTGCTCAATTCCGCCAACATCACCGGCATCGGCAACGGCATCCGCGGCATCTACACCGCCGGCGGCATCCATAGCTGCCAATCGGACACCAACGCGCCCACCAGCGGCTTTACCTGCCCGACCTTTTCCGAAGGCGCTCTCATCAACACCGGCAGCGTCTCTCTGGCGGGGGCCACCGTCCGCAAGGCCAATGGCGTCAACCTGGAGAGCGGCTCGGCGCTGGTGATCGGCGGCAGCGTCGATGCCGGCGTGGTCAATGCCGGTCCGGGAAGTTCCTCCTCGATCACCGCCGCCAACCTTGTGGCCAGCGGCACGGTGGCCTCGCCCACCGTCCTGATCGATCCTTTCCAGTCGGTGAATTCCAGCCAGACCACGCCGCGCGGCCCGGTGGTCATCGGCCCTGTCCCGTCCACCGTCGACAGCACCGATCCGGGTTACTCCTTCATCAACCGCGGCACGATCCAGGCTGCGCCGACCGATGCCCAGGTCAGCTCGATGGCCGTCGCCATCCGCGGCAATTCGACGACCAACTACACCTGTCTCAGCGCGGTGGTCGGAAGCTGCAGCTCGGTCGATGGCAACGGCAATCCCGGCGGCGGCCTGCTCAACACCGGCACGATTTCGGCAGCCTCCGCCACCAACCAGGCGCAGATCGTGGCCAATCCGCCGCAAGGGCTGGACCGGTTCGTCACCGCGACCGCCCTGGACATTGGCGGCTTCGCGACGGTGCCCACCATCGAGGTGAAGGCCGAAGCGATCAACAGCACCACGAATACGCCCGCCACCATCAAGGGCGAGGTTTCGGGCATGGGCCAGGGCACGGCCTATGGCGTCTATATCGAGGACGGCGCCAGCGTGAGCACGATCAAGGTAGGGCGGAACGCCTCCATCCTGGCGGGCGTCACGACCTTCACCACCTCGCCGACCGCGGACATCGCCCAGGCCGGCGCGCCCTTCTCGCTGGTGTCGGAGGCGATCGTCGACCGCTCCGGCACCTTGTCCTCGATCATCAATTCCGGCGTGATCCAGGCCAACAACACGCAGCTGACGCCGGCGGCGGGGGCGGTGGTGTCCAACGTCCAGCGGGCCATCGATCTGCAAAGCTCCACCAAACCCAACATCCAGATCGACAATAGCGGCGTGATCCTGGGCGACGTGCTGTTCGGCACGGCCAGCAACAATGATACCATCAATGTCGGCAATACCGGCAACGGCGGCACCGCCGCCAACCCGAACACGCCCACCATCACCAACAACGCTTCGAACTGGGCTGTGATCGCGATGACCGAGCAGACCCAGGGCGGGGGGGCGCCGCCCCTGACCACGGCCAATATCATCGACTTCCGTTCCGGCACCGGCCACACGCTGAACATCGGCAGCTTCGGCTATGTCAACAGCACGATCCTGGCCAGTCCGAGCGCGCTGAACGTGACGGTGGCTCCCAACGGCTATCTGTTCGTCGCCAACACCGCCAGCACCGGCTCGATGAACGTCGCGACCCTTAAGGCCGAAACGGGCAGCACGCTGGGCCTGACCATCGGCCAGAACACCACCAGCTCCACGCCGGTGATCCAGGCCGACAATGCCGATCTGTCGGGTGCGACGCTGGCGTTGCAGTTCGGCAGCTTCGTTTCCTCGGGCAACACGGCGCAAAGCACGGCCAATCCGACGCCGCAGAAGATCACGCTGATCAGCAGCACCAACGCCATCGTCGATTCCAGCCTTGCCACGCAGAACGGCATATTGCGCCAGAACACGCCCTTCCTGTTCGAGGACCCCAACGAAGTGGGCTACAACAGTGATGGCGCCATCACCGCCGCCAACGGCAACGTCAACGGCGATCCGTTGACCCTGGGCAATGGCGACCAGACCCTGGAGCTGACGCTTCTGCCGCGCTCCACCGGCGCCACCAATGCCGACGGCACGGCGGGCCTGAACCTGTCGGGCGACGCCAGGATCGTGTTCCCCTATGCCGCGCAGGCATTGACCAACGACAATGAGCTGGGCGCGGCCATCGCCAGCAGCATGACGGTGTACAACACCGCCAACGTGCCTTCGAGCGGCATCAACATCCCCAAATCGCAACAGGCGGCCCAGCAGGTCTTCTCGCAATTCGGGCCCGATGTGTCGGGCGGCGCCCGGCAGGTGGCGATCATGCTGACCGACCAGGCCACCGGTCCGGTGGCCGCGCGCCAGCGGCTGCTGCGGCACTTCTCCCACACCGCGGGCGAGATGACCCTGTGGGGCGAGGAATTCACCGGCCAGATCAGCAACAAGGGCCAGGTGAGCGGCTCGGGCGCCCTGACCGCCTACAAGGACCACGGCTTCGGCTTTGTGCTGGGCCTGGATGGCGGCTCGCCGCGCGGCGGCTGGTATGGCGGCGCTTTCACCTTCTATTCCGGCGACATCGTGGAATCGCTGCCGCGCGCCTCCAAGACCCAGTCGGAATGGTACATGCTCACCGCCTATAGCGAGTGGAGCGGCCGGCATGTCTTCTTCGACAGTCAGGCCAGCCTGGCCTATGGCAATTTCACCGGCAGCCGCACGCTCTCGGTCTCGTCCATCAATCGCACCGCCGAAAGCAAGCGTCCCGGCCTGATGGGCGCCTTGGGCGCCAAGGGCGGGGTGATGCTGAAATATCTGGGCTTCCAGATCGATCCGCATATCAGCCTGGACGGGCTGGTGCTGCGCGAGGAAGGCTATACGGAAAATGGCGGCGGCAGCGGCATGGACCTCGCCGTCGCGCCCTATTACGCCAACTCGCTGCGCACCGCGCTGGGAGCCGACATCCGCCTGCCGCTGAACATCTGGGGCGTGGAGCTGGCTCCCGAAGCGCGCGTCGGCTATCGCTACGACCTGATCGGCTCGCCGGTGAAGCTGAAGGCCGGCTTCGTATCCACCGGCGGCCTGGGCACCGTGAACAACACGATCAAGTTCGTGGGCCCCGACCCGGACCAGGGCAACACCATCCTGGGGCTGGGGATCGGCGCCAACACCGACACCTGGCAGTTGGGCGGCCAGTATGACTGGGTGCGCGGCTCCAACGGATCGACCACCCAGGTCGGCATCATCACGCTTCTGGCCAGGATCTAGCCGGCAGCCGCGATCTCCACCAAGTCCGTCACCGCCTCATCGGGCGTGGCAAAGGCGGTGGCCAGCCGCGCCAGCACCCGGCCGTCACCGTCCGCCTGCCAGTCATAGAAACAGGCCCCGGCCTGGCGCAGGCGCTGCGCCAGGGGCACGGGCATGCTTGCGAACACCATGTTGGTCTGGACCGGCACCGGCAGGCGGATGTCCTTCACCCGCGACAGTCCTTCGGCCAGACGCCGGGCCAGGGCATTGGCGCGCCTGGCGCTTTCCAGCCACAGACCGTCCGTCACATAGGCCTCGAGCTGGACAGAGAGGAAGCGCGTCTTCGAGGCCAGGTGACCGCCCTTCTTGCGGCGATATTCGAAATCGGCTGTATCGGCCGGGTCGAAATAGACAACCGCTTCCGCTCCCATGGTGCCGCCCTTGCTGGCCCCGAAAGACAGGACATCCACCCCTGCCCGCCATGTGGCGGCGGCCGGCGTCTCATCCAGATACGCCAGGGCATTGGCGAACCGTGCCCCGTCCAGGTGCAGTTTCAGGCCGCGGGCGTGCACGACCTTGGCGATCTCGGCCAGCTCGTCCAGGCCATAGACGGTGCCCAGCTCCGTAGGCTGTGAAAGCGACACGGCGGAAGGCTGGACGCTGTGTACGAAGCCCCTCGGCAAGGTGTCGATCGCCTCGGCAATGGCTTCGGCGGTCAATTTGCCGGCCATCGGGCCTTGCTGGGGGCCGGCAATGCCGATCAGCTTGGCGCCATGGGCATAGAATTCGGGCGCGCCGCATTCGGACTTCATGATGTGACTGGCCGCATGGCAGAATATCGCGCCATGCGGCGGGGTCAGCGTCGCCAGCGCCAGGGCGTTGGCGGCGGTGCCGGTAAAGACCGGATGGACCGCCACCTGTCGCCCGAACAGGTTTGAGAAGAGGGGCGTCAGCGCCTGCGTGGCGGCATCGCCGCCATAGGCGCGCGCCGGGCCGCGATTGGCGCGTTCCAGCGCCGCCATCACCTGGGGCAGCACCCCATAGGCATTGTCCGAACCGAAATCCACGCGCGCTACCAGCTTCCCGTATTGGGCATGGAGAGCCAGGGCTCTTTGGGCGGCAGGCTGCCATCCTGCAGCAGTTCGATAGAGATACCGTCTGGCGAACGGATAAAAGCCATGTGGCCGTCGCGCGGCGGGCGGTTGATGGTGACGCCGGCGGCCATCAGCTTCTCACAGAGGGCGTAGATATCGTCGACCCGATAGGCCAGGTGCCCGAAATTCCGTCCGCCGCCATAGCCTTTTTCATCCCAGTTGTAGGTCAGTTCGATCAGCGGGCTTTCGACGCCGGCCGGATCGTCGGCCATGCGTTTGGCATCTTCGGGCGCGGCCAGGAAAACCAGTGTGAATCGGCCTTTTTCGTTCTCGATGCGCTTTACTTCTTTCAACCCCAGCTTGTCGCAATAGAAGTCCAGCGACGAATCCAGATTCGAGATTCGCACCATCGTGTGCAGATATCGCATGGTATTTGTTTCCCAAATTGTAGCCGGCAAGAAGCTGTTGCGACGATGTTAGCGCTCATCGTCGCCGCGCCATCCATCGCTTGGAAAAGCGATATTGCCGCATGGGAACCAGAACCGATAGCCCGGATTTTCCCTCACGCTTTGTACGCAGTAACAGCAATCGGATGGTAGCCGGAACGATTCTTCCCATACAGTTGGGGACTTAATAAATGCTGCCGTTATGCTGCGTTTGCGAGATAGAGGCCCGGATCGTGTTGCGGGCCACGGCCCGGAAACGCCTTGCGCCTTATGCGCAAGGTGGGATGATGTTGTTGTCGCGTGGAAGAAGCCTAATCCCCTCTTGCCAAGTTTGAGGGCGGTTGCTTTAAGAGCGACCGGCGTGGCGTCAGGCTATGGTGCCGGGCTGAAAGAATATCGGTCTGCACTGAACTGTCCGGCCCAGGCGCCGTAGCGTGCCGGGCTTTTTCTTGTCTACACGAGTGAGAACATGGAACGTCCTAATCATCTGAATGTCGGCAAGAAAAGTGCCACCAGCCGGGCGACCAGCATCGCCATTGTGGTGGCCATCCACGTCCTGGCGATCACCGGTCTTATCGTTGCGCTCAATCAGGGCGCCCTGATCAAGCAGCTTCAGGAGATCAAGGCCACGGTCGATACCCAAAAGGAAATCCCGAAGGCGCCGCCGCCGCCGCCGCCGGACCTGGTGAAGCCGCCGCCGCCGGTTGCCATCGTCCCGGAATTCCAGGTTGCCACCGCGCCGCCGCCACCGGTCACCACGGCGCCCAAGCCGCCGCCGGCGCCGCCGCCGGCGCCGCCGCGGCCGACCATCACCAACGATCCGTTGCGCCCGGTCATGCGTACGCATACCCAGCCACCCTATCCGCCGATTTCGGTGCGCCTGGGCGAGCAGGGTACGAGCCTGGTCCAAGTGACGATCAATACGGACGGCCACGTGACGGAATGTTCCATCAACAAGAGCAGCGGCTCGGAACGTCTCGACAACGCGGCTTGCGACTGGATCAAGGCCCGTTGGCGCTGGCAGCCGCCCACGCTGAACGGCACGCCGCACGAGGCCAAGACTCTCGTCAGTGTCACCTGGAATCTCAAAGACGCCCGGTAACGCGGGCAAGTAAAAATCAAGCCTTCAATCAACGAACCTGTTTCACACGGAGTTAGGAAAATGACCTTCAAGAAACTGGCGATCGCTCTCGCTGTCGTCTTCATGTCCAGCCTGAGCCCGATGGCCCCGGTCGCCAGCATTGCGCCGGTCCAGGTGGCGATGGCCCAGGAAGCCGCCCCGAACGATGCGGCCAAGAATGCGGCCGCCGCCCAGGTTGCCGCCGCCAATGAATCGACCCCTTACGGTCTGTCCAACATCTGGACCGAGGGTACCTGGATCTCCAAGGCGATCCTGATCGTGCTGGGCTTCATGTCGGCCGGCACCTGGTACATCTTCTTCACCAAGTGGATCGACCAGCAGCGCATTCTGGGTCAGGCCAGCACGGTCGAGAAGAAGTTCTGGACTTCGGCCACCCTGTCGGAAGGGGTGGAAAAGCTGCCCAAGACGTCGGTGTTCCGCAGCATCGCCGAGGCGGGGTTGAAGGCTTCGTCGGGCGGCACCTCGCTGGTCGGCCTGAATGACTGGATCGGCATGAGCCTGACCCGTCAGCTGGAAGACGCCAATGCCCGTCTGCAGGGTGGCGTGACCTTCCTGGGTTCGGTGGGTTCGGTCTCCCCGTTCGTCGGTCTGCTCGGCACCGTCATGGGCATTCTGAACGCACTGATCGGTATCGGCGTCGCCGGCCAAGCCTCGATCGACAAGGTCGCCGGCCCGGTGGGTGAAGCCCTGATCATGACCGCCCTGGGTCTGGCCGTCGCGGTTCCGGCGGTGCTGCTCTACAACTACCTGGTCCGTCGCAACAAGGTGATCACCGAGAAGCTGCGCGCCTTCGCGGGCGACCTGCAGGCCTACCTGATCAGCAAGAGCAAGTAGGACTTTGCGGATAGCATCTTTCAAGCGGAGTCCATCCAATGGCAATTGACGTCCAACACGCCGTAGAGGACGACGAGCTGTCGATTAATACCGACCTCAACGTCGTGCCGCTTACGGACGTGATGCTGGTGATGCTGATCATCTTCCTGGTCACCATCCCGGTCATCGTGAAGACGGTGCCCGTCCAGTTGCCGACGTATCGCAATATCGTCACGCAGACCAAGCCTGAGAATATTGTGATCGCCGTCGATAAGGACGAGAACTTCTACTACAACAACCAGCCGATCGACCGGAACACGATGCGCGAGAACTTCGTGAATGCGCTGCGGTCGGCGGTTGCAGCCGGGCGGCCCCTGCCTGAAGTGCATATTCGCGGCGACAAGAATGTGCGCTTCGAGGCGATCGGCCGAGTCATCCTTGCCTGCCAACAGGCCGGTATCCAGAAAGTGGGCTTCATCACCGAACCCCACGCCCTGGAAGCCGACAGCTATTGAGGTAATTCATCATGGCAATGAGTGTTGGCCAGAAGAGCGAAGGCGAGGTAATGGTGGAGATGAACACCACGCCGTTGATCGACGTGATGCTCGTTCTCCTCACCCTTCTGATCATTACCCTTCCGATCCAAACCCATGCGGTGAAGCTTGACATGCCGGCGCCCAATTCAACGCCGCCGACCGTCATGCCCGAAACGGTGGAGCTGGGCGTGGACTTTGACGGCACCATCACCTGGAATACGGTGCCGGTCGACCGCGCGACGATGGACGCCTATTTCCTCGATGCGGCCAGGAAGGATCCGCAGCCGGAAATTCACGTCAATCCGAACCGGCTGGCCAAGTATGACGCGGTTGCGAAAGTGCTCGCGGACGCGCAGCGTTTGGGCGTGACTCATATTGGCTTCACGGGAATTGATCAGTATAATTAAGGCCGTGAGGGACATGGCCGCGGGTTGAGAAAGCGTGCGGCGTTCCCGCACGCTTTCCCCTTTTTAAGACTATACGAAATGAGGTCTTGTTATGACTGCCAGTAAACTGCGTGCCGCTTTGACTGCGATCCTGATGGGAACCGCCGCCGTGGGCGCCGTTTCCGTAGTCAGCTCCCTTCCGGCCGAGGCCGCGACGGTCAGCGCCAAGGTCGGTCCCCTGCTGAAGGAAGCCCAGTCGCTTGCCCAGGCGGGCAACTACAAGGCGGCCTCCGCCAAGCTGAACGATGCCGACAAGGTGAAGTCCACCCCCGACGATGCGGCGATCATCAACCAGTTGCGTCAGTATATCGCGATCAAGTCGGGCGATACGAGCACCAAGGAAGGCGCGAAGGCCAAGTTCGCCAATGACTACAACGCCAAGAACTACAAGGCGGTGATCGCCGATCAGGAAGCCCTCAGGAAGGTCGGGGCGCTGGATGCCAATGCGATGCAGATCATCGCCCAGTCCTACTACCTGTCGCACGATGCGGCAGGCTGCATTCGCTATATCAAGAGCAACTTCAAGTCGCCGAACGATGCGACCCTGGAACTGTTGATGCGGTGTGCCTACGACGCCGGCGATGACGATACCCAGCGTGCGGCGCTGGAAACGCTGGTGGCCCACAGCGGCAAGCCCGAATACTGGAAGAACCTGCTGCGTCTGTCCGAGCGCTCCAAGGGCCTTTCGGACCACAATACGCTGGACGTCAACCGGCTGCGCCTGATGACGGGCAACATCAACACCAAGGACGAATACATACTGCTGGCGCAGCTGGCGCTGCAGTTGCATCTGGCCGCGGAGGCGCAAAATGTGCTGCAGAAGGGCTTCGATGCCAAAGTGCTCAACGACGACCGCTCCAAGAAGCTGCTGGAATTGGCGAAGAGTCAGGCGGCGAGCAATGCCGCCAGTGAGGCCAAGAGCCTCGCCGACGCCCAGAAGCAGCCTCAGGGCGATGCGTTGGTCGCCGTCGGCGAGAACATGATCGGCGAAGGCAAGGCCAAGCAGGCGATCGGCGTGATCCAGGATGCGCTGAAAAAGCCCCTGAGGGATGAAGCCAATGCCCGCATCCGCCTGGGCCAGGCCTATCTGGCGGCCGGACAGAAGGCTGATGCGGTCAAGGCGTTCGCCGCGGTGAAGTCACCCCAGAAGGATGCGATGATCGCGCATCTGTGGTCGCTGGCGGCCCGCCGCTGAAAGTGACGGCAAGCGTTGAGAAAGGCGCCGGTTTCGCTCCGGCGCCTTTTTCGTTGCCCGCCATTGCCGTCAGATCGGTCCTTCGAACGGAACGGAGGGCCTTCGTCGCCCACGGAAGACTACTGCTCGCGACAGCGTGAAGTTGAACAGAAGCCCCAGCAGGACACCGCACACCAGCGCCACCGTCAGGCCGTTGAAGGGTGGAGGGGCAAAGCGCACCAGCACCGAATAGAGCCCGACATTCACCAGGCCGCCGACTGCATTGGCCGCCAGGAAGCGCACCCACTCATGGACAATGGCGACGCCGCCCTTGGCGCGGGCCTGGCGGAAGGTGAAATACCGGTTGCCGGCCCAGGTGAAGCTGGCGGCACAAAGCCAGGAAATCGCCCGCCCCCAATAAGGGCCAGTTCCCTGATGCACCATCAACTGCAACATGCCCCAATCGACCGGCATGCCCAGGGCGCCAATCACGGCAAATCGCACAAGGGACTGCCGAGCCAGCCACGACAGCAGCCGCCTCGCAGGGTTCATGGGCCGGCGTCCTGTCGCACCAGTTCTTCTTCCAGCGCCTTGGGGCCGGGAATGGCGAGATAGGCCATGCGCTTGGCTTCCCAGCGGCCGCGGGTCACCGTGTCCAGGATCAGCCCGCAGGTCAGCGACAGGAACGCCAGCACCATCAGCCCGGTGGCCAATACCGCCGTGGGAAGGCGCGGCACCAGGCCGGTCCTCAGATAGTCGGTCACCACGGGCGCGCCGGCGGCGATCGAGGCCAGTGCGAAGGCAAGAAATATGGACGAGAAGAAAACCAGCGGCCGCTCTTCGCGCAGCAGATAGGCGATGGTTCCCAGGATGCGCAGACCGTCGCGCCAGGTGTTGAGCTTGGAGACCGAGCCTGCCGCCCGCTCCTTGTAGCGCGTGTCCATCTCGGTCATCGGCATCATCAGGCGCACCGCATGGACCGTCAGCTCGGTCTCGATGGCGAAGCCTTCTGCGGTGAAGGGAAAGCTTTTGACGAAGCGGCGCGAGAAGACGCGATAGCCGCTCAGCATGTCGGAAAGCCTCACCCGGAACAGGGCCGATGTCAGGCCGGTCAGCATGCGATTGCCGAAGAGATGGCCACGTCGGTATGCGTCCGCGCGCGAATGGACCCGCCTTGCTGTCAGAAGGTCGGCGCC
Organism: Hyphomicrobiales bacterium; assembly: GCA_040255825.1. GTDB lineage: Bacteria > Pseudomonadota > Alphaproteobacteria > Micropepsales > Micropepsaceae > Rhizomicrobium. The sequence goes on along the minus strand of JBDZVS010000006.1, from coordinate 113,876 downwards.
TTCGCCCAGCATTTGCTGAATCATGCCCGGTGCGGCGGCCGCATCATAGGTATCGTCGCCGTCCACGAGGACATAGATGTCGGCCTCGATGTCGGCGAACATGCGGCGCACCACATTGCCCTTGCCCTGCCGGGCTTCGCGGCGCACCACCGCGCCCGCCGCGGCGGCGCGCGCCATCGTCCGGTCGCGGGAATTGTTGTCATAGACATAGATGGCGGCATCGGGCAGCGCGGCGCGGAAATCGCCAACCACCGTGGCGATGGCCGCTTCCTCGTTATAGCAGGGGATCAGGACCGCGACCTTCATTGCCAGCTTCGGATGCCTTGTCACATGCGCCTGGCCAGAGGGCACCATTGGTACAGCCCCACCAGGTTGGTGTCGAATTGCTGACATTCGGACCAGCGGATGGCAAGGCCATAATCGGCCAGCGCATCACGGGCGCGGCTCATGTCGGTGGCGTCGGAGATCAGATAGAGGGGCTGGCCCGCCTTCAGGTGCCGGGCCACGCGGCGTTTCATCCGCCTGGTGATCAGCGTGCCGTCCCGCGGCTGCACCATCCAGCCGTCTATCCGGAGCACCGGGATTTCCGGCGGCAAGGTGGTGGCGATGAAGCCCATCGGCGCGTCCCCCGTCATCAGCACCATCGTGTGCGCGGGATCGGGAATGGGCGGAAGCGCGGCCTGGATATAAGGGTCCTCGACAGGCGCCCGTTCCAGGAAATCGCTGCGGGCTGTCATCAGGCACAATGCGCAGAGCCCTGCCAGCATCATGTAGCGGATGCGGCGCGTAAAGGGCAAAAGCCCCACCGCTCCCACCAGCAGCAGCGGCGCCAGCATCTCGAAGAGGATGGCGTAGCGGTAGATGGCAAAGAAGCGGAGCCACGCGATATAGCTGGCCGCTGCGAAGGCGAACAGAATGAGGATGCCGCGCTTGTCCAGGAAAGGCTCGGCGCTTTCCCGGCGCAGCAGCCATGCGATCGCGGCGACCGGCACGAACAGATAGACCAGCGCCGCGCGGATGTCCTGGAAGCCCAGGTCGTTGGCGACGTGCCAGTCGAAGGTGAACAGGAAAGGGAAAAGGATCTGTTGCCAGAAATGCGTAGGGACGAAGCGCAGGTCGCGATAGGGCGCGGGCAGCGCCAAGGGCGACTTCCAGTATTCGTTGAAATAGGGAAAGACCGGATTGCCCGTCAGATGCCACATGTAGAGCATCCAGGGACCGGAGAAGACAGCGAAGCCGATCAGCCCCGCGATGCCGCCGGCCGCCAGGCGGATCGCAATCTGGCGGGGGCTGCCGCCGACCGCCAACAGAGCGGCCGCAAAGCCAACGCAATAGGGCATCTCCGGCAGCTTCAGCCCCATCGCCATGCCCGTGATCAGGCCGGCCGCGGCCGACAGGGCCGCCGCCTTGATGGGCGATCCCTGCCGCAGCGCCTGGCGGTTGACCACCAGGATGCAAAGGCCGCTCAGCACCAAGACGGCCATGACATTGTCGTAATAGGTGGTCCCGAACTCCGTCAGGGTCAAAGCCCCCACTTGCCCCAGGACCGAAAGGCCGCCTGCCGCGATCCTGGCGTCCGCCGGTTTCAGCGGCAACGCCAGCAGGGACCGGCCCATCAAATAGAGGGGAATGACGGTGGCGCCCTGTACGGCCCCCAGCACCGCCAGCGCGATCCATGCGTGGGTATGGGTGGCCAGCAGATAGAACGGCACGTCCAGATAGGGATTGTAATAGCTGGCCTGGTGAGCCACCGCGACGTCGATCCCCATGCGATGGTTCAGCAGCGCATAAGGTCCATACCAATGGTAATTGCGGAAATCCCAGGATGTGTCCTTGCCCAGAAGAAGCACGAACCCTGCCCAGAACAGCAGGACCAGGCCCAGGAACACCACTTCGCGGGTCGAAAGTCGGGCGTTCGGCCTGGTCATGAATTCGGGAACCGGGACTGCATGATGCGGTTCTAGCGTACCGGCGCCGTTTCGATAAGCCCTGTTCCAGGAAGGGCTTACCTCAGTGCGCAGGCGCTAGTCGGCGTCCGGCTCCACTATGATGTTGCGCAGGAATTGCAGGGTGCAGGCGCGCCAGGAACGAGCAAGCGCGAAGCCGCGCGGGGCATCCGGGTGCTGCTGCCGCAGTGCCAAGGCCCTGAAGCAGGCCTGGCCCAGATTCTCGTCCAACACCGCCACCTTGGCGCCGTCCGGTCCGCCCACCACGTCTTGGGGGCCCTCTACCGGATAGGCCGCTATCGTCAGCCCGCAGGCCAGGGCTTCCAGCAGCACGAGACCGAACGTGTCGGTCCGGCTGGGAAAAACGAAGACGTCCGCGCCCGCATAGACCCGGACCAATTCCTCGCCCGTTACCTCGCCCAGGAAGCGTGCCTCCTGATATTTGCGCTCCAGCCCAGCCCTTGCGGGGCCATCGCCCACCACGATCTTGGTCCCGGGCAGGTCCAGCGCCAGGAAGGCTTCGATGTTCTTCTCCACAGCCACACGCCCGACATAAAGCCAAATGGGGCCGGCAAAGGGATGGCGCATCCCGCCGATGGGGCGGAAGCGGTCCACATCCACTCCGCGCGACCACAGCCGCAGGTGCGAAAATCCCCGTGCCAGAAGATCATGGCGCAGGGTGGCGGTGGCCACCATCACCGCGGTGGCGGGTTGGTGGAACCAGCGCAGCCAGCGCCAGATCAGGCTTTCGGGCACAAGCGGAAAACGGGCATGGACATATTCGGCGAAGCGCGTGTGAAAAGCCGTGGAAAAGGCGATGCCATGCTCCAGGCAGATGCGCCGCGCCGTCAGTCCCAACGCGCCCTCGGTGGCGATGTGGATGGCATCGGGGGCGAATGCCGCGATCTCGCGCTTCAGGGCGCGCTTCTGGAACAGGGCCACCCGGATTTCCGGATAGGTGGGCAGCGGCATGGAGAATCGGCCCGCGGGCGTGATCAGCCTTACGGTGTGGCCGAGCGCTTCCAGGTCCCGGCACAGTATCTCAAGCGTACGGACCACGCCGTTGACCTGCGGCGTCCATGCGTCGGTCACGATCAGGATCTTCAGAGGCGGCGCGGCGCCGGGGATGGGGTCCGGCATCAGACGGTTTTTCCCGGGCAGGTACGAGCGCGACCCGGGCCGGACCGGACGCGGCCCGGCTGCTCGTCGCATGCCCCTGAGGGTGACAGGCCCAGTGCGGAATCTCCTTCTGCCCCGAATATCTTCGGCAAGCCTACAGCTTTCAATCAGTCGTCCGCTTTGGAGCGCGCCGTCCCCGGCGCGAGGCCTGCCTTGCGCAACCCGGCGGGCGGCTGCCATTTATTGCGACGCACAACTGACGCCGGTTTCAGCAAATGGCCGTTTTTCCGGGCAGGACCGCTTAAATTTCCGTTGGATATGGCGGGACATACAGCGCAAATAAGAGCGATTCTCCTCTTGCGGGGCGGCCCCCGATCCTGCATATTGCTGCAGCGCGGTATCGCGATCCCTGATCGCGAAGCCGCCGCCCTTCCTGGGCGTTTCCTCCCTGAACTTGGCCGCTCTCATCGGGCGGCCATTTTTTTCGATCCGCAATCCGACTCCTGGAGCGGTCTATTCGGCAGCTTCGGGAACGGCCGAACCGAGGCCGGCCAGCGGAATGGCGACAAGCTCGGCCATCACCTTTTCCAGCCGCGCGCGTAAAATCTGGAAGCCCGGTTTTTTGCTCACCCGCTCTTCATGCAGGTAGAGGGCGCGATTGATCTCGATTTGCAGCGCGTGGCAGCCCTCATCCACCCGGCCATGGCGCACGGTGGTATGGCCGCCCGCGTATGGGGTGTTACGCGCCACGCTGAAGCCGGCCCGCACAAAAGCTTCCTCGAGGCGGCGGACCAGGCCGGCGCCGGCCGACGCGCCATAGCGGTCGCCCAGCACGACATCGGGCACCGCCAGCGCCGACGGCATGGAATGACAGTCGATCAGAACCGCGATCCCGAAACGCGCGCGCGTTTCCTCGACCAGCGCGTCCAGCGCCTGGTGATAGGGCCGGTAAAAGCGCGCCAGTCTGCGCTCCGCCTCCATCCTGTCGAGCTTGCCGCAGTAAATCTCCTGTCCGTCGCGCACGATGCGGGGGATGACCCCAAGCCCCGCCGCCACGCGCGGTCCGGGCGCATCCACGGGCACGGTCAGTGGGGCGTCGAACATCGCCTGGTCCAGTTCGGCGATGCCGCGATTGACGTCCAGCCAGGCACGGGGGAATTCCGCGGCCAGCAGGGGCGCGCCCAGAGCCGTCACGCCCGCAAACAGTTCGTCGACATAGGCGTCTTCCGACCGGCGCAAGGTCAGTGCGTCCAGCCGGCTGCGATTCAAAAGGCTTTGCGGATAACGCCGTCCCGAATGGGGCGAGGCGAACAGGAAGGGCACACGCTGGCAAGCCGGCCGTTCCAGGCGGAAGGACGGGTCCGAGGCATCTGAGGAGTCCTGGAAGTCTGCCATGATCTCCACGAGGGACGATTCGGGATATGCCCACCGACAGGGAAGCATCCATGCCCCATGCTGGCAAGCCCGTAACACCGGCAATCGGGCGACGGTTTACCCTCGCGGCAAGATGCGCTTTGATGGCCACGGGCGGACGGGCGGACATGGCGCATATCCTTCTGGCGGAAGACGACGAATCCCTGCGCAAGTTCCTTGCGGCGGCGCTGGTGAAGGCCGGCCATCAGGTCAGCGATTTCGGCGACGGCGCCCAGGCATGGGAGGCGATGCGGGAGGCGGTTTTCGACCTGCTTCTGACCGACATCGTGATGCCGGGAATGGACGGGATCGAACTGGCCAAGCGCGCTGCCGAGCGCAATGCCGGGCTGAAGATCATGTTCATCACCGGCTTTGCCGCGGTGGCGCTGCACCCGTCCTCGGGCGCGCCCAAGCAGGCCAAGGTCCTGTCCAAGCCTTTCCACCTGCGCGAGATCGTGGCCGAGGTGGGCCGGATGCTGGCGGCGGCCTGAGAGGGCCTCTTTTTTTTCGGGCTTTGGCCGGAATTTCCCGCCCATACCGGCCGGACTTGTCCCTTACCCCCTCCGACGCTATAGAAGCCGCCCTGTCGGCGCCTGTCCGGGCGCGGGCGGCGTGGGCGGTTAGCTCAGCGGGAGAGCACTACCTTGACATGGTAGGGGCCATAGGTTCGATCCCTATACCGCCCACCATTCAACAGCGCCGCAAAGCGGTGCTGTTGAATGCCAAGCGGCGGCCAGCGCCAGCGTCGTGCCGCCGCGCGGCAGGCGAAGACACCGGCATCCAGACAAAAGTATTTGGCGGTCGGGATCGATTCATGTGTTTGCGCCGCAAAGCGGTGCTGTTGAATGCCAAGCGGCGGCCAGCGCCAGCGCGAATGGGAGGGCGACCGCAGCTCCGCGCCTTTCCTCGAAGGAGCTTCGGCTCTTGCGGAGCCTGGGAGCAAGCCAACGCCATCCTTGACACAGGTCACCGTCAGCTACTGAAAAAATCGCCTCGGCTCCCAAGCCATATAGGCGTGATGCGTGACGGCGCGGCCTTTCAAAGCGGCGTTCAGGCCAATGGCTCGACCGCCAGGAAGACGCCGGGATCGGGGCGCACCGTCATCGCCATGATCGGTTTGGGGCCCGGCGCCAGCGGCGTGAAGCGGAAGCGCGCCAGCAGGGTCGACAGGATGATGGACGCCTGCATCATGGCGAAGTTGGCGCCGACGCACCCGCGTGGTCCCGCGCCGAAGGGCAGGTACTGAAACTTGTCGCGGCGCGGCCGTGACGGATCGACATTGTCGGGATCGAAGCGGGCGGGATCGAAACGCTCCGGCCGGTCCCACCACATCTCATGGCGGTGCAGCGCCCAGATCGGCAGGAACAGGATGTCGCCCGGCTTGATCGCCCGTCCGCACAATTCGTCCTGGGCCAGCACCGTGCGCGCCAAAAGGCCCACCGGCGGGTAAAGCCGCATCGTCTCCTCCAGCACCTGGGTGATGAGGGCCATCGCCCCCAGGTCGGCGGCGCCCGCCGCGCGTGTGCCCAGTTGCGCACGCGCTTCCCGCCGGGCGCGTTCCTGTTGCTGCGGGCTGTTGGCCAGAAGGTACAGCGCCCAGGCCAGCGCCAGGGCCGTGGTCTCATGTCCCGCCACGATGAAGAATTGCATGTTGAAGACCAGGTCCTCGGGGCTCATGCGCTGGCCGGTTTCGGGATCCTCGGCCGCCAGCATGTAATCCAGAAGGTCGCTGCCGCGGCCCGTCTGCGATTCTTCATGCCGCCGCGCCTCGATCGCGCCGGCCACCATGTCGTGCATGGTCCTGACCGAGCTGCCCGCGAGAATTTCGCCGGGACGGGGAAACCATTGCGGCACGCCCAGGAAATCCAGCAGCGAGGCGCGGCCCGCGGTGTGGAAATAGCGCGTGATGGCGGCGCCGAAGACGCGGGCATCGAAATGCTCGCGTCCCGACAGCGCCACGTCGCAGATCACGTCGAAGGTGGCGGTCAGCATTTCATGCACCATCTCGGCGCGGCGGCCGCGGCCAAGGCGCGCGCTGGCGCGTTCGGCGGTGGCGGTCATGGCCGGAGCCAGCGCCACGACATTGCGGTGGGTGAAGACGGGAGCCACCGCCCGGCGCTGCCAGCGCCAGTCCGCGCCTTCGGCGTTGAACAGGCTGTCGCCGATGGCGGGCCTGAGCATCCGGCGCATGATCTCGGACTTGGGATAGTTGGCCAGGTTGTCGCTCATCACCCGGCGATAGCCGGCCGGATCGGCCAGCATGTGCCAGCGCATCAGCATCTCGCCCGACACGATGGGCTGGCGATAGGCCAGGGCGGGAATGATCTCCAGCACATTGCGGCGGGCCGCCAGCGCCGTTTCCAGCCGGCTCATCACCCGGCGATGCACCGGCGCGCCCACGGGGATGAAGCCTTCAGTCATGACCGCCACCCTGGCACAGCGCGATTGGGGCAGCTTTGTGCCGAACCCGCGAAAGCCTCCTCTGGCCGGGGAACTTTCGCTTCCAGGGCCAATCGGCGGGCGCAAGGTGTCAAATTGTTCATACCTTCGATCCTACATCGGCCGGCAGAAGCCTATCAGAGACTGCCACGACCATGCCTTCGACGCGCGCGCCGCTGCTTGCGGCCATCGCTTTTGCGTCCCTTTCCATGCCCGCCGCCGCCCAGGACGAGACGCCCGAAACCGTCGTGGTTTCCGCCTCGCGCATCGCGCTGGCCGGCTATGAGGCGCCCACCCCCGTCACCGCGATCGGCGCCGACAAGATCGCGCGCGACGCCAAGATCGACATTGGCGAGCTGATCCGCGAGCTGCCCTCCACCGGCGCCTCGCCGTCGCTGAACAATGGCGGCAACGCGCTGAACGTCAGCCAGGGCGATGCGGGCCTGGATACGGTGGCGCTGCGCAATCTGGGCCTGGCGCGCACCCTGGTGCTGTTCGACGGCCAGCGCGTGGTCTCGTCCAACCTTCTGGGCGGCGGCGTCGATCTGGCGACCCTGCCGGCGACGCTGGTCAAGCGCATCGATGTGGTGACGGGCGGCGCCTCGGCCGCCTGGGGCTCCGACGCGGTGGCCGGCGTGGTCAACCTGGTGCTGGACAAGGACTTCAAGGGCAGCAAGGCCAGCCTGACGCTGGGCGACGACACCAATTTCGATCATCGCCGCATGGCGCTGGAAGGCGCGTTCGGCACCGGCTTTGGACACGGGCGCGGTCATCTGATCGTCAGCGGCAACTACACCGCCAGCCCCGACGCGGTATTCCTGGGCCAGGCGGGCTGGTGGAAGGGTACCGCGCTGGTGCGCAACCCCGCCTATGTGGCGGGCGGCGGCCGGCCGCTGTTCGTGCATCAGGATCATGTCGGCAATCTCCAGGTGACGCAGGGCGGATTGATCGCCGCCAACACCGCCGGCGGGGCGGGCTCCACCCTGGCGCCGGGCGCGCTGGCGGGCTTGCAGTTCACCGGCAACGGCGCGGTGTCGGCTTTCCATTACGGCAGCGTTTTCGGCACCAACTGTTACGATGGCTGCACCAACAATGAGCGCAACGGCGCGCTGCGCTTCACGCCACTGGCGGTGCCCTACAATCACACCGCGCTGTTCGGCTATGGCAGCTATGAGATCACCGACACGGTGCGCGCCTCGCTGCAGTTGAATTACGGCCTGGCCGGTTCGCGCAGCCTGGGCGGCCTGCGCCAGGCGGCGCTGACCATCCGGCCCGACAATCCGTGGCTGGACCCGGCGGTCGCCGCGATGTTCGGCACGCTGTCGAACGGCTTCAACGCGGGGCTGGGCACGCCCGGCACGGCGGCCACGCCCGCCCAGGCGATCGTCATCGGTTCGCAGAACCTCAACAACATGCCGGCGGGCAGCTATTCGCGCAGCGCGCTGTGCCGGACGGTGGGCTTTCCCTGCAACACCGTCAATCGCGCGCTGGTGCGCGCCGTCTTCACGCTGGAAGGCGCGCTGGGCGATGACTGGAGCTGGAAAGCCTATGTCCAGCATGGCGGCGTGCGCGAGCGCCAGGTTCTTGCCAACAACAGCCTGGCATCGCGGCTGACTTATGCGGTCGATGCGGTGCGCGTCACCGCCGCCAATCAGGGCGCCAGCGGGCTTCCCATTGGCTCGATCCAGTGTCGCGCGCTGCTGCAGGGAATCGCGGGCGCGGCAGGGTGCCAGCCGCTGAACGTGCTGGGCGACAATGTCGCTTCCGAGATGGCGCTGCGCTACGTCAATCCGGGGCGCGATCCCAGCTCGGGCATCCTGGACAATGAGACCATCGTGCTGAACCAGGACGTGCTGTCGGCGGCGATGCAGGGCACGCTGCCGGTCGGCCTGCCGGCCGGTCCGGTGGCGGTGGCGTTCGGCGGCGAATACCGCCACGAGCAGGGCGGTGTCATCCAGGCCGATGCGCTGGGCGCGACCGGCCAATGGGCGGCGGGCAATTTCATGCCCTATCGCGGCCAGTATCATGTCGGCGAAGGCTTCCTGGAAGTGGACGCGCCGATCCTGAAGGACAACATCGTCGACAGCCTGAGCGTCAATGCCGCCGGCCGCCTGACAGACTATTCCACCAGCGGCCTGGTCCAGACCTGGAAGCTGGGGCTGGTGTCGCAGGTCGACGAACAGGTGCGCCTGCGGACGAGCTGGTCGCTGGACATCCGCGCGCCGCAAATCTCGGAACTGTTCTCACCCGGCATCCTTTCGGCGCAGCAGTGCCGCTATCCCTCCAACTCGCTGTTCTATTCCTGCTTCGCGCTGCAGGGCGGCAACCGCGGCCTTCAGCCGGAAAAGGCGGTCACGGTGTCGGGCGGCGTGGTGCTGACGCCGTCGTGGGTACCGGGCCTGACGGTTTCCGCCGACTGGTATTCCATCAATATCCATGGCGCGATCGACACGGTCGATTTCCAGACCACCATCGACCGCTGCCTGGCGGGCGAGGCGGTCTATTGCCCGCAACTGGTGTTCAACGGCGCCAGCCAGCCGTCGCAGGTCAATGTCTTTCCGCTGAATTCGGCGGTGGATTCGGTGTCGGGGCTGGACGTGCAGGCCGCTTACGCCCATCCGCTGCTGGACGGCACGCTGAGCTGGGACCTGACCGCCAACTATACCGACCAACAGACCCGCACCGCGCGCGGCATCACCTATGACCGCGCCGGAGCGCTGGGAAGCAGCCCGGATGTCTATGCCAGCGGCATTCCGAAGTTCCGCGCTATCCTGGCGGCGACCTATGCCGAGGGGCCGTTCACGGTCACCGCGCAGGGCCGCTTCATCGGCTCGGCGGTGCTGTCGAATGGGACTGAGGGCGTGCCGGGCCTGGTACGCGCGTCCTATGCCGGGGGCGTGCTGACGCGCGGCGACATCGCCGGGCTGGTGGACGACAATTCCATCCCCGCCGTCGCCTATCTGGACCTGCGGGCATCCTGGCAGCTCTCGGACCAGGTGGCGTTGTATGGCGCGATGGACAATGTGACCGATGTGGGCGCGCCCGCCATCGCCACCACCAGCGGCGCCAGCTTCACCAACACCCAGGTCTATGACGGGTTGGGACGGTCGTTCCGCCTCGGCATCCGTTTCGCGGGGTAGCAGGGGACAAGTCTGCCGGCCTGCGGCTAGAGCGCGATCCAAGAACCGCAAAGCGGTTCGCAGGGAAATTGCGCGACAAAACAAAAACCTGGAGCAAACCTTCGATTCAATTTGATCGAATTTTGCTCTAGGCTTCCGCGACAAGCGGGGGGGGCCGATGCGCGCGATAGTGGTGACGGCGGTGATGGGTGCGGGGCTGGTCGGCGCGGCGATGGCCCAGGACAATGCGGCGTCCCAGGTCGATCCCAAGGAATTGGCCGCGATCATCGCCGCGCATCCATCATGGGAGCCCTGGCTGTCCGACCCGGCGCTGGCGAAACTGACGCTCGCCGGGCCGAAGATGCCCAACTCGCGCTGGCGCGCCGACGACATCCGCCGCCCGCAGCCGCCGGTGGTGCATACCGGCACGGAATGCTCGGGTCCGCCGCCGGCCGATGCCGATGTGCTGTTCGACGGCCACGACATCTCCAAATGGACCGGCGATCATGCCGGCGAATGGACGGTGAAGGACGGTGTGCTGACCGCGGGCGGGCGCGTCTATAATTTTCTCAGGACCCGCGCCGCTTATGGCGACATCCAGATCCATCTGGAATTCCGCGAGCCTGCCCAGCCCCATCCGCCGGTCAATCCGCAGCGGCGCGGCAACAGCGGCGTCTTTCCGATGGGGCTGTATGAAATCCAGATCCTGGATTCCTTCGGGGTCGAGACCTATCCCGACGGCACGGTGGGCGCGATCTACAGCCAGAACCCGCCGCTGGCCAACGCGGCGCGCCCGCCCGGCGCCTGGCAGTGCTATGACATCGTCTTTCATCCGCCGAAGTTCGACGGCGGCAAGGTCGCGGCGCCCGCGCGCATGACCGCGCTGCTGAACGGCGTGCTGGTGCAGGACGATTTTCCCCTGATCGGCGCCACCGTGCATGGCGCGGTCGGCCACTACACGCCGCACGACGGCGAGTTGCCGCTGGCGATCCAGGATCACGGCAACCCGGAAAGCCGCGTCTCTTTCCGCAATATCTGGGTGCGGCGCCTCAGCCCCGCGAAATAGTCAGCGCTTCAGCCCCAGCTTCGTCAGGCCGGCGTCCAGGTGCGCCAGCGCCTCGGGCGTCGGGCCGGGCCATTCGGTGCCGGGCGCGTTGCCCATATAGCCGATGTCTTTCAGGCCCTCGGGCAGGGAATAGAAGCCGCCCATCATCAGGCTGCGCAGCCGCGCGAAGAAGCGGGCGGGCAGCTCATATCCCGGCTTGACCTTATCGCGCCAGGCGATGTCGTCGAACACCGCGCGGCGCTGCGTGTCGCTGACGCTTGCGAAATCGCCGCCGAACCGCGCTTTGCATTCCGCATCCAGCCAGGCCAGCCCCGACAGGATCAGGATGCGGTCTTCCTGTTGCTGGGGATAGGGGGCGCTGATCCATTCGTCGATGAAGGCATCGATCGGCAGGCCGGCGGCGGACGGCGAATGCGCGTCGGCGGGCAGCAGGATGCCGGAAATTGTTTTCAACATCGCGCGGTGGGCCGGCGACAGCGTCAGCGGCCAGGGCACCGTCGGGTTGACCAGGTCGGGATCGCTGCCATAGCCCCTGGCGGTGATCGCGGGCAGGTCCAGCTTGGGCCAGGTGCCGGGCTGTGCCGCATCGGGTGCTGCTGCCGGTTGCGCCATCGCCTCCTGCATCCAGGGGCTTGCGGCGGCGGCCGTGACCCAGGCCAGGGTGGTGCGGCGGGAAACAGGGTTCATCAGATTTCCCCTTTGCGCATGCGCGCCGCCAGGTGGTCCATGCTGCGCCAGGCCAGCGCCATGATGGTCAAGGTGGGGTTCTTGTGGGCGTTGGAGGTGAAGACGCCGCCATCGGCGATCACCAGATTGTCCACTTCCCAGGCGCGGCCGTAACTGTCGGTGACGGAATTGGCGGCGGATGTGCCCATGCGGGTGGTGCCGACCTCGTGGATGATCCAGCCGCCGACCGCGATGGCTTGCTGCGGCGGAAGTTGCGGCGTCAGCACGGTGCCGCCCAGCTTCTCGATGATGGCGCGGGCGGTGGCGATGCCGTGCGCGATCTGGCGGTATTCATGGTCCGAGAATTTCCAGTGGAAGCGCAGCACCGGCAGGCCGAAACGGTCCTTCACGGTCGGGTCCAGCTCGCAATAGCTGTCGGCGTTGGGGATCATCTCGCCGCGCACGGTCAGCGAAATCTGCGCGCCGTAATAGCGGCGCGCATCCTCTTTCAGGGAAAGGCCATAGCCGTCTTCCAGTCCGGCGGCGGGGCTGCCCGCGCCCGGCTCGCGGAAGCGGCCGCCGATCTCGTAGTGATAGCCGCGCGGGAAATCCAGCTTGCCCGCCGCCTGCTCTTTATAAAGCCACCATGGAATATAAAGATGGGCGACGTCCTTGCCGTCTTCGTTATAGCGCGGGCGGTTCTCCAGCGCCGGAATATGGCCGCTGACATTGGTGCCGGTGGTGTCGACCAGGTTCCTGCCGACCTGGCCGCTGCCATTGGCCAGGCCGCCCTGTTTGGAATTGAGCAGCAGCCGCGCCGTCTCGCAGGCGCTGGCCGCCAGCACCACCGCGCGCGCCTTGACGCTATGGGTGACGCCGGTGTGGCGGTCGAAATATTCCACGCCGGTGGCCTTGCCGTCCGGCCCCATCAGGACGCGCGCGACCATGGCGTCGGTCAGGATGCGCGCCTTGCCGGTCGCCATCGCCATGGGCAGGAATGAAGTGGTGCTTTGGAACGCGGCGCCTATGGCGCAGCCGCGCCCGCACGGCGAGGCATAGAAACAGGCCTGGCGCGGCGCGTTATCGTCCGGGATGTCGCGGGTCAGCACCGCATAGCGCGACGGCACGCAGGGGATGCCCAGCGCGGCCGCGCCTGCCTTGATCGCCAGTTCGTTGATGCGCGGCGGCGTCGGCGGCTGCAGCACGCCGGGCGCGGAATCGGGATGGTTCTCGAGCCCGCTGTTGGCGCCCGACACGCCGACTATTTTTTCGGTGCGGTCATACCAGGGCGCGATGTCGTCGTAGGAGATCGGCCAGTCCATGCCCAGCCCGTCGCGGCTGTGCGCCTTGAAGTCGTAAGGCCCGAAACGCGGCACATGGCGGCCCCAGTGGTTGGTGCGCCCGCCCAGCATGCGCGAGCGCCACCATCTGAACACCGAGCCGGGGGCGTTGGTGTAGGGCTCGCCCGCGATCTCCCAGCCGCCGTCGGCGGTGGCGTCATAGAAGCCGAAATGCTTGTCGGGGGTGGAGCCGGCACGCAGCGGCGCCTGCCGGTTCCACTTCAGCATGGAATTTTCCCGGACCGGGTCATAGTCGCGTCCCGCTTCCAGCACCAGCACCTTGATCCCGGCCCTGGCCAGCACCCAGGCCGCCATGCCCCCGGCCGCGCCGGAGCCGACGATGATCGCGTCCGGCTCGAAATCCGTTGCTGCCTTGTGCGCCGGCGCCGTTTTGCTTGGAGGCATGGTTGTTCTTGGTCTCCCGCATGGATGCGAAGGCTAGTTCAGGACAGTTGCACGATCCAGCGCCAATTGGCGTGCTCGCCGTCCTGCGTTAGGCTTTCCAGCGTGCAGCAAAGGGGGCGGATGATGTTGGGACGCGCGCTGGCGGTCATTGGCTTTGTCGTGCTGGCGACGGGCGCGGCATCGGCCAGGACATCGGCCCGGGCGCCGGACTGCGCGCCCGCGATGGGGCTGAAATTCGTCTGTGGTCTGAACCAGCCGGAAGACCTGATTCAAATCGGCGCCAGCCGGTGGATCGTCGCCGGCGGCATGGGCAGGGGCGGTTCGATCAGCCTGATCGACGCGGACGCCAAACGGGCGCGGCGGCTTTATACCGGCGCGGCGGATCAAATCCGTTTCGACCGCAAGAGCTTTCCGCAATGCCAGGGCGCGCCCGACATCTCGGTGTTCAATACCCATGGCCTGGCGCTGCGGCCCTCCGGCGCGGGAACTTACCGGCTCTATACCGTCACGCATCTTCCCTATGAAAGCATCCAGGTCTTCGCCCTCGATGCACGCGCAGCGCAGCCCGCCATTTCCTGGATCGGCTGCGTGCCGCTGCCAAAGGATTTCCGCACCAATGGGGTGACGGCGCGAAAGGACGGCACCATCCTGATCAATGTGCAAATGCGCGGGCGCACCACCAATGCCGACTTCATCAACGGCACGATCACCGGCGGCGTCTATGAATGGAAGCCGGGCACCAAGGGATTGAAGCTGCTGCCCGGCACCGAACTGGCCGGCAACAACGGCATCGAGATTTCGCAGGACGAGAAGCAATTCTATGTCGCCGTCTCCGGCACCCAGACGGTGGTGGTCTACGACCTGGCGGATACCGCAAAGCCCGTGCGCCAGGTCAGGACGCCCTGGTACAATCTGGACAATATCCATTGGAGTGGAAACCGGCTGATCGCGGCCGGCATGATGTATGACGAGCCGGCCTGTGGCGGCACGCGGGCGCAAATCCTGGCCGCGCATCTGGACCTGGACTGCCATCGCGGCTGGGTGGTGTCCCAGCTCGATCCGGTGGCGATGACCTGGAAAATCCTGGCCTATGGCCCGCCCAATCCGGCGTTCGGCGGCATCGCCACGGGGCTCGTCATCGGCAAGACCTTGTGGCTCAGCTCGTTTCAGGAGAACAAGGCGGCCTATCTGCCGCTGCCGGGGCCGAAGAAGAATCGAGGCGCAACCCCATGACCGGATTCGACCGGCAGTACGCCGCATGAGACTGCCGGCTGCCTTGGCGCTGGCCGCGCTGCTAGCGGCCGCCCCCGCACTGGCGCGAACGAGCGGCGACTGGCGCGGCCTTGCGGGCGGGCCGCGCGCCGACCGCTATGCGCCTTTCACGCAGATCACGCGCGACAATGTGAAGACGCTGATCCCGGTGTGGCAGCATGTGCTGCCCCAGCGCGGCTCTTGGCAGTTGACGCCGCTGGTGGTGGATGGCGTGCTTTATGCCCAGGACCTGGACGGCAATGCCTTCGCGCTCGACGCCGAAACGGGGCGCCGGCTCTGGCGGTTCTCCACCGGCGTGAAGGCCCGGATGCGCGCGCCGGCCTGGTGGCCGGGCGACGGCGCGCACGGGCCGCGCCTGATCGTGGGGGTGGGCGATCGCATCTATGCGCTGGATGCGGCGACCGGCAAGCCTGCCGCGGGCTTCGGCGGCGCGCGCGGCTATATCGACATCCGCGAGGGCTTTGCCGGACCCAAGGTGCCGTATCGTCTTTCCTCGCCGCCCGCCGTCTACAAGAACCTTTTGATCGCCGGTCCCGCCACCCAGGAATTCGGCTCCAAGGGGCCGCCCGGCGATCCGCGTGCCTATGATGCGGTGACGGGAAAGCTGGTGTGGCGCTTCCACATCGTGCCGCGGCCGGGCGAAGCCAATGCCGGAAGCTGGGGACCCGACGGCTGGCAGGGCCGCTCCGGTCCTTCGACCTGGGGCCTGATGTCGGTTGATGACGAAACCGGCCTGGTCTTCATTCCGGTGGCGCAGCCCGCCGACAATTATGTCGGCATCGACCGGCCCGGCGACAATCTCTATTCCGATTCGGTTCTGGCGCTGGACGCGGCGACCGGAACCTACCGCTGGCATTTCCAGATGGTGCACCACGACCTGTGGGACTATGACGTCTCCGCCCCGCCCGCGCTGGTCGACCTGACGGTCAAAGGCAGCAAGGTCCCGGCGCTGGTGGAGGTGACCAAGCAGGGCCTGATGTTCATCCTGGACCGGCGCACCGGCAAGCCGGTGTTCGGGGTCGAGGAGCGGGCCGTGCCGCAAAGCACCGTGCCGGGCGAGCATGCTTCGCCCACCCAGCCCTTTCCCATCAGGCCGCCGCCGCTGGCCAAGCTGGGCGTCTTTCGCAGCGACATCACCACCATCACCGCCCAGGCGCACCGCTATTGCACCGATAGCTGGAACCGCATGGGCTTTGTCGATACCCCGCTCTTCACGCCGCCCGCCTTGACCCATCCCAACCTGTTCACGCCCTCCAACATCGGCGGACTGGGCGGGGTCTGGGGCGGCGCCTCCATCGATCCCAAAAGCGGCAGCATCTTCGTCACCGTCACCAACCAGGTTGGTTTCAACCGGCTGGTGCCCGACGACGGCATGAAGCAGGGACCGTCAAGCAGCGGTATCGCCACCGTGCAGGGCTTCAGCAAATGGCTCGATCCCAACGGGCTGCCCTGCATCCAGCCGCCCTGGGGCGAGATGGTGGCGGTGAACGGCAACACCGGCGATGTGCTCTGGCGCACCACCCTGGGCGCCGCCGAGGTCTATGGCGCCGCCGGCGCCCATACCGGGCTGATAACCATGGGCGGGCCGCTGGCGACGGCGGGCGGCCTTGTCTTTGTGGGGGCAACCTCCATGGGTTACAGCCAGGGCCGCCAGGGCGAGCCGGTGCTGCGCGCCCTGGACGCCAGGACGGGGCTGGAAGTCTGGCGTGCGCGCCTTCCCGCCGGGGTCGATGCCTCGCCCATGAGTTTTGTCGGCAAGAGCGGGCGGCAATATGTGGTCGTGGCGGCCAGTGGCCGGCCCGACACCGACATCGCGCTGATCGCGTTCGCCCTGCCGCGCCCCGGTGAGACGGGCGTGGACATTCATCCCGCGCCGGTGGCGAAGCCCGCCGCCGGGGCGGAGCCGGCGCCGGAGTCCACGGCGGTGGCGCGGGTTCAGGATCTGCCGCCAGGCGAAGGGCGCGATGATGTCGCCCGCGCCTGCACCGCCTGTCATTCGATCGGCACCGCCACCGGAACGCCGCGCACACTCCAGGGCTGGTCGGCCACGGTCGAGGAGATGCGCGGGCGCGGCGCGGCGATGGACGACGCCACCGCCGCCCGGATCAAGGCCTATATGGCCGCTCATTTCGGGCTGCCATAGACCCTTGGAGCTTTTTGCGTCCAGGCGCGATCACGTCACCCTCGTGCCTCCCGGACCGCGCCGCCCCCTATCATCCTCCATGGGCGGACTTGATCCGCCCATCCAACTTTGCACATGGAAGTTGGATGGTCGCCTCAAGGGCGACCATGGTGAATATTAGAAACAGTCCTCACCCTGAGCTTGGTGAGACGCGACCGCGCCGCATGTGAAGCGGGGCAAGCTAGCCGGCGCGCGCGGCCGCGGCCGGCGGAGGATCGCCCACATCCGCCACCGTGCCGTCCCAGGGGAAGGCCAGGGTCGGGTCGTTGGCGAAGCGCTTCATCCTGATGGTCAGCTTCGCGCCCGCGCCCGGCTCCAGCCGCAGCGGGAAGTGCGGCGCGTTCACCTGTGTCGTGGTCTTGCCGTCCGATACCGAGACGATCTGGTGTTCCGCATAGGCGCCGCCCTGGACGATCACGCTGCGCGGCTCGCTGGGGCTGATATTGACGACGGTGGCGGTCAGCCCGTCATCGGCCCAACTGTCCACCAGCACCGCCACGTCCGGCGGCAGGCCGGCGCGGCGGCGGTCGGGATCGAAATAGCGCAACCGCGCGAACAGGAGCGTGCCCCCCTGGCTCATCGACGAGCGCGCCCAACTGCCGTGCTGAAGATAGAGCCCGCCCTCGATCAACTGGGTCAGCGGTATGA
The DNA here is from genome assembly GCA_040255825.1 of Hyphomicrobiales bacterium. Classification (GTDB taxonomy): domain Bacteria; phylum Pseudomonadota; class Alphaproteobacteria; order Micropepsales; family Micropepsaceae; genus Rhizomicrobium. Next base: position 96,261 of record JBDZVS010000006.1, on the reverse strand, counting down.
TGGATGCGGGATTGTATTCCAGCGCGCTGTCGGCCAGGCGCATGTCGGGCGAGGTCGTGTCGTTGTCGACTTCTTCCATGTGCTGGCGCATCCGGGCCATCGCCGCGCGCAGCGCCTTGACCGGATAGTCGGGATTCTTGCCTTCCAGGAAATGATACCAGTCGGTCTCCTCGCAGCGGGCGCGGTCCGACGGCTTCATCGACAGGGCGTAAATCTCGAGGAAGTTCTTGTTATACTTGCCCGGCCTGAAACTGTAGAAGCCCTGGTCGCCATACATGGTGGGGGTCGACATCTTGCCGTCGACCGTCTTGGCGGCGGCGTCGAACTTGTCGGCGGTCTTGCGCCACACATCCAGGTATTTGTCGTCGCCGCGCGACAGCAGATAGGCGTTGTAGAACCCGCCCACGCACCACGGCACGCGATTGCGGTCCTGCCGCTCGCCGGTCATCGGCACGATGGGCGAGAAGCTCCAGCCATAGACGCCGGCATACCATTTGTTCTCGGGGCCGCCGATCTTGCCATCCAGCCCGACCTTGGACGGGATGATGCCGCCATTGTCCTTGGCGCGCTGGGCCCAGGCGTCGCAATAGCCCAGAACCCAGGTCTTGTATTTGGGCTCATGCGTCAGCATGTAGGCGTTGGTGGCCAACTGCGTCGCCGCCAGGTTGAGCGGATGGTCGCCCACCACGTCGTTATAATCCTTGAAGTGGGCCAGCATGCCCGCATAGTTGCCTTCGCCGTGGCCCAGGCTGGGGAAGCGGTTCTCGACATCGATGGGATCGCCGGTCCAGTCCAGCGCGGTGGCCGGCCGCAGCATCGGCCCGCGGCTGCCGTTCATCAGGCTTCTGATCAGCTTCAGCTTGGGATCGTAGTTGGGCGCACCGGGGTCTTCGCCCATGTAGAAGCCGGCGAAGCGCTTGACCCGCTCGCGATAGCGCTGGTCATAAGGCGCGCCCAGCGGCATCAGGTTGAAGACGGTCAGGCCTTCGCCATTGTGCTGCCAGTCCATCTGCACCGGGAATTCCTTGAAATACATGCCCAGCTTGGCCATCGGCACATCGGTGGTCTTGGCGGCCGTATATTGGGCGACATGTCCTTCATAGGCCTTGGTGTACATCTGCTTGATCACGTCGTCTCCGCCAAGGGCGTAGAGATGCGGCCAGTCATTGACATTCTCGATGGCGTCGTCGGGGCCGTCGTCGCCGCCCCAGCGCTCGGTCGTCTCCAGCCAGCCGGTCGCCTGGTTGAAATAGCGCTTGTAGAACGTCACGCAGGCGGCGGTGTGGGCATGCAGCAATTCCCGCTCCAGCAGCGCCCATTCCGGCGGGTCCATCGGCCGGCTGATGGTGAAGGTTTCGGCCGCCTTCAGCGGCATCATGCCCGCAGCAAGCGTCGCGGCGGTGCCCAGAAGAAATGTGCGGCGTTTCATGCTTTTCCCTCCCAATATGGCCCTTCGCGGCCCGTTCTGCCGTCAGGATAAGTTTTGCGGGCGCCCGATGACCAAGCCAAATCCGCTATCGGACGATGCGCGCCGGGCATCGCTCACGGATCCAGCGAGGCCAGATAGGCGGCGATGTTCAGCATGTCGTCCTGGCTCATCCTGGCGACTTCCGGGCGCATCATGCCGGCATTGGCGCCGTGGCGCGCCCCGCGCTTGAAGTCGGTGAGCTGGCGCACGATGTAGCTGGGCGAGCGGCCTGCCAGCGGCGGCACCTGACCATTGCCGTGATAGGTGGGGCCGTGGCACGCGGCGCACGGATAGGCGCCGGCGCCGGACTGCACCAACCGTTTGCCCTTGGCGATGGCGCCCTTTGGCACATAGGCGACGAAGCCCAGATGGGAATCGCGCAGCTCGGTGCGCTCGATGTCTTCGGGCACTTCCAGGATGCGATCGCCGATGGGCTCGCGCGGGCCGGGGACGACCTGCAGCATGTTGTGGGTGTTGATGTCGGTTTTCGGGACCGTGTCGGTCTCGACCACCCGGACCCATTTGGTCATCTTCAGGCCGGAGAAATAGGCCGCGGCCTGGCCGATCTCGGCGTCGTTGGAGGCCTTGGCGATCCTCAGCATCCCGTTGATCGAGCCCATCCTCGCGGTCGAGGAATGGCGCGTGCCTTCACGCATGTCGCGCACCTGCTCGACGATATAGGCGGCGGGCAGCCCCGCCAGCGAAGCATTCTCGGGGCGGCCATGGCCGTTGGGCAGGTGGCAATAACCGCAGGCCATCACGTCGGGCTTCCTGCCATGGGCCACGATGTCGGGCATGGGCGGATGATCGCCGGGAAACCAGTCGGGCGGCGAAAAGCCGTTGTTGACCTCGCGGACCGTGAAGGTCTTGTCCGATCCCGGCACGGTGGCCGTCGCGTTCAGATCGGGCTTGGGCCATTTGTGGGTCGCGACCGGATAGGCCCAATAGGGCAGGTCCTTTTCCGTGTCTTTTTGCGGGGAAAGCCAGATGGTAGCGATCACCGCCACCACCCCCGCAATGACGACCGCGCCAACAATCCATCCCCGCCGCATGTTTCCCCCTGCTTGCGTGAGGGCGAGTGGCGCATGAACCGGCGTCCAAGGCAAGCCTCTCGCGGTTTTTCAGGCGCCGCCCCTCAGCCGCGGCCGGCCTAAAGCGCGGTCACTTCGGCAGGCGCGGCCGGCGCACTGCCCAGCGAGTTGCGCAGGGGCAGCAGGAAAGCGTCGGCCTCCAGCTCGAAGACGTCGCCGGTCCGGGTCTTCACCCCCGCGCTGAAGGACAGGGTGGCGGTGCCGAAGAAATGCACATGCACGTCGCCGGGGCGGCGGAAGCCCTCATACTTGAAGTGATGCCGTTCCAGGTTGGCGATGGTGTGGCTCATATTGTCCTCGCCCGACAGGAAGGGCTGGTCGAAGATCACCTCATTGCCCCGGCGCACGCGCGAGCGGCCGGTGACGCGCGCCGGCAGTTCGCCGGTCAGAAGCTCCGGCCCGAAGGAGCAGGGCCGCAGCTTGGAGTGGGCCAGCCACAGATAATTGAACTTCTCGGTGACATGGTCGGAGAACTCGTTGCCCAGCGCAAAGCCCAGCCGCCGCGGCCGTCCATCGGGATCGATGAGGTACAACCCGGCGATCTCCGGCTCCTCGCCGCCGTCCTGGGCGAAGGCGGGTGACGGCAGCGGCGCCTCGGGCGCCACCACCGACGCGCCATCGCATTTGTAGAACCATTCGGGCTGCACGCCTTCCTGGCCGGGTTTCGGCTTGCCGCCTTCCAGGCCCAGCTTGAACATCCGCATGCTGTCGGTCAGTTCGTCCCCGCCCGACAGCTTCTTGTGCATGGCGTTGCGCCCTTCCGCCGAGCCCAGATGGGTCAGCCCGGTCCCGGTGACGATGAGGTGGGCGGGATCGGTTGGATGATCCAGCGGCGCCAGCACCCGGCCTTCGGCAAGGGCGGCGTGGATGTCTACCGTTTCGCCCAGGCCCATCCGCTCCACCGCGGCGGCCAGGCCGATATTGCCGGCGATGGCCGCCTGGGCCAGGGCGTAAGTGCTGGAGGCGTTCTCGATCACCCGGCCATTGGTGTTACCGCCCTTCGTGTCATTGCCCAGGGCGGCGACCTGGCGGGCGCCGTCTTTCGTCCTGAACTGTACCAGCCGCAGCACCATGGTCTTTCTCCGCGTGCGAGGACGCCTTTTTGGAGCCAAGCGGAAACGAACGCAAATGGCTTGTGGCGCGTTATCGGGCTGATGGAAACCCGCCATCGTCCATTTGCAGAGTCCATTTGCAGAAATTCGATGATCGTCCTTCGTTGCCGGCCTTTATTCCGGATCGCCGCCTTGCTCTGGCTGGCCCTGCTGCAAGCGGGCCCGGCCTTCGCGGCCGCCGCGGGCAATGGCGCCAGCGGCAGCGGCCGCAGCGAGGCGCTGCTGGTCGCCCAGCTCGTCGTGCTGGTGTTGGTGGGGCGCCTGCTGGGCGAGGGGATGCGCCGCATCGGCCAGCCCGCGCTGATGGGCCAACTTCTGGCCGGCATCCTGCTGGGGCCGTCGCTGTTCGGCTGGCTGTGGCCGCAGGGTCAGCATTTCCTCTTTCCCGGCGATCCTGCCCAGAAAGGCATGATCGACGGCATCTCGCAGGTGGGCATCCTGCTGCTGCTGCTGCTGACCGGGATGGAGACCGACCTCAGGCTGGTGCGCAAGTCCGGCTTCGCCGCCTTTGCGATCGCGCTGTGCGGCATCGCGTTTCCCTTCGCCTGCGGCTTCCTGCTGGGTCAGTTCGGTCCCGCCGCGCTGATGGGCGGCGGCAGCCGGCTGGTGACGTCGCTGTTCCTGGGAACGGCGCTGTCCATCTCCTCCATCAAGATCGTGGCGATGGTGGTGCGCGAGATGAACTTCATGCGCCGCAATCTGGGGCAGGTGATCGTCGCCACCGCCATCATGGAGGATACGGCGGGCTGGGTGATCATCGCCATCACCTTCGGCATCGCGGGGGCGGGCGGCGAAGGTGTGGACTGGCTGGATGTGGGCAAGACGCTGGCGGGGGTGATCCTGTTCCTGGGCTTCTGCTTCACCGCCGGCCGCTGGCTGGTCTTCACCGCCATCCGCTGGGCCAATGACAGTTTCCGCAGCGAGTATCCGGTCGTCAGCATGATCCTGGTGATCATGGGCGGTTTCGCGCTGACCACCCATCTTCTGGGCGTGCGCGACGTGCTGGGTGCGTTCATGGCGGGGGTGCTGATCGGGGAATCGCCCATCCTGACCACCCACATCCAGCAGCAGCTCCGCGGCATGATCACGGCCTTCTTCATGCCGGTGTTCTTCGCGCTGTCGGGGCTTTCGGCCGACCTGACCATCCTGAAGAGCGGCGAGATCGCGCTTTTGACGGCGGGGCTGGTGGCGATCGCCAGCATCGGCAAATTCTCCGGCGCCTTCGCGGGCGCCATGCTGGGCCGGTTGTCCTGGCGCGAAGGCGTGGCGCTGGGCTGCGCCATGAACGCGCGCGGCTCCACCGAGGTGATCGTCGCCTCCATCGGCCTGTCGATGGGGGCGCTGACCGGCGATCTCTACACCATGATCGTCACCATGGCGCTGGTCACCACCATGGCCATGCCGCCGATGTTGCGCGCCGCGCTGGCGCGCATTCCCATGACGCAGGAAGAACAGGTCCGCATCGAGCGCGAGGCGATCGACGCGCGCGGTTTCGTGCCGGGACTGGAACGGCTGCTGCTGGCGGCCGACGACAGCGCCTGCGGCCGCATGGCGGGGCGGCTGGCGGGCCTGGTGGCCGGACCGCACGGCATGCCGGTCACCATCCTGAGAATCGATGCGGACCTGCGCCAGGCGGAGGATGCGGCCGAGCCCACGCACGCGGAAAGCGCGGAAGGCACGGAAGACAAGCGCAAGAAGAATGCCGGCAGGAAGGCTCACGAAGAACACGCCACCCAGGACGAGGAAGAGCGCGGCGAGATCACCGGCGCCCAGGTCATCAAGGCCAGCGCCGCCGAACTGCGGCAGGACCCGCTGGCGCGCGAGGTTGCCACTGGCGCCCGGCGCGGCGCCGCCAAGGTCATCGCCGACGCCTCGGAGCCGGATCCGGAGGGCGTGCATCTGACCCGTCTGGTGCCGGTGGATGCGCCCGCCGAGGTGGTGCGCGACGAGGCGCGCAAAGGCTACGACCTGCTGTTCATCGGGCTGGACAAGGCCGTGGCCGAGGACGGCGGCTTCGCGCCCCGGCTTACCCGGATCGCCGCCGGCTTCGAGGGGCCGCTGGCGGTGCTGGCCCATCCCGACCGGAAGGTGCGCCTGCCCGGTCCGCGCAGCCATATCCTGGTGCCGGTGAACGGCTCGGGCCCGTCCCGCCGCGCCGCCGAGCTGGCGTTTGCCCTTGCCCGCGGCATGGGCGCGCGCGTGCAATGCCTGTTCGTTTCACAGACCGATGGGCGCTCGCGCACGCGCGTGCGCGAGGAAGGCGTGCTGCGGGACATGGCCGAACTGGCGGAGCGGTACGATGTCACCCTGTCCACCCGCATCTCGGCCAGGGCGGAAGCCGCCGCCGCCATCCTGCGCCAGGCCAGACAAGGCTTTGCCATGATCGTCATGGGGGCGAGCGCGCGGCCCGGCGACGAGCTTTATTTCGGCAACACCGCGAACGCGGTCCTGCAGGGCAGCGGCCTGCCGGTGCTGATCCTGGCGACGTGAACTTTTTTTTCGACCCCTTCGATAGGCTCAGGGTGAGCATTGTTTCCGATACCCTCACCATGGCCGGTTCTGAGCCGGCCATCCAACTTCGCAACAGATAAAGTTGGATGGGCGGATCGGGTCCGCCCATGGAGGATCAAATCAGGACGTTCTCAATTGTCATCCCGGCCAAGCGCGAAGCGCGCGGTTCGTAGCGACAGCGTGCGAACGGACCCATTTATCGGCGAACTGGTATCTGCACGCTGGGGCGAAGATGCATCACCGCACGCCGCGTGAGCCGGGAATGGACCTGGGTCAGCCTTCCAGCCAATGGATCGAGAACAGCCGCTCCTCGTCGGTCCAGACGGCGCGCGGCGCGAAGCCGGCATGGACCGACAGTTCGCGGAACGCCTCGATCGTGTATTTGTGGCTGTCCTCGGTGTGGATCGGCTCGCCCTGTGCGAAGTCGAAACGCCGGCCGGCGATATTCACGCTCTGCCGCTTCAGGCTGACCAGATACATTTCCACCCGCTGGGCGGCGCTGTTGTAGGGCGCGTAATGGGCAAAGCCGTCCAGGTCGAAGCCGGCGTCCAGTTCGCGGTTGGCGCGCGCCAGCAGATTCTTGTTGAAGGCCGCGGTGACGCCGGCGCCGTCATTATAGGCGGCATGCAGGCGGCGGGGATCCTTCACCAGGTCGACGCCCACCAGCAGCCCGCCACCGTTCAGGCCGGCGCGCAGGCGGCGCAAAAGGCAGGCGGCGGCGTCGGGGCGGAAATTGCCGATGGTGCCGCCGGGGAAGAATCCGGCGCGGCGCGGATTTCCCGGCAGCGGCGGCAGCGACAGGGCCCTGGTAAAATCGGCCACCAGCGGGCGCAGGACCAGCGCCGGATAATCGGCGGCCAGCGCTTCCACCACCCCGCCCAGATAGTCTCCGGAAATGTCCAGCGGCGTATAGGCGGCGGGCTTCGCCAGCGCGTCCAGCAGAACGCGCACCTTGGTCAGCGCGCCCGCGCCGAACTCCACGATCTCCACGCCCTGGCCGACCAGCGCGGCGATCTCGCCGGCGTGGCGCCGCAGCAGGGCCAGTTCGGTTCGGGTCTGGTAATATTCGGGAAGCGCACATATGGCGTCGAACAGCTGCGAGCCTTCCTGGTCGTAGAAGAACTTGCAGGCGATGCGCTTGGGGCTGCGCGACAGGCCATCGAGAAGGTCCTGGGCGAAATCATCGCCGTTCGGCTGGGGTGCGATCCGGGCGAGATGTGTGTCCATTCAGATGTCCTCCGCCAGCCGGATGCCGCTGAATTGCCAGCGCCCCGCGCTCAAGCAGCGAAGCGGTAGCGCATCACGAAAACAGGCGCGCGTCATGCGTCCTCCGCAAGGCGGATGCCGCTGAACTGCCAGCGCGCCGCGCTCAAGCAGCGAAGCGATAGCGCATCATGAAAACAGGCGCGCGTCATGCGTCCTCCGCAAGGCGGATGCCGCTGAATTGCCAGCGCGCCGAAGGCGGGAAAAAGTTGCGGTAGGTGGGCCGGATGTGGCCGGGCGGGGTCGCCACCGAGCCGCCGCGCAGCACGATCTGGCCGACCATGAACTTGCCATTGTATTCGGCGGCGACGCCGTCGAACGGGCGAAAGCCCGGATAGGGGTCATAGGACGAGCGCGTCCATTCCCACACCTGGCCATGGGCAAAGCTGCCGCTCATCGCTTCCCATTCGAATTCGGTGGCAAGCCGCTTTCCCGCCCAGCAGGCATAGGCGGCGGCCTCGAAGAAGCTCACATGTTCCACTGGCGCATGGGGATCGAGCGGCCGCACGCCCGACAGGGTGAAGACACTCTCGCGGCCGTCATCGTCCTTGAGCCAATAAAGCGGGGCGTCCCAGCCTTCCCGCTGCGCCAGCGCCCATCCGTCCGAGAGCCACAATTCGGGCCGCCGGTAGCCGCCGTCGGCGATGAAGGCGCGATATTCGCCGTTACTGACAGGGCGGGCGGCGATGCGGAAGGGCTGCAGCAGCACCTCATGGCGCGGGGTTTCGTTGTCGAACGCAAAGCCGCCGCCGGCATGGCCGATCCCGACGATGCCGCCGCGATGGTCCAGCCATTGCGGCGTATCATGGCTTTCCGCGTCCGAAGGACCGGCGGGGGCATCCGAATAAGCCGGCAGCAGCGGATTGGCGAAGAAGGCATGCTTGATGTCGGTCAGGATCAGTTCCTGATGCTGCTGCTCGTGGTGGAGGCCCAGCATGATCGCGTCATGCCAGACCTCATTGCCGAGCGCGTCCTGCATCGCCGCATCGACATGGGCGCGGTAGGCCAACACCCGCTCGAGGCTGGGACGGGTGATCAGGCCGCGGTGCGGGCGCGGATGGCGCGGCCCCAGCGCCTCATAATAGGAATTGAACAGATAGTCGAAGTCCGCATCGAAGGGCCGATAACCCGAACGCCGCGACAGGATCACGGTCTCGAAGAACCAGCTCGTGTGCGCCAGATGCCATTTGACCGGGCTGGCGTCGGGCATGGACTGGATCTGGCAGTCTTCCGGCGAAAGGGGCGCGGCCAGCGCCAGGCTGTGGTCGCGCACCGCGCGATAGGCATGCGCGAGCGAACGCCGGTCCGTAAGGCTTGCCTTTTGTGCCGTTGCATTCATCCGAACCGCCCTTCACCCGGCCGACATAGGAACCCGCAGGCCCCGTTCCAAGTTCCTCTCATGCGATAGCCCGATTCAAGGCCGGGAAAGCATCCGGGCAGACAAAAGTGGAACTTGAGACATTTTACTGCGTTGACTGTCTCGCGATCGGGGCGGCAATTCCATGAATATCCATGTGAAAGGCGCGAAGACGCCCGCAAAGGTCCCCCGTTTTCTGCAGGGCGGCGGCCAGATGGGCCAGGCCATCCGCGCCATGAACTGGAGCAGCACGCCGCTGGGGCCGCCGCAACACTGGCCCGAAGCGCTGAAGATGTGCCTGGGGATCATGCTGTCGTCGCGCCAGCCCATGTGGGTGTGGTGGGGCCCGCAGCTGATCAATTTCTACAACGACGCCTATCTGGGGATCATCGGCGGAAAGCATCCGCGGGCGCTGGGCCGGCCGGCGCGCCAGGTATGGTCGGAAATCTGGCATCAGATCGAAGGGCGAATCGACGCGGCGATGCGGGGCGAAGCGTCCTATTCGGAAGCCGAGCTGCTGGTGATGCGGCGCAACGGCTATGACGAGGAAACCTATTACACCTTTTCCTTTTCGCCGGTACCCGATGCCGATGGCGGCATTGGCGGCATCGTTTGCGCCAATACCGACGATACCGACCGGGTGATCGGCGCGCGCCGCCTGGCGCTGCTGCGCGAGATCGCCTCGTGCACCTGGGAGGCCGATCGCGTCGCCGACGCTTATACGCTGGCGGCGCGGGCTCTGGCCGCCGATCCGCGCGATCTGCCCTTCGCGCTGCTCTACCGGCTCCAGAGCGATGCCCATCGCGGCCCGCATGCCGCATTGGCTGCGGCCTGCGGCATCGCGCCGGGACATGCCGCCGCTCCGCTGGTTTGCGCGCTGGATCAGGCGCTGCCCTGGCCGGTGGGCGAGGTGATACGCACCGGCCGGCGACGCACGATCACGAACCTGCCCCAGCGGCTGGCCGACCTGCCCAAAGGCCCCTGGAAGGAGCCTGCGCGCGAGGCGGTACTGCTGCCCTTGTCGGCCAGCGCCGACAGCGCGCCGCGTGGGGTGCTGATCCTGGCGGCCAATCCCTATTGCCGGCGCGGGCCGGCCTTCGACAATTTCGCCCTGGTGGTGGCACGCCAGATCGCCGGCGCCATCGTCAATCTGGAGGCCTTCGAGGCCGAGCATGAGCGGGCCAAGGCCGCCGACATGCTGGCGCTGGAGATCGAGCATCGCCGCCGCATCGAGCGCCATCAGAACCAGTTGCTGGACGAACTGAATCACCGGGTCAAGAACACGCTGGCCACGGTGCAGGCGATGGCGGTCCAGAGCCTGAAAGACGCGGACGCGGGCGCGCGCGATTCATTTCTTGCCCGCCTTTTCGCCCTGTCCGGCCAGCACGACCTTCTGACCATGGACAATTGGGAAGGCGCCTCGCTGGAAGGGGTGCTGCGCCGCGCCCTGCGGCCCTGGGTCGGAGAGGACGATCATCGCCTGGGACTGGAAGGACCGGCGGTGCATCTGACTCCCAAGAGGGCGCTGGCGCTGGGCATGGCCTTCCATGAGCTTGCCGCCAATGCCGCCCGCCATGGCGCGCTGTCGAACGGCCATGGCCGGGTGCTGGTGCGCTGGAAAACCGAGCCCAGCGTGCTGCGCTTGTGCTGGCGCGAACAGGGCGGACCCCCCGTCGCCAATCCGGCCAGGCGGGGCTTCGGTCTCAGGCTGATCGAACATGGCCTGGCGCGCGAAATCTCCGGCAAGGTCCGCATGGCCTTCGCGCCCGATGGACTGGTCTGCACATGGGAGATGGCCCTGCCGTGAGTGAACCTGTCTCACGGGACGCGGGCCAGGCCCCACGCGTGCTGGTCGCCGAGGACGAGATGCTCGTCGCGCTCTTCATCGAGGACATGCTTGCCGAGTTCGGCTACCGGCTGGCCGGGGTGGTCTCGCGGCTGGAGGAGGCCATGGCCCATCCCGCCGATTACGATCTGGCGGTTCTGGACGTGCATCTGAACGGCCAGCCCGTATTCGATTTCGCCGACCGGCTGGCGGAAAGAGGCACGCCCTTCGTCTTCGCCACCGGGTATGGCGCACGCGGGATTCCCGAACGGCACCGCGACCGTCCGGTGCTGCAAAAGCCGTATATGCCCGAGAATCTGAAACAGGCGCTGGACCGGCTGACCGGCCGCATTCCCGCATAGGTTGCAGTACAAGCGGGTTTGGAGCGCTGATGTTCCCCCTGTCATCGCAGATGGGGCCAAGTAATGAGGCCAGGCAATGGGGCCAGCCAACGGTCGTGGGCGGCCATCGGGAACCAGCGCCGCCGCTTGGGAGGCTCCTGTGGCCGGAAAGACGCATAAATTGCCCTGATTTTATTGGACCGGAAACCTGTGTCTGATATTTTCTTGTCTACTACAGAGGGGCCCCACAGCGGGGTGGAGTATGACGTTCGGGACGCGCGCTGCGATTGTCGCCGCGGGCCTTGTTGCCGTGTATGCGGCCGGGGTGCCCGCACGCGCCGATTCGCTTGCGCCGAGCCTGCGCTCCTTCAGCGAATCGCGAACGATCTCGGCCTATGAACTGTCGGCCACCGGCATTGCGGGCTTTGCGCTGCAACCGGAGGTCACCGCCCGTTTCGGTAACAGCGCCGCGCGCCTTGCAAGCGCCGCCTATGGTCTGCCGCTGGGGCTTGGGCATCCGCAATTCGCCACGAGCACCGCGCTCACCGGGCACCTGGCGCTGGATGCGGGCCGGGGCGTGGATGTCGCCCACCGTTTCACCAGCCCGGACGGCGGACCGTCGCCTTTCCTGTCGCCGGTCGATTCGCCTTTCCTGGGTCTTGCCAATGGCGGTCGCTATGCCGGGCTGACCTTCCTGCCCAATACGGCGATCCGCGTCCGTCTCGGCGCCTCGCTGAACAGCGAGCGGTTGGACCAGTTCGCCTTCGATCCCTATTCGGTCGGAACGCCCATGCTGGGGCTGCTCTACGATCCCAGCCAGACCCAGTCGCTGCTGGCGGGCCTGTCCTGGGACATCTCCGGCGCCACCGGTCTTGACGTGAACGCCATAAGCGCCAGCCGTTCGGGCGTGCCGCTGGGCGTGGCGCAGGCCGCCGGCATCGCGCCCAAGGCCTCGACCCGCGCGGTCTCGGTGTCGGCGCGGCTGGGCCTGGGTTCGGGATGGGTGACCACGGCCTCGTTCAGCGAAGGGCTCAGCCAGCTCGACCTGCGCGGCGGCGCGGTGGGCGAGACTCGCGAGCAATCCTATTCCTTCTCGATTACCAAACATGGGCTGTTCGGCGACGACTCGCTGGGCCTGTCGCTCAGCCAGCCCGCGCCCAGCATGGCCGGCAGCTTCAGCAGCCTGCTCGGCGGCGGCGACCTGCCGCCGCTGGTGGTGGGCCGCGGCCAGACCCTGGCGGGGCGGCCCGAGACCGACTTCCAGCTGGGCTACATCACCAACTTCCTGGATGGCGCGGTGGCCTTGCAGACCAACGCCGGCTATCAGATGAACGTGCAGGGCAAGAACGGCGCCAGTTCCGTCTCGCTGCTGTCGCGCGCCAAGATCAAGTTCTGAAACCGCGATACGTCCTTGCCGCGCTGCTGATACTGCTCGCCGGGGTGGGCGCCGATGCGTTCTGGCTGGAGCCGTCCTCGCTCAGGCTGACGCGCTACGAGCTCGCCGCGCCGACCCCGGCGTGGAAGGGCCTGAGCGTCGCGGTGATCGCCGATCTTCACGCCGGCAGCAACTATATCGGCAAGGACAAGATCGACCGGGTGGTGGCCATGACCGATGCCGCCCATCCCGACCTTGTCCTGCTGGCGGGCGATTATGTCTCGGGCGTGGATCATGTCTGGGGCGGGCCGCATGTTTCCGTCAAGGCGATCGCGTTGCATCTGAAACCGCTGCGCGCGCCGCTGGGCGTCTATGCGGTGCTGGGCAATCACGACAACTGGACCGATCCGGCGCGCATCGCCGCGGCGCTCGGCGCCAACGGCATCGATGTGATCGACAATGCGCGGCGCGCGCTGAAGGGACCGCATGGCCCGCTGACGCTGGTCGGGGTGGGCGACTGGGCGTCCGACGCCGCCGATCCCGCACGGGCGCTGAAGGGCCTGGCGCCGACGGCCAGGGCGTTGTGCCTGACCCATTCGCCGGACGTGTTTCCGCGCCTGCCTGCCACCTGCGCCTTCACCGTCGCGGCGCACACCCATGGCGGCCAGGTGCGATTGCCGCTGCTGGGTCCGCTGGTGACCGGATCGCGCCACGGACAGCGCTATGTCGCGGGCGTGGTGCATGAGCACGGCAAGACGCTGTTCATCAGCACCGGGATCGGAACCAGCATCATTCCGGTCCGCTTCGGCGTGCCGCCGGAAGTCTCGCTTCTGGTGTTCCATTAGGAGCATCGGGCAGCGCGGAGCGCAGCGAGCAGCGTCGCCCGTGCGACCCGGAAAAGGAAGAGCATCGGGCAGCGCGGAGCGCAGCGAGCAGCGTCGCCCGTGCGACCCGAAAAGGAAGAGCATGGGCGCAGCGCCGCCCGTGCTAGCTGGAAGAAATTGCACAATTGCGATGGACGCCGCGCTCCGATAAAAGCCCCGTTCATCCAGCACCAGGAACCCTGCAAATGGCCGGACCACAATTTGTTTATGTGATGAAGGGTCTTTCCAAGACCTATCCCGGCGGCAAGCAGGTGCTGAAGGACATCTGGCTGTCCTTTTATCCGGGCGCCAAGATCGGTATCGTCGGCGTCAACGGCGCCGGCAAGTCCACCCTGATGAAGATCATGGCGGGGATGGACCAGGACTTCACCGGCGAGGCCTGGGCCGCCGACGGCATCCGCACCGGTTATCTGCCGCAGGAACCGGTGCTCGATCCGGGCAAGAATGTCCGCGAAAACGTGATGGAAGGCGTCGCCGCCAAGAAGGCGCTGGTCGATCGCTTCAACGAGATCGCCGCCAACTATTCCGACGAGACCGCCGACGAGATGGCGCGCCTGCAGGACGAGATCGAGGCGCAGGGGCTGTGGGACCTGGACTCGCAGGTGGACCAGGCGATGGACGCGCTGCGCTGCCCCGACGGGAACGGCGATGTCGCCACCTTGTCGGGCGGCGAGCGCCGCCGCGTGGCGCTCTGCAAGCTGCTGCTGGACGCGCCCGACATCCTTCTGCTGGACGAGCCCACCAACCATCTGGACGCCGAATCCGTGGCCTGGCTGGAAAAGACGCTGCGCGAATACAAGGGCTGCGTGATCCTGGTCACCCATGACCGCTACTTCCTGGACAATGTCACCGGCTGGATCCTGGAGCTGGATCGCGGCCGCGGCATTCCCCATGAAGGCAACTACACCTCGTTCCTGGGCGTGCAGGAAAAGCGCCTCAGGCAGGAAGCCAATGAGGAAGCCGCCCAGCAGCGCACCATCGCGCGCGAGCGCGAGTGGATCGCCCAGTCTCCGAAAGCGCGCCATGCCAAGAGCCAGGCGCGCATCAACCGCTATGAGGAGCTGGTGGCCCGGAGCCAGGAACAGCGCGGCGCCACCGCCACCATCATGATCCCGGTGGCCGAGCGGCTGGGCAGCGTGGTGGTGGAAGCCGAAGGCCTGGCCAAGGGTTTCGGCGACCGGCTGCTGTATGAGAATGTCAGCTTCAACCTGCCGCCGGGCGGTATCGTGGGCGTCATCGGCCCAAACGGCGCGGGCAAGACCACGCTGTTCAGGATGCTCACCGGCCAGGAAAAGCCCGATGCCGGCACGCTGAAGGTCGGGCCCACGGTGCAGATCGGCTATGTCGATCAGAGCCGCGACGCGCTGAACCCCAACAAGACGGTGTGGGAAGAGATTTCCGGCGGCACCGACATCATCGAATTCGGAAAGACCAGGATCAATTCGCGCGCCTATACCGGCGCCTTTGCCTTCAAGGGCGGCGACCAGCAGAAGAAGGTCGGCCAGCTATCGGGCGGGGAACGCAACCGCGTCCATCTGGCCAAGATGCTGAAGTCGGGCGCCAATCTGCTGCTGCTGGACGAACCGACCAACGACCTGGACGTCGATACGCTGCGCGCCCTGGAATCGGCGCTGGAGGATTTCGCCGGCTGCGCCATGATCATCAGCCACGACCGCTGGTTCCTGGACCGCATCGCCACCCACATGCTGGCCTTCGAGGGCGACAGCCATGTCGAATGGTTCGAGGGCAACTACCAGGACTATGAAGCTGACCGCAAGCGGCGTCTGGGGATCGAGGCCGACCAGCCGCATCGCATCAAGTACAAGCGGTTCGCGCGGGCTTGAGCGGATATTTCACGTCCTGCGTTCGTCGCGTTCGTACGCTGGCGCTACTCACCGCTGATGGGCCGCTTACGCCCACATCGCCCAGACGAACCCCGCGCCGGTTATTGCGTGGGCTTGCCAAGGTTGCGCGCCAAGTCGCTCAGATGGGCGATCAGCGCGCGCACATTGCCGTTGTTCTGGCCCAGAAAGGCGGTGAACTGGTCGCGCTGTTCCAGCGACAGCCAGACCCCGGCCACCGCCACATCCACCAGCACCGGCTTGCCGGTGTCGGTGCGCACGCGGAAATCCACCTCCAGCGGCGGCCTGCCGCCGCCGTCGCCTGGATCGATCATCTGGGTGGTGACGATATAGTCGGTGGGGGCGCGCTGGGTGGAACTGGTGACCTTCAGCGTCTGGTTGGAGTATTTGGAGAAATAGGACTGGTAGGCGGCCACCGCATAGTCGCGGAACGCCGCGACGAATGCGTCGATATCGGCGGGCGAGGTGGTGCGCCGGTACTGGCCCAGGGTGAAGACCGCGATGCGGCGCACATCCACCAGGCCCAGCAGGAAATGCTCGAATTCGGTTCGCTTCTGCGCTTGGCTGAGCTGCTTGTTGTTGAGGATCTGCAGACCCTTCTGGATGTTGTTGCTGACGAAGGCGGCAGCCGGATCGGTGGCGGCAGCGGCCGGCGCCGCCGCCAGGAATGGCGTCGCGGCCATGAGTGCCAGGATGGTGCGGCGGATCGGGGAAAAGGGCGGATCGATATGCATGGGAACCCGTTCGTCGTTAGCCGGCGCAGCAAAGCGGGTTGCTGTGGCAACTTCAAGGCCCCAATTCGCGCGGCCTTTCCGTTTCCGGCGATATAAGCCTCATAAATCCGGCAAATCCTCAACCGGTGCCGGCTTTCCATTGCGAATCTGGTCGTCGCGGACCTGGCGATACAGGCTGCGCATGCTGGCATAATAATCGACGGAATTGCGCTCCACGTCGCGCAGCGTGTCCAGTGTCCGGCTGCGCACGTCCACCAGCACCATATATTGGCGCAGGCCCGCCCACCACAGATGCTGCTTCATCGGAATAAGGTTGGTGGGATCCAGCAGTATCGTGGCCGACAGTCCCACCACATCGCGCGGATTGGACGGCCCCAGCAGCGGAATCATAAGGTACGGCCCCTCGGTCACGCCCCACAGGCCCAGTGTCTGGCCGACATCCTCGCTATGCGCGGGAATGCCGAATCGAGTGGCCGGATCGAAAATGCCGCCCAGCCCTAGGGTCGAATTGATCACGAAGCGCTCGGCGGTCTGGCCGCCGCGGCCGGCCTCGCCCTGGGCCAGGTCGTTCACGAAGGTGATCGGCCCGCTCAGGTTGCCCAGGAAATTGTGGATCGCTTCCCGCCCCTCGGCCGGGACCCAGGCGCGATAGCGCTCCAGCGTGGGCACCAGGCAGCAATGGTCCCACCAGCGGTTCACCTGGAAGATGGTCCGGTTGGCCGGTTCCAGCGGGTCATTGGCGGCGACGGCCTGGGGCGATGCGGTGGCGCAGGCCGACAACAGCGCCGCGCATAGCGCCAGAACAGTCGCCCTCAACTCCCGCCCCGAAACCGGCACCCGCTAACCCTTTGCATTGCCCGATGGATCGGGGCTTTTGCCGTTTTTTCCCCCCGCGAGTCCAGCCCCTTGCGGCGGCGGTGATCCTAGGCATATAAAGATATGTTTATATGTAGGAAGGCTATGGACAGGCTGGTTTCCATGCTGCGGGCGGCGGGCGATCCCACACGGTTGCGCCTGCTGCTGCTGTTGCGCCAGGCCGAGCTGACCGTCAGCGAGCTGATCGAGATCGTGGGCCAGAGCCAGCCGCGCGTGTCCCGGCACCTCAAGCTGCTGGGCGAAGCGGGGCTGGTGGAGCGTTTCAAGGAAGGAAGCTGGGTATTCTGCCGCGCCGCCGACAGGGGCGTGGGGGCACAACTGGGGCGGACGGTGGCCCAGCTGGCCGATCCGGCCCTGCAGGACGCGGACCGCGCGCGCCTGGCGCATGTGCGCGCCGCCCGCGCCCAGGCCGCCGCCGCCTATTTCAAGGCCAATGCCGCCGAATGGGAGCGCATCCGTGCCCTGCACGCCCCCGAGCGCGAGGTGGAAGAGGCGATCCTGCGCCGGTTGACCATGGCGCCGATCGCCAATCTGCTGGACGCGGGCACCGGCACCGGCCGGATGCTGGAGCTGCTGGCGCCGCACGCCGCCCGCGCGGTCGGCATCGATGTGAGTTCGGAAATGCTGGCGATCGCGCGCGACCGGCTGCTGCGCGGTGACATCGGCAACGCCCAGGTCCGGCTGGCCGATACCTATCGCCTGCCTTTCGCCAACGGCAACGGCGCCAATGGCGAAGCGGCGGGATTCGATGTCGTGCTCTTTCATCAGGTACTCCATTACCTGGACGATCCCGGCGCGGCGGTCGCCGAAGCAGCGCGGGTGATGATGCCGGGCGGGCGGCTCTTGATCGCCGATTTCGCGCCCCATGCCCTGGAGTTCCTGCGTGACGATTTCGCCCATCGCCGCCTGGGCTTTTCCGACCGCGAGGTGGAAAGCTGGTTCGCCGCGGCGGGACTGGCGCCGGCGGGAATCGAAACCATCGCCCCGCGCGCCGAGGCCGGCGAGAAGCTGACGGTCAAGCTGTGGCCGGCCGAAAAGACGAAGGACCGGCCATGAGTCTCAGATCGGTGATCGAGGACGCCGCGCCGCTGGTGTCGTTTGAATTTTCCCCGCCGCGCAACGACGAGGCCGAGGCTTCGCTGTGGGCCGCGATCCGGCGGCTGGAGCCGCTTGCGCCGGCTTTCGTCTCGGTCACCTATGGCGCGGGCGGTTCCACGCGCGAGCGCACCCACGCCACCGTCAAGCGCATCGTGGAGGAGACGGGCCTGAAGCCCGCGGCGCACCTGACCTGCGTGGCCGCGCCGCGCGGGGAGATCGACGATATCGTGCGCGCCTATTGGGACGCCGGCATCCGTCACATCGTGGCGCTGCGCGGCGACATGCCCGGCATGCAGGGCGCCTATGCGCCCCATCCCGACGGCTATCGCTCCACGCCCGAGCTGATCGCGGGTATCAGGAAGGTCGCAGCCTTCGAGGTGTCGGTGAGCTTCTATCCCGAGCGCCATCCCGACTCGCCCAGTCACCGCCACGACATCGACCTGCTGAAGGCCAAGATGGATGCCGGAGCCAGCCGTGCGCTGGGCCAGTTCTGCTTCGACAACGACCGGACGGCGCGTTTCCGCGACGAGGCGGTGAGGGCGGGCATCACCATTCCGGTGGTTCCCGGCATCATGCCCACCAGCAATTTCCGCGGCGTCGAGCGCATGGCGGGCCGCTGCGGCGCCTCGATTCCCGGCTGGCTGTCGCGCGCCTATGACGGGCTGGACGAGGATGCCGAGACCCGCCGCATCGTCGCCGCCGCCGTGCTGGCCGACCAGGTGCAGCAGCTTCGCGCCCGCGGCTTCGGCCAGTTTCATTTCTATACGCTCAACCAGGCGAACCTGACCTATGCTGCCTGCCGTATCCTGGGCGTGAGACCCAAAGAATAAGCCGCAAGGAACACGCCATGTCGCATACCCGTGAAGCCCGCATCGCCTGGATGAAAGAGGAGGCGAAGAAGCGCCTGTTGCTGCTGGACGGCTCCTGGGGGGTGATGATCCAGGGCTACAAGCTGGGCGAGGCCGATTTCCGGGGCGAGCGCTTCGGCAACCATCCCGGCGACCTGAAGGGCAACAACGATCTTCTGACCCTGACCAAGCCGGCGATCATCCAGGACATCGGTCGCATGTATCTGGAGGCAGGGGTCGATTTCATCGAGACCAACACCTTCAACTCCAACTTCACCAGCCAGGAGGATTACGGCCTTGGCCATCTGGTGGGCGAACTGAACGAGGCGGGGGCGCGGCTGGCGCGCGCATTGTGCGACCAGTATTCCACCCCGGCGCGGCCGCGTCTGGTGGCCGGTGTGCTGGGCCCGGCCAACCGCACGGCCTCGATCTCGCCGGACGTCAACGATCCGGCCTTCCGCAACGTCACCTTCGACCAGCTTCGTGAAACCTACCGCAACGCCGCGCACGGCCTGATCCGGGGCGGCGCCGACGTGCTGATGATCGAGACGGTGTTCGACACGCTGAACTGCAAGGCTGCGATCTTCGCCATAGAGGAAGTCTTCGCCGAGACGGGCGTGCGTCTGCCGGTGTGGATTTCCGGCACCATCACCGACCTTTCCGGCCGCACCCTGACCGGCCAGACGCCCACTGCCTTCTGGCATTCGGTGCGCCATGCCGAACCCTTTGCCATCGGGCTGAACTGCGCGCTCGGCGCCAAGGAGCTGCGTCCCTATATCGCCGAGCTGTCGGGCGCCTGCGATACGCTGGTGTCGGCCCATCCCAATGCCGGCCTGCCCAACGAATTCGGCGGCTATGACGAGACGCCGGAGACGATGGCCGAAATGATCGGGGAATTCGCCCGCTCCGGCCTGGTCAACATCGTGGGCGGCTGCTGCGGCACCAGGCCCGAGCATATCGCCGCCTTCGGCAAGGCGATCGCCGGGGTGACGCCGCGCGCCATTCCCGAAAAGCCGCGCTATATGCGCCTGTCGGGGCTGGAGCCCTTCACGCTGACGCCGGACCTGAATTTCATCAATGTCGGCGAGCGCACCAACATCACCGGCTCCGCGCGCTTCCGCAAGCTGATCGCCGCCGGCGACTATGAGGCGGCGCTGGAGATCGCGCGCGGCCAGGTCGAGAACGGCGCCCAGGTCATCGACATCAACATGGACGAGGGCCTGCTCGACAGCGAGGCGGCGATGACGCGCTTCGTCAACCTGATCGCCTCCGAGCCCGACATCTCGAAAGTGCCGCTGATGATCGACAGCTCCAAGTGGAGCGTGATCCAGGCCGGCCTGAAATGCTGTCAGGGCAAGGCCATCGTCAACTCCATCTCGCTGAAGGAAGGGGAGGACGCCTTCATCGAGCACGCCCGCGAGGTGCGCCGCTTCGGCGCCGCCGTGGTGGTGATGGCCTTCGATGAGGTGGGCCAGGCCGACACCAAGGAGCGCAAGATCGAGATATGCCGCCGCGCCTATCGCATCCTGACCGAGAAGGTCGGCTTCCCGCCCGAGGACATCATCTTCGACCCCAACATCTTCGCCGTCGCCACCGGCCTGGAAGAGCACAACGAATACGGCAAGGCCTTTGTCGAGGCCACCTCCGTCATCCGCGAGCAGAACCCGCACGCCCACATCTCGGGCGGCGTCTCCAATTTCTCCTTCTCGTTCCGCGGCAACGAAAAGGTGCGCGAGGCGATGCACTCGGTGTTCCTGTTCCACGCCATCAAGGCGGGGATGGACATGGGCATCGTCAATGCCGGCCAGCTCACCGTCTATCAGGACATCCCCACGCCGCTGCGCGAGGGGATCGAGGACGTGCTGTTCAACGCCAAAGCCGACGCCACCGAGCGGTTGCTGGACCTGGCGCAGCAATATCGCGGCGACGGCAGGACCGCCGAGGTCGAAGACGCCGCCTGGCGCAACGGGCCGGTGGACGAGCGCATCACCCATGCGATGGTGCACGGCATCGACACCTGGATCGTGGAGGACACCGAGGAAGCGCGCGCCGCCGCCGCCCGTCCGCTGGACGTGATCGAAGGCCCGCTGATGGCGGGCATGAATGTGGTGGGCGACCTGTTCGGCTCGGGCCGGATGTTCCTGCCCCAGGTGGTCAAGTCCGCCCGCGTGATGAAGAAGGCGGTGGCCTATCTGCTGCCCTTCATGGAACAGGACAAGTCCGCCGCCAGGGAAAGCGCCGGGCGCATCGTGATGGCAACGGTCAAGGGCGACGTGCACGACATCGGCAAGAACATCGTGGGCGTGGTGCTTCAGTGCAACGGCTATGAGGTGATCGACCTGGGGGTGATGACGCCGACGCAGAAAATCCTGGACGCCGCCCGGGAGCACAAGGCCGACATGATCGGCCTGTCGGGCCTGATCACGCCGTCGCTGGACGAGATGGCGTTCGTGGCCTCCGAGATGGAGCGCCAGGGCTTCGACATTCCCCTGCTGATCGGCGGGGCGACCACCTCCAAGGTGCACACGGCGGTCAAGATCAACCCCGCCTATGTGCGCGGCCAGACCGTCTATGTCACCGATGCCAGCCGCGCGGTGGGCGTCGCCTCCAGCCTGTTGTCCAAGGACGGCGGCAAGAGCTATGCGGCGGCCATCCGCGGCGAGTATGAAAAGATCGCCTCCGGTCATGCCGGCCATCGCGGCGGCGGCAAGCGCCTGGCCCTGGCGCAGGCGCGCGCCAACCGCGCCCGTCCCGATTTCGCGCTGGCGGCGCCGGCCCCGACCTTCCTGGGCACCCGCTTCTTCGATGATTACGATCTGGGCGAGGTGGCGCGTTATATCGACTGGGGCCCGTTCTTCCAGGCCTGGGAACTGGCGGGGCCGTTCCCCGACATTCTCACCGACGACCGGGTGGGCAAGGCCGCGTCCGATCTTTATCGCGACGCCCAGGCGATGCTGAAGAGGATCGTCGCCGAGAAATGGCTGACCGCGCGGGCGGTGATCGGGTTCTGGCCCGCCAACAGCGTCGATGACGACATCCTGGTGTATGGCGATGAGAGCCGCACCGCGCCCATCGCCACCCTGCACACCCTGCGCCAGCAGATGGCACGCGAACAGGGCCGCCCCAACCTGGCGCTGGCCGATTTCATCGCGCCGGCGGGGCAAAACGCCGTGCCCGATCACATCGGCGGTTTCGCGGTCACGGCCGGGCTTGGCGAGGAGAAGCATATAGAGGCCTTCCGTGCCGCCAAGGACGACTATTCCGCCATCCTGCTGTCGGCCCTGTCGGACCGGCTGGCCGAAGCCTTCGCCGAGCACATGCATGAGCGCGTGCGCAAGGAATTCTGGGGCTATGCCGCCGACGAGAATTTCACCAATGCCGAGCTGATCAAGGAAGCCTATCATGGCATCCGGCCGGCGCCGGGCTATCCGGCCCAGCCCGAGCACAGCGAGAAGGCGACCCTGTTCAGGCTGCTGGATGCGCAGGCGAAGGCCGGCATCAAGCTCACCGAAAGCTTCGCCATGTGGCCGGGCTCGTCGGTGTCGGGCTTCTACTACGCCCATCCCGAAAGCCGCTATTTCGGCGTGGGCAAGATCGAGCGCGACCAGGTGCAGGACTACGCGAACCGCAAGGGCTGGAGCCTTCAGGAAGCCGAGCGCTGGCTGGCGCCACTCCTGAATTACAATCCCAAAGCCGCGGATGCGGCCTAGGTGAAAGCCCTCCGGCTCATCGCCCTTGTCGTGGTGGCGGCGGGCATCGCCCTGACGCTGGCCGAGCGGGGCGCGATCCATCCGCTGGTCATCCAGCGGGCGATCGCCGCCGAGCCGCTGGCGCCGTTGATCTTCATCGCCCTGCAGGTGGCGGCCAGCCTTCTGTTCGTGCCGCGCACCGTGCTGGGCATCGCGGCCGGGCTGGTGTTCGGCCTGGTGTGGGGCACGGTGTGGGCGATGGCGGGCGCGGTGGCGGGCGCGGCGGCCGGCTTTGCGCTGGTGCGCTGGTTCGGCGCGACGGGTTGGCTGGACAGCTCTCCGGGCATCGGCCGCATGGTGGCGCGGGCCGAGCATGGCGGCTGGCGGGCGGTGGCGATCCTGCGGCTGGCGCCGGTCCCGCACGGGGTGGCGAACACGGTGCTGGCCATGACCAACATAGGCTGGCGCCAATATCTTTTCGGGTCCCTGATCGGCATGTTGCCGATGACCCTGGTGCAGGTGGACATCGGCGCTTCCGGCAATGCCGCGCTGGGCAACGGCCGCTGGGCGCTGGCCTGCCTGATGCTGGCGCTGGGGCTGGCGGCCAGCTTCCTGTTGAAGCGCGCCGGCGCAAAAGGGCGCGGCGAGGATTCCAAGCCGCCGCCCGCCACGCTAGACTGACGCCATGTCCGTATGGGGAAAGGTTGGAGGCGCAGCCGCGGGACTTGTGGTCGGTGGCCCAGGAGCATCGGGCAGGCGAGCGCAGCGATGCCGTTGCCCGTGCGACCATGAAAGGGCGCGCGGATGACAGTCTGGGGCAAGGTCGGTGGTGCTGCGGCGGGACTTGTGGTCGGCGGACCCGTGGGCGCGTTTGTGGGCGCGGTGGCGGGCCATTTCCTGATCGACCGCGAGGCCGATCCGGGCCTGACCTTCACCATCGCGGTGATCGCGCTGGCCGGCAAGATGGCCAAGGCTGACGGCGATGTCAGCGATGCCGAGCTGGCGGCTTTCCAGCGCGTCTTCCGCGTGCCGCCCGAGGAAGAAGCCAATGTCGCCCGCATCTTCAACCTGGCGCGCCAGGACATTGCCGGTTTCGAGCATTATGCGCGCCAGATCGCGCGGCTGTTCGTGGACAACCCGGCGGTGCTGGAGGACATTCTCGATGGCCTGTTCGAGATCGCCAAGGCCGACGGCGTCCTGCATCCGGACGAGTCCCGGTTCCTGGAGCGGGTGGCGGAAATCTTCGGGTTCGCGCCCAACGAGTTTCGCCGCATCCGCGCGGCGCACTTCGCGCCGGAACTGACCGACCCCTATGTGATCCTGGGGGTTTCCTATGTCGCCGGCGACGACGAGATCCGCCAGACCTATCGGCGTCTGGTGCGCGAGAACCATCCCGACATGCTGATCGCGCGCGGTGTGCCCCAGGAATTCGAGAAGCTGGCCAACGACAAGCTGGCGGCGATCAACAATGCCTGGGCCAGGATCCGCGAGGAACGCGGCCTGAAATGAGGCGGATCGAGCGGCCCTCGCCCAATCACGACGCCCGGGATCATGAGGGGCGCGACGAGGCGCCGATCGACATGCTGGTGCTGCACTATACCGGCATGCCCACCGCCGCGGCGGCGCTGGCGCGGCTGTGCGATCCGGCGGCAAAGGTCTCGGCCCATTACACCATCGACGAGGACGGCACGATTTATGCCCATGTGCCCGAGGCGCGGCGCGCCTGGCATGCGGGCGTGGCGCACTGGGCGGGCGCGAGCGACATCAATGCCCGCTCCATCGGCGTCGAGCTGGTCAATCCGGGCCACGCCTTCGGCTATCGGCCGTTTCCGCAAGACCAGATCGCGGCGCTGACCGCCCTGTGCCACTCCATCCTGATGCGCCACCCCATTCCGTCCTGGCGCGTGCTGGGCCACAGCGATGTCGCCCCGGCGCGCAAGGACGATCCCGGCGAGCTTTTTCCATGGGCCCGGCTGGCCAAGGCGGGGATCGGCTTATGGCCGGAACGAAAGCCCGGTACCCTTGGGCCGGACTCGCTGGCGCGCTTCGGCTATGACCCGGATGCGCCGCCCGACAAGGTGATCGCCGCCTTCCAGCGCCATTTCCGGCCGCGCCTGCTGAACGGACTGTGGGACGATGAGTGCGCCGGGCTGCTGGCGGGGTTGCTGGAGAAATTTTCGCGGCCGGCGCTGTGACAGTAGGCCGGTAACTGGTTTCCCCGCACGCGCTGCGCAACGCTGCGCGTTGCTTGCTGGTGCGCAGTTGCTGGAGAGATTTTCGCGGCGGGCGCTATAAGAGGGCAACTGGGTGGCCCGCACGCGCTTCGCTTGCGCTCGCTGGCGGGCCATGACAAGTTCTAAGGTGTCAGATGGCCGGGTGACCGCGGGTGAGCACTCATTCGAGGAAAGTCCGGGCTCCACGGAAAGACGGTGCCGGATAACGTCCGGCGGGGGCGACCCCAGGGATAGCGCCACAGAAATGATACCGCCAAACCATCCGGCGCCTCGGCGCAGGATGGCGGCAAGGTTGAAATGGTGCGGTAAGAGCGCACCGCGCCTCTGGCAACAGAGGCGGCACGGCAAGCCCCACCGGGAGCAAGACCAAATAGGGACGGCGCATGGCGTTTTCCGCGCTGCCGTCCGGGTCGGTCGCGCGAGGCATGTGGCGACACATGTCCCAGAGGAATGGTCACCCCTTCAGCAATGAAGGACAGAACCCGGCTTACAGGCCATCTGACTTTCTCTTTTTTTCCAACCCCCTCCGGTTTCAGCTTCCTCTCGCTCGCTTCGCTCCGCTCGATCGCTGAAACCACCTCCCCCTTGATGCGCTTTGCGCAAAGGGGGAGGTGGACCTGTGATTGCTGATGGTCGCGCCGCGAAGCGTGTGCGGGCCACCCAGTTTTCTTCCTGCGTACTTCGCACCGAAGGGGGAAGGAAGCTGTCGGATGCTGAGGGTCGTCCGCCGCTTCGACACCGATCGGGTGTCACCTGTGTGGCCCGCATTCGCGGGCCATGACAGTTTGGGCCAATCCAAAATTGTCATCCCGGCCAAGCGCAGCGCGAGCCGGGATCCAACGTTCAGCGCAATTTCTGAAGGGTGAGGGCGTCGCCTTCGCCGCCGAAGTATTTGTCCAGCGCGGCGCGGAAGATGTCGTCCGGCGCCACCGCATCGAACAGCGTCATGGACGAGCGGAATTTCAGGTCGTCGGGTGTGCCGAAAATCTCCTGCGCCGTACGGCCCTCCACCTCCAGCACCGCCTGGGCGCATTGGCGCAGGCGCGGCCCCAGCAGCGGATGGGCCAGATAGGCCCGCGCCGCATCCCGCCCCTGGAGCGCGTAATGTTGCGACATGGCGCTGAACCCCAGCCCGGCGATCTGCGGAAACACGAACCACATCCAGTGGCTCTGCTTGCGGCCGGCGCGCAGTTCGGCCAGCGCGCGTTCGTGAATGCCCGCCTGGGCGTCCACGAAGCGCTGCGGGTCGAAACTCAGAGGCCCGCCTTTTTCGCAGGGACTTCACCGATGGCGGACCAGTCCTTGTCCTGCCAGCCCCATTGAATGGCCTGCTCGTAATTGGCTTTCAGCAGGTCGGCGGTGGGCATCTGCACGCCCAGCCCCGCCGCGGCCGACCGCGCGAGGTTCACGTCCTTCAGTCCCAGGGTCAGCAGGAATCCCGCCGGTTCGTACTGCTGCTTCATCACCATCATGCCATAAGCCTTGAACACCGCGCCGGTGAACAGCCGCCCCGTCATCACGTCATGGAACAGGGCGGGATCGACGCCGCCCTTGCGCAGCACGGCAAAGGCTTCCCCGATCGCCTGCAACTCGCTGGCGATCATGAAGTTGCCGCAGATCTTGAACAGGTTGGCTTGCCAGGCCTCTTTGCCAACCGTCACGGTGCGCGCGCCGATCCTGTCGAACACCGGCTGCATGGTCTTGATCGCCCCGGCGTCGCCGCCCGCGATCAGGACAAGCTGGGCGCTTTCGGCCATGTCGGGACGGCCGAACACGGGCGACGAGATGTAGTGCAGGCCCCGGGCGTCGTGCGCGGCCTGAAGCGCCTTGGCGAAATCGACCGAGATGGTGGCCAGGTTCACGTGGATCAGGCCCTTGGCCGCTTTGTCCAGCAGCGGTCCGGCCAGCCCGACTTCCTGCATCACCAGATCGTTGGACAGCATGGAAAAGACCGCTTCGCCCTGCAGCGCGTCCTGCGGATTGGCGGCGGCGGTGGCGCCCTTGGCGACCAGCGCCTCGACCGGCGTCTTGCCGCGATTCCACACTGTCACGCTGTGGCCGGCCTTCAGCAGATTCTCCGCCACATGCTCGCCCATACGGCCCAGGCCGATAAAACCGATCTTCATCACCACTATCCTTCATCCAGAAAATGCCGCTTCGGGCCGGCACTGTCAGACGTCGGGAAGGATGCGGCAAGGCCCGCGGGCGGCGGCGCCGGCGAATCACGGAGCGGCCTCGGTCTCTGCGATAGGAGGAGTTGTGCAATCCATGGTTGTAGGTGCTTCAAAATGGTTCAGCATCGTTAATGGGTTGTTTACGGATGTCACTTAACCCTTAACGAGTTCTTCAATCGTTCTCATGATTCAAGCGGTAGCGTGGCCCGGTTCCCCGCCTACTAGCCAAGTCCCTCAAAACTCAGGGCTTTTTGTTGACGCCCCGGTGTTTCCCATGTTATCCCATAACGTCCCATAGGGTCACACACAGACCGCCTGATCCTGGCCGAACATCCGGCCAACCAGGCCATCGGGGACTAGGGGGTTTTGAGGCGATGACCGGGTTGGTCCAGCCGTTCATTTCGGCGGTGCCGGGCGCGCTCGATGGCAAGGGGCGGGTCTGCATTCCCGCGGCCTATCGTCAGATCCTCACCGCCCAGAACACGCCGGGCGTCTATGTCTGCCCCAGCTTCATCGATCCGGTGCTCGATTGCTTCGGCCAGCTTCTGCTGGACGAGACCACGCGCCGCTATTCGGGACAGGACCCTTTCTTCTCGCCCGGCTTCGACGACGACGCCACCGCGCTGATCGCGCGCACCCAGATGCTGAAGGTCGACGATACCGGCCGCGTCAGCCTGCCGGATTCGATGATCGGACATGCGGGCCTGAAGGACAAAGTCGTCTTCACCGGCAAGCTGCAGAAATTCCAGATCTGGGATGCGGCGCGCTATGCCGAGATCGAGGCCGCGGCCGTCGCCCGCGTCAAGGCCAAGTATGAGCGCATGCGGAGTGAAAACGCATGAGCGGCCACTCTCTCAACGGTCATCGGCCTGTGATGCTGAACGAGGTGCTGGGCGCGCTGGCGCCCAAGGGCGGCGAGTCCTATGTCGACGGCACCTTCGGCGGCGGCGGCTATTCGCGCGCCATCCTGGAAGCCGCCGACTGCCGCGTGCTCGGCATCGACCGCGATCCCGACGCCATCGCGCGCGGGCAGAGGCTGGCCGATGCCTTTGGCGGGCGGCTGACCGTGGTCAAGGGCGAATTCTCGCGCATGGACGAATATACCGAAGCCAGCGACGGCGTGGTGCTGGACTTAGGCGTGTCCTCCTTCCAGTTCGACGAGCCGGCGCGCGGTTTCTCCTTCCGCGAGGATGGACCGCTGGACATGCGCATGAGCCGCTCGGGCCTCACCGCCGCCGACGTGGTCAACGGCGCCGACGAGCGCACGCTCACGCAAATCATCGCCCGCTATGGCGAAGAGAAGAATGCCCGCCGCATCGCCCGCGCCATCATCGCCGCGCGCCCGCTGACCGGCACCGCCCAACTGGCCAGGATCGTGTCCGAGGCCCAGGGGCCGGCGGCGCTGCGCCACGCCATCCATCCGGCCACCCGCACCTTCCAGGCCCTGCGCATCCATGTGAATGACGAACTGGGCGAGCTGGAACGCGGCCTGGAAGCGGCGCTGAAAATCCTGAAGGCCCATGGCAGGCTGGTCGTGGTGTCGTTCCACAGCCTGGAAGACCGTATCGTCAAGCGGTTCCTGACCGGGCGCAGCACACAGGCGCCGCGCGCCTCGCGCCATCTGCCGCCGGCGATGGCGGCACGTCCCCTTTTCGAACGCATGACAACCCTGACGCCCACCGAGGCGGAAGTCGCGGCCAATCCCCGCGCCCGCTCCGCCCGGCTGCGTGCGGGCGTCAGGCTTGCAGCCTAGGAGGCAGACATGATCCGGGTGATGAACTTCTTCTGTGTGGCGCTGATGGGCCTTGCCATCCTGGCGCTGTATCACGTGTCGGAACGCACGCGGGTGGCGCGGCTGGAACTGGCCAAGGTCAACCACGAGATCACGCGCCAGCATTCCGACATCGCGGTGCTGCAAACCGAGTGGCAGCATGTCGCCGCGCCCTCCCGCGTCCAGGCGCTGGCCGAAGCGAAGCTGGGCATGAGCGACAGCGCCTCGGCGCAGCTTGCCTCCTTCGATCTTCTGCCCCGCCGCGGCGAGAACGCCCCGCTGAACAACACGCCGCTGCGCAACGCCAACGCCGTGCTGCCGGCCGGCGCCGGCCGCACCATCGCCGTCTCCGCGCCAATGGCTGCGCCCCCGGTCCCTGGCATGTGAGGCGATGCGCGAGGCTCCCACTCTCTACCAGCGCCGTATCGTCATTGGAGCGGGACTCTGCGTCATTGCCTTCGCGCTGGTGGGGCTGCGCCTCGTCCATGTGTCGCTGCTCAAAAGCTGGGATGGCGGGCGGGCGCGTGCGCCGATCGTGGCGCGCGCCGACCTGACCGACCGCAACGGCGAGCTTCTGGCCCGCGATATTCCGGTCAAGGACCTCTATGCCCGGCCGCAATATTTCAACGACAAGGCCGAAGCCGCCGACAGCCTGGCCGAGGCCACCGGCGCCGATGCGACGCGCCTGCTGAAGGCGTTCGAGAACGCCCGCCACCCTTATGTGCTGATCGCCCGGCGCGTCACTCCCGACACCGAGGCCAGGGTAATGCATCTGGGCCTGCCCGGCCTGGAGTTCGAGCCCAGCGCCATGCGCTATTACCCGGACGGGCGCACCGCCGCCCAGGTGGTGGGCGTCACCGACCCCGACGGCAACGGCATTTCGGGCCTGGAGCTGGGGCTTCAGCCCGAGATCCGCGCCGCCGCCAAGGCGCATGGCCGCGGCCAGGTCGCCACCTCCATCGACATGCGGGTGCAATTCATCCTGCAGCACGAAGTGGCCCAGGCGCGCAAGAAATTCAGCGCCAGGGCGGCCGGCGGCATCGTGATGGACGTCAACAGCGGCGAAGTCCTGGCGATGGTCTCGCTGCCCGATTTCGACCCCAACCAGCGCGGCCTCGACCATGGCGACTCGCGCCGCAACATCATGGCCCAGGACGTTTACGAGCTGGGCTCGGTGTTCAAGATCTTCTCCTTCACCATGGCGCTGGACGACCACACGCTGAAAAGCTTGGATGAGGTGTTCCCCATCGGCCAGGGATTCAGGATCGGCAAGCACATCATCCATGAAGCCGAGCACATGCCCGCCACGCTGACGGCGCGCGACATCCTGGCCCAGTCGTCCAACATCGGCACCAGCCAGATCGTGCTGCGCTCCGGCGGCGCGCGCGAGCACGAATTCCTTGCCCATATGGGCCTGCTCGACCCGGTCAAGACCGAATTGCCGGAAACCGCGCGCCCGCTCTATCCCACCGTATGGGGCGACATCCAGACCGCCAATGTCGGGTTCGGCCAGGGCATCGCGGTGTCGCCGCTCAGCTTTGTCACCGCCGCCGCCAGCGTCGTCAATGGCGGCCGCCGCATCACCCCGACCTTCCTCAAGCAGAACGGCAGGGACCGGCGCGGCCAACAGCTCATCGATCCTCAGACCAGCCTCAAGATGCGCGACCTGCTGCGCTATGTCGTCACCGACGGCTCGGGCAAGAAGGCCGATGTCGATGGTTATGACGTGGGCGGCAAGACCGGCTCGGCCCAGGTGGCCGGACCTAATGGACGCTATATCCCGCGCGCGCTGCGCACGTCCTTCTGCGCCGTGTTCCCGGTCCACGATCCCCGCTATGTGGTCTTCGTCTTCCTGGACCAGCCGCACGGCACGAAGGAAACCGGCGGCTTCGCGCTGGCCGGCTGGACCGCCGCGCCCATCGCCGGCAAGGTGATCCAGCGCATCGCCCCGCTGCTGGGCGTGCCTTACAAGCCCGTACCCACGCGGCTTGCCCGCGAGTCACCGTTATGACGCCACAATCGGAATCGATAATGGCGCACAAGAAGGCGGGAAACGACGCCACATTGGGTAATATGCACTTCACCGGCCTCACCAGCGACAGCCGCAAGGTGCAGCCGGGCTATCTTTTCGCGGCCCTTGCCGGAACCAGGACCGATGGCGCGCGCTTCATTCGCGATGCGGTGGCGCGCGGCGCGGCTGCCGTGCTGGGCGTGCCGGCGCTGGCGGACGAGGTGGCGGCAAGCGGGATAGGCTTCATTCCCGACGCGGACCCGCGCCGGCGCCTGGCGCTGATGGCGGCGGCCTTTTATGGCGCCCAGCCGGCCACGGTCGCGGCCGTCACCGGCACCAAGGGCAAATCCTCCATCGTCGCTTTCCTGCGCGAGATATGGACGGTGCTGGGCCATCCCGCCGCCAGCCTGGGAACGGTGGGGATCGTCGGACCGAAGGGCGCCTTGCCGCTCTCGCACACCACGCCCGATCCGGTGGAGATTCATGCCCTGCTGGCGCAATTGGCGAAGGATGGCGTCGATCATCTGGCGATCGAGGCTTCCAGCCATGGTCTGGACCAGCGCCGCCTCGATGGCGTGCAGATCGCGGCGGTGGGCTTCACCAACATCACCCGCGACCATATGGATTATCATCCCACCTTCGACGCCTATCTGGCCGCCAAGCTGCGCCTGTTCACGGAACTGGCCGGGGACGGCGCGGTGGCGGTGGTCAATGCCGATGCCGCCCATGCCGGCCGCTTCATCGCCGCCGCTAAGGCGCGCGGCCTGAGGCTGATGACGGTGGGCGAGGCAGGCGAGACGCTCAGGCTGGTCGGGCGCGAAAGCCGGGGCGACAGCCAGGCGCTGTCCATCGTCCATGCCGGCCACACTTATAATGTGGTGCTGCCGCTGGCGGGGGCATTCCAGGCGTCGAACGCGCTGGTGGCCGCCGCGCTCGCGATCGGGCTGGGAAATCAAGAGGGTGACGCGGCAAAGGTGATCGCCGCGCTGGCGACGCTGAAAGGCGCGCCCGGTCGCATGGAAAAGGTCGCTTTCGCCGCATCGGGCGCGCCCATCTATGTCGATTACGCCCACACGCCCGACAGCCTGGAAAAGGTATTGGAGGCGCTGCGCCCGCACACAAGCGGCAAACTGCATGTGGTGTTCGGCTGCGGCGGCGACCGCGACCGCGGCAAGCGCCCCCTGATGGGCGCCATCGCCGCGCGCCTGGCCGATGATGTGATCGTCACCGACGACAATCCGCGCGGCGAAGACCCCGCCGCCATCCGCGCCGCCATCCTGGCGGCGGCCCCGGGCGCGCATGAGATCGGCGACCGGGCCGAAGCGATCCGCGCCGGCGTCGCCGCGCTGAGTGCGGGCGATGTCCTGGTCATCGCCGGCAAGGGCCATGAGACGGGCCAATACATCGCCGGCACGACCTATCCCTTCAGCGACCGCGAGCAGGCCATCGCCGCCGCCGTCGCCGCCGGAGGGCGCGCGGCATGAGCCTTTGGACCCACAGCGAGGCGGAAGCGGCGACCCTGGGCAGCGCCAGCGCCCCCTTTGCCGTCGAGGGCGTGTCCATCGACACCCGTACCCTGAGGCCCGGCGACCTGTTCGTGGCGCTGCAAGGCGGCAACCGCGACGGTCACGCCTTTGTGAAAGCGGCGTTCGCGGCCGGTGCGGCGGCGGGGATGGTGACGCATCGCCCTGACGGTGTAACCGGCCCGCTGCTCGCCGTGGCGCACACCCAGCGCGCGCTGGAAGACCTGGCGCGCGCCGCCCGCGTTCGCAGCAACGCCAGGATCATCGCCGTCACCGGCAGCGCCGGAAAGACCACGACGAAGGAGATTCTGGCGACGGCCCTGAACGCGCTGGGCCGCACCCATGCCAGCGCGGCGTCGCACAACAATCATTGGGGCGTGCCGCTGTCGCTCGCCGGCCTGCCGCGCGATGCGGAGTATGGCGTGTTCGAAATCGGCATGAATCATTTCGGGGAAATCCGCGCTCTGGTCGGCCTTGTGCGGCCGCATGTGGCCATGATCACGACCGTGGCCCCCGCGCATCTGGAATTTTTCGGCAATGCGCAATCCATCGCCGACGCCAAATCGGAAATCTTCGAGGGGCTGCTGCCCGGCGGCGCGGCGCTGATCCCGGCCGACAACGCCCATGCCGCCCGGCTGATGGCCCGGGCGCGGCAGGTGCAAGCCGGCCGTATCGTCACCTTCGGCGAGACGGGCGAGGCCAGGCTGCTGTCGTTCGCGCCCGATGATGGCGGCATGCGGGTGAAGGCCGATATCCTGGGCGTTGCGGTCGATTGCCTGGTGGGCGCGCCGGGCGGCCATATCGCGCAGAATGTGGTGGGCGCGCTGGCCGCAGTGGCGCTGGTGGATGGCGATGTGCTCAATGCCGCCGCCGCGCTCAAGGATTTCCGCGCTCTCAAGGGCCGCGGCGACCGCTTCACGGCGGATGGCCTGGAAGTGATCGACGAAAGCTACAATGCCAATCCCGCCTCGATGGCAGCGGCGCTGGCGCTGCTGGGCCAGGCGCGGGGTAGGAAAATCGCCGTGCTGGGCTCCATGCTCGAAATGGGTGCGGACGCGCCGGCGCATCATGCCGGGCTGGCGGGGCCGGTCGAAGCCAACGGGATCGACCTGGTCTTTGCCTGCGGCCCCGAAATGAAGGCGCTGTGGGAGGTGCTGCCCCCGGCCCGCCGGGGCGGCTATGCCGACACCTCGCAGCACCTGCTGGCGGCGCTGCAAGAGGCGCTCAGCCCCGGCGACACCGTGCTGGTGAAGGGCTCCAACGGCGCGAAGATGTCCGTGGTGACACAGGCGTTGCGGGCCCGCCCGCAAGGCGAGGGGCGCTGATGCTTTATTATCTGTCGCTGTTGACCCACACCGACCAGTTGGCCTTCTTCCGCCTGTTCGGCTATCTCAGCTTCCGCGCCATGGCGGCGGTGGTGACCGCGCTGGTCATCGCCTTCTGGATCAATCCCATGCTGATCCGCTGGCTGAAGCTGAAGCAGGGCAAGGGCCAGCCCATCCGCAGCGACGGCCCGGCGCGGCACATCATCGAAAAGGCGGGCACGCCCACCATGGGGGGCCTTCTGATCCTGATCCCCTGGCTCGGCTCGACCCTGATCTGGGCCAGTCTTTCCAACCGCTATGTCTGGATCGTGCTGCTGGTGACGGCGGCTTTCGGCCTTCTGGGCTTCATGGACGACTATTATAAAGTGACCAAGCGCAGCTCCGATGGCCTGTCGGGCCGCGCGCGCCTGATCATCGAGTTCGGGGTCGCCATGCTGGCCACCTGGCTGGTGATGCGGATCGAGGCGCCGGGCCTTTCGGGCATGCTGGCGGTGCCCTTCATCAAGACGGCGCTGCTGCCCTTCGGCCTGTTCTTCATTCTGGTCGGCGGCTGCACCATCGCGGGCGCCGCCAATGCCGTGAATTTCACCGACGGGCTGGACGGGCTGGCCATCATGCCGGTGCTGATCGCGGCCGGCGCCTTCACCCTGATCGTCTATCTGGCGGGCAATGAGCGTTTCGCCACCTATCTGCAGATTCCCTATGTCGCCGGATCGGGCGAGTTGGCGGTGTTCCTGGCCGCCCTGATCGGCGCCGGTCTGGGGTTTCTCTGGTACAACGCTCCGCCCGCCGCGATCTTCATGGGCGATACCGGCTCGCTGCCCCTGGGCGGCGCGCTGGGCGCGGTCGCGGTCGTCGCCAAGCACGAGATCGTGCTGGCCATCGTCGGCGGCCTGTTCGTGGTCGAGACCGTGTCGGTGGTGGTGCAGGTGATCTCGTTCAAGCTGACAGGCAAGCGGGTCTTCCGCATGGCGCCCATCCATCACCATTACGAGCAGCTTGGCTGGACCGAGCCCACCATCGTGATCCGCTTCTGGATCGTGGCGGTGGTGCTGGCGCTGTTGGGCCTCGCCACCCTGAAGATCCGGTGACGCGATGATCCCGGTCCGCTCCTTCAACCGCAAGACCGTCGCCGTTTTCGGGCTGGCCCGCACGGGGTTGGGGGCGGTCGCCGCGTTGACGGCCGGCGGGGCGCGGGTGATCGCATGGGACGATTCCTCGACCGCGCGCGATCTTGGCGGCCAGGCCGGGGCGCATGTCACGCCCTGGCGCGAATGGCCGTGGGAGGAGATTTCCGCCCTGGTGCTGTCGCCGGGCGTACCGCTGACCCATCCCAGGCCGCACGAGGTGGTGGTCCATGCCGGCCAGGCACAGGTGCCGGTGATCGGCGATGTGGAGCTGTTCGCGCGCGAGATACGGCCCGATCCTAACGGCAAGGGACACGCGCCGGTGATCGCCGTCACCGGCACCAACGGCAAGTCCACCACCACCGCGCTGATCGGCCATATCCTGAAGGCGAGCGGCTTCGACGTGCAGGTCGGGGGCAATATCGGAAAATCGGTGCTGGAATTGTCGCCGCCCCCCGACCCGGAAAAAGGCGCCCGGACGATCTATGTGCTGGAGATGTCGAGCTTCCAGATCGACCTGGCGCCGGGACTGGTGCCCGATGTGGGCGTCCTGTCCAACCTCTCGCCCGACCATATCGACCGGCACGGCACGATGGAAAAGTATGCCGCCATCAAGGAGCGGCTGGTGCAGGCCGCCGCCCGGGGCGGCCAGGTGGTGATCGGGGTCGATGACGACCACAGCGCCGCGATCTTCACCCGTCTTTCGGGTCGGGGCGCTGCCGTGGCCTCGCCGGTTTCGGTGGGCAAGGTGCTGGGACGGGGTATCTTCGTGGTCGATGGCGTGCTGTACGACGCCCGCAACGGCCGCGCCATCAAGGTGATGGACATGGCCGCGGCGCACCGCCTGCCCGGCGCCCACAACTGGCAGAACGCGGCCCTGGCCTATGGCGCGGTCCGGCCTTTCATCAGCGATGTTGAGGCCATCGCCGCGGCGATCGCGGCCTTTCCGGGCCTGGCCCATCGCATGGAGGATGTGGGCGGCCGCGGCAAGGTGCGCTTCATCAACGATTCCAAGGCCACCAACGCCGACGCAGCCGCCCGGGCCCTGGCGGTGTGGCCCGACATTTTCTGGATCGCGGGTGGCAAGCCCAAGGAAGGCGGCATCGCCAGCCTGTCCGCCTTCTTCCCGCGCATCCGCAAGGCCTATCTGATCGGCGAGGCGGCGCAGGATTTCGCCCGCACGCTGGACGGCGAGGCGCCCCACGAGATTAGCGGCACGCTGGATGTGGCGTTGGCCCACGCCGCGGCCGATGCGGAGCGTTCGGCCGCGCCCGCGCCGGTGGTGCTGCTGTCGCCGGCCTGCGCCTCCTACGACCAGTTCCGGGATTTCGAGCATCGCGGCGATGTCTTCCGCGCCCTGGCGGCGGGCCTGGCCGGCACCAGCGAGGCCGCCCAATGATGAATCGCGCCGACAAGGGCAGCTTCGTCAACTGGTGGTTCACGGTGGACCGCGTGGCCTTGCTGCTGATCCTGGTTCTGGGCGGCATCGGGCAGATGCTGGCCTTCGCCGCCAGCCCGGCCGTGACCGGGCGGGCGGGCTTTGGCGATTTCCACTATGCGGCGCGCCAGATGATGTATGCCTTCGCCGCGCTGGCGATCCTGGGCGGCAGCTCGCTTCTGACGCTGCGCCAGGTCAAGATTGTGGGCGCCGTCACATTTGCCTGTGCGCTGATCGCCTCGTTCCTGGTGCTGTTCATCGGTGCCGATGTGCTGGGCGCGCGCCGCGAACTCGATCTGGGTCCGCTGGCGCTGCAGCCGTCGGAATTCCTCAAGCCCGGCTTCGCGGTGCTGGCCGCCGCCGTGCTGGCCGACCGCCGGCCGCTGTCGATCCCAAAGCCGGTGGTGACCTTCCTGCTGCTGGCCCCGGCGCTGGCCATCCTGGTCTGCCAGCCCGATGTGGGCCAGACCGGCCTGCTGCTCTGCCTGTGGGGAGCGATGCTGTTCTTCTGGGGCCTCAGGCTGACATGGGTGGGGATCATGGCCGGCGTCACCGGCGTGCTGGGCTTTTTGGCCTATGAAGTCTTTCCCCATGTCCATCACCGCGTGGACCAGTTCCTCAGCGAGGACGGCACCGGCTATCAGGCCGGCCTGGCGCTGAAAGCCTTTGCCCATGGCGGGCTGATGGGGGTGGGGCCCGGCGCGGGCACCATCAAGTATCGAATCCCGGACGTGCATTCGGATTTCATCTTCGCGGTGGCGGGCGAGGAGTTCGGCTTTGTCCTTTGCGCCGTCATCGCCTTGGCCTTCTGCGCGCTCACCGTGCGGCTTTTGCTGCGCTCGGCGGGCCAGCGCGAGCCGTTCTGCCAGTTGGCGGGGGCGGGGCTGGCGGTGGTGACGGCGATCCAGGCTTTCATCAACATGGGGGTGGCGATCTCGCTGCTTCCGGCCAAGGGCATGACCTTGCCTTTCATTTCCTATGGCGGCTCCTCGCTGCTGGCGGTGGCGCTGACCATGGGCTTTGCCCTGGCGGTCACCCGGCGGCGTCCCCGGATCGGCATGCGGGACGAGCCGCTGTTCGCGCCGCGTGCCCATGGAGCGCGCGCATGAACCGGATCGTGGTGCTTTCGGCGGGCGGCACGGGCGGACATCTGTTTCCGGCCCAGGCGCTGGCGGGCGAATTGGTTCGGCGCGGCAAGCACATCGTCGTGATGACCGACAGCCGCTTCGCCAATTATGCCACCGCCTTTCCGGGGGCCGAGATCGAAACCGTGCCGTCCGCGCCGCTGAACGCGCTGACCGCGCCCTTTCGGATTTTCGCGGGCGTCATGCTGGCGCTGGCCAAGCTGCTGCGCCTGAGGCCCGCGGCGGTGGTGGGGTTCGGCGGCTATCCGTCGGTGCCGGTGATGCTGGCCGCCATCCTGGCGGGCCGTCCCACCGCCATCATCGAGCAGAATGCGGTGGTGGGCCGCGCCAACCGGCTTGTGATGAACAAGGTGAAGCTGGTGGCGGCGGCCTTTCCCATCGCCCGCTTTGCGCCGGCCGATCCCTCGCGGGTGGTGCTGACCGGCAATCCCCTGCGCCCCGAAGCCGAGGCGCTGTGGGGCTCCGCCTATCAAATACCCGAGGCGGCGGGACCGCTGCGCCTTCTGGTGTTCGGCGGCAGCCAGGGCGCGCGCGCGCTGAGCCAGATCGTGCCCGCCGCGCTGACCCGCCTGCCGCACGACATCAAGATGCGCCTGTCGGTGGTGCAGCAATGCCGGCCCGAGGACATCGAGGCGGTGCGCCGGATTTACGCCAATGCCGAGATCCGCGCCGAGCTGAAGAGCTTTTTCGACGACCTGCCGCGCCGCATGGCCGAGGCGCATCTGGTGATCGCCCGCGCCGGCGCGGGAACCGTGGCCGAACTGATGGCCATCGGCCGTCCGGCGATCCTGGTGCCGCTGCCCGGCGCGCTGGACGACAACCAGACCCCCAATGCCGACATGCTGGCAAAAGCCGATGCCGGCTGGCGGGTGGCCCAGCGCGATCTCGATCCCGACATGCTGGCCCAGATGCTGCGCGCGGCCTTTTCCGATCCGCTGGGGCTGGCGCGGCGCGCCGCCGCCGCCCATCGGCTGGCCGTGCCCCATGCCGCCCGCAACCTGGCGGACGCGGTCGAAAAGATCATGGAGGCGGCGTGAACCCCCAGGCCCACATGAAGATCACCACCCGCGTGCCGCTGGACATCGGCGCCATCCATTTCATCGGCATCGGCGGCATCGGCATGAGCGGGATCGCCGAGATCATGCACAATCTCGGCTACAAGGTGCAGGGCTCGGACGCCGCCGAGAACGCCAATGTCAGGCGCCTCAAGGCGCTGGGCATCACCGTGCATGTCGGCCATGACGCCGCCAATCTCAGGCACGCCCATGCCGTGGTCTATTCCTCGGCGGTCAAGCCCGGCAATGTGGAGTTCGACGCCGCCCGCGCCCTGTCGCTGCCGCTGGTGCGCCGCGCCGAGATGCTGGCCGAGATCATGCGCCTGCGTTCCTGCATCGCCATCGCCGGCACCAACGGCAAGACCACCACCACCACGCTGGTCGCCTCGCTGCTGGACGCGGGCGGCATGGACCCCACCGTGGTCAATGGCGGCATCATCAACGCCTACGGCACCAACGCCCGGCTGGGTGCGGGCGAATGGGTGGTGGTGGAAGCCGACGAGAGCGACGGCACCTTCCTGCGCCTGCCCGCCACGGTGGCGGTGGTCACCAACGAAGACCCCGATCACCTGGACTATTACGGCACCTTCGACGCCATGCGCGACGCCTTCCAGCGCTTTGTCGAGAATCTGCCCTTCTATGGCTTCGCCGTCTTGTGCACCGACCATCCCGAGGTGCAGGCGATGGTGGGCCGCATCACCGACCGGCGCATGATCACCTATGGCTTCAATCCCCAGGCCGATGCCCGCGCCGTCAATGTCAGCTTCGGCCAGGGCGCCTCGCACTTCGACGTGATCTTCACCGACCGCCGTACCGGCACGGAAGAACGCCTGACCGGCCTGTCGCTGCCCATGCCCGGCGAGCACAATGTCCAGAATGCCACCGCCGCCATCGTGGTGGCGCGTCAGTTGGGCGTGCCCGATGCGGTGATCGCAAAGGGCCTGGCGGAGTTCCGCGGCGTCGGCCGGCGCTTCACCAAGGTGGGCGAATATAACGGCGCCGCCATCATCGACGATTATGCCCACAATCCCTTCAAGATCGCCGCCGCCATCAAGGCGGCCCGCCAGGCTTACAGCGGCCCCATCGTGGCGGTAGTGCAGCCGCACCGCTACACCCGCCTCGCGCACACTTTCGAGCAGTTCGCCACCTGCCTCAACGACGCCGATGTGGCGGTCATCGCGCCGGTGTATGCGGCGGGCGAGAAGGAGATCGAAGGCATCAACCGCGACAGCTATGCCGAGGCGCTGAGGGCTCATGGCCATCGCAACGTCCTGACCATCGATGGCGAGGCCGACCTGGCCGCCACGGTGAAGCCGTTCCTGAAGCCCGGCGCGGCGGTGATCGGCGCGGGCGCGGGTTCCATCACCGGCTGGATGGCCAACCTGCAGAAGAGGCTGGAGGCGCTGGCATGAGCGAATCCGGCGTCTGCTACGCCCTGCCGCCGGTGCGCGGGACTTACATATACGACGCGCCCCTGCGCGACCTGGTGTGGTTCCGGGTGGGCGGTGCGGCCGCGATCCTGTTCCGCCCAGCCGATGCCGACGATCTGGCCACGTTCCTGGCGGCACGCTCGCCCGGCCAGCCCGTCTCGGTGATCGGCGTCGGCTCCAACCTTCTGGTGCGCGATGGCGGCATCCCCGGCGTGGTGGTGCGCCTGCCCGCTGCTTTCGGAAAGATCGAAGCGCAGGGCATGCGCGTGCGCGCGGGCGCGGCGGCGCTGGACGCCGCGGTGGCGCGGGCCGCGGCCGATGCCGGCATTGCCGGGCTGGAGTTCCTGCGCGGCGTGCCGGGCACCATCGGTGGGGCGCTGAAAATGAACGCCGGCTGCTACGGCCGCGAGATCAAGGACATCTTCGTCGAGGCCACCGCCATCGACGGCGCGGGCAACCGCCACGTCCTGACGGCGCACGACATGAGGTTCGTCTATCGCAAGGCCCAGGTGCCCGACGACCTGATCTTTGTCGAGGCGGTGTTCGAGGGCGTGCCCGGCGAACCCGCCGCCATCCGCGCCCGCATGGAGGACCTTGCCGCCAATCGCGAGGCCAGCCAGCCCATCCGCGCCAGGACCGGCGGCTCGACCTTCAAGAATCCGCCGGGCCACAAGGCCTGGCAACTGGTCGACCAGGCCGGCTGCCGCGGTCTGACGCTGGGCGGCGCCCAGGTCAGCGAGAAGCACACCAATTTCCTGATCAACACCGGCAACGCCACCGCCGCCGAATTGGAAGCCCTGGGCGAAGATGTGCGCCGCCGGGTGAAGGAAAAATCCGGCGTGACGCTGGAATGGGAGATCAAGCGGGTGGGGGTGCCCGTCGGCCACGGAGTGGCCGATGAATAGCAGCATGAGCACCTTCCGCCGGATCGCCGTCCTGCTTGGAGGCCGCAGCGCCGAGCGCGAGGTCTCGCTGTCCTCGGGCCGCGGCGTCATCGCCGCCCTGGCCGAGGAAGGCTTCGATGCGGTCGGCGTCGATCCGGGCGACGACCTGGTGGCGCAGTTGCGCGAGGTCCGCCCCGACGCGGTGTTCAACGCCCTGCATGGCCGTTTCGGTGAAGACGGCACCGTGCAGGGGATTCTCGAATGGATGCGAGTGCCTTATACCCATTCGGGCGTGCTTGCTTCGGCCCTGGCCATGCACAAGGAACGGACAAAGGATGTCTACCGCGCCGCCGGCCTGCCGGTGGTCAAATCGATCGTGGCCGACCGCCACGCCGCCGCCGCCGGCCATCTGATGGAACCGCCTTATGTGGTCAAGCCGGTCAATGAAGGCTCCAGCGTGGGTATCTTCATCGTGCGCAAGGGCGACAACCGCCCGCCCGCGGCGCTGGCGGCGACCGACTGGGCCATCTCCAGCCAGATGATGATCGAGGAATTCGTGCCCGGCCGCGAGCTGACCGTTTCGGTCATGGGCGCCAATGCGTCCGGCGAGGCACGGGCGCTGGGCGTGACCGAGATCGTCACCGACCTGGAATTCTACGACTATGAGGCCAAATATGCCCCCGGCGGCTCGCGCCATATCATTCCGGCGCAGGTTCCCGCCGCGATCGCCCGCGACTGCCTTCAGATGGCGGTCGTTGCCCACAATGCGCTGGGCTGCCGCGGCGTCAGCCGCACCGACTTCCGTTATGACGATACGGGCCGGGCGCCGCGCCTGATCCTTCTGGAAACCAACACCCAGCCGGGCATGACGCCCACCTCGCTGGTGCCCGAACAGGCCGCCCATGCCGGCATGCGCTATTCGCAGCTTTGCCGCTGGATGGTGGAGGACGCCTCATGCGACCGGTGAAGCTGGAGCGCAAGGCACGCGGCAACCCGCGGACCAACGCCGCCCGCGGCAGCGCCCGCGCCGCGCGGCCTTCGTCGCAGAAGGCGGGCGGCCGGCGCGGACGATCCGGCGAGGGTGTGGCCGATCGCATCCGCGCCAGGCTGGCGTCCGTCTTCACCCGCCCCATGCTGACCATGTCAGGGCTGATCCTGGCGCTGACCCTGATCGCCGCGCTGTTCGCCAGCGGTGTGATCGGGCGCGGCATCAACGCCGTGAACGCCGCGATCGGCATGGTGGTGGCCGATGCCGGATTCGGCATTTCCGAGATTCACATCGCCGGCAACCGCCGCACGCCCTATCGCCAGATCCTGGCGGTGCTGGGGATGCGGCCGGGCCAGTCCATCTTCAGCGCCGACCTGGCGGCGGCGCGCGCCCGGCTGGCGCATCTGGACTGGGTCGCCTCGGCCGAGGTGCATCGCCGCTATCCCGACGCCATCTTCGTGACGCTGGTGGAAAAGCGGCCCTTCGCCCTGTGGCAGACCCCGCCGGACCCGGAGGGCATCAGCCATATCGCGGTGATCGAGCGCGGCGGCGGCGTGATCACCACCCAGGGCGTGGAGAAGTTCCGCCGCCTGCCCAAGCTTTTGGGCAAAGGCGCGCCGGGCGCCGCCGCCGACATCGTCGATGCCGTCCAGGCCCACGGCGCGGTCCTGGCGCGAACCGCTGCCTATTCCTATCAGTCGGGGCGGCGCTGGAACCTGATCCTGAACGACGGTGTCCTGGTCAAGCTGCCCGAAACCGGCTGGCGCAAGCAGTTGGACGTGCTGGAGCGGCTGATCGTCCAGGATGCGATCCTGGAGCGCGACGTGGCGGAAATCGATCTGCGCTCGCCGACCCATTATTTCTTCGTGCTCAAGAGCGGGGAGAAAAAACAGGACGTGCGGGGGCGGCAGACATGAACCAGACGCTGCGCCTGCGCGTGAACAACGAAATACCGGCCTATCGTTCGGGACTGGTGACGGCGCTCGATGTCGGCACCTCCAAGATCGCCTGCGTCATCGGCCAGGTCGAAGGCGGCGCGCTGAAGATCCTGGGCAGCGCCTTGCGCGAATCCGGCGGCCTGAAGGCGGGAACCATCACCAGCCTGGAAGAAGCCGAGGCCGCGATCCGCGAATGTGTCGCCGCTGCCGAGAACCTGGCCGACGCGCGCATCCACAATGTGCTGATCGGGGTCAATTGCGGCCAGCCGGTTTCCGTCAACAGCCGGGCGGTGATGGCGATTGACGGCGCGCTGGTGGGCGACCATCACCTGCGCGCACTTCTGGCCGACGGCCGCAGCCGCTGCCGGCTGGAGGGTCATGAGATCATCCAGTCCGCCCCCACCGCCTATGTGGTGGACGAGGCGCGCGGGGTGAAGAATCCCTCCGGCATGTTCTGCCAGCGCATCGGCGTGGCCATGCACGGGGTGGCGGTCCGCCCCAGCCCGCTGGCCAATCTCAAGCTGGCGGTGGAACGCTGCCACCTGAATGTGGTGGGCTCGCTGTTCGGGGCCTATGCCAGCGGGCTTTCCACCCTGACCGAGGACGAGAAACAGATCGGCGCCACGGTGATCGACATGGGCGGCGGCACCACCTCGATCGCCGTGTTCCTGGAAGACCATCTGGTCCATGCCGATGTCGTGCCCATGGGCGGGGCGGCGGTGACGTCCGACATCGCCCGCACCCTGGCCGCGCCGCTGTCGGCGGCCGAGCGCGCCAAGACGCTTTATGGCGCGGCCCTGGGTGAAATGGAGGGAGGAACCGACATGGTGACGCTTCCCCAGATGGGCGAGGAAGGGGAGGATGCGATGCTGCGCCTGCCGCGCTCGATGCTCACCCGCATCATCCAGGCCCGGCTGGAAGAGATTTTCGGCGAGGTTCAGACCCGCCTGCGCGCCAGCGGTTTCGATGCGGCGGCGGGCCGCCGATTGGTCCTGACCGGCGGCGCGTCCCAGCTTGCGGGCACGCGGGAATTGGCGGCGCGCACCCTTTCCAAGCAGGTCCGCATCGGCCGGCCCCAGGCCTTTCCGGGCCTGGCCGCCGCCTCGGCGGGACCCGATTATGCCGTCGCCATCGGCCTTCTGATGGGCAGTGCGGTTCTGCCGCCGGAAGTGCTGAACCCCGAACTCGAGGCGGAACAGGAGTCATCCAAGCATCAAAGCTGGTTCAGCCGATTGACCGAACGGTGGCTGTAGTGATTCAAAAGACAACAGGCGAATCGGTTGGGAAATTCTGGCGGTGCCGGCCAAGGTGATCGAAACAGCGCGCTGAGGAGAAAATGTCATGACGATCAACCTGAGAGCGTCCGAGACGCACGAGCTGCGCCCGCGCATTACGGTCCTGGGTGTGGGCGGGGCCGGCGGCAACGCCGTCAACAACATGATCGAGGCGCGCCTGGAAGGCGTCGACTTCGTGGTGGCCAACACCGATGCCCAGGCCCTGGCCCAGTCCCAGGCCAGCCGGCGCATCCAGCTTGGCGCCACCACCACCGAAGGACTGGGCGCGGGCGCCCAGCCCGACATCGGCGCGCGCGGCGCCGAGGAATCCCTGC
Source organism: Hyphomicrobiales bacterium (assembly GCA_040255825.1). GTDB lineage: Bacteria > Pseudomonadota > Alphaproteobacteria > Micropepsales > Micropepsaceae > Rhizomicrobium. Next base: position 52,275 of record JBDZVS010000006.1, on the reverse strand, counting down.
CCGAGATCATGGAGCAGCTGGCGGGCAGCCACATGGTGTTCATCACCGCCGGCATGGGCGGAGGCACCGGCACGGGGGCGGCCCCGGTCATCGCCAAGGCGGTGCGCGAGGCGGGCATCCTGACCGTCGGCGTGGTCACCAAGCCCTTCTCCTTCGAAGGCGACAAGCGCATGCGCGCCGCCGAACGCGGCATCCAGGAATTGCAGCAGTTCGTCCATACCCTCATCATCATCCCCAACCAGAACCTGTTCCGCGTCGCCAACGACCGCACCACCTTCGCCCAGGCCTTCGCCATGGCCGACGAGGTGCTCCACGCCGGCGTGCGCGGCGTCACCGACCTGATCGTGATGCCGGGCCTGATCAACCTGGATTTCGCCGACATCAAGTCCGTCATCAGCGAGATGGGCAAGGCGATGATGGGCACCGGCGAGGCCGAGGGCGAGGAGCGTGCCATGAAGGCCGCCGACATGGCCATCTCCAACCCCCTGCTGGACGATGTGACCATGAAGGGCGCCAAAGGCGTTCTCATCAACATCACCGGCGGCCCCGACCTGATGCTGTTCGAGGTCGAGCAGGCCGCCAACCGCATCCGCGCCGAGGTCGATCCCGACGCCAACATCATCTTCGGCAACACCATCCTGGAAGAGATGGAAGGGCGCATCCGCGTTTCGGTGGTCGCCACCGGCATCGATGCCGAACTCTCGCGCATGCCGGTGCCGGAGAAGGTCGTCACCCACAACCGCTTCCGGGCAGGCGTGGTCAAGGAAGCGCCCCGGGGCTTCACCCTGGCCACCCAGGCGCAGCCGCAGGCTCCGGCCGCCGCGGCAAATCCGGTGGCGGAACAGATCGATCAACTGGCCCGCGAGATGGGCATGGGAGCCGATGCCCAGGCCGGTGGTCATGTGTCCCACGCTGCTGCCGTTCAGCCCGGTGCGGCCCCTTATGGGAATGGCGATGATGCGCGGGAACCGTCGCCTCCGCCCGCCGAGCCGGTGGGCGAACCGGTTCGGACGGCCGCCAAATACCCGGCCACCGAATCCTATCGTCCGCTGGAGCAGCAGCCGCTCGCCCGCCAGGGGCATGAAAGAGAACAGAAGCGTGGCTGGGGTTTCTTCGGCCGCCGCAAGACGGCATCCGATATGCGGGCCGAACCGATGGCCGAAGCGCCCAGGCCCACGCCCATGACCCAGCCGCGCGCCACCGCCCAGACCATGAACCGCCCCGCGCCGGCCGAGACGCCGGTTCAGCACGCCGGTTCACAGCAGGGCGCGGCCGACGATCTGTTCCCCGATCACAAGCGGGATGAACAGTTCGAGATTCCGGCCTTCCTGCGCCGCCAGGCAAATTGACATCGCGCCAAAAGCGCGATGGTTCGGCAAAGCAAAAGGGCGGCCTGCGGGCCGCCCTTTTTCGTGCCGGCGGTGTCAGCTCTTGGGGGTCTGGCGCACGGCAGGGCCGATGAAAAGGCGATGGCCCGCGAAATCGATCGCCAGGGAATTGTCGCGGAACAGGCCGGCGCCCAGGATGGTCGCCGGCCGTTCGTCCAGGTTGAAATGGGTGAAGACATCGCTGTTGGCGACCAGCGCGATCTGGTCGTTCCAACTGCGGGAGCCCAGCGCGATGGTCAGTTGGGTGATCTTGATCGCCGGTTCGTCGGTCCCCAGCACATCGCGCACGGCGTCCTGCACGTCCTGCGGCAGGTGATAGTCCTTTTCATGCACGCCCAGCCGTTCCGCCGCCGGCCAGTTCATCATGGTGATGCCCGCGCCCAGATCGAACAGGGCGGTGAAGCGCGTCTGGCCGAACCAGGCGGTCATGTACCAGAAGTCGATGGGGATGTTTCTGAGCGGGCGCGGCGTCAGCGCGGTGTCGGGCCAGTCGCGATAGTCGCGCGCCGCCTCGCTGTCCGGCGCCAGCAGCATCAGGCGCATGGCGCTGCGGTCCAGCACGACGAAATAGCGGGACAGCACGTCGATCCCCAGAATGCCGTCCACGCCCGATGCTTCCCCCGGCCGCGCCGGCAGCACCCCCAGGGTCAGGCCCCGGATGTCCTGGCCGGCCACCGTCAGGACGGCGGGCTTGACGGGCAGCGCCTTGGCGCTCTCGTTTATGCCATAGACGGTGATGTCGTCGGGCTGCGATTTGGTTAGCCCCAGCTTCGCGCGCACATGCTCGTAGATCAGCGAGCGGCTCGAGGCGGTATCGATGACGAAAGAGAAAGGTCCCTGGCCGTCGATCGTCACCGCTGTTACGAACCGGCTGCCGAAATCGATGCGATAGGGCTGGTCCGCCGGTTGGGTGGCGTGCGCGGGCAGGGCGGTCATGCCGGTCGAACCGGTCAATACGGCCAGAAGAACGAGGGTTCTCCACATGGCAGCCGCCTCCAGAACGGGCTCTGCGCTGCGCCTTGGGGCCAGTTAAGTCCCGCCGCTCTTGCCGCGCAACGGATTTCGCCGCCAGGGCAGCCCAACCCCGGCGCGGCCGATTCAATCCGGCCACAACTTGCTCTATAAGCCGGGCATGTTCCGCCAAACCATCGCCCGCGCCGTTTCGGCCACCGGCATTGCCCTGCATGCGGGCGTGCCGGTGACCATGACGCTGGCGCCAGCCCCCGCCGGTCACGGCGTGGTGTTCCGCCGCGCCGATCTGGGCAAGGCCGTTCCGGCGCTCTACGACCGGGTGGGCGAAACGAAGCTGGGCACGGTGATCGTGCAGGAGGGCGCCAGCGTGGGGGTGATCGAGCATCTGATGGCCGCCGTCGCGGGCGCCGCAATCGACGATCTGCTGGTCACGCTGGACGGGCCCGAGCCTCCGATCCTGGACGGGGATGCCCTGTCCTATCTGGCGTTGCTGGACCAGGCGGGCCGCGCCGCGCAACCCCAGCCGCGCACCGCCATCAAGGTGCTCAAGCCGGTCACGGTCGAACAGCGCCAGAAGGACGGACAGGCGGCGCGCGCGGCGCTGCTGCCCGCCGAAAGCCTCAGCTATCACCTGCGGATCAGCTTCCCGCAGCAGGCCATCGGCGAGCAGGCCTTCGACTTCGCCTTCAGTCTGGAAGGGTTCCGCGATGAGATCGCCCCGGCCCGTACCTTCGGCTTCCTGTCGGAGCTGGAAACGCTGAACAAGATGGACCTGGCGCGCGGCGCCAGCCTGGAAAATACCCTGGCGCTGGACGAGACGGGTGTGGTCAACCGGGACCGCATGCGTTTTGCCGACGAATTCGTCCGCCACAAGATCCTGGACGCGGTGGGCGACATGGCGCTGGCGGGCGCGCCGCTGATCGCCCGCTTCGAGGGCTACCGCTCCGGCCATGGCATCAACAACGCCCTGCTTCGGGCGCTGTTCGCCGATCCCGCCGCCTGGCAGCGGGTGGAACTTTCCTGAGCCGGGCTTGAAAAAACCGACACTTTGCGGCTTTGGACCCTGCGGGGTATAAGGATCGCCAGGGCGTGAAGCGCCCCGCAAATACGGCTAAGCCACTATTGCGGCTGGCCGATTCGCGCCAGAATCCTAGGACCGACCGATGCCGTCCCTTCCGCGTCTCAAGCCTGTTGTGCGCCTGGCCATGCTGGGGGGGCTTGTCGTTCTGGCCGGCTGCGGCCTGTTCGAGAAGAACGACGCCTCCAACAACGCCAACAAGGACGCCGCCCAGTACCGCGAGCGCCCGATCGAGCAGATCTATGCCGATGCCTGGCGCGCCATCAATGCCGGCAACTGGGAAGCGGCCGCCGCCCAGTTCAACGAGGTCGACCGCCAGCATCCCTATTCGGTGTGGGCGCGCCGGGCCATGCTGATGAGCGCCTTCTGCTCCTATCAGGCCAACAAATATTCCGACGCCATCGCCACCGCCGACAACTACATCCAGCTTCATCCCGGCAGCAAGGAAGTGGCCTATGCCTTCTATCTGAAGGCCGTGTCGCTTTATGAGCAGATCGTGGACGTCAACCGCGACCAGTCCAACACCCAGGGCGCCCTGGTGGCGTTGCAGGACGTGGTGCAGCGCTTTCCCGACACCGAATATGCCCGCGATGCCACGCTGAAGATCGACCTGACCATGGACCATCTGGCGGGCAAGGAGATGGCCGTCGGCCGCTATTACCTGCAGCGCGGCGACTATATCGGGGCCATCAACCGCTTCCGCACCGTGGTCGAGCAGTACGCCACCACTCCCCAGATCGCCGAGGCGCTGGAGCGGCTGACCGAGGCCTATTACAGCCTGGGCCTGGACCGCGAGGCCCAGACCGCCGCCGCCGTGCTGGGCGCCAATTATCCCGGCTCGCCCTGGTACCAGGACGCCTACAACATCCTGAAGGGCCGCAACCTAAAACCGATGGAAGACAGGGGCTCCTGGATCAGTCAGGCTTTCCGCAAGATTCTCTGAGTCGGAACCCTTGCTCGCGGCCCTCTCCATCCGTGACATCGTCCTGATCGAACAGGCCGTGCTGGAATTCGCCCCCGGCCTGAACGTGCTGACCGGCGAGACGGGCGCAGGCAAGTCTATCCTGCTCGACTCGCTGGGGCTGGCGGTTGGCGGCGGCGGGAAGAACCGCGCGAGCGTGCGCCCCGGCGCGGCACAAGGCGCGGCCACCGCGATCTTTGAATTGCCCTCCCGCCATTGCGCCATAGCGCTTATGGCGCGGCAGGAGATCGAAACCGAAGGCGAGATCGTCCTGCGCCGCAGCCTGTCGGCCGATGGGCGCAGCCGCGCCTTCGTCAATGACCAGGCGGTCAGTATCGGGCTGGTGCGCGAACTGGGCGGCCTGCTGCTGGAAGTGCACGGCCAGCAGGACGATCGCGGCCTGCTCGATGCGGCCACCCACCGCGCCCTGCTGGATGGTTTCGGGGGTTTGGGCGATGCGGCGGCCGCGGTTTCGGCGGCGCATGCGACCTGGGCCGCCGCCCGCGCCGAACTGGAAACGCTGAAGGCCACCGCCGAACGCGCCCGCGCCGAAGCCGATTTCGTGCGCGCCGCCGCCGACGAGCTTGCCGACTTTGCGCCGGAAGCGGGCGAAGAGGAAAAGCTGGCGGGCGAGCGGGCATTGATGATGAATGCCGCCCGCATCGCCGAGGATGTTTCCGCCGCGCTGGAGCTGGTGGCGGGCGAGCGGGGCGCGGAAACCGCACTAGCCCAGGCGCTGAAGAAGCTGTCGCGCATGAACGCGGAGGCGCGCAAGGCCGCCGGCGCCGCCGAAACCGCGCTGGAGCAGGCCTATGCCCTGGCGGAAGAGGCGCGGCGCGAACTGGATTCGCTGCTGTCGCGGCTGGATACCGACACCGGCACGCTGGAGAAAAAGGAAGAGCGGCTGTTCGCCCTGCGGGCGCTGGCGCGCAAGTACGGTGTCACGCCCGAGGAATTGCCGGCGCTGGCCGCCGAGTATGCCGCCCGCCAGGACGCGCTGGCGAGCGGCGGCGATCACATCAGGAAGGCCGAGGCCCGGGTCATGGCGGCGCGCGACGCCTATCTGCGCGCCGCGGCGAAACTCTCCAGGGGCCGCGCGATTGCCGCCCGCAAGCTGGAGGCCGCCGTCGCCGCCGAGCTGGAGCCCTTGAAGCTGGGCCATGCCCGTTTCCGCGTGATGCTGGAGCCGCTGGAGGAGGACAAATATGCCGCCGGCGGCACGGAGCGCGTGGCTTTCGAGGTCGCCACCGTTGCCGGGGCTGCTTTTGGCGGGCTGGCGCGCATCGCCTCGGGCGGCGAGTTGGCGCGCTTCTCGCTGGCGCTGAAGGTGGCGCTGGCGGAAAAAAGCGATCCCGCCGCGCTGGTGTTCGACGAGGTCGATCGTGGCGTGGGCGGGGCGGTGGCCGACGCGGTGGGCCTGCGCCTGCAGCGGCTGGCCGAAACCACCCAGGTCCTGCTGGTCACCCACAGCCCGCAAGTGGCGGCCCGCGCCGCGCGGCACTTCCGCATCAGCCGCGTGAAGGACAAAACCAAAATCGAGATGCTGGGCGACGGCGAACGGCTGGAGGAAATTGCCCGCATGCTGTCGGGTGCCGCGGTGACCGAGGAGGCGCGTGCCGCCGCCCGCCGCCTGATGGCGGAAGCCTCCAAGGGGAGCGCTGCGCCGGCGAAAAAGCAGCGCAAGCGGGCATGATGAAAAACGCCACCTTTCTTTTCCTCCCCCGCTCACGGGGGAGGGGGACCGCGGAGCGGTGGAGGGGGACACCAACCTTCCGCTCGCTCTCTCCCCTCCGCCTTGCTGCGCGCGGCACCTCCCCCGCAGGCCGGGGAGGAAAGGTATCGGCATGAGCACAAAACCCGTCGACAAGCTCACCTCCGCCGAGGCGGAAAAGGAACTGGACCGGCTGGCGAAGGAGATCGCCGCCCACGACCGCGCCTATTACCAGCACGATGCGCCAACGGTCAGTGATGCCGCCTATGACGCCCTGCGCCGCCGCAATGCCGAGATCGAGGCGCGATTCCCGCTGCTGATGCGGCCGGATTCGCCGTCGCACCGGGTCGGCGCCAGGCCGTCGGCGAAATTCGCCAAGGTCGTTCATCGCGTACCCATGCTGTCGCTCGACAACGCCTTTGCCGATGCGGATGTCGCCGAATTCCTGCGGCGTGTGCGCCGCTTTCTGGGATTGAAGGACGGCCAGGCGGTCGCGGTGATGGCCGAGCCCAAGATCGACGGGCTGTCGGCCAGCCTGCGCTATGAGAACGGGCTTCTGGTACAGGGCGCCACGCGCGGCGACGGCCAGGAAGGTGAGGACATCACCGCCAACCTGCGCACCGTTTCCGACATTCCGCTGCGTCTGGCCGGCAAGCCGCCCAGGGTGCTGGAAGTGCGCGGCGAGGTCTATATGACCCACAAGGCTTTCGCGGCGCTGAACAGGCGCCAGGAAAAGGACGGCAAGCCCACCTATGCCAATCCGCGCAACTCCGCCGCCGGCTCGGTGCGACAGCTCGATCCCAAGATCACGGCCGGCCGGGCCCTGAATTTCTTCGCCTATGCCTGGGGCGAGGTCAGCGACATGCCGGCCGATACCCAGCGCGGCATGCTGGAGAAATTCGAGAGTTACGGCTTCATCGTCAATCCGCTGGTGAAATGCTGCCAGACGCTGGAACAGGTGCTCGCCTTCTATCGCGACATTGAAATGCGCCGCGCCATGCTGGGCTATGACATTGACGGCGTGGTCTACAAGGTGGACCGGCTCGATCTTCAGGCGCGGCTGGGCTTTGTTTCGCGTAGCCCGCGCTGGGCCATCGCCCACAAATTCCCCGCCGAACAGGCCGAAACGGTGATCGAGGCGATCGAGATCCAGGTCGGCCGCACCGGCAAGCTGGCGCCGGTGGCGCGGCTGAAGCCGGTCACGGTCGGCGGCGTGGTTGTGCAGAACGCCACCTTGCACAATGAGGACGAGATCGCCCGCCTGGACGCGCGCGTCGGCGATACGGTGGTGATCCAGCGCGCCGGCGACGTGATCCCGCAAATCCTGCGCGTTATCGTCGAAAGGCGGCCGAAGAACAGCAAGCCCTACAAATTTCCGCACATCTGTCCGGTCTGCGGCAGCCATGCGGTGCGCGAGGTGGACGAGAAGACCGGCAGGGAAGATGTCGACCGCCGCTGCACCGGCGGGCTGATCTGTGACGCCCAGACGGTGGAACGGCTGAAATATTTCGCCGGCCGCGACCAGTTCGACATCGAAGGGCTGGGCGGGACCCTGATCGAACTGTTCCACGAACAGGGCCTCTTGAAGGAACCGGCGGACATTTTCGCCCTGACCGAAAAGCCGAAAAAGGTCGCCGCCGTCCTGGCCCGGCATCGTGCGCGACTGTCGGAAGAGCGGCGCGAGGCGTCGGGCAAAGAGCCGGTAAAGGCCAAGACGAAGAAGAAGGATGACGATGGCGAGGGCAAGCAGGTCGAGAATCTGGTGGCCGCCATCGAACGGCGCCGCACGATTCCGCTGGATCGGTTTATCAACGCGCTGGGCATCCGCCATGTCGGCGAGACCACGGCGCGGCTTCTGGCGCGGCACTATCGCTCCATCGGCGCTTTCCTGGACGGGATGAAGGCGGCCGATGCGCTGGAGGAATTGCAGCGCATCGAAGGCATCGGAGGCGTGGTGGCCGAGGCGATCGGTAATTTCTTCGACGAGCCGCACAATTTGAAGGCGCTGGAGCGGCTTTTGAAATGGCTGACGGTGAGCGACATGGCGGCGCCGGCGAAATCCTCACCCGTGTCGGGCAAGACGGTGGTGTTCACCGGCACGCTGGAGAAGATGACCCGCCAGGAAGCCAAGGCGCGCGCCGAAAGCCTGGGCGCGAAAGTGTCCGGCTCGGTCTCGGCCAAGACCGACATCGTGGTGGCGGGACCGGGCGCGGGCTCCAAGCTGAAAGAGGCGCAGAAGCATGGCGTGCAGGTGCTGGACGAGGACGCCTGGCTGAAGCTGATTGGGAATTAATCAAACAGTCGCGGGGGCGAGATGCTTTTATTTTTGGAAATCGTTGTTTTTGGGCTAGGGCTGAAAATGATTTTCACAAAATACGATGCCCGATGGGACCTTGGAAATTGGGTGGGCGTGATGCTTGTTGGTGCCGCCATTATTTTTGAGGTCGTGGTCTACCTCCTGACGCATCGCGATATGGCGTCTGGATTGTAATTCCTTCAAATCGCCCGCGTCACCCGATCCAGCCAGGCCAGGGTCTCGGCATCGTCCAGAAGCGGCCCGATCACTTCGCGCACCCGCGCGTGATAGCGGTTCAGCCAGTCTTTTTCCTCTGCCGTCAGCAGCGTCGGCTCCACCAGCGCCAGATCGATCGGCGCCAGGGTGATGGTCTCGAAAGCCATCATCGCCCGCTCGCCGGCGGGCGGGACTTCCGGCGCCTGCACCACGATCAGATTCTCGATGCGGATGCCGAAGGCGCCCGCCTTGTAGAATCCGGGCTCGTTGGAACAGACCATGCCGGGCAACAGCTTCTGCATCACCGGCTTCTTGGAGATGTTCTGCGGCCCTTCATGCACCGACAGGTACGATCCGACGCCATGGCCGGTGCCGTGGTCGTAATCCAGCCCCGCCTCCCACAGCGGCCGGCGCGCGAAACTGTCCAGCTGCATGCCGATGGTGCCTTCGGGGAAGCGCGCCGTGGCCAGCGCGATATGGCCTTTCAGCACCCGGGTGAAGCGGTCGCGCATCTCATCCGTCGCCGTGCCCACCATCACCGTGCGGGTGATGTCGGTGGTGCCGTCGGGATATTGCGCGCCGCTGTCGACCAGGAACATCTCGTTCACGCCGATCACCCGGTTGGTCTTGCGGGTGACGCGGTAATGCACGATGGCGCCGTTGCTGCCCGCGCCGGAAATCGTGTCGAACGACACGTCCGACAGGCAGCCGGTGGCGCGCCGGAAGCCTTCCAGCGCCTCGGCCGCCTCGATCTCGGTCAATTCGCCGCCGGCGGCCGCCTTTTCCAGCCAGCACAGGAAGCGCGCCATCGCCACGCCGTCGCGGATATGGGCCTTGCGCATGCCTTCGACTTCCTGCGGGTTCTTGCAGGCCTTGGGCAACTGGCAGGGATCGGCCCCCTGCTTGATGACCGCGCCGGCCTGGCGCAGCCGGTCGAAGATGGCCGCCGCCGCCGTGGCCGGATCGGCCAGCACACTCTTGCCCTTCATGGCATCCAGCGCGGCCGTGAACTCACCCGGCGCATGCAGTTGCACGACATTGCCCAGATGGGCGATCAGCTCGGGCGTGCGCTTGGCCGGGTCCAGGAACAAATCGGCGCTGCCGTCGTCATGCAGGATGGCGAAGGCCAGGGTGAAGGGCGTGTGCGGCACGTCATGGCCGCGAATGTTCAAAAGCCAGCAGACGGAATCGGCCAGGGTGATGACGGCGGCTTGCACGCCGCATTTTTTCAGCCGGTCGGCCAGCTCCAGCCGCTTGGTTTCGCTTTTGACGCCGGCCAGGGTCAGCGCATGCGGCATGGCGGGGCTGATCGGCGGGGCAGGCTGGTCCTTCCACACCGCGTCGATGGGGTTGGTGTCGCAGGCGACCAGCGTGCCGCCCGCGCGCTCGACCGCCGCTTTCAGGTGCATCACGCCATGCTGGGTGTGCAGCCAGGGGTCATAGCCCAGCTTTGCATCCTTTGGCAGATTGCCTGGGATCCAGCCCTGCGGGCCTTCGGCCACCAGGTCGCGCGGCGCGAACAGCGATGTGTCGGTCTGCGCGCGAACCTGAAGCGTATAGCGGCCATCGACAAAGACCGCGGCCTTGTCCATCAGCACCACCGCGGTGCCCGCCGATCCGGTGAAGGCGGTCAGCCACGCCAGCCGCTCGGCCCGCGGCGGCAGGTATTCGCCCATATGTTCGTCGCTGTGCGGCACGACGAACCCGTCCAGGCCGCGCGCTTTCAGTTCCGCGCGCAGCGCCGCAAGGCGGGGCGCGCAGGTCGAAGGATCGGACTGGTCGTCATAGGTCTGAAAGGGCTTGTCCATGGGCCTGCCGAAAGGAGCGTCCGGAAAATCTAGGCCCACCCTCATGCTTCGACAAGCTCAGCATGAGGATTTGCGAAAGAACCTCACCCTGAGCGTGTCGAAGGGTGAGCACGCAGCGCAAATCAGGACTTTTCAAACACCAGCGCGCTCCACGGTCCCATGCGGCGGCGGCCCAGGAACCGGAGGGAACGATAGAAGCTGGTCACCAGATTTTCCTGGTCGTGCAACAGCCCCGACAGCACCAGCACCGCGCCGGGCGCCAGCGCGGCGCAAATGGAAGGCGCCAGCCGCGTCAGCGGCCCCGCCAGGATGTTCGCCACGATCAGGTCATAGGGCGCGCGCCCTGCCAGCAGCGGATTGGCCAGCCCGTCGGCGGTGACGGCACGCACCAGCGGCCCCACGCCATTGGCGCGCGCGTTTTCGCATGTGATCTCCACCGCCACCGGATCGATGTCCGACGCCATCACCGGCTTGCGCCACAGCTTCACCGCGCCGATCGCCAGAAGGCCGGTGCCGGTGCCCAGGTCCAGCACATTGCGGAAGCGGCGCACCCGCGCCAGGTCGGACAGCACCGCCAGGCACAGCGCGGTGGTTTCGTGATGGCCGGTGCCGAACGCCATGCCCGCCTCGATCCGCATCGGGATCACGCCATGGGGCACGGTGCCGGCGTCATGGGCGCCATAGACGAAGAAGCGCCCGGCGCGCACCGGCGGCAAGCCCTCTTGCGACAGCTTGATCCAGTCCTGGTCGGGCAGCGCCTCGACCAGGATCGGCCGGCCGGCCAGCCGCGACAGGAAGGCGGCGTCGGGCTCGTCGGCGTACAGCGCCTCGACCACCGCATTGTCGGTGAAAGGCTCCTCGGCGATCAGCACGGCCTGGGCGCTGCCCTCCAGCTCCAGCACCGAGGCGGTGTCGGAGGCGTCGGCCTTGCTGAGCGCGACGGAGGCTTTCCAGAGTGGCGGGGTGTTCATTGCCGCGCGTATGCCTTTAACGCCGCGTGTCGTCAACTTCCCTATCCCGTAAACAGGGGGAGGAAATTAAGCCCGCTGCACGAACTGGTCGATCACCCGCTTCTCGCCGGCCTTGTCGAATTCCACCGTCAGCTTGTTGCCCTCGACATAACGCACCCGGCCATAGCCGAACTTCTGGTGGAAGATGCGGTCGCCGCGGGCATAGTGCGAGGCGCCGGGGTCCGATGTCTGCACGCTCCAGGCCTGGGCCTCGATCATCGGCGGGCGGGTGCGCACCTGGCCCTGTTGGGCGCGGTTGGCTTGCGCCCGCTTCCAGCCCGGCGAGTCATAGGTACTGCCGAATTCGGCCATGCCGACATTGTCGCGGAAACCGGCATAGCCGCCATAGAAGCCCTCATCCATCACCAGTTCGGTATGGTCTTCGGGAATCTCCTTGATGAAGCGCGAGGGCAGGGCGCTCTGCCATGAGCCGTGCACACGGCGGTTGGCGGCGAACGACACCAGCGCGCGCTTCTTCGCCCGCGTCAGGCCGACATAGGCGAGGCGGCGTTCTTCCTCCAGCCCCGCCAGCCCGTTCTCGTCCATGGTGCGCTGGGACGGGAAAAGCCCTTCCTCCCAGCCGGGCAGGAAGACGGTGTCGAATTCCAGGCCCTTGGCGGCGTGCAGGGTCATCAGGTTGATGCGGTCGCCCGATTCATCCTGGGCGATCTCCATCACCAGCGAGACATGCTCCAGGAACGCCGCCAGGCTTTCAAAGCCTTCCATCGAGCGGACGAACTCTTTCAGGTTGTCCAGCCGCCCCGGCGCTTCCGCCGACTTGTCGGCCTTCAGCATGTCGGTATAGCCGCTTTCGTCCAGCACCATCTCGGCCAGCTCGGTGTGGGGCAGAACGCGCGCCGTCTGGCTCCAGCGCGCGAAACTGTCCGCCAGCGCGCCCAGCGCCTTGCGCGCCTTGGGCGGCAATTCGTCGGTCCCGGCAATCTCGCGTGCCGCCGCCAGCAGCGGCAGGTGCCGCGCGCGGGCGAATTTGTGCAGCGCCGCCACGCTGGCGTCACCGATGCCGCGCTTGGGGCGGTTGACGATGCGCTCGAACGCCAGGTCGTCATCGCCCTGGGCGATCAGGCGCAGATAGGCCATGGCGTCGCGGATTTCCGCCCGCTCGTAAAAGCGCGGGCCGCCGATCACCCGATAGGGCAGCCCCAGGCTGATGAAGCGGTCTTCGAATTCGCGCATCTGGAAGGAGGCGCGCACCAAGACCGCCATCTGCGACCAGGCATGATTCTGGCGGTGCAGGTTTTCGGCCTCCGAAGCGACATTGCGGGCTTCTTCCTCGGCGTCCCACACGCCCTGCACGCGGATCTTCTCGCCCGTGTCGCCTTCGGTCCACAGCGTCTTGCCCAGCCGGCCCTTGTTGGCGGCGATCAGGCCCGAGGCCGCGCCCAGGATCGCGGGGGTGGAGCGGTAATTGCGCTCCAGCCGGATCACGCGCGCGCCGGGGAAATCGCGCTCGAAGCGCAGGATGTTTTCCACTTCGGCACCGCGCCAGCCATAGATGGACTGGTCGTCGTCGCCCACCACGCAGATGTTGGCATCCTTGTTGGCCAAAAGCTTCAGCCACAGATACTGCACGACATTGGTGTCCTGGTATTCGTCGACCAGCATGTAGCGGAAGCGGTCGCGGTAATCGGCCAGGATGTCCGGGTTGGTGCGCAGGATATGCAGCGTCTCCAGCAACAGGTCGCCGAAGTCCGCCGCGTTCAGCGCCTTCAGCCGTTCCTGGTACTGGCGATAGAGCGACTTGCCCTTGCCGAAGGCGTAAGCCTGCGCTTCGCCGTCGCCGACATCGTCGGGGCGCAGGCCGCGATTCTTCCAGCCGTCGATCGTGGCGGCCAGGGTGCGGGCCGGCCAGCGCTTCTCGTCGATGCCTTCGGCCGCGATCAACTGCTTCATCAGGCGGAGCTGGTCGTCGCTGTCCAGGATGGTGAAATTGCTTTTCAGCCCCGCCAGCTCGGCATGGCGGCGCAGCATGCGCGCGCCGATGGAATGAAAGGTGCCCAGCCACTGCATGCCTTCGACCACGCCGCCGATCAGCGCGCCGATGCGCTCTTTCATTTCGCGCGCGGCTTTGTTGGTGAAGGTGACGCACAGGATCTGGCCGGGCCAGGCGCGCCGCGTCGCCAGGATGTGCGCCAGCCGCGTGGTCAAGACGCGCGTCTTGCCGGTGCCCGCGCCCGCCAGCACCAGCACCGGGCCTTCGGTGGCCTCGACCGCTTCGCGCTGCTCGGGATTGAGGCCGATCAGGTATGGGGGATCGCGTGGGACGGGCGCGGTTTCCGGGATTTCGGAAAAGGCTGCGTCCAGCGGATCGGAATAGCGGTCGCTGAAGCCGCTCATGGGAAAAACCGGGACTCTGGGAACATGAGAACGATATTAGAACGCGGGGACCCGGATTCCCATCTATTTATCCGGTGGGTCGCCGTCCAGCCGGTGCTGTTCCAGGCGGTTTTCGGCGGCCAGGCGCCGGGCCGCTTCCAGCTTGCGCACCGCCTTGGGCATGCCGTGCAGGACTCGGTTGGCCTCAGCAGCCTTTTCCTTTTCGGCGCGGGCCTTGTTCTTGCGGCGTGCGCGCAGGTTGATCAGTTCGGCCATGCGGGGAAACTAGGGCGTGATCCTGGCGGCGGCAAGCGCGAACAGGCGCAGCGCGCTGGCCAGCGGGCGGGTGCCCCGGCCGGCATCGATCTCGGCCACCAGGGCCGCCACGGCAATGCCACGTTCGCGCGCGATCTGCCCGATTGCGGCCCAGAATTCGTCTTCCAGCGCCACAGATGTGCGGTGTCCCGACAGGGAAAAGGACTTTTTGCGCAGCATCGGGAACGGGGCGGATGGTCCGTCGATTTTCAAAAGCGGAACGACAAGAGAGGGCAGCCTAACGCAAGGGCTGCGGACGTCAAATGCGGCTTCTTCTTTTGGCCACGATTGCCCTGATGGCGACGGCCGCGCCCGGCATGGCGCAAACCAAAGCCGATCCGGATGCGATGTGCGATGCGGCCTTCACTGCGCTGTCCGCCAATGCCCATGCCCAGGGCATGTCCACGGTCGCGTTCGACCGTGACGCCGAGGCGGCGCATCGTGCCTGGACCGCGCGTCATCCCGGTCATGACGCCGGGCTTTATCGCACGGCGCTGAAAGTACGCGCCGCCAGCCTGCGCCAGGCGATGCACGACGGCCGCATAACCCTGTCGGATACGTTGGGCACGCTGGTCAATTGCCACGCCCGCTATGCGCGGCCGCAGATGGTCGCTTGGCTCGACTGACGTTATTTCGGGAGCCGTATTTTCCGAAAATCCAGGATGTCCAGTTGCCGCGCCAGCTTGCGCGCGCCGGTCCTCGGCTCCATCAGGATCATCGGCCGTTTCAGCGCCCTGACCGCCCCGGCCGCGATCACCGCGTTGCGGTCCACCCAGCCATCGGTGTCCAGCAGGCGCACATGCCGCCAGTGCCGCCGCATCAGGCGGACCATATTGTCGGGCGTGCGGTCCTCGTCGTCATCGACGATCACGTTCATCAGGAACAGGCTGCCGCGCGGTTTCATGCGCGATTTCGCCAGCCGGAAGAAGGCGTCGGTCATGAACACATCCGGCATGCCGTTGGGGCCAAAGGCGTCCAGCACGATGGCGCCATGGCGGCGGCGGTGGGTCTTGAGCCACTGGATGCCGTCGGCGACATGGGCCGGAATGTCGGCCGGCATGGCGAAATATTTGCGGGCGATGGCGAAGGATCGTGGTTCGATGTCCACTACCGTGACGTCCACGCCGCTTCGCCACAGCATGGTGGCCAGGTTGCCGCCGCCGCAGCCGATCATCAGCACATCGCGCACGCCTGCCTGCATCAGGAAGAAATAGAAGGCATGAATATAGTCGGCCAGGCTGATACCGTCCGCGTCCGACGCGCTTTGCTGATATTCGCGCTGCCAATAGGAGATGCGCCCGCCCTGGCGGCGGATGATGTGGCCCGGCGCGGGAATGATTGTCTTCATTTCCATCCGGCCGGCAGGTCTTTCCGGGTCGCGGCCAGGATGGCGATGGCGTCACGGCCCGCCGCCGTCTTCTCAAGCCGCGCATGCAGCCGCGGCCACAGTTTCTGTTTTATCTCCGGTTTCAGCGCCTCGAACGCGTCGCTATAGACCATGTAGCTCAACGGATAGCGGAACAGATGCGTCTTCAGGTCGAAGTCGCGCAATGACCGGCCTTCCGGATCGCGCGGGCCGCACGCCGCGAACCGCGCCGCGAAAGCGGAATCGCCCTTGACCGGCACCGGCAGCGCCACTTCGTCGGCAAAGGTCATGTAATCGGCCATCGCGTCCAGCGCCGCATCGGACGGCGCCACATTCAGCGCCCCGGCGCGGTTGATGAAGCCGCTCTGGTGCTCCAGCGTCATCAGCGCGACGATGTCGCTGGTCGGCCGCAGCGTCTGGCGCGGATCGAAGCGTCCCGACAGGCTGGCCAGGGTCTGGCCCGCCGGCATCTCGAAGGGGTGGAAGGGGTCGGGCGCGGTCACATTGCCCATGTGGCGAAGGCCGTCCGATGTGCCGCTGACATACCAGCCGCCCCAGCGCTTGGCGAACGGCGTGGTATGGTCGGTCAGGTCGAAGGGATGGGCCGGATCGGCGAAGTGCGGCGTGCCGTCGCCGCCGGCGGTGATGCTGGCGACGATCCAGCCGGGCGCCTGTCTGTCGACCATGCCGTGACAGGCCATGCAGGTCGCGCCCTGCCGCTCCAGGCGTGGCCGGACGGCCGGTCTGGTATCGAGCGTGTAAAAGGCGATGCCGTCCTGGCGGTCGTTGGCGATGATCTCGATCAGGCCGCCGTCATGCACCGCGGCCACCGCGACATCATCGTTGAAATAGATCGCGCGCGGCGCCGTGGGGCTGATGCGGTCGAATTGCAGGCTGGAGCGGGTGAAGGGCAGCACCTGCGAATCCGGCGCGATGGCCAGCGCCTTCAAAAGACTTGCCAGCCAGCCATGGCCGTCATCGGCATAGTCCAGCGTGGCCTGGCCCGACCCCAGTTTCGCGTCCAGCGCTTCGACCGCATTGGTGGGCGGCTCCTGGGCATGCGCCGCCGCCACGGCCAGCAGTCCCGCGAAGATAGCAATCGCCGTCGGTAACCGGATCCCCTTCGGGGTCACTTCGGCGCGATCATGTCTTCGGGGCGCACCACGGCGTCGAATTCCTCGGCGGTGACGTACTTGCCCTTGACCGCTTCCTCTTTGAGGGTGGTGCCGTTCTTGTGCGCGGTCTTGGCGATTCTGGCGGCATTGTCATAGCCGATCTTGGGCGCGAGCGCCGTCACCAGCATCAGCGAGCGGTCCAGCCCGGCCTTGATGTTATCCAGCCGGGGCTCGATCCCGACCACGCAATTGTCGGTGAAGCTGACCGCCGCATCGGCCATCAGCCGCACCGACTGCAGGAAGTTATAGGCCATCACCGGATTGTAGACGTTCAGCTCGAAATGGCCCTGGCTGCCGGCAAAGGTCAGCGCGGCATTGTTGCCGAAGATCTGCACGCAGACCTGGGTCATCGCCTCGCACTGGGTGGGATTGACCTTGCCCGGCATGATCGAGGAGCCCGGCTCGTTTTCCGGCAGCGCCAGCTCGCCCAGGCCCGACCGTGGGCCCGAGCCCAGGAAGCGGATGTCGTTGGCGATCTTGAACAGCGACGCCGCCACCGTGTTGATGGCGCCGTGGGAAAACACCATCGCGTCATGGGCGGCCAGCGCCTCGAACTTGTTGGGCGCGGTGGTGAAGGAAAGGCCGGTGATGGCGGCGATGCGCTCGGCCACCATCTTGTCGAAACCGACCGGCGCGTTCAGCCCGGTGCCCACCGCGGTGCCGCCCTGCGCCAGTTGCATCAGCCGGGGCAGGGTCTGTTCGATGCGGTCGATGCCGTTCGCCACCTGGGCGGCATAGCCCGAGAATTCCTGGCCCAGCGTCAGCGGCGTGGCGTCCTGGGTGTGGGTGCGGCCGATCTTGATGATGTCCTTCCACGCCGCGACCTTTCCCCCCAGCGCGGCGTGCAGGTGCCTCAGCGCCGGCAGCAGCCGGTTCACGATCTCCTCGGCGCAGGCGATGTGCATGGCGGTGGGATAGGTGTCGTTGGACGACTGGCTCATGTTGACGTGATCGTTGGGATGGACCGGCTTCTTGGAGCCCATCTGCCCGCCCAGCATCTCGATGGCGCGGTTGGAGATCACCTCGTTGGCGTTCATGTTGGACTGGGTGCCCGAGCCGGTCTGCCACACCGACAGGGGGAAATGCTCGTTCAGCTTGCCGTCGATCACCTCCTGGGCGGCGGCGATGATGGTTTCGCCGACCTTTTTGTCCAGCCGGCCCAGCGCCATGTTGGTCTCGGCGCTGGCACGCTTGATGATCCCGAGGGCGCGCACGATGGGCAAAGGCTGCTTTTCCCAGCCGATCTTGAAATTGCCCAGCGACCTTTGGGCCTGGGCGCCCCAATAGCGGGCGGCATCGACCTCGACGGGTCCGAATGTGTCGGTTTCAATGCGGGTGGTCATGGCGCTGCTGCCCTCGAAAAACGGCAGCGACCCGGTACTATTTCTTGCGGAAAGAGTCGAGGCTCACGACCTCGCCCGGCGCGGTCTTTTCCGGTGCGCGCGCGATGGTCTGCGCGGGCGCGCCGTCCTCGGGCCCGGCGCTTGTGCCTTGACCGTTGGAGCCCTCGCCCCTGCCTTGACCCTTGGCGTTCTGACCCTTGGCGCCGTGGCCATTCGAGTTCTGGCTGCCGGACACCGCCACCGGCCCCGCGGCCTGCTTTTCGCCTTCAGTACGGAATTGCAGGCCGAACTGCACGCCCGGATCGAAAAAGGCGGTCAGCGCGCTGAACGGGATGTGCAGCGGCGCGGGCAGCTTCTTGAAGGTCAGCGTGACTTCCAGGTAATCGTCCTTCACCTTCAGCGCCCAATATTGGTGCTGGATGATGATGGTCATCTCGTCCGGATACTGCTCACGCAGGAAATCGGGAATATCCACGCCCTCGGCATGGGTCTTGAAGGTCAGGTAGAAATGATGGGCGCCGATCAGGCCGGATTTTTCTATCCTGCGCAACGCCTCGCGCACCACGCCGCGCAGCGCCGCGTCGGTCAGGGCCTGGTAGCCGATGAAGTCTTTCGCCATTCTTCGGCCAAGACTAAGCGCCGCGCGCCTCAAGTCAATCACGACCGGATCGCCGGGCCGGACGGTGCTTAAAAAATCATCAGTGTGACAAAGGAACAAAAGCGGCGGGCGCGCCGTTGTGAAAAGGCCGCTCAAGGGCTTTTCCGCATGAAAATCGCACAGATAGCGCCCCTTGTGGAAAGCGTGCCGCCGGCGCTTTACGGCGGCACCGAGCGGGTCGTGTCATGGCTGACCGAGGAGTTGGTCGCCATGGGCCATGACGTCACCCTGTTCGCATCCGGCGATTCGGTCACGGCCGCCCGGCTGGATGCCGTCGTCCCCTGGGGGTTGCGCCTCAGTGGCATCCAGAACTCCATCCCCTACAACATGATCATGCTGGACCGGGTGGCGGCGCGCGCGCATGAATTCGATATCCTGCACTTCCATATAGATTTCTTTCATTACCCGCTGTTCCGCCAGATCGCCTACAAGACGCTGACCACCTTGCATGGCCGCCAGGACCTGCCGGAGCTGCCGGACATCTATCGTGCGTTTCCGCACATGCCCCTGGTGTCGATCTCGGCCCACCAGCGAAAACCGGTGCCGCCGGTGAACTGGATGGGGACGGTCTATCATGGCCTGCCCGAAAGCCTGCACCGGCCGGGCCGGGGCCAGGGCGGCTACCTGGCCTTTCTGGGCCGCATATGTCCCGAGAAAGGCCCGCTGCGCGCGATCGAGATCGCGCGACGCGCGCGGCTGCCGCTGAAGATCGCCGCCAAGATCGATCCGGTCGATCGCGCCTATTTCGCCGAGCTGGTCCAGCCCGTGCTGGCGCGCAGTCCCCATGTCGAATTCATCGGCGAGATCAGCGACAGCGACAAATCCGAATTCCTGGGCCGGGCGCTCGCGCTTCTTTTTCCCATCGCCTGGCCGGAGCCTTTCGGCCTGGTGCTGATCGAGGCGATGGCCTGCGCCACCCCGGTGATCGCCTTCGCCCAGGGCTCGGTCCCCGAGATCGTGGAGGAAGGCCTGACCGGCTTTGTGGTGGAGGATGTCGAAGAGGCCGCCGCCGCCGCGCGCCAGGCCGGCCGGCTGCTGCGCCCTTCCATCCGCGCCCGCTTCGAGGAGCGTTTCAGCGCCACGGCGATGGCCCGCGAATATGTCCATATCTACCAACAATTGCTAGTGTCGCAGGTGGCCCGCGAAGTGGTCGCGGCCTGAAAGGCCATCTCACGAGGAAAGGATGGAGGCATACAACCTCCCCGGTTCGCCAGGCGAGATTCCCGGCTTCTACATCCAGGCGACCGAATCGATCCAGGAACGCTGGCCGCGTACCCTCAAGCAGGGCGACACCTTTGCCCTGTGCGATGCGTTCGGCGACGTCACCGATCCGGGCCTGACACCGGGCGGGCTGTTCCACCGCGATACCCGGCATTTGTCGCAGTTCCAGTTGCTGCTGTACGGACACCGGCCGCTGCTGCTGTCGTCGCGGGTGGACAACGACAATGTCGTCCTGAATGTGGACCTGTCCAATCCCGACATCTACAAGGACGGCAGGATCGTGGTGCCGCGCGAGGTGGTCTATCTGCGGCGCTCGCGCTTTTTGTGGCAGGGAAGCTGCCGCGAGCGCATCATACTGCGCAATTTCGACACTCGCGCGCACAGTTTCTGGATCAGCCTGAACTTCGCCGCCGATTTCTCGGACCTGTTCGAGATACGCGGACTCAAGCGGGCCCGCCGCGGCACCATGTCGTCGGCGACATTGGGCAAGGCCCGCACCATGTTCCGCTATGTCGGACTGGACAATGTCGAGCGCCGCACCGAGATCAGCTTCGATCCGGCGCCCCACCGGCTCACCCGCAACCAGGCCTTCTATGCCCTGACGCTGGCGCCTGGGGAAAAGACGACCATCGACGTGTGCATCCTGTGCGCGGGGGGGATTTTGGGCTTTTCCCGCAACTTCGCGCAAAGCTATCGCGCCGCCCGGCGCGGCCTGGCCAGGGCGGCCGACCTTGGCGGCAGCGTCAGCTCCAGCAACCAGTTCGCCAACCGGATGCTTGCGCGCGCCGACGCCGATCTTGCCATGCTGATCACCGACACGCCGCAGGGTCTTTATCCCTATGCCGGCACGCCCTGGTTCTCCACGCCGTTCGGCCGCGACGGCATCATCACCGCGCTACAGATGCTGTGGCTGGACCCGGAGCTGGCGCGCGGCGTGCTTCGCTATCTGGCGGCCAACCAGGCCATCAGCCTGGACCGGCGGGCGGACGCCGAGCCGGGCAAGATCCTGCACGAGACGCGCGCCAGCGAGATGGCGGTGCTGGGGGAGGTGCCTTTCGGCCGCTATTACGGCAGCATCGACTCCACGCCGCTGTTCGTGCTTCTGGCCGCCCGCTATTACGAGCGCACCGGCGACGACAAGACGATCCGCGCGCTGTGGCCGAACATCGAGGCGGCGCTGTCATGGATCGATCGCTACGGCGACCGCGACGGCGACGGCTTCGTCGAATATCAACGGGAATGCGAAACCGGGCTGGCCAACCAGGGCTGGAAGGATTCGACGGATTCGGTGATGCATGCCGATGGCGAACTGGCATGTGGCCCCATCGCGCTGTGCGAGGTCCAGGCTTATGCCTTCGCCGCCAAGCGTGGCGGCGCCATGCTGGCGCGGCTGCTGGGCCATGACGATCGCGCCCAGGCGCTCGAGGCCGCCGCCGAAACGCTGCGCCGCAAGTTCGAGGCGCAATTCTGGTGCGAGGAACTGGGCACCTATGCGCTGGCGCTGGACGGAGACAAGCGGCCCTGCAAGGTGCGAAGCTCCAATGCGGGCCAGGTTTTGTTCTGCGGCATCGCCAGCCAGGAGCGGGCCGAGCGGCTGGCCGATTGCCTGATGTCGCGCGCGATGTTCTCGGGCTGGGGCATTCGCACCCTGGCCGCCGATACCGCGCGCTTCAATCCCATGTCCTACCACAACGGCTCGGTGTGGCCGCACGACAATGCCCTGATCGCGCTGGGCCTGGCGCAATATGGCTGCAAGCGCGCCGTGTCGGCCATTTTCGAAGGGCTTTTCGAAGCCGCCAACCACATGGATATGATGCGCATTCCGGAACTGTTCTGCGGTTTCCGGCGCCGGCCTGGCACCGCGCCCACCCTCTATCCGGTGGCCTGTGCGCCCCAGGCCTGGGCCAGTGTGGTGCCCTTCGCGCTGCTCAAGGCGGCGCTGGGCCTGAAGGTCGAGCACGGCCGCGGCGAGATTGTCTTCCACGATCCCCAGCTTCCCGCCTTCATGGAGGAGGTAGAAATCAAAGACCTGGCGCTGGGCGAGGCGAGCATCGATTTGCGCCTCAGGCGCCGGGGCGGCCGGACGGAAGTGGCCATGGTGGGGCGCAAGGGCGATGTGGCCATCCGCATTATGCAATAGGCCATTGAGGTCGGTGGGCGCCGGGCGTAAGCGATGCCCCCCATGACCACCCCGCCGGGTCCTGCTGCCGAGACCGCCATTCCCGATCCGGCCGTTTCGCTTGCCGGGGCGGCGCTTGAGCCCACGCCTGCCGGGGCGCCGCCGCCTTTTCTTGTAGAGGGAGACCTGACAGAGAAGGGGGTGGCCGGGACCGGCGTCCCCAGGGACGCCTTCGCCTTTCTCACCGTTTTCCGCCACCGCAATTACCGCCTGTTCTTCTCGGGCCAGCTCGTGTCGCTGATGGGGACCTGGATCACCAACGTCGCCCAGGGATGGCTGGTCTATCAACTCACATCCTCGCCGCTGCTGCTGGGGGTCGTATCCTTCGCCGGCCAGGTGCCGGTCTTCTTCTTTTCGCTGTTCGGGGGCATGATCTCGGACCGGTTCGAGCGGCGGCGCATGCTGCTGATCACCCAGGCGCTGGCGATGCTGCAATCGGCGGCGCTGGCAGTGCTGACCCTGACCGGGCTGGTCCAGGTGTGGCACATCGTGGCATTGGCGCTGTTCCAGGGGCTGGTCAACGCCTTCGACGTGCCCATCCGCCAGGCCATGACGATGGAGATGGTGGGCAAGGCGGACCTGCGCCACGCCATCTCGCTCAATTCCATGATGTTCAACCTGGCGCGGGTCATCGGCCCGGCGGTCGGCGGCCTGCTGATCGCGCTGGTGGGGACGGGCTGGTGCTTTGGCATCGACGCGCTGTCCTATGCGGCGGTGCTGGCGGGATTGACACTGATGCGCTTTGCGCCGCTGCCGGCGCGCGTGCATGCCGAGCCCCTCGCCGCCATTCGTGAGGGCGTGGCCTATGCCTGGACCATGCGCGAGATTCGCGCCTCGCTGCTGCTGATCGCCGTCTGCTCCTGCTTCGGGGCCGCCTATATGTCGCTGTTGCCGGCCTTCGCGCGCGATGTGCTGCACCAGGGCAGCCAGGGGCTGGGCCTGCTCTACAGCGCGGTCGGGGCCGGCGCGCTTGCGGGCGCCTATGTCCTGGCGCGGGTGCCGGATCGGCACCTGTTCCTGACCCCGGTGCTGGCGGCGCTCGGCTTCGGCCTGATGCTGCTGCTGTTTTCCTGGTCGCGCTGGTTGGCCGCTTCACTGGCGCTGCTGGCGCCGGCCGCTTTCTGCCTGATGCTGCTGGGCGGATCGACCAATTCCATCGTCCAGCTCCTGTCGCGCGAAGAGATGCGTGGCCGGGTGGTGGCGCTCTATGCCATGGGCATGATGGGGATGATGCCGTGGGGCTCATTGATCCTGGGTGGCGTGGCGGAGCATCTGGGCAGCCACTGGGCCGTCAGCATCGGGGGGCTGGTGTGCATCCTGGCGGCGCTGGTCGCCTGGCGGGACCGGAAGGATGGTTGGAAGACGGGATAAGTGGCGGGTGTCTCTGTCGTCTCGCCGCCAAAGGCGGCTCGCTTGCGCCAGCTTTTCTAATTCGCTGCGCTCATAAGAAAAGCTAGGCGTGCCCGGTTGGAAAGTGGTGGGTGTCTCTGTCGTCTCGCCGCCAAAGGCGGCTCGCTTGCGCCAGCTTTTCTAATTCGCTGCGCTCATAAGAAAAACTAGGCGTGCCCGGTACACCCACACCGCGCGATGCGCTCGCGCATCGCGCCATTATTGACTAGGGGGGCGCCGCAAACAGGTGGCGAAAGTGGGGGGCTTCTGTTGCCCGGCGCCCCCCGGGCCGCGCTTACCTAATCAATTAGGCAGCGAGCACCATTTCGTTATCGTTGGCACTTGTACGATCAGCCCGATGACGGCGGATACAATACCGGGCAAAAGGTCTGTCTTTACACGTCCGTCGATCCTGGTTCGCCCCCACAGAAGCCCACCCTGAAAAGACCGGATGGGCTTGTGGTGGAGGCGCCGGGTACTGCCCCCGGGTCCGGTCCGCTTATTACACAGCCGTTTATCGCCATAGCCCGGTCGAGCCGGGCGCGCCTAATATAGGCGGCGGCAGCCCGGTTTTGAAGTAGAGCGATGAAAAGCGAGATATTCCTTGCCCTTGGCCTGATCGGCAGCGCGCTGGTGGTCATCGCCTACCTGCTCAACCAGTTGGGCCGGCTGGCCTCGGCCGACTGGCGGTTCCCTGCCGCCAACCTGGTGGGAGCGCTGGCGATCCTGCTGTCGCTGACCGATGCCTGGAACCTGCCGGCGGCGGTGATCGAGGCGTTCTGGGCGGCGATCAGCCTGTTCGGACTGGTGCGGAGCTTCCGCCGCACATGATGAGCCCTTATGCCTGCGATGACGATGTCGCCCGTGTCGGCAATGGGTTCCTCGACCGAACGCTGCCGCGTGCGGAATGGACCCACGCCGCCCATTTCGCCGCCACCCTGTGGCTGATGCGCCACCGCCCCGATATCGCGCTGGACCGCGAGATGCCCGCCCTGATCCGCGCCTTCAACGAGGCCAAGGGCGGGGTCAATGACGATACCACCGGCTATCACGAGACCATCACCCAGGCCTCGCTTCGGGCGGCGCGACCCTTCCTCGATGCCAATCCGGATGTTCCGCTGTTTCAGGTCGTGGCGGCGCTGCTGCGAACCGAGCTGGGCAACCCCAACTGGCTGCTGCAATACTGGTCGCGCGGACGGCTGATGAGCGTCGATGCGCGGCGGACATGGCTGGAGCCGGACCGCAAGCCCCTGCCGTTCTAGGGGCTTTCGCGGAGTCGAAGCGGCATCTCGAATCCGCTAAGCTGAAGCCATGCGGCAATATCTCGATCTCCTGCGGCTGGTCCGCGACAGCGGCGTGGAAAAGCGCGACCGCACCGGCACCGGCACCCGCTCCATCTTCGGCCACCAGATGCGCTTCGACCTGTCGGCGGGCTTTCCGCTGGTCACCACCAAGAAGCTACACGTGAAGTCGATCATCTATGAGCTGCTGTGGTTCCTGCGCGGCGAGACCAATGTGCGCTGGCTGCAGGACCATGGCGTCACCATCTGGGACGAATGGGCCGACAAGGCCGGTGAGCTGGGGCCGGTCTATGGCTATCAATGGCGAAGCTGGCCGCGCGAGCGCGACGGCACCATCGACCAGATCGCGAACCTGATCGCCGACATCAAGCGCAATCCGGATTCGCGGCGGCTGATCGTGACGGCGTGGAATCCGGCCGACATCCCCAAGATGGCGCTGCCGCCCTGCCACTGCCTGTTCCAGTTCTATGTGGCGCAGGGCCGCCTTTCCTGCCAGCTCTATCAGCGCAGCGCCGATGTCTTCCTGGGGGTGCCGTTCAACATCGCTTCCTATGCGCTGCTGACCATGATGGTGGCGCAGGTAACCGGCCTGAAGGCGGGGGAATTCGTCCATTCCTTCGGCGACGCGCACCTGTACCTGAACCATCTGGAGCAGGCCGAGGCACAGCTTTCCCGCGCGCCCCTGCCGCTGCCGGCCATGCGGCTCAACCCGGCGGTGGACGACATTTTCGCCTTCCGCTACGAGGACTTCACGCTTGAGGACTATCAGGCCCATCCCTCGATCAAGGCGCCAATCGCGGTCTAGGCACCATGAGGAGAAAGATCGCCTCATCCTGAGCCTGCCGAAGGATGAGGGCTGGCCGGTCGCGGTCTAAAGCCCCGCAATGTTGACAAAATCGGGCCTCAGTCTAAAAGACCGCCGTCGAGGGAGAATGACATGAGCGCGGACGTTCAGGGCAAGGAAGAGACCAAGCTGGCCAATGGCGGCGGGGCGTTTCCGTTCTGGGTGTCGGTCCTCAATGTGGCGGTGTTCTTCGCCATCCTGTTCGCCATCGTCTGGGGCATCATCTGGGTGCTGGGCCAGGCCTTCGGCAACTGATCGCTCGGCATTCCGCAGTGAGGCACTTTTTTTTAGGTGCTCTCCACGGGCGGCCCCCCGGACCGCGCGAAGCGTGGCCGTGAGGTAAACCGGCCGCTCATCCAACTTGCCATCAAACTACAAGAAGGCTGGATGGCCGGGTTGAACCCGGCCATGGTGAAGAAGGTAACTTGCCTCACTTCGGCAGCGCGAACACCACCAGGCTATCGCCGCCCATCGGGCTGCGCAGGTACGACCCGCCGGTCGCCACCACCGCCACATACTGCCGCCCGTCCTTGCCCTGATAGGTGATGGGCGTGGCGTGGGCGCTGTAGTCGAGATGGTAGGTCCACAGCTCCTTGCCGGTCCTGCTGTCGAAGGCGCGGAAGCGCTGGTCAGTGGTGCCGCCGATGAAGGTCAGCCCGCTGGCGGTGACGATGGGCCCGCCATTGCTGGGGCGGCCGGTGTTCTTCTTGCCTTCAGGGAAGCTGTCGGTGATGCCCAGCGGTACCTGCCAGGCGATGTCGCCGGTCGAGACATTCACCGCGGTCAACTGGCCCCAGGGCGGCTGCTGGCAGGGATTGTTGGTCTTGGGACTGTCCACGAAATTGTTGGTGATCTTGTTCCACTCGCCGTCCCGCTCGGTCAGTTGCTCGATATAACCGAGATTGTTGGTGTTGACGATGAAGTAGCCCAGCCTGGGATCGAAGGCGCCGCCCGCCCATTCCGGCCCGCCTTCGCCGCCGGGGAAGCGGATGATGGGATGGTCCTGGGGGATGGGCTCGAACAGTTTGGAGCCGACCGCATGGGTGCGCTGGATCAGCGCCTTGCAGGCGGCGGTGTGCTCGGGCGTGATGTCGGCCAGCTCGTCCATGCTGAAGCTGCCGCGCGCAAGCTGCGCCGGCTTGGACGGGATCGGCTGGGTCGGCCAGGCCTTCTCGGACGGCACGGGCGAGGGCGGCACCGGCGTCTCCTTGACCTCATATAGCGGCTCGCCGGTGACGCGATTGAGGATGTAGAGGAAGGCGTCCTTGTTCATCACCGCGATGGCGGGAATGTCTTTCCCGTCCCGCTTCACCGTGACCAGGATCGGCGGCGCGTCCAGGTCATAGTCCCAGATGTCGTGATGCACGACCTGATAGTGCCACAGATACTTGCCGGTGCTGGCGTCCACCGCCACCAGGCTGTCGCTGAACAGATTGGCGCCCTTGTGGTCGCCGCCATAGCGGTCGAAGGTCGGCGCCCCGATGGGTAGATAGGCGATGCCGCGCTGGGTATCGATGGTGAGCTGGTTCCACACATTCACGCCCGAGCGCTGTTTCCAGCCATCGTCCTCCCAGGTGTCGTGGAATTTCTCGCCCGGCGGGGGAATGGTGCGGAAGCGCCAGACCAGCTTGCCGGTGAC
Organism: Hyphomicrobiales bacterium; assembly: GCA_040255825.1. GTDB lineage: Bacteria > Pseudomonadota > Alphaproteobacteria > Micropepsales > Micropepsaceae > Rhizomicrobium. Next base: position 25,071 of record JBDZVS010000006.1, on the reverse strand, counting down.
CACGTCCCAGGCGCGCACGTCGCCCGATGCGCCCTTGGAGGGGGCTTCCTGCACGCGGCTGCCGATGATGGCGATGTTCTTGTAGATATTGGGCGGCGAGGAATAGCCGTAATAGGCGGTGGGAATGCCGTTCAGGATGTCGGGCGTGCGCGTCTCCACGATGCCGTTCTCGCCGAAGCCCTCGGCCGGCTTGCCGGTCTTGGCATCCAGCGCGATCAGCTTGCCGCGCATCGAACCGAAGATGATGCGCGGCCCGTGGCTCGCATCGCCCGGCCACCAGGCCAGGCCGCGATAGGGCGGCTGGTCGCCCTTGGGCAGCTCATAGACCCAGACCTGTTTGCCCGTGGTCGCGTCCAGCGCCACCACCCGGCCATAGGGCGTGCCCAGGTAAAGCAGCCCGTCCACCATGATGGGGGTGGTGGTGGAAAAGGGCTTTGGCGCCTTTGCATCCGCCGGATTGGGATTCATGTGATAGGTCCAGGCGACCTTGAGTTGCCCGACATTGGCGGGCGTGATCTGGGTGAGCGGCGAGAAGCGTCCGCCACCCGCGTCCTTGCCATAGGCCGGCCAATCAGTGGGGGCCGGCGAGGCCGCGAACGCCGCCAGCGGCAACGTCGCGAATGTCAGGACGGCGAGAAGTTTCTTCATGGCGTTCCCTCGAATGCAGCGGCGAAGCGGACGGGCTATTTCCCCATCTCGTCTTCCTGATAGACCTTGATGATCTCGCCAAAATCCTTTTCGGCGGCAAAGCCCAGGTCGCGCGCCATCTTCGCATCATAGCGGCCAGCCCAGCCCTGGACGATCCGGGCCACGAACGGGTCTTCCACCCGCCTGATGCGCGCCACCGCTTCATCGCCCGCGGCCTGGCGCAAGGCTTTGATCTCTTCGCCCACGGTGGCGGAAACGCCCGGCATGGTCATGGAACGGCGGGTCCCCAGCGGCGCGGTGTCGATGGTGGCGGCGGTGATGAAGAAACCGGCCGCGGCGCGCGGGCTGGCGAACCAGTGGCGCACATCATCGCCCACCGGCAGGTCCGCTTCCATCCCGTTCAGGGGCTCGCGCAGGATGCCCGAGAAGAAGCTGGACGCCGCCTTGTTGGGCTTGCCCGGCCGGATGCAGATGGTGGGAAGGCGCACGCCGACGCCGTCGACATAGCCCTTGCGGCTGTAGTCGGCCAGCAAGAGCTCGATCATCGCCTTTTGCGTGCCATAGCTGGTGGAGGGCGTGGGCGCGAAATCGTCCGGGATGGAGTCGGGGAAGGGCGGGCCGAACACCGCCAGGGTGGAGGCGAAGACAAAGCGCGGCTTGTAGGGTGTCTTTTCCCCCTCCTGGCGCACCGCTTCCAGCAGCGCCCAGCTTCCATTGAAGTTGATGCGATAGCCCTTCTCGAAATTGGCTTCGGCGTCGCCCGAGACGATGGCGGCCAGGTGGAAGATCACATCCGGCCGCTCGGCGATCAGGGTCTGCGCCACGCCCTTTTCGGCGAAGTCGCAGACGATGGCCTTGGATGCGGGCGCGCCTTCGGGCACCGGGCTGTCCACCACATCCACCAGCGTCATCGCCGCGATGGGCTTGCCGCCCAGGGCCTTGTCGCGGGCCAGCCGCTCCACCAGCTTGCGGCCGATCATGCCGGCCGCGCCGGTCACCAGGATTTTCATGAACCGTTCTTTCGCCCGAAGGAATCTCGCGGACCGGACCATAGCCCGCTTTTGCGCGCCGATGTCCATGCCGAATTGTCCATGTTGCACCGCAACGCTTTCGCGGGCCGCTTAGTCTTTGACGCGCTCCGGCGTCAGCGCTAGCGTCGCTTCACCCGGCTTTACCGGGCGGCCGGGGGAGGCTTCAGCGTGACAACAGACCGGAGGACGAACCGGACCGTGATCGGTTTGGCGCTGGCGCTTGCCGTGTGCGCCGGTGGCGCGGCGGATGCGGATGCGCTGAAGACGCCTTATGGGCCGCCGCAGCATCAGTGGGCCAAAACCTCCGGCGACTGGACATGGGGCTCCAGCGCCGGGATCGAGCGCGGGCCGCATGGCCGGATATGGGCCATCGACCGCTGCGGCGCCAACACCTGCGACGGCTCCGATCGCGCCCCCATCGTTGAGCTGGGCATGAAGACCGGAAAGCCGGTCAAGGCGATCGGCGCCGGCCTGTTCGTCTTCCCGCACGGCCTGCATGTCGACGCCCACGGCGACATCTGGGTGACGGACGGCGGCGTCAGCAAGGACGGAACCAAGGGCCTTCAGGTCATCAAGCTGTCGCCCGAGGGCAAGGTCCTGCTGCGGCTGGGCACGGCCGGGCAGCGCGGCGACGACGAAACCCATTTCCAGTCGCCCAGCGACGTGATCACCGCGCCCGACGGCGACATCTTCGTCACCGACGGCCACGCGCCCATCGCCGGCACCGTTCCGGCCGGCCTGGACATGCGGGTGATGGAATTCTCACCCACCGGCAAGTTCCTCAAGCAGTGGGGCAAGCCGGGTTCCAGCCCCGGCGAATTCAACAATCCCCACGCGCTGGCCTTCGATGCGCGCGGGCAGCTGCTGGTGGCGGACCGCGGCAACGCCCGCATCCAGATTTTCGGCCAGGACGGCAAATTCCTGGCCGAATGGAAGCAGTTCGGCCGCCCCAGCGGCTTCTATGTTTCCGGCGACCGGCTTTATGCCATCGACGCCGATTCCACGCCCGCCACCCATCCCGGCGGCTGGCGCAAGGGCGTGTGGATCGGCTCCATCTCCAAGGCGTTGCCGGACGCCTTCGTGCCCGACGACGCGGCGGGCGAGGGGGTGGTGGTCGGCCCCGACGGCAACATGTATGGCGCGGTCAATGTCGCGCCGCGCGGGATTACGCGGTATCCTCGCCATTGAGCCTTCGACAGGAGAGGCAGCCATGCCAACGGAAGCGTTCCCCGACACGGTCGATAACAGCAGACGCAACTTCCTCCTGAAATCCTTCAGCGCCGGCGCCGCCGCCTGGCTCGCGGCGACCTGGCCCGCCGAGGTCGCGGCCGCCGAAGCAGCCCGCAGGATGGGCGCCTTCACATACTTCACCCCCGACCAGGCGCGCGAGATCGACGCCATGGCGGCGCAGATCTATCCCACCACCGACACGCCCGGCGCGCGCGAGGCCCAGGTCATCTATTTCATCGACCTGGGGCTGGTGACCTTCGCGGCCGACAAGCAGCCGGTCTATGCCAAGGGCTTTGGCGAGCTGACGGCGGCCTGCGGCGGCAGGTCGTTCGCCGCGCTGTCTTCCGATGAACAGATCAGGGTGCTGACCGCGATCGAGAAGACGGCTTTCTTCAAGACGGTGCGCGACCATACGGTGATGGGCATGTTCTCGTCGCCCCAGCATGGCGGCAATTTCCACAAGATCGGCTGGCAGCAGATCGGTTTCGACGACAGCCTGAATTTCCGCGCCCCGTTCGGCGCCTATGACAAGGCGTAGCCCTATGAAAAAATACCAGCCTTCCGAGGAAGTCGATTTCGTCGTCATCGGCTCTGGCGCCGGCGGCGCGGTGATGGCCAAACAGCTCGCGCTGAACGGCTTTTCCGTCGTGGTGCTGGAGCAGGGGCCCTGGGGCGCCTATGGCCACGAGCAGGACTACAACAAGGACGAGCTCATCAACCGCTTCCCGTCCGAGGAAGACATGCTGATGACCGATCCGAAGAAGCAGCCCAACACCTTCCGCCGCACCGCCGCCGACAAGGCGGTGCGGGGCCATCATTCCTATGGCTGCGTGGTGGGCGGCGGCACCGTGACCTATGGCGCGTCGAGCTGGCGGCATCTGCCCTGGGAGTTCCAGGAAGCCAGCCTGTTCGGCACCATCGCCGGCACCGGCGTCGCCGACTGGCCGATCACCTATGACGAGATCGAGCCCTTCTATACCCAGGCGGAATGGGAGATCGGCATCTCGGGCCCCAACGTCAAGACGCCGTTCCTGGCGCCCATGTCCAAGGGCTATCCGATGGAGCCGCTGCCGCTGAAATCCAGCGGCGCGCTGTTCGAGGTGGCGGCGAAAAAGCTGAACCTGACGGTGGTGCCGAACGTGGCGGCCATCATCACCAAGCCGTGGAACGGCCGCGCCGCCTGCATCAATTGCGGCATGTGCTCCGGCTATGGCTGCCAGGTGAAGGCGCGCTCGTCTTCCGCCGTGGCGCTGCTGCCCTATGCGGTGGCGAGCGGCAATTGCGAAATCCGCGCCCATTCCTATGTGCGCGAAATTTCCACCAATGCCGCGGGCAAGGCGACCGGCGTGATCTATTTCGACAAGCAGAACGACAACCGTGAGGTGTTCCAGAAGGCCAAGGTGGTGGTGCTGTCGGCCAACGGCACCGAGACGCCGCGCCTTCTGCTGCTGTCCAAGTCGGCCCGTTTCCCGCACGGCCTGGCCAATTCCGGCGGCGTGGTGGGCAAATACCTGATGACCGGCAATGGCGGCGGCGCGTCCGGTCTCTTCAGCGACCCGCTCAACGAATATAAGGGCTGCGTCACCGGGGCAGCGATCCTGGATTACGTGCCCAACGACGTGAAGGGCCGCGGCTGGTACGGCGGCGGGCGCATGACGGCGCGCGGCTATACCAGCCCCATCGCCTATGGCCTGTCGGGCGTGCACGATGCGCCAAGCTGGGGCGCCGGCTACAAGAAGGCGCTGATCGAGCAGGCCAACCGCAAGCTCTATATCGCCAACTTCATCTCGCAGATGCCGCTGGAGACCAACATGGTCGATCTGGACCCGGAGGTGAAGGATGCCTGGGGCCTGCCCGCGATGCGCATCACGACGCAAAGCCACCCCAACGACATGAAGGGTGTGGACTTCTTCATCCAGAGGTCAGTGGAGGTGCTGAAGGCGGCCGGTGCGCATACCGTCTGGGCCGACACGCCGCGCGACGCCACCGGCGGTGCCCATGCCCGTGGCACCTGCCGCATGGGCAACGACCCCAGGTCATCGGTGGTGAACAAATATCACCGCGCCCATGACGTGCCCAACCTGTTCATCGTCGATGGTTCGAACATGGTCACGGGCGGGCGCAATCATCCCACCATGACCATCTCGGCGCTGGCCTTCCGCGCCGCGTCGTATCTGGTCAAGGCGGCGAAATCGGGAAATGTAACCATCTAGACGGTGCCGCCCGTCATCTTTGCGTCGCTATTTCGGGTATATGAGGGCGGGCATGAAGATTCCGGCTCTCGCCTTCCTGCTTTGCGCCCTCGCCTTGCCGGCCTTCGCGGCCACGCCGACAGCGACGGCCGTCGCCGCCTTCCTGGCCGCCAACGCCAAAAAGCCCGGCGTGACCGTGCAACCGGACGGATTGCAATACAGCGTCCTGCACCGCGGCATCGGCCGCCGTCCCGCCGCCACCGACTATGCCAGGATCCGGTTCACCGCCCGGCTGATCGACGGGACCACGGTGGACGGCACCTCGCCCGGCCTGCCGGCGACCGTCGCGGTCGCCTCGGCCATCCCCGGCCTCAGCGAGGCTTTGCAGATGATGCACGAAGGGGACCGCTGGCTTCTGGTGCTGCCGGCGAAGCTGGCTTTCGGAACCAAGGGCGCGGCGGGTGGCGTGGTGCCGCCGGACCAGCCACTGGTGATCGACGTGACGCTGATCGCCGCCGAAACGCCCGCCCGCTACCAGGCCGAAACGGCGGGCAGCGGCTTTTCCGTACAGGGCAACGACCGCCAGCAGAGCCTGCTCTTTACTTTCCATCCGTAACGCGGACTCAGCTCACCCCCCGGAACAGCTCGGGCGCCACGTCCCACAGGCCCTTCCGCCACACCTTGTATTCGTGCATGCCCGGCTCGGTCGTGAAGGTCAGCGTCACGCCCAGCGCCTTCAGCCGGTCGGCCAGGCGCTTGTCGGCCTCATGCAGCACATCCTGGTCGCCCACCACGAAATGCAGCAGCTTCAGGTTCCGCTTCAGCGGCGAGACATCGGCGAACACATCGGCGCTGACCGCCATGAACTGGTCGTCGCCGGCGCTTTCGGCACCCGCGCTCATTGGCACCAGCCAGTGGAACACGCCCGTGTGGCGCAGGCCGATGGTCACGGTCTGGATGCCGCCCTGCGACAGGCCGGAAAGCGCGCGGTGGTCGGCGTCGGCGATGGTGCGGTATTTGTGGTCGATGAAGGGGATGATGCCGGTCAGAAGGTCGATCTCGAACAGGTTGCCCGGATCGTAATTGGTCTGACCCTTGCCCGGTCTTTTGGCGCCTTCCATCTGCGCCGGATTGGGGCCCAGCCCCTCGCTGGGGCCCGAGCGCGCGCCCAGCGCCATCACGACGATCATGGGCCGCGCCTTCTTCGCCGCGATCAGATTGTCCATGATGATGTTGGCGCGCGCCTGCTCCATCCAGCTCGATTCACAGCAATTGCCGCCATGCTGGAGATAAAGCACCGGATAGCGCGTCGCGCCGCCGTCATAGCCCGGCGGGGTATAGACGCGCAGATAGCGGATCGAGCGGGTGACTTTTGAATTATAGACCACCATATGCACGTCGCCATGCGGCACGTCCTGGGCGTCGTAATAGGCCGGACCATCGCCGGGCACTTCGACATGGTTCAGCCGGTTGCCGATGTCGCCGGCGGGATAGCCGTCGATCAGGAAGCCATAGTCATAGATGTCGGGCGCCAGCGGCCCCAGCGTCACGCTCCAGATGCCGTCGGCGCCCTTTGTCATCGGGATGGACTTGCGCGGGGCGGAATTCCAGTGCGCGTTCATGCCGATGATGTGGCCGGTGACGCGCACCTCGCGCGCCAGGGGCGCATTCACTTTCAGCGTGACGCGCCGGTCGGGATGGATGACGGGCGAGATGGTCCGCCGCGGACGGCTGTATTCGTCGGGCGGGGTGTTGGGGCCGGGATGGCCGGTGGCGTTCAGGCTGGCGCCCGGCGGCAGTTGCGCCAAGCCCGGCCCTGCCGTCAACGCCGGTCCTGCTGCCAGCAGCAGGGCGGCCGTAAACCCGCATTGCGCGATGACGCGCTTTTTCATGGATATCTCCTTTGCGGAACCGCCCCGGCCTCTATGGAGGCAATTTCGAGATATAAATCCTGCTGCCAATTGCATATGCCAACAACGTACCAGTGGGATCGAACGCCACGTTGCCGATTTCGGCATTGCCGCAGCCCTTGGCGGAAAGCAATTGCCCGCTCCGAGCGTCCCAAAGTAAAATATAGCTTGGAGACATTCCCAGCATGCGCGACTTGGACGCAGCCACATAGCGCCCGTCTCGGCTCACGGAAACGCCCTGTACCCTACCGCCTGGCCCTGCATATGTATGCGCTATACTTCCATCAATGGCCCTGAACGCACGAACCAATGTGGTTGCATCATCCTGGTACGTCTTGAGACCTTGACTTAGCTCACCATCACGGATCGGCACGCTATCGACGACAGTCGTACCACCAACTACTAGGTTTCCAGTCTTTGGATCGATCGCTACGGCTTGAATATATTCGTTGAAGGCTCTGACCCTCATTAAGGGCTGAGCCTCTCGCAAAGAAATACTTTGCAAGACCGCCTCATGCGCCCACCAAAGTGTGTTTCGCTGCGTATCAACGGCGAGTCGATCCCTGACGAACCCTGTTCCGAATTCTCCGCGCGCGTTCGGCAGGGCAAAGACTTCTGATAAGTTCCCATCTTCGTCATAGGACATGATTTTGTTCAACGTGTCGGGCGAAACGAAAAGAATGCGATGGCTTTCCTCATCAAAGACAGCAGCAGAGGCTGTCGCCAACCCGTCTGCTCGGGAGCGGGTCCTTTTAAAAACCTTTATGACGGAGCCATCTTTCACGGATAGAAGAGCGACAGTTTGGTCACGCCCTTGCAATCCAAATTCATCCCCAACAGGCGCGACCACGAGGAGGGATTTTCCATCTGGCGAAAATTCTAGTACCCGCTCTGGAGCCCCAATTACCTCGTGTGCGCGGGTCCGGTGCCAGACCATTCGGCCATCGCGGGCGTCTATGAGCGCCAGCCCATGACCTCGGTCGTAGGTCGCCGCTATACGACTTCCATCCGGGCTCCATGCCAAGGCATCGACATTGTCCGGCAGGTGGAAAGACGCGGCCTGTTGATCCAGCATGACGGAATCCGCCATCGGCGCAGGCGATGGTTTGTTGAGTATCATGTCGCTCGGCAGGCCCGGAATCCGGTATTGCCCCGGCGCAAGCGGCTTGGGAGGCGGTGGCGACTGAACGGCGGCAGCAAGTTTTGCCGCGCAATCCAACAGGATTTTGGCCTGCCTGCTGTCCTGGTCGACACCTATCCCGTCGCGATACATTTCCCCCAGACGCCGGAGTGCGGCAATGTCCTTGACCCGAAGCGGACCATCGCCGCCCACCGTGATGGTCGATCCCGGAACATTTCCAAACCCGGGCGAGTAGACCGTTGTGAGCGCCGGGAAAACAAAAGCAGCCTGACGATAGAGTTGCGCGGCTTTTTCCAGATCTTTCGTGACACCTTGTCCGCTTTCGTAGCGGGCGGCCAGGGTGCGCGCCGCCAGACTCGCCGTCGTGCGAATTTTCGATCCAGCTAGGCCTTCCAATTGGCCCACGGTCAGTCTTTCGAACTCGCCTTTTAACCACTCCTCCACTGCAGGTGCCGAGGGGGCCACCAGAACGCATTCCAGATGGTCCGCATCATTCGCGGCCAGCGTTATTCCGAGATCGGCATCCAGCGATATGCACAGCAGAAGGAGCGACGCCACTCCCAACCAAGATCGAGCAACCCGCAATGCAGCCCCCTGCTCATTGGCGCCCGCCCTATGCACCCAGACCCCCGGCAGGCAACCAGCAACATACGCGCCGAAATGGTTACACCAAGCGGGCCGGGGTTCAACGATCTCTCTTGATGGTTTTCGGGGCGCGGGCATGATAGCCGGCGCTGGTATCCAGCCGGCAAGCCGCGGGGACGGTTTCCTGACGGACGTGCCGGGAAGGCGGGTTGTCCACCCTCTGTCCACCGCCGAACGGGAGGGGGAGGGCGGAAATGGCGCAAACGAAGATTCGTCCCGTGCCCGCCAATCCGCAGCATCCCGCGATCGGCAGTGTTTTCGTCCGTCCCTCCAACGCCGCGCCTGTCCGCCCCTTGTCCACGTTGCGCCCGCGCCGATGCCGTCCTAGCATCCGGGCAAAGGAAGTCCGCCCATGATCACCGACCGGGATGTCGCCTTTTACCGGGAGAACGGCTATCTGGTTGTTCCCGATGTGCTGGACGCCGATCTCCTGGCGCGGGCGCGCGCGGCGCTGGACGAACTGGTGGCCAACGCCGCCTCCGTCACCGATCATACCGATGTCTACGACCTGGAGCCGGGTCACACCCCCGCCCATCCCAGGGTGCGCCGCATCAAGCAGCCCGACACCCACACCCCCGTGTTCTGGGAGATGGCCAATTACAAGCCGATGGTGGCGATCCTGGAGAAGCTGCTGGGTCCGTCCGGGGTGCGGCTTCAGACCTCCAAGATCAATCTGAAAGAGCCGCATCACGGCTCGCCGGTGGAATGGCACCAGGACTGGGGCTTCTATCCCCACACCAATGACGACCTGCTGGCGGTGGGCGTGCTGCTGGACGACGCCTTCCTGGAAAACGGCCCGCTGCTGGTGGTGCCCGGCAGTCACAAGGGCCCGACCTGGAACCATCATTCGCCGGACGGTTATTTCTGCGGCGCGATGGACCCGACACGGGGCGAAGTGGATTTCGACAGCGCCGTGCCGCTGATGGGCAAGGCAGGCACGATGAGCTTCCATCATGTGCGCGTGGTGCACGGTTCGGCGCAGAATGTCTCGGACCGGCCGCGCCGGCTGCTGCTCTATGAATTCGCCGCCGCCGACGCTTTCCCGCTGATGGGCGTCAAGGACTGGGCGCGCTTCAACCGCAACCTGGTGTCGGGCAAGCCCACCAACCAGCCGCGCATCGTGCCGGCGCCGGTGCGCATGCCGCTGCCGCCCGCACCCTATCAGGGCTCGATCTACGAGAACCAGACCACGCTGGCGAACCGGTATTTCCAGAGACGCGAAGCGGTCCCCACCGGATGATCGCGGCGCGACCGACCCGGCTTCGCCATGTCATGCTTGCGGCCGGCATCGGCTCGGCGCTGGAATGGTACGACTTCTTCATCTATGGCATGGCCAGCGCGCTGGTGTTCGGCCCGCTCTTCTTCCCCAAATACGACGCCACCATCGGCACCATGGCCGCCTTCGCCACCTTCGCGGTGGGGTTCCTGGCCCGGCCCTTCGGCGGGCTGTTCTTCGGCCATTTCGGTGATCGCTGGGGCCGCAAGCCCATGCTGGTGGCGACGCTGCTGCTGGTGGGCGGTTCCACCTTCGCCATCGGGCTGTTGCCTACCTATGACCAGGTCGGCATCTGGGCGCCCTTGATGCTTTTGGGGCTGCGGTTGCTGCAGGGCTTTGGCGCCGGCGCCGAATATGGTGGCGCGGTGGTGATGAGCGTGGAGTTCGCCCCGCCCGGCCGCCGGGGCCTGTACGGCGCCTTCGCGCCCATGGGCACAACGGCGGGCAACGCCCTGGCCGGCGGCGTCTTCTGGCTGGTGACCAGCTACAGCGGACCGCACCTCCTCACCTGGGGTTGGCGGGTTCCGTTCCTGGTGTCGATCCTTTTGCTGGGCCTGGGCGTCTATATCCGCAGCAAGATCAGTGAGACACCCGTCTTCGCCGAGGCGCGCCGCAGGAAAAAGCCGCTGAAGCTGCCTGCCCTCGAGGCGGTGCGCCGGTCCCCACGCAACTTCTTCGTGGTGGTGGGCGCACGGCTGGCCGAGAACGCGCTGGGCTATCTCTATCCGGTGTTCGGCCTTTCCTATGTCATCAACGATCTGGGCATGCCGCGCGATGTCGCCATCACCGGCGTGATCCTCGGCAATGTCGCGCTGGTCTGCGGGCTGGTGTTCTTCGCCTGGCTGTCGGATCGGGTGGGGCGGCGGCCGGTCTATATCTTCGGCGCGCTGTTTTCGGCGGCGGTGGCCTTTCCTTTCTTCCTTCTGGTGGGCACGCGCGAGCCGCTGCTGATCTATCTTGCCTTCATCATCGAGATGGGAATCGGATCGGGCGCCATGTTCGGGCCCCAGGCCGTCTATTTCGCCGAATTGTTCGGCCCGCGCCTGCGCTATTCGGGCTTCGCCTTCGCGCGCGAGCTGGGCTCGATCATCGCCGGCGGGCCGGCGCCTTTCATCGCCGCGGTGCTGGTCAGCCTGATGGCGGGCGCGCCCTGGGGCGTGGCCTGTTATGCCATCGCCCTGTCGCTGGTCACCGCTTTCGCGGTCTGGTGCGGGCCCGAGACCTACAGGACCGACATCAGCGCCGACGATGTCGAAGATGGGCGCGACGAGGAGCCGGCGCCGACGATCCTGCTCAATCCCTCAAATTAGCGGTGGACCTGTCATGCCGTTCTGGATGAAGTCCGTTCTGCCGGGGCTGGTTCTGATGGCCATGATGGGCGTCGCGCCTGCCCGGGCCGCGAAGGACGATTGGACGGTGCTGTTCAACGGCCGCGACCTGTCGAACTTCGACATCGCCTATTCGTCGAAGCCGGTGGACGGCCGCCCCGCCGCCGCCATGTTCGAGGTCAAGGACGGGGTGGTTCACACCTATCCCGGCCAGGCGGCGGGCACGCCCCAGCCCTCCGCCTATTTCCAGACCCGCAAGACGTATGGCGATTTCGTCCTGCACATCGAATACAAGTGGGGCGACAAGAAGTTCGCCCCCCGCATGAACCGGCTGAAGGACGCGGGGCTTGTCTTCCATGTCTATGAGGATGCGCCGCAAAGCTGGCCGCGCGGCATCGAGTGCCAGATCGAGGATACCGACGTGGCCGATCTGTGGCTGATCTCATCGCGCGCCGACGTGACGGTCAAGGATGCCGCGCGCCGGCCCGATCCCGATCCGCTGCAGGATGGCCAGCCCTCTTACGCGCCGGCCGGCCAGAAGCGGACCTTCGGCGATCATGGCAAGTATGTGCGTGTCCGCCATGCCGCCAACCTGGAGCATCCGGGCTGGAACAGCGTCGATGTGGTGGTGCGCGGCGATAGCGCCGTCTATCTGGTCAACGGCAAGCCCGGCATGCGCATCACCGGGATGAAGAAGTGGACCGGCAAGGACTGGGCGCCGCTGGCCCGTGGCAAAATCCTGTTCCAGGCCGAGTTCGCCGAGATCTGGTATCGCAACATCAAGATTCGACCTGTCCGGGAGTCCGATCCAAGATGAAGAAGCTTCTCGCCCTTTTCCTGCTGGTTCCTGCCATGGCCGCCGCCCAGGTGAACAACCCGAATGTGAAACCGGAACTGACCGAGGTGTGGTCGCCGGTGCCGCCGCGCGTGACGCCCGCCGCCACCATCGGCCAGCCGCCGTCGGACGCCATTGTGCTGTTCAACGGCCATGACCTGAACAATTGGGAAAGTGTCGATGGCGGCCCCGCCCGGTGGACGGTCGGCCAGGACGAGTTCGTGGTCGCGCCCAAGACCGGATCGATCCAGACGAAAGAGAAATTCGGCGATGTGCAGTTGCATGTGGAATGGCGCGTGCCGGTGCTGCCGCCGGACCGCAAGGGCCAGGATCGCGGCAACAGCGGCATCTTCCTGGATGGCCTGTATGAAGTGCAGGTGCTCGATACGCTGGACAACAAGACCTATGTGAACGGCGAGGCGGGTTCGATCTACAAACAGTATGCGCCGCTGGTGAACGCCTTGAAGCCAGCGCCGGAATGGCAGGCCTATGACATCATCTTCATGGCGCCGCGCTTCTACCAGGACGGCACCCTGGCCGAGCCGGCGCGCATGACCGTGTTCCTGAACGGCATCCTGGTGCAGAACAATGTCTATCTGCAGGGCCCGACCGAATATCGCGGCATCCCCAAATATGTCGCCCATGGCCCCGGGCCGCTGATGCTGCAGGCCCACAACAACGAAGTGCACTACCGCAATCTGTGGCTGAGGAAGCTGTGAGCGCGAAAGTCCGCTTTGGCATGGTGGGCGGCGGCGAGGGCGCCTTCATCGGGGCGGTGCATCGCACCGCCGCGGCCATCGCCGGCAACTGGGAGCTGGTGGCCGGCGCCTTCAGTTCGACCGCCGATAAGGCGCGCCGCTCGGCTGCCGAGATCGGCGTGGCGCGCGGCTATGACAGTTGGCAGGAGATGCTGGCCAAGGAAGCGGCGCTGCCGGCGGATCGGCGCATCCAGGCGGTCTCCATCGTCACGCCCAATTTCCTGCATGCGCCGGTCGCCATCGCGGCGATGGAAGCGGGTTTCGACGTGATCTGCGACAAGCCGGTGACCGACACGCTGGAAGCGGCGCGGTCCATCGCCGCCGCCGCCGCGCGCACCGGCCGGCGCATCGCCGTCACCTACACCTATACCGGCTATCCGCTGGTCAAGCAGGCGCGCGAACTGGTGGCGGGCGCAGGACAGGTGCGCCGGGTGATGGTGAAGTACACCCAGGACTGGCTGTCGCGCGCCACCGACCTGGACGGCAACAAGCAGGCGGCCTGGCGCACCGATCCCAGGCGGTCGGGCGAGGGCGGCGCGACCGGCGACATCGGCACCCACGCCTTCAACCTGGTGGAGTTCATCACCGGCCGGCGGGTGAGAAGCCTGTGCGCCGAATTGGGTTCGCTGCCGGGGCGCACGTTGGACGATGATGCTTCCGCGCTGTTGCGGCTGGACGGGGGCGGCAAGGGCATGCTGGCCTGCAGTCAGGTCTGCGTCGGCGACGCCAACGACCTGGCCATCAGCGTCTATTGCGATGAACTGGGGCTGCACTGGCGGCAGGAGGAACCCAACAGCCTGCGGGTGGGCCGCCGCGACAGGCCGGACGAGATCTGGCACGCGGGCGGCAACCGCGCCTATCTGGCGCCGGACACTCGCGCCATCCAGCGCACGCCGGGCGGTCATCCCGAAGGCTATCTGGAAGCCTTCGCCAATATCTATCATGCGTTCGGGCAGGAAGTGCTGACGGCAAAGCGCGCGGAGGCCGTGCCCGGCTATGCCACCCTGGACGACGCCATCGCCGCGATGAAATTCATCCATGCCGCCAGGCGGTCCAGCGACGCGGGCGCGGTGTGGGTCGATCTGGATACTCGGTGAAAGCGAGGATGCAATGAAAGGCCCTGATGCAATGAAAGGCCCTGGCATTTTCCTGGCCCAGTTCGCGGGCGACACCGCGCCCTTCGACAGCCTGCCCGCGATCTGCAAATGGGCGGCGGGCCTTGGCTACAAGGGTGTGCAGATTCCGACCTGGGATCACCGGCTGATCGACCTGGAAAAGGCGGCCGAAAGCCAGACCTATGCCGATGAGGTCAAGGGCATCTGCAACACCGCCGGGCTGGAGGTGACCGAGCTTTCAAGCCACCTGCAGGGCCAGCTTGTCGCCTGCCATCCCGCTTACGACGAACTGTTCGATGTGTTTGCTCCGCCGCAGATGCGCCACAACCGCCAGGCGCGTCAGGCCTGGGCGGTGGACCAGGTGAAAATGGCGGCCAAGGCCAGCCGCCGCATGGGCTGCACCGCGCACGCCACCTTTTCCGGCGCGCTGTTGTGGCAGACGGTCTATCCCTGGCCGCAGCGCCCCAAGGGGCTGGTGGAGGAAGGCTTCACCGAACTGGCGCGGCGCTGGACGCCGATCCTGGATGTGTTCGACGAGCACGGCGTCGACGCCTGTTTCGAGATCCATCCGGGCGAGGACCTGCATGACGGCGTCACCTTCGAGCGGTTCCTGGACAAGGTGAAGAACCATCCGCGCGCCAACATCCTCTATGATCCCAGCCACTTCGTGTTGCAGCAGCTCGACTATCTGGAATTCATCGATTTCTATCACGACCGCATCAAGGCATTTCATGTGAAGGACGCCGAATTCCGCCCCACCGGCAAGTCGGGCGTCTATGGCGGCTATCAGGACTGGGTGGACCGGCCGGGCCGTTTTCGCTCGCTGGGCGACGGGCAGATCGATTTCACCGCGATCTTCTCCAAATTCACCCAGTACAATTACACCGGCTGGGCGGTGCTGGAATGGGAATGCGCGCTCAAGGACCCGGAGCAGGGGGCCCGCGAGGGCGCGCCCTTCATCCAGGCCCATATGATCCGGCGCGCCGCCCATGCGTTTGACGACTTCGCCGGCGGCGGGGCCGACCGCGACCACAATCGCCGCATCCTGGGGCTGGACCCGGCATAGGGGCTTGTGCGGAACTGCGGCCGTGAGTAAGAGCGGCGTCCGGTGCGGGTGTAGTTCAATGGGTGAGGCGGGGGTCCGGCTTTGCCGGACAAATCGGTCCAGCGGACCGATTTGAGCGCCGAACGCCCCGAGCTTAGGCGAGGGGCCGGGCGAAGACGCCGCTCTTGTGATATACGCACCAACCGGTGCGGGTGTAGTTCAATGGGTGAGGCGGGGTCCGGCTTTGCCGGACAAATCGGTCCAGCGGACCGATTTGAGCGCCGAACG
>JBDZVS010000006.1:0-9529 GCA_040255825.1 Hyphomicrobiales bacterium | reverse complement strand
CGAAGACGCCGCTCTTGTGATATACGCACCAACCGGTGCGGGTGTAGTTCAATGGTAGAACGGCAGCTTCCCAAGCTGCATACGAGGGTTCGATTCCCTTCACCCGCTCCATCTCTTGCAACTTGTAACGAAGTTTCGTTTTTGCGCCGCAACACAATCTCTGCGGCGCGCCGCCGCTTGTCAGGTGAACGGCCGATGACCTAGAAATTGCATTCAGGCCATCCTGGGGTTGGCCGGAAGACAAAAGGAAATCCAATGAAGGCCATCAAGTACCTCGCCGCCGCGGCGGTGGCGTTGACGCTGCCCTGCGCCGCGTCCGCGCAGTTCCTGGGCAAGGAAGACATGCAGGTGACCGGCAATCAGATGCCGGGGACCTATTGGGCGCCCAAGCCCTCCACGATGACGCCCTATGTGGCGCCCAACAAGCCGCACTGGAAGCTCTCGGAGATCCTGGCAGCCCACAAGGGCCAGAGCGATTGGGTGCAGCCCATCATCCGCAACAAGGACCAGGTCGCCGATTACATCTCGATGGCTCCGGGCGTGAAGACCAAGCAGAAGATGTGGCCCGACGACCGGATCATCTTCATCGTCTGGGAAGGCTCGATCAAGGTCTCGATCGATGGCTACGAGCCCTTCGTCGCCACCAAGGGTTTCATGGTCAATGTGCCCTTCCGCCACCTTTATACGCTGGAGAATGTGGGCTCGACCCCAGCCCTGCGTTTCGAGGTCCGCCAGAACGGTTCGGAGCCGATCTATCCGGCCAGCGAGACCCCCGATCCCGCCAAGGGCATGACCTATGTGAAGGTCACTGAGCATCCGGGCCCGGCCAAGGAGAAGGACTCCAATCCGATCTATGTGGATTACATGAAGGAGTTCAACGGCACCGACAAGCGCTATGGCGGCAAGTTCGTGTGGGATGACCACTTCACTTCCAACATCCTGCGCGGTCCGGCGCCCAAGGCGGTTCCGCCGGATACCGAGTTGGGGCATTTCCATATCGGCTGGACCGAATTCTGGTTCGTGATGGAAGGCAGCATCGGCATCAAGATCGAGGGCGTGCCCTACTTCAAGACCGAGCCGGGCGACATCATCACCGCCGCTCAGGGCCGTTGGCACCGGGCAGGCAATGATCCCAGCGCCCCGTGGTCAACTCGTATTCCGATCAATCCGCGTCCGCCGATCCTTCACAACTTCGAAGCGAAGGAATAGGCTCTTATTCGTTTAACGGGAAAACCCCGCATCGCAGGATGCGGGGTTTTCTTTATCGGGCCGCGTGGCGGTAGCGATAACATTACGCGATCCTATGCAACCCATGTGCCCTCCGCACAGGGAATTGGCAGATCGGGGCAATTCGGACTAGTTTGTGGCAATTGTGGCCGGACGCCTTCCGGCGCGAGGGGGAACGCCGCGCTCCGTGGCGACAAGAATAAAGAGTAGCCATGAGACCATTGTTTTTCACGCTGCTGGCTTGTGCCGCCACCTCGTTTTTCGCGGCCGACTCCCTGACTGTGGCGGCCCCTGCGCAGGCGCCCGAAACCGCCAGCCTGGATCAGCAATTCCACGACACGGTTCAGCCCTTTGTCGGGAAATATTGCGCCGGCTGTCATGGCGGCCCCCGGCCGACCGGCCAGTTCGACCTCAAAGGGTACACGTCGCTCGATCAGGTAAAAGCCGATTTTCCCCGCTGGCAGCTTCTGGCGCATCGCCTCAGCGCCCACGAGATGCCGCCCAAGAAAATGCCCCAGCCGCCACAGGCCGAGATCGACAAGATCATCGCCTTTGTCCATGGCGTGGAGGCTGGCGAAATCAAGGCGCATGGCGGCGATCCCGGCCTGGTCCTGGCGCGCCGCTTGTCCAACGCCGAATACGACTACACCATTCGCGACCTGACCGGCCAGGACCTGCGGGTCGCCAGCCAGTTCCCGGTCGATCCGGCCAATACCGCCGGCTTCGACAATTCGGGCGAAACGCTGACCATGTCGCCGGCGCTCCTGAACAAGTACCTGCAGGCAGCCCGTCAGGTGGCCGACAATCTGGTGCTGAAGCCCGACGGCATCGGCTTTGCCCCGCACGCCATGCTGGCGGAGACGGACCGCGAGAAATATGCCATCCAGAACATCATCGGCTTTTACGAATCCCAGCCGACCGATTTCGCCGACTATTTCCAGGCCGCCTGGCGTTATCGCTATCGCGCCAAGCTTGGCCAGCCCAAGGCCAGCCTGGCTGAGATCGCGGCGCAGCAGAAGGTCAGCCCGAAATATCTGCCCAAGGTGTGGGCGATCCTGAACGCCAAGGACGCGATCGGGCCCATCGCCAAGCTCCAGGCGATGTGGAACGCGCTGCCGGCGCCGTCCGGGCAACCGGCACAGTGGCAGATGGCCCAGCTTCACGCAGACTGTCTGCGGATGCGCGAATTCGTGGTGAAAATCCGCCAGCACACGGCCGTGCAATTCGCCGCGCCCCATGTCGAAGGCCTGCCGGGCCAGTCGCAGCCCCTGCACAATTGGCGGCTGAAAGAATATGCCGCCTCCCACCGCCAGAGCGATCCGGCCGCGCTGCGCGCCGACAATGAGCCGGCGCCGGCGCTGCAACCGGTGCCGCGTTTCCCCAAGCTGCACGCGGACGCTTCGCCCCGTTGGGCCATCCTGATGGCGAACGCGCGCGCCACCGACAGTGATCTGGTCTATCCGGCGGGACAGAAGGCGCGCTACGAGGCGGCCTTCGCGCGCTTCGCCGACGTCTTCCCCGACACCTTCTATGTGCGCGAGCGCGGCCGCTATTGGCCCGACAATTCCGTCGATCAGGGCCGGCTGCTCAGTGCGGGTTACCACAACAGCGGCGGCTATTACCGCGACGACACCGCGCTGATGCAGCTGATCCTGGATAAAAAGGGCCAGGAGCATCTCGACCGGCTGTGGGACGAGTTCGATTTCGTCGCCGACCAGACCGCCACCACCTGGACCCAGTATTATTTCAACCAGAGCGGCGAGGTGGACGGCAATGGTGACGAATCCGGCTCGCCGCGCCCCGAACACAACAAGATCACCGATACCGCGGTGATCATGGGCCTGCGCGACAAGTATCTGGCCAAGGCCGCCGCCGATCCCAATGCCAGCAAGGATGCCGCCGAGGCGATCCGCTACAATTTCGCGCGCATCGACGGTGTGCTGCGCCATGTCGAAAAGGAACGCAAGGCGGCGGAGCCCAGGCAGTTGCAGGCGGTGCTGGCCTTTGCCCAGCGCGCCTATCGGCGGCCGCTGACGGAGGGCGAGAAGAAAGACCTTCTGGGCTATTACCGCACGCTGCGCGACAAGAACCAGCTCAGCCATGAAGACGCTCTGCGCGACTGCGTGGTCAGCGTTCTGATGTCGCCCGATTTCCTCTACCGCTTCGATCTTCAGTCGGTGGCCGACGGCAAGGCCAAACCGGCCCCCGGCAAGGCTTATGCGGCGGTGCCGCTCTCGCAATACAGTCTGGCGAGCCGCCTCAGCTATTTCCTGTGGTCGTCCATGCCCGACCGGGAACTGCTGGACCACGCCGCCAAGGGCGATCTGTCCCAGCCTCAGGTGCTGTTGGCACAGACTCGCCGCATGCTCAAGGACAGGCGCATGGAGGGCCTGGCGACGGAGTTCACCGGCAACTGGCTGGTCTTCCGCCAGTTCGAAAGCAACAATTCGGTGGACCGCCAGCGCTTCCCGACCTTTGACGACGATCTGCGCGAAGCGATGTTCCGGGAGCCGGTCCACTTCATGGACGACATCATCGCGCGTGACGGGTCGGTGCTGGATTTGCTGTACGGCAATTACACCTTCGTGAACCCGCCGCTGGCGCGTCACTATGGCATGCCCGCCGTCGCCGGTGGCACGGATCATTGGGTGAAGGTGAACGACGCCGACCGCTATGGCCGCGGCGGCATCCTGCCGATGGCGGTGTTCATGACGCAGAATTCGCCGGGCCTGCGCACCAGCCCGGTCAAGCGCGGCAACTGGGTCGTGCAGAAGGTGCTGGGCATCCGCGTTCCGCCGCCGCCGCCGGTGGTGCCCGAGTTGCCCAGCGACGAATCCAAGACCGACGCCCCTATCCGCGAGATGCTGGCCCAGCACCACAAGAACCCCTTCTGTGCGTCCTGCCACGAACGGTTCGATTCCTTCGGCCTGGTGTTCGAGGGCTATGGTCCGGTGGGCGCCAAGCGCGACAAGGACCTGGCCGGCCGCCCCGTCGATGCCTCCGCGGTGTTTCCCGGCGGGGTCGAGGCGGTGGGCGTTTCCGGCCTGAAGGATTTCATCCGCTCCAGCCGCCAGGACAATTTCATCGATAATCTCAGCCGCAAGCTCCTGGCCTTCGCGCTGAACCGTTCGCTGGAAATGTCGGATGACGAGCTGGTGGAGAAGATGAAGGCGAACCTGGCCGCCGGCGGCTATCGCTTCAGCACGCTGATCGAGACCATCGTGCAAAGCCCGCAATTCCTGAACCGCCGTATCAACGCGGAAGGAACGGCGCAGAACGCGCCCAAGCCGGGCACGCCCGAACGGCAGCAACCATCTCCCCTTATCAAGGCAAGCTTCAGAAAGGCGGACTAGTCATGACCAATCCCGTCTCTCCCTTTATCTCCCGCGCCTTCTCCCGCCGCGCCGTGCTGCGCGGCGCCGGCTGCACGATGGCGCTTCCCTGGCTTCAATCGGTCAGCGCGATGGCGGACGCGCCCAGCGCGGCGGACTTTCCCAAGCGCTTCGCGGTGGTGTTCCTGGGCTGCGGCGTGAACGAGGACCACTGGAGCGCCGAGGGCCAGGGCGCCGACATGAAGCTGTCGCGCACGCTGATGCCCCTGGAGCCGCTGAAGCAGAAGATCAATGTGATAGACGGCCTTTATGTGAAGACCCTCACGAATGAGGGCATTCATCCGGGCCAGACCGGCAGCCTGCTGTCCGGCATGCCGATCACCAAGGGCGCGATCATCCATTCGGGCGTCAGCGTCGACCAGGTGATCGCCAGCCAGATCGGCCAGGATTCGCCCCAGACCTCGCTGGTGCTGGCGTGCGAGCAGCCCATGACTGGTTATCACGAGACCAATTTCAGCCTAGCCTACAGTTCGCATCTGTCATGGGCGACGGCCGACTCTCCCGTGCCGGTGGAGGTCTATCCGGCGCTGGCCTGGGACAGCCTGTTCGACAATCGCGGCAGCATGCTGAACCTGTCGGTCCTGGATCGCGTCAAGGACCAGGCCAAAAGCCTCTCCACCAGGATCAGCGCCACCGATCGCGCCAAGCTGGACGAATATCTGACCAGCGTGCGCGAAGTGGAAAAGCGCGTGGAGGTGATGCGCAAGGGCATGGACGCCGCCCAGGACAAGGCGGGCTCAAGGCCGGTGGCGAGCATGGCGCGCCCCGCCGCCGGCTTGCCCGAGGATCTGCGCGAGCATGCCAGGCTGATGTGCGACATCATCGCGATCGCCTTCCAGACGAACAAGACCAAGGTCGCCTCGCTGATCATCAGCCGCGACCTCTCGGCGATGTATTATCCCTTCCTGAATGTGAAGGACGGCCACCATGCCGCTTCGCATAACAACAATTCGGACGACTATGAGCGCATCTCCCGTTTCCATGTGGAACAGTTCGCCTATCTGGCCGCCAAGCTGGACGGCATGAAGGAGGGCGATGGCTCGGTGCTGGATCACTCCTGCCTGATGTTCCTGTCCAATATGTGGATCGGCCGCAAGCATGACAATTTCCGCCTGCCATTGGTGCTGGCGGGGGGCCTGGGGGGCGCGCTGCAGACCGGACGCACCCTCAGCTACCTGAACGAGGCGGAAGACAAGCGCAAGATGTGCAGTCTCTACCTGTCGCTGATGGACCGCTACGGCATCAAGCAAAGTGCATTTGGCGATGCAACCGAGCGGCTGGATCGTATTTAAGCCGCATCGGCGCAAATGATTGCGCTCACATTTCCTTAACGGCAACTCACGATGCTGCGCATGCGTCGTGCATGATCGCGCGTCGTTTTGCATTTACCGCTCTGGATCGCGATGTTACCGTTTCACCAGAATTGGAAAATCACCCAACCGGGGGGCGGTCGTGGGCGATTCAGCAGCAGGCACCGCGCCTGCACGCAATGGACCGAGGAAGGACGTGCTGCGCGTTCTGGACGGCGCGGCGCGCGCCGTTCGGTTCGGTCGCGAGTTTCTTTTTTCCGCCTTGGAAAATGTCAATGACGGCATCAACGTAATCGATTCGGCGCTTCGCCTGGTGGCATGGAATTCCCGTTTCGCCGAACTGTTCCACTTTCCGCCGGGGTTTCTGCGGGTCGGCATGCCGGTCAAGGATCTGATCCGCTTTCTCGCTCCGGCCGGGGCCAGCGAAGCGGAAATCGACGATCTCATCGAACAGCGTTTGGCGCCCATTCGGCGCAAACAACCTTATACCGCGGAGCGGCAGGTCCATGACGGCACCGTCATAAAGGTTGTCGCCACGCCGATGTCCAACGGCCGTTATGTGATGGCCTACAGCGACGTGACCGAGCAGCATATGGCGATGCGCGCGCTGACACAGGCCAACGAACAGCTTGAGGAGCGCCTCGCCGCCAGCCGGCGCGAGCTGGCTGCGGCCATTGACGATCTGGCATCGGCTCGCGATTTTGCCGAACGCGCGGCCCTGTCCCAGGCCCGCTTCCTGGCAGCTGCAAGCCATGACCTTCTGCAACCGCTCCAGGCGGCCCGCCTGTTCGTCGCTACTGCTGCCGATTCCAGTCCGGGCGATTGCGGCCGCGCTCTTCTGGTCAATGCCGAAACGTCAATTGCCACGGCGGACCGTCTTCTCAGAGCGCTATTGAATCTTTCCCACTATGAAGTGGGCGGCAAGAAACTATCCGGCAGTCCGGTGGATGTCGGCGCGCTGCTGGCCGATCTGGAACGGCAGTTGCGGCCGATGGCGCATGCCAAGGGGCTGAATTTCCGCGTGGTGCCGACCATGCGCATTGCTCTTTCGGAGCGCGACCTGCTGCGGTCCATCGTCCAGAACATCGTGATCAACGCCATCCGCTACACCGACAGCGGCAGCGTGCTGGTGGGTTGCCGCACCGATCCAAAGGGCCTGCGAATCGAAGTGCGGGACAGCGGGCCGGGCATTCCGGCGGAGAATCTGGACCGCATCTTCGAGGAATTCTCCCGCCTGGCTCCGAATGACGATGGCAAGCCCGGCGCCGGGCTCGGCCTGTCCATCGCCCAGCGTATCTGCCGGATTCTGGGGCACGACTTGTCGGTGCGGTCCAGCCCCGGCGCCGGCAGCCTTTTTGCGGTGACGATCGGCAGCGCCAACGCTGTCCGACGCCGCAGTGTTGTCCGCCCCGTTGGGGCGCTTCCCCCTGGCTTTCGCATTCTGTGCGTGGATGGTGATCCGGGCATGCTGGAAGCCTTGGCCGCGGTCTTTTCCGGTTGGGGCGCTGATGTATCCACCGCCGGCTCGTTCAGTGAGGCCTGTGCACTCGATGGACCGTGGGATGCGATCATCACCGAATATGAACTGGGCGAGGAAGGCAATGGCCTGGATCTGATCGAGGTTCTGTTCGACAGCGCGCCCGTCCATGCCCTGTTGGCGACGGCGCCTTGCGATGTGGCAATGGAGCGCGCGGCCCGGCTTGGCATCGAAGTCATCGGCAAGCCTGCCGCGCCGGCGGTTTTGCGCGCATTCCTGACACGTGCCGCCCAGGTCAGGCCTGCCGCGCGGGCCGAAACTATGATGGTTCTTCCTCGCTGAAGATCTGGCGCGCCAGAATCAGAGCCTCGGTCCGGCTGCTGACCCCAAGCCGCCGGTACATGGCCGTGACATAGGCCTTTACCGTGTTTTCCGTCACGCCCATCTGGAAAGCGATCTGCTTGTTACGCAAACCCTGGCACAGTCCCATCAGGATACGCAGCTGGGCCGGCGAAAGAGATGCGATACAGCGGGCCCTTTCACTTTGCGCGGCATTCTCGTTGGCCGGTTCCTGCGGCGGCGTCCAAATCTCGCCTCGCGTGACCGCGCGCAGCGCCGCTGCGATGTCGTCGCGGCTGGAACACTTTGGAATATAACCGGCTGCGCCCAGCGTCATGGCGCGACGAATGGTTGTTGCCCCATTGTTGGTGGATACGATGACCGTAGGGATGTGCGCGAAATCGCTGCGCATCTGCATAAGGCCCGCGAAGCCCTCGCTGTCGGGCAACCGCATATCCAGCGTCACGAATGCGATGTCCTCATTATCGTTCAGCACCCGGCGGGCGTCGGCCAGAGTTTCCGCCTCGGCAATCCGCATGTCGGGAAATTCGCTGCGCACGACCTGCCGCAGCGCCTGTCGGAACAGGGGATGGTCATCGACAATCAGCGCCAGATTCATCAGCTCGGCCCCGCTTCAGGCTGAAGGAATACACTTGCGCCATTGATTGTGCCGATTTCGCGCCAAGGCGCCAGCACAAATATACGCTAAAGTATATGCAGGCTCGGGCCGACTGTGGCTGGCGCGCATCACTGTTGTGCGGCAAAGCCGTCTGTATACCAAAGTCTATATAGGTTCCCTCACCCCCCGGTGCCAGTTTCCGATCCAAGCTGGGCCAAACCAGTACAACATCCTTTAGGGGGACTATTCATGATGCACGGATTGACGACGACACGCGCGCGCCTGGCCGGCGGCGTGGCCATGCTGGCGCTCAGTGCCGGCGCTGCGATGGCGCAGGGCCAGGCTCCGGCCGTCGAGCAGGTGATTGTGTCCTCGACCCGTCTGCAGAATGCCGGTTTCGATGCGCCGACGCCGACCACGGTGATGAGCGCCGCCGACCTGGAAAAGCAGGCCCAGCCCAACATCTTCGAAGCGGTGACCCAGCTTCCGGCGTTGGAAGGCTCCTCGGGCGTGACCTACAACACCGGCTCGACCACCACCGGCCTTCAGGGCCTGTCGGGTCTGAACCTGCGCGGCCTGGGCATTATCCGCACCCTGGTCCTGATGGACAGCCAGCGCGTCGTGCCCGCCAACCCGAACGGCGCGGTCGACGTCAGCCAGATGCCGCAGCTTCTGATCCAGCGTGTCGACGTGGTCACGGGCGGCGCCTCTGCCTCCTGGGGCTCGGACGCCGTTGCCGGTGTGGTGAACTTCGTCACCGACAAGCGCTTCGAGGGCTTCAAGTTCAATGCCTCGGCCGGTCTTTCCACCTTCGGTGACGATGCCACTGCCGTGCTTCAGGCCGCCGCCGGCACCAGCCTGATGGGCGGCCGTCTGCACATCGAGGGCGCGGTGGAATACCATACCGCCGCCGGCGTGCAGCCGCGTCTTCCGGTCTCCTACAACCAGTTCGGCCCAGTGATCTATCCCGGCGGCCGCCGTTTCTTCTCGCAGATCGGAACGCCCGGCTATTCGTTGAGCAGCACTGGTTCGGGCCTTTCGGGGGTTCCCGCCGGCTATACCGGCCCGCGCTATATCTATGGCGATCTGGCGCAGAACATCAACAACTACCCCTATGTGATGGTGAACTCCGGTCCCAAGCAGGGCACCATCTTCGGCGCCAACG
>JBDZVS010000005.1:0-179703 GCA_040255825.1 Hyphomicrobiales bacterium | reverse complement strand
TCAACGGCATCGGCGAGCGCGCCGGCAACGCCGCGCTGGAGGAGATCGTGATGGCATTGAAGGTGCGTAAGGACATTATGCCCTTCACCACGGGCATTAACACCACGCTGCTCAACCGCGTGTCCAAGATGGTGTCCAACCACACCGGCATGCCGGTGCAGTACAACAAGGCCATTGTCGGCAAGAACGCTTTCAGCCACGAAAGCGGCATCCACCAGGACGGCATGCTGAAGAATGTCGAGACCTACGAGATCATGCGGCCCGAAGATGTCGGCGTGCAGTCGACCTCGCTGATGCTGGGCAAGCTGTCGGGACGCCATGCCTTCAAGGACAAGCTGGAATCGATGGGTTATGCGCTGGACGACGAGGCCTTCCAGGACGCCTTCCGACGCTTCAAGGATCTGGCCGACAAGAAGAAGCACGTCTTCGACGAGGACATCGCCGCCCTGGTCGATGATGGAATTATGCGTGGCCGCGACACGATCGTCATCAAGGCGCTGCGGGTCGAGGCCGGCACCGGCGTTGTGCCGACGGCCTCGCTGACCCTGGCGGTGGATGATCGGATCAAAAGCGTAACGGTTTCGGGCGACGGTCCGGTCGACGCCATCTTCCGCGCAATCCGCGAAATCCATCCCCACGACGCGAACCTGCAATTGTTCCAGATCAATGCCGTGACCGAGGGCACCGATGCCCAGGCCACCGTCAGTGTGCGGCTGGAGGAGAATGGGCGCACCGTCACGGGCAAGGCCTCCGACACCGATACGATGGCGGCGGCGGCCTATGCCTATGTGAATGCGCTCAACAAGCTGCTGGTGAAGCGCGAGAAGCTGGCCCCCGAGGCCCTCACCGTGGCGAGATGAAGCACAAGTGACGCGGGGAGGCCCGGGCCGAGCGCCCCGGGCTTCTTTTCAAAAAAGGCTGGCGCTTGCGGATTAACGAACGGGGGCTTTCCGCTGTGGAACGGCCACTGACAAGAGGGTAGGCGGTTAAGCATGTTCGGCAGTCTTCTTGGCGCGCTTTCCAGCGACATGGCCATCGATCTGGGCACGGCGAACACGCTGGTCTACGTCAAGGGGCGTGGCATCGTTCTCAATGAACCGTCGGTGGTCGCCACCATCACCACCCGGGGTGGCAAGAAGTCGGTCCGGGCGGTCGGCAACGACGCCAAGATGATGCTGGGCCGCACGCCCGGCAACATCGAGGCCATCCGCCCCATGCGCGACGGCGTCATCGCCGACTTCGAGGTGGCGGAGGAGATGATCAAGCACTTCATCCGCAAGGTGCACAACCGCCGTTCCTTCGCCAATCCCATGATCATCGTCTGCGTGCCTTCCGGCTCCACCGCGGTGGAGCGTCGCGCGATCCAGGAATCGGCCTTGTCGGCGGGTGCGCGCCGCGTCTTCCTGATCGAGGAGCCGATGGCGGCGGCAATCGGCGCCGGGTTGCCGGTGTCCGAGCCCACCGGCTCGATGGTGGTCGATATCGGCGGCGGCACCACCGAGGTGGCGGTGCTGTCGCTGGGCGGCATCGTCTATTCGCGCAGCGTGCGCGTGGGCGGCGACAAGATGGACGAGGCGATCATCGCCTATATCCGCCGCCACCAGAACCTTTTGATCGGCGAAGCCTCCAGCGAGCGCATCAAGAAGGAGATCGGCTCGGCCGCGCTTCCCGCCGACGGCAATGGCGTGACCCTGGACATCAAGGGCCGCGACCTGTTGAACGGCGTCCCCAAGGAAATCACCATCACCCAACGCCATATCGCCGAGGCCCTGGCCGAGCCGGTGGGCGCGATCGTGGAGGCCGTCAAGGTCGCGCTGGAAGCCACCCCCCCCGAACTTGCCGCCGACATCGTCGACAAGGGCATCGTGCTGACGGGCGGCGGCTCGCTTCTGGCCAATCTGGACCAGGTGCTGCGCGACGAGACGGGTTTGCCGGTATCGATCGCGGACGATCCCTTGTCCTGTGTCGCCCTGGGCACGGGCCGCGTTCTGGAGAACACCAAAGTCATGCGCCACGTTCTTTCCACCGCATTCTAGTCGCGGTCATGAGATCCGGTATCGTTTCGGTTTCGAGGTTCGCTGAGGAGGTCGGTATCGGCACAGGCGATGTCGGGCCTGGGCGAACTTCGAAACCACGGCATTAGCGAGGCAGCGGACCCGCGACACGAGATGGCCAACGCCTGGAAAATAGCGCGCAAGAGCAATGCCCAGCTTCCGCTGGTGATCGTGATTGCGCTCGCTCTGGTCCTGGTATTGCTGGGAAAGGCGCAATCGGGCCTGTTCGATCAGGCACGCATCAAGGTGACGGACTGGCTGGCGCCCGGGTTGGAAGTGGCGCGCGCGCCCGCCCGCGGCTTCGATCGCTGGCTGGGCTCGGTGACCGAGATATTCTCGGTTTATGAAGAAAATCTCAGACTCAAGGAGGAGAATGCGCGCCTGCGCCAATGGCGCAATGTCGCCATTGTGATGCAGAACCGGGTGGGCCGCTACCAGAGCCTGCTGCATGCCGTCCCCGATCCCAAACTCAACACCGTGCTGGCGCGCGTGATCGGCCGCTCCAGCCGCCCCTTCGTGCGGACCCTGATCCTGGATGCCGGCACGCGCAACCACACCGGCCCGGGAGAGGCGGTTGTCGATTCGCGTGGCATGATCGGCCGGATCTATTTGTCGGGCCGGCGCACCAGTTGGGTGATTCTTTTGACCGATCCTAACAGCCGCATCCCGGTGACGGTCGCCACCTCGGCCGGCGACGGTGGCGCGGTCCAGGCCATCATGAGCGGCGACAACAGCCCGCAGCCCACATTGGACCTGGTTTCGCGTACCGCCAGACTGCATGCCGGCGACCAGGTCGTCACATCTGGTGACGGCGGGCTTCTTCCGCACGGCCTTCCCATCGGCACCGTGGTTGCGGGCAGCAGCGGCGGCTGGCGCGTGGCGCTTCTGGCCGATGCCGCTTCCACCCAGGACGTCGAAATCCTCAAATATTCCGAGCCGCCGGAAAAATTGCCGCCCCAGGCTGAGTTGCCCGCCGAGGCCGCCGGCCTGAAACCGCTTGCGCCACCGCTGCAGACCCGGACCGAGCCGCCTCCTGTTCCCGAAACGGCGCCCGCGGACGCGCTTGCGTCCCGCCAGCAGACGCCCCGGCCGCAGCCGCCCGACCGTGGAACGGAGTGACGTGATGGCTCTGGAACGAGGCGCAGGGCAGGGGACCGCGACGCGCATGGTCGCTGCGCTGGTGCCCGTCCTCTGTGGCCTGGTGTGCGCCTTCGTTGCCAACATTCCCGTCTCGCTGACGGGAGGGGAGGTGCCACCGCCTCTTTTGGCGCTGGTGCCGGTCTATTTCTGGTGCCTGGTGCGCCCCGATCTGATGACACCGGCGGCAACATTCGCCATCGGGGTAATGGAGGACGTGCTTTCCGGCGGCCCGCCCGGTGTCCGCACGCTGTCCTTCGTGCTTACCTATGCGCTGGTGGCGCGCCAGCGCGACAGCTTCGCCAGTCTGTCGGGCCTGGCCGCGGTGCTGGGCTTCGCCAGCGCGGCGGCTTTCTGCTGCGCGGTCGCCTGGGCAACCGTGGCGGTGCTGAACTGGCGTCTGCCGCCCGTCTCCCCTAACGTGGGCGAACTGGCGATGACGGTGCTGTTCTACGTGCCCACCGCCCTGCTGGTGGGGTGGTTGCATCACCGCCTTGTAGGCCCCTTGCGGAGCGACATCTGATGCCGCTGTTCGACAAGAAGGACAAGAGCCGTTACGCGACCTTCACGCGCCGCAGTATCGGCATGGGCGGCGGAATGGCGGCGGTGTTCGCCATTCTCGCCGGGCGCCTCTACCAGCTCCAGATTCGCGATGGCGACCAGTACATGGTCGAGGCCGAGGACAACCGCATTTCCGAACGCCTGATCGTGCCGCCGCGCGGCCGCATCCTGGACCGTTTCGGGACCGCGCTGGCCGACAACCGGCGCAACTATCGCGTCCTGCTGGTGTCCGAGCAGGCGACCGAGGGCGTCAAGGAAGCTCTGGACCACATCGGCAAGGTGATCCTGCTCACCGATCAGCAGAAGAAGAAGATTCTCCACGACGTCGCCATGAACAAGAAGTTCGTGCCGGTGCCGGTAGCCGAGAACATGACCTGGGAGGATTTCTCGCGCATCAACCTGCATCTGCCCTACCTGCCGGGCATCCAGCCCGATGTGGGCGACACGCGCGACTATCCCTTCGGCCCCCAGATGGTGCATATCCTGGGCTATGTCGCCGCCGTCTCGCCCGAAGAACTGAAGAAGGATAACGATCCTCTCCTGTCGTCGCCCGGCTATCGCATCGGCAAGCGCGGCATCGAGCGCGAGTATGAGAAAGACGTGCGCGGCACCGCCGGTGCCTCGCGCGTTGAGGTCAACGCCTATGGTCGCATCATCCGCGAACTGGGCAAGGACCCCGGCACGCCCGGCCATGACATCTGGTTGACCATCGACCACCAGGTCCAGCAGGTTGCCTATGAGAAGCTCGCCGGCGAGAGCGCGGCCTGCGTGGTGATGGACGTGAACAATGGCGACGTCATCGCGCTGGCCTCCACCCCCGGCTTCGATCCCAACCTGTTCAATGTCGGGCTGTCGAGCGATCAGTGGCGCGAACTGACCACCAACGACCACAAGCCTCTGCTCAACAAGGTGATGGGCGGCACCTATCCGCCCGGGTCCACCTTCAAGCCGGCGGTGGCCCTGGCTGCTATCGAGGCTGGTGTCGCCACCCCCGATTATCGCGTTCATTGCAATGGCGTGTTCGTCTTCGGGGGACACGAATTCCATTGCTGGCGAAAGGGCGGCCATGGGTCGCTGGATGTCGAGGGCGCGCTGCAGCACAGTTGCGACGTGTTCTTCTATGAGACCGCGCGGCGGGTGGGCATCGACCGCATCGCGCAGGCCGCTCGCAAGCTGGGTCTGGGCGCGCCAACGGGCATCGAGCTGCCGGGCGAGCGGGGCGGCCTCATCCCCAGCCGAGCTTGGAAGCAGAAGACCTATCATCAGGCCTGGCAGCAGGGCGATACGCTGAGTGTCGGCATCGGCCAGGGCTATGTCACCGCTACGCCATTGCAGCTTTGCCAGCAGGCGGCGCGTATCGCCTCGGGCCGGGCCGTCACGCCGCGCTTGGTCCACAGCATCGGCGGCAAGGTGATCGAGCGGCCCCACGCGCCCACGCTGGACTTCAGCGACGAAGCCCTGGCCACCGTGCGCAGCGGCATGAACAAGGTGATGAACGAGGTTGGCGGCACCGCCTATACTTGGCGCATTGCTCAGCCCGGATTCGAGATGGCGGGCAAGACCGGCACAGCGCAGGTGCGCGTCTACAGCCGCGAGGAACATGCCCGCGGCATCACCAAGGACGCGCATCTGGACTGGAAGCTGCGTGACCACGGCCTCTTCATCGGCTTCGCGCCGGTGGAAAATCCGCGCTATGCCATCGTCAGCGTGGTAGAGCATGGCGCCGTCGGTCACCCCCAGGTGGTTGCGGCCCACGATGTCATGCTGTTCTGCCAGCAGCGCGATCCGGCGGGCCGTCCGGCTCAGTGGCCGGTCAACTCGGCGGGGGCTTCCCCGCCCCAAGGACCAGGCGGGCAAGGCGCGATCATCCCGGCTTCTTATACGCCGGAGTCCTACAGGGAAGGCGGCTGATGGCGCTCCGTCCCTATGCTGCGGCCAAGCGCACCCTGACGATTGCCGACAAGCTGCTTGAGGTCAATTGGGGGCTGGTGCTGCTGATCGTTCTGATCGCGGTTGCCGGCATCGCCATGCTCTATTCCGTGGCGGGCGGCCATCTCCAGCCTTGGGCCTTGCGCCAGATCGGCCATTTCCTGCTGGGCCTGGTGGTGATGCTGCTGGCGGCGACCATCGACATCCGGATGTGGATGAGCCTGGCCTATCCAGCCTACGGCGTCGCCTTGCTGCTCCTGGTGGCGGTCGATATCGTGGGCCATGTCGGTCTTGGCGCGCAGCGCTGGATCAGCCTGGGTCCGTTCGACCTGCAACCTTCCGAGCTGATGAAGATCAGCCTGGTGCTGGCGCTGTCGCGCTACCTGCATGGCAAGAGCGTCGAAGAAGTGTCCAAGCCCCTGCCTTTGGCTATCGGCCTGGCGATGATCGTCTTGCCGGCCATCTTCGTGGTGCTCCAGCCAAACCTGGGAACAACGCTGATCATCGTGGCTGACGGCTGTTCCCTGCTGTTCCTGGCGGGGCTGTCATGGTGGTGGATTGCCCCCACCCTGGCCGCCGTGGCGGCGGCGGTGCCGCTGGCATGGCGCTTTGTGCTGCACGACTACCAAAAGGCGCGGGTGGAGACATTCCTGGATCCCTCGTCCGATGCGCTGGGCGCGGGCTGGAACATCACCCAAGCCAAGATCGCCATCGGATCGGGTGGGATATCTGGCAAGGGTTTCCTCCAGGGCACCCAAAGCCGGCTGAATTTCCTGCCGGAAAAGCAGACCGACTTCATCTGGACCAGCTTCTGCGAGGAGTTCGGTTTCGTCGGCGCCCTGGCGCTGCTGATCCTGTTCGCGGTGGTGATTTTTTACGGCCTGCAAACGGCGCTCAGCGCCCGCAGCCAGTTCGGCCGGCTTCTGGCCATGGGCGTGATCCTGAACTTCTTTTTCTACATCATGATAAACGGCGCGATGGTGATGGGCCTGATCCCGGTGGTCGGCATCCCGATGCCGCTTCTGTCCTATGGGGGCAGCGCCATGTTGACCGTGATGTTCGGCTTCGGCCTTCTGATGAGCGTCCATATCCACCGGCAGGTGGAGATTCCGCGCCATAGTGGGGGAATCATCTGATCACTCCCCTATGTCGCAGCGCGGTCTGCATGCCGCAAGACACATCGCTGCGGCATCTGCCCCTTCCAGGCTCGGACTCGCCGCGGGGAGGGCCGGGCCTTGCGCACGCGGCTGGAGGGTCGGGCCGAAAGGCGCCGTCCGCGCCCGATTTCCTTGGGTTTTCAAA
Organism: Hyphomicrobiales bacterium; assembly: GCA_040255825.1. Classification (GTDB taxonomy): domain Bacteria; phylum Pseudomonadota; class Alphaproteobacteria; order Micropepsales; family Micropepsaceae; genus Rhizomicrobium. The sequence continues at coordinate 172,720 of JBDZVS010000005.1, read as the reverse complement.
GGTGTGGACGGCCGGGAAAGCCTGTGGACATGGGATGACCCCTTGGCTATAAGCCGCGCTCCCGGTCCCAAGACCCAGGCCGGCGGTGCGGGTGACTAGCTCAGTTGGTAGAGCAGCTGACTCTTAATCAGCGGGTCGTAGGTTCGATTCCTACGTCACCCACCAAAATCAAAGTGTTGCAGCTAGAACGAAATGCTATTGGGAGACTTCTCCGGTCTCGCATGGGCTTTCCACTGCCACCGCCTGATGCGATCCCAAGCGCACGGCCGGGGTGCGCAGATCGCGGCGCACGTTCAATCTTCGCGCGGCAACACCGTCAGGACCCGGGTGATATGGGCGTGAAATTCCTTCATGTAGCTGCGCAGGAATTCTTTGGTTGATTCCACCGTGACTTCGCCATCATCGGCGATCATCCCCGGCGTGAACTGGATATAGGCTTCCACAGCGTTCATCTGGGGCACGTTCAGGAAGCCCAGAACGCTGCGCAGACTCTGCTGGGCTACCGCCGTGCCGATGGCCCCCGGCGATGTCCCGATCACTGCTGCCGGCTTGCGGGCGAAGGCATTGGTGCCATAGGGGCGGCTGGCCCAGTCGATCGCATTCTTCAGACCGCCGGGGATGGAGCGGTTGTATTCAGGCGTGACGAACAGGATCGCGTCGGACGCCTTGATCGCCGCTTTGAACCTCAATGCCTCTGCCGGATAATCGGCATCATAGTCATAACTGTAGAGCGGCAGCCCGGCGAAGCTGATTTCGTGGAACTCCATCCCGTCCGGTGCCAGCCGGGTCAGCGCCTTGGCCAGTTTTCGGTTGATGGAGGCCTTGGCAAGGCTACCAATCAGATAACCGACCTTGAAAGACGTCATGTGCTTCTCCCTGTATCCGGATTTGCAAGCACGGTCTTCGGCTATGAGCTTTTATAGACCTTTCCGGCCGGGTGGAGAATAGTCTGACTGCGGCTACTCTGTCGCCGCTGGAACAGCGGCTGCGTCCACAGATGTCTTGGCAGGCGGGTTCGCCTTTTCTGAAAGAAAAGGGCCGCAGCCATGCAAGCCGCGGCCCAGGGGGAATTCAGGAATAAGCGTGCAGATTCAGAGATCGCCGCGTATGCCGATGGTGAAATAGCGGCCCATCACGTCTTCGCCTTGGGGGATTCCGCCAAAGATGGACCCGGGGTTGCCGGACGATCCAACCGTATACGGGGGGACGGCGTCGAAAGCGTTCTGGACATTAAGATAGGCATAGGTGGCCGAGCCGTCGCCGAAGTCGAGCCTCCTGGTGAGGGTGAAGTCCATTGTGCTGAAGCTGCCAAACCGGGGCTGGGCATAGTAAGTCTGCCCGGGCCCGAAAACGGCTTGGTTGCTCCCGCCACTGAAATAGTGCCACTGGGCGTCCACCGTCCAGTTGCCGAGCGTGTAACCGCCGAAGATCGTGGCATGGCCCTTGGGCTGGGTGGTGTGGTTGACCGGGGCGCCGGGGAAACTGCTGGTGGTGTTCACCGGGGCTACATTCAGCAAGGCGCGCAGATTGACCACACCCGACAGGTCGGAGATGTCCGCCATGTCGAAACCATAGTCGATCTCGTAATCCTGGCCTTCGGTCACATTGAACGCCGCGTTGAGTTTCTGGCTGTAGAGGAGAGTGGGATAGTTGGCCGGCGTGGTGTTGGTGTACGGGAACGGCCGGACATACAGCGCGCAGAACGGTGACGTACCACCGGACGCGATACAGAGATTGGCAATCGCCGTATTGCTGCCGCTGATGTTGGTGATCGCGTTCTTAAGCTTGATCTGATAATAGTCCGCCGACACCGTCAGGCCCGGAATCCAGGTCGGCGTCAGGACGACACCTCCCGTATAGGTGCGCGACACTTCCGGCTTGAGGTTCGGGTTGCCCCCGGACACGGTCTGGATGCCGCCCGGATTGTAGTTGGTCAGTGGATCCAGGAAGGGCCCGCTGTTGGAGACCTGGGGCGAAAACAGATCGTTCAGCGTGGGGGCGCGAATGTCGACGGATGTCGTGCCGCGGAAGCGGATATCGTCATTCACGTGCCAATCCAGACCGATCTTCCAGGTCTCCACCGAGCCGGAGATACTGTAATTGGTATAGCGGCCCGCGAGGTCGGCGTTGAAGCTCTGGATCAGCGGAATATCCTTGAGGATCGGGACGCCCACTTCGCCTGAGAATTCCCAGACATTCTCATCGGCCGAGACGCTGGGGACGGTGTTGTTGTCCCACAAGGTCTGGGTGACGGTGGCCTGATTGACGGGGCCCGTTCCGGCGGCGTTGCCGCAAAGGCGAAGGCCGGTGCAATCGACCACCGCGGTCGGCGAGGCGTTGGAATCGATCTCATAGCCAAGCCAGCGCATTTCGCCCGCCACAGCCACCTTGACCGGCCCGGCCGGCAGGTCAAAGACATTGCCCGAGATGTCGGCGGAGATATCGTCCAAGGTGTTTGTCTCCGCGAAATGCGTCGACCGCGACCAGTAGGTATATTGCGCGTCCGTGGTTACATTGTTGCCGAAAGTGTTGATCGGGATGCAACCGGGATAGAGATCGCCATACTGGGCGATCGCCGCCGCCGTATCGTTCCAGCAGACGATGTTGTGGGTGGTGGGATCGATCACCGCGTCTTGCGCCGCGTCATGATACTGATTGTTGCCGTTGAAGAGGCCGGTGGTCGACAGACGCGTTTCGCCATGGGTGTAATGGGCATTCCAGGCGAAATCTCCGAATACCACACCATCCAAACCGATGGTGCCGACGATATTGCGCGTGACGTTGTTGGTTTTGCGGGTGCGGTTCGGGTCTGCATACCATTCCGATACCTGGAAGGTATTGGTGCCATCGGTCGCCCAGTTGGGGTTCGTGGCGCTGTTGTCGCCCAACAGGGCCTGAGTGGCCAGCGGGAGGAAGGCATTGTTCTTGAAATAGGTGACGGTCTGGCGGCTGGGCTCTTGCTGCGACGGGAAGAAATAGTTGAAGACATTGGCTTGCGCGAGCGAGACCTGCGCAAAAAAGGTGGTGTCGTCATTGATATTATAGCTGAAGCGGCCGAACGCCGTGGCGTTGCGGGTGTCCCCATAGATCGATTCATACCGTACAGCGGCCCCATTGCCGCCGACCGCGATGGCGGTCTGCCCCGCGGGGATATAGCCCAGATTGGCGGGGGTGGGTACGCCGGGCTGGCCGAACTCGTAGCCGTTGACTGAGCAATTCGAGCAGGTGATCTTGCCGCTGAACGTCGAGACGGTCTGGCCGCCGTTCTGAACATTGGTCACCGGGTTGGCCGGGGTGCTGCCGGTGTTATAGGATGAAAACTGGTGCGCGAATATGGGTCGGGCACCCTGCAGCACGCCGTCGCCATGCTGATACTGGATGGCGCCTTCGATATGTCCTCTGCCGCCGAACAGGTCGGCGCCCGCTGCCGCGTTCACCTTGTATTTGAAGCCGTCCGCATAGCCCGAAATACCGGCATTGGCTTCGTATTTGAAGCCGGTGAAATTCTTGTCCAGGATGAAATTGACCACGCCGGTGATGGCGTCGGAACCGTACACCGCCGACCCGCCGCCGGTCACGACGTCCACGCGGGACATCAGCATCTGCGGCAGGGTGCTGATATCGACGGCACCGTCCTGGTTGGAGACCGGAAGGCGCATCCCGTCCAGCAGGACCAGGGTACGGTTCTGGCCGAAATTGCGCAGGTTGAGGAAGTCGCCGCTGCTGTTGCCGCCGCCACTGCTAAGGTTGCGCTCCGACGCACTGTTCTGGAAAACCGGCAGCTTGTTCAGACCGTCCGCCAGGTTGGTCGGGGTGGTGGTCAGCAATTGCTGCGTGCTCACCACCGTCAGCGGCGTGGGCGAATTGGCGACATCGGAAATGACGCGCGAACCCGTGACGACCACGGTCTCCACAGATTCCTGTGCGCCCTGTCCTCCCCCCGGCGATCCGGCCGTTACCTGGGCGCAGGCGGGCCAACTGAACAAGCCGGCGAGCAGTGCAATGACCGATACCGTGGATTTTGAATCGCGAAGCATGGCTTCCCCCTCTGTGTCGCAACTTCTTCTTTGCCGGGAGATGGAAACAGCTCCCTGTGCAGTGACGTTGCCGGAGAAGCCAGTTCCTTGAAGCATCAACTGCAACGCTTCAGAAACCGTGTACGAACCTTTGACCGGATTGCTCCGGACCTGGGCCAGTTGGTAAGGGTAAAGAACCACCACCCCCGTCTGCCGTGACAAGGCAGGCAAGGCCACGGTCAATTCGGTCCCCGAAATATCGACGTTATATTTCGTGGACTGCGCATACGATGGTTCTGCAAAAGCGGGTCTCGAAACTGCCAGACATCCGCAAAGCGCGACCGCCGCGAGCGTCACTCCCCTTACATTCATTTTCTGGACCCAGTGGGTTGGCACACCATGTTGCCTTCACACCGGCCTTATGATGAATGAGACCGGCGAGGAGGCCAATCCACCTAGAGCGATATAAAAGATTTTTGGGCCCGGCCGCGTTGTTGCCCTTTTACAACAAGCGGGTGGATGGAGAAAGCCAATGCTGGCCGCCAGCCCGGCCCCAATGGCGCATGTTGGAAAGGTGAGGCAGGGGGTGCGGCCGCCGAATTTCTCACCCGCGCCGGTCGGGAGGCCGCGGCTGCGCCCGCCAGGCCTGTTTTAATCCCTCGAGAGCAGCCTCCCACGGGCCGCGGTAAGGCGTACATGTTGAGAGTTGACCCATTCCGCATGTATGCCGAAATTGTTCTCCAGCGCGGCGAATATGGCCTCGATCTGGTCGGTTCTGAACGCGCCGCCGACGGGCAGGTCTTCAAGCGCCGGATCCGCAAGCTCGATCTTGATGTCCGAATAGCGGCTGATGTCGGCAAGCACCTCTTTGAGGGGCTGCCCGGTATAGACGAGTTGCCCGCGCCGCCAGGCCAGCTTGCGTCCCATATCGGCACGGGAGACGGCTTTGGCCGGTTCGGCTTTTTGGCCCAGCACGATATTGTGTCCCGCAGCGATTACGCCCAGGCTTTTGTCGGCATCAGGAACGTGCGCGTCCCCGGCGGGCGTCACTTCAACGCGGCCCTTGGTAACGCCTACCTCAACCATCCCCGCTCTCGACAAATGGACGTCGAATGCGGTTCCGAGGTCGCGCACCGCATAGTTCTTCGCATAGACCGTGAACGGACGGGTCTTGTCGTGCACGACCTCAAAATAGGCTTCTCCACGGACCAGGTGAACATCCCGGCGCTTGCCGGAGAAGTTCACATCCAACCGGCTGTTCGTGTTGAGGAGCACCGATGAGCCATCTGCCAGCATGATCTTTCGTTGGCCGCCGACCGGTGTTTCATAGGATAGTCTGGCGGGCGGATGGTACTGCGCCTTTGGCGATTGCTGGGGCTTCGGATGGAGAAGCACCGCCCCGCCCACCGTCGCGATTACGACCGCCGCGCATGCCGCGAGCCAGGGCCGGGCTCGTTTCAGCATGGCGGGCTGATTATCGTGCGCTCGGCCTTCCTGCCCCGCTTCATGGGCATCGGCAACTCCATGGGCATCGCTAGCTCCACGGGCATCGGTGAGATGCCTTAGCGCATCGAACTCCGACCATAGATTGCCATATGCCGCGATGGCTTCCCGATGCAGCGCACCACGGTTCAACCACTCCTGGAACGCCGCCTGATCCTTGGCCGAGACGTCGCCGGCATCGAAACGGGCGACCCATGCCGCAGCCTCGGCCTCGATGGCCGCCGCGTCGGGAAAAGCCAGGATTCTGCCCTTGTCGGTCATTACGCTTTAAAGTCCAGTACGGAACTACTTTGCGTTTTTGGCTTTGGTAAAAGCCGTGGGAATCCGTTCCAGCGTTGGTGGGCTCCCACCCTTTTCTCCAGCCCCGCCGCCGTGGGTCCGCATATAGGCCCTGCATCGCGATAGGCCCAGGGCGACATGGTTTTCCACTGTCCTGACAGAGATATCAAGCCGGGCCGCGATCTCCTTCTGTGACAGCCCCTGCATTTTGCGAAGTATGAATACCTTCGCGCACTGCGGCGGCAGAGCCGCGATCGCGCGTGCGAGCACACGAATGCGTTCTCGACTATCGACAACATCATCAACCAGCGCCTGTCTGCTGTCTTCTAGGACCTCCTGGCCCTCGAAATCCCCTAAAGGCTCGATCGCCGCCGAGGACTGCCTGGCGAGCTCATTCAGGGCCAAGTTCTTGGCAACCTTGAACAAAAAGGCCTTTGGCGCCTCGATCACGCGCCCTGATTCGGCTGCAAAGGCCCGCAGGAAGGCCTCCTGCGCGAGATCGTCCGCGGTCTCGCGAGACCGGATAAACCGTCTCAGGTAGCGCTTAAGAGCCACCTCATTCTCGAGATACACTTCGAGGATCGTCGACAATTCCATGTCCGCTTCGACCAGCCGCTGTATACAGTTTAGCGCAGATCCTGCGGAAACGACAGGTGGGCCCTCTAATCGTCAGGCCGTGGCACCATATAGGCAGGCATCTCGGTATGGCAGTGTCGCAGAATGGCTCCGACATCGACGTCCTTGCCGCTTTTGGGGACCGCGAACACGACAATGGACCGCCCGATTTTGGCGTCTCCACACCGACCGCGGCCGCCAGGCTCACCAGGCCCGATGCGAACACTTACCCACACTTCTCAGACGCTTGCCGTCGCGCCACAATGGCCGACGAGGCGGGCCGGTGAACCAGGACAGCCTTTCCAGCGCCAATCCACATCGGTGGGGGAGGGGGGTAAAGGAAAAGTGAGCAAACGAAGATTCATCCAGGGCTCGTCATTGCTGCACGATCTGCATTGGGGTGGTTTTCTGCGGCGGGGCTCCGGCCTGTCCCTGTCCACAATTTATCCCGCGCCATGAAGCAGGCCCTGATCACCGGCGGCGCGCGGGGCATCGGCTTCGGCATCGCCCAGGCGCTCCTTAAGGCGGGCTATGGGGTGACGGTCACCGGCCTTTCCCAGGACGAGGTGGCTGCCGTTCCGGCACGCGACCGCCTGGCGGCCGTGAGGTTGGACGTGACCGATGACGCCTCCGTCACCGCCTGCATCGGCGGGCTGACCAAGGATTTCGGCCGCCTGGATGTGCTGGTCAACTGCGCCGGCATGATCCTGCGTGAGGGGCGGGAGTTCACCATCGAAGGCTTCCAGCAGGTGATCGATGTCAACCTCACCGGCACCATGCGCATGTGCATGGCCGCGCAGCCGCTGCTGGAGCGGCAGGGCGGGGTGATTGTCAACACCGCATCGGTCTGGTCCTTCTTCGGCGGTCCGCTAACGCCCGCCTATACGGCATCCAAGGGCGGCGTTGTGCAGCTCACCAAGTCGCTGGCGGTGGCCTGGGCGCCTCATATCCGCGTCAACGCCATCGCGCCGGGCTGGATCGAGACGGAATTGACCAGGGCTGCACGGGCGGATGCAGGCCGCTCGAGCGCCATCATCGAACGCACGCCGATGGGCCGCTGGGGCCGGCCCGATGACATCGGCGGGGTGGTGGCATTTCTGTGCTCCGACGAGGCGCACTTCATCACCGGTACAATCGTGCCCATCGACGGCGGCTATTTAGCGAAATAGGGTTTGAGGGCATGGGACAGGACAATTCGAGAATTCCGTATCGCCACCCGCAGCCCAGGGAGTCGCCGCCCGAGCTTGTGATCCCTTCGGCCATTCCCATAGACGAACGTGTGTGGGTGCCGCAGGCGGAGAATGTCTGGTTCCGGCCCCTATGCCTGTGCGCCAGCCGCGGCTACTGGATGAACCTGCTGCGCGTGCGCAAATCCGGTGTGCTGTCGCGCCATCGCCATCCCCAGCCGGTGCACGGCTATGTCATCAAGGGCCGCTGGCGCTACCTGGAGCATGACTGGGTCGCCGAAGAAGGCGGCTATGTCTATGAAGCGCCGGGCGAGACCCATACGCTGGTGGTGGACGAGGATGTGGAGGAGATGATCACCCTGTTCCAGGTGAACGGGGTGATGGTCTATGTCGATCCCGACGGTGCGGTCCTGGGCTATGAGGATGTCTTCACCAAGATCGACAATTGCCGCAAGCATTATGCGGCGATCGGCCTGGGCGCCGATTACGTCGACCAGTTCATCCGCTAGGCGACATCGAAGCCGGCCGGCGTGGTCCGTTCCCACATGCCTTGATACGCAGCCTCGATATGGCGGGTGGTTTTGGCGGTGTCGAACAGCGGGCTGGTGCGCGCGGCCGCAGCTTTTTCGCGCAGCGCCTTCAGCTTGCCGGCATCGCGCGCCAGCGCCACGGCCTGTTTCTCATAGTCCGCGGCGGTTTCGGTGATCAGTTCGGACAGGCCCGCCGCCGTCAGCAGGCTGGCCGCCACTCGCCCCGGAAAAGTGGTGCCGCGGCAGGTCAGCAATGGTACACCCGCCCACAGCGCGTCGCTGGCGGTGGTGTGGGCGTTATAGGGCAGCCCATCCAGGAACAGGTTGGCCAGCTTCAGGCGCGCCAGATGCTGCGGCAAGTCCACCGGCGGCGCGAAGATCAGCCGCTCGCGTGAAATCCCGCGTGCCTCGGCCTCGCGCGCCAGATTGATGCGGAATGTCTCATGGCTGTCCAGCAGCCACAGCACACTGCCGGGCACCTGGTTCAGGATGCGGCACCAGGCATCGAACAGCGCGGGCGTCAGCTTGTACCCCTGGTTGAAATTGCAGAAGACAAACGCGTCCGCCGGCAGGCCGTGGTCGGCGCGGCCCGTATCGCCGGCGATTGCGCGCTTGTCGTCATTGACCTGATAGCTGCCGGGCAGGCGCACCACGGCTTCGGTATAGAAGCATTCCTCGCTCTTGGGGATCACGATCTCGTCAGCCAGGATATAGTCGATATAGGGCGCGCCCAGAGTGGCAGGAAAGCCCAGGTAATTCACCTGCACCGGGGCAGGGCGGCGGGCGAAGACACCCATGCGGGCCCCACCGAAATAGCCGTTCAGGTTGACCAGGATGTCGATCCCTGCGGCGCGGATGGCGGCGGCGGCTTCGTCATCGTTCATGCCGGCGATGTCGACGATTTTCGGGATCGACGTTTCCAGCCGCGCCCGCATCGGGCTGGCATCGCTGCCGCCATTGTCGAAGGCGGTGATCTCGAACCGCTCCCTGTCGTGATGCTCGTAAAGGCCGGCCATCAGATAGGCGGTGGCCTGTTCGCGGAAATCGGCCGAGACATAGCCGATGCGCAGCTTGTCGCCGTCTGCACGGCGGGCAGGCGAGCGGGCGGTTCGCGCCGGAAACTGGTCGGCGGCGAAGATTTCCGAACAAGCCTTGAGGTCGGCCGGACTGTTCGACACCGCCTGATAGGCAAAGGGGCGGATGGCGCGCCCACCGGCGCGCACGCCGGCATCGACTGCATCCTTCAGCGCCGCATAGTCCTGCCAGTCCGCGCCCTGCATCTTCAGGTGCAGCAACTCGCCCGCCAGATAAGCGTGGCCGGGATCGGCCTTCAGCGCCGCTTTCAGGTCGGCCATTGCGGGCGCGTAGAGACCCAGGTCGGTCCAGGCGGTATAGCCGCGGTTGTTCAGCGCCTCGACATAGTTGGGGCGCAGCTCGACGGCGCGGGTGAAGCTGGCCACCGCGTCGGTGGGCCGGCCCAGCACGCGCAGCACCGCGCCGCGGCTGTTCCAGGCATCGGCATTGTTGGCGTCGTGCGTCACCGCCTGGTCGAAGGCATCCAGCGCCTTCTGAAAACGAGCCAGGCCTTTCAGCGCCACGCCCTTGTTGTACCAGGCCGAGGGCAGCCCGGGGTCCAGTTCCAACGCCTTTTCGGCGCTGGCCAGCGCGTCTGCCGGACGTCCCAGGTTCCACAGCGCGACGCTGCGGTTGGAATGGATTTCGGGATCGCCGGGCCGCAGCGCCAGCGCGGCGTCGAACTGGGGCAGCGCCTCGGCGAAGCGCGAAAGACGCGAGAGCGCGATGGCGCGCTGATAGACGGGATCGGCAAAGTCCGGGGCGGCGGCCGAGGCGGCGGCGAAATCAGCCAGCGCGTCCTCCAACCGGGTCTGCGCCACGCGGGCCAGTCCGCGATTGTAGAGCACCGCCGCATCGCCCGGGTGACCGGCCAGAATCTTGTCGTACTGTGCCACCGCATCATCCAGCCGGCCAATGGCGGCGAGCGCGATGCCCAGATTGCCGCGCGCCACCACCATGTCGGGCTGGAGCACCAGCGCCTTCTCATAGCTCTGGATCGCGTCCTCGAAGCGGCCTATTTCGCCCTGCACGACACCGGCATTGTAGTGGGCCTGAGCCAGGTCGGGGCGCAGGGTGGCGGCATGCTGGAAAATGCTCAGCGCGTCGCTCATGCGGCCGGCGCCGCGCAGCGCCATGGCGAAGTTCATCTGGGTGGCGATGTCGTTGGGATTGACCTTGGCGGACGGCGCCATCAGTTCTACCGCCTCGGGGGCGCGGCCTTGCTGCAGGCGCAGCACACCCAGCATGTAGCGCGGCCCCACGATGGTCGGGTTCTTATTGATCAGCTCGATATAGACCTGCTCGGCCTCGGCCAGCCGTCCCTGCTGGTGTAGCGCGACTGCCTGGCGGGAGAGGTCGTTGAAATCGGCTGTGGTCTCGGCCATGGGGTCTCCCTGTTGTTTTTTTATTTTGACGCGGCCTGGGCCACCGCCAGCGCCGTCATGTTCACGATACCGCGCGCCGTCACCGACGGCACCATCACATGCACCGGCTGGGACACACCCAGCAGCAGTGGCCCGACCAGCAGCGCCTCTGTCGCGGCGGACAGCAGCGTCAGGGCGATATTGGCGGCATCCAGCGTCGGCATCACCATCAGATTGGCGGACCCGCTCAGCGGGCTGTTGGACACCAGGCGCGCGCGTAGCGCTTCACTCAGCGCGGCGTCGGCATGCATCTCGCCATCCAGTTCGAAGTCGGGGTTGGCCGCACGCAGGATTGCCATCGCCTTGCGCATCTTACGCGCGGAATCGGAATCGGATGTGCCGAAGCTGGAATGGGACAGAAGTGCAGCCTTGGGCGCCAGCCCGAAGCGACGTACCGCCTTGGCCGCCAGCAGCGTCATTTCGGCGATCTGCTCGGCGGTGGGATCGACATTCACGTGAGTATCGCAGAAGAACAGCGCGCCGTTGGGCAGGATCAGGCTGGCCAGCGAATAGACCCGACCGACACCTTCCTGACGCGGCAGAAGTGGCAGGATGTTGGCGAGCTGGCGGCTCCAGTCACCCAGACCACCACAAAGGGCGGCATCGACCTCGCCATGCTCAAGCAGCATGGCGGCGGTTATGGCGTGACGGCTGCGGATCCAACGCGCGGCGGCGTCAGGCGGCACCCCCTTGCGCTCCACCCGCCGCCGATAGCGTTCGGTCAGCGCCGGGATCAGCGGATCGCTCCCGGGATCGAAAATACGGACCTGCCTGGCGAAATCCAGCCTCAGACCCAGCGCCTTGGCCTTTTGCTGGATCACAGCGGTGCGTCCCACCAGGATGGGCTGCGCCAAGCCTTCGTCCAGCACGGTCTGGACCGCGCGCAGCACGCGTTCGTCCTCGCCTTCGGCATAGGCGACGCGCCGCGGCGATTGCCGGGCTATCTCGAATACCGGCCGCATCAACTGGCCGGAACGGTAGACGAACTTCTCCAACTCGGTTTCGTAAGCGTCGAAATCGGTGATCGGCCGACGTGCCACGCCCGATTCCATTGCTGCGCGCGCCACGGCAGGGGCAATGTGCAGGATCAGGCGCGGATCGAAAGGTTTGGGAATGATATAGTCGGGGCCGAAACCCATCGCGGCGCCGCCATAAGCCTGGGCCACGACGTCCGAGGCTTCGGCGCGCGCCAGCGCGGCGATTGCTTCCACCGCCGCCACTTTCATCGGCTCGTTGATGGTAGTGGCGTCCACGTCCAGCGCTCCCCGGAAGACAAAGGGAAAGCACAACACATTGTTGACCTGGTTGGCGTAATCGCTGCGCCCGGTGGCGATGATCGCGTCGGGGCGGGCAGCGATGGCGTCTTCCGGAAGGATTTCCGGATTGGGATTGGCCAGCGCCAGGATCAGGGGCTTTTCGGCCATCTGGCTCAGCCATGGGGCTTTCAGCACATTGGGCGCGGAAAGCCCCAGGAATACATCAGCGCCGACCAATACATCGGCCAGCGTTCGCGCATCCGTCTTGCGGGCATAGCGGGCCATGTTGGGCGCCATCTCGTCGCCCCGGCCCTTATAGACCACACCCTTGATGTCGGTCAGGGTGACATTGTCGGCAGGCAGCCCCATCGCCACCAGCAGGTCCACGCAGGCCAGTGCGGCCGCCCCCGCGCCCGATGTCACCAGCTTGATCTCTTCCAGAACCTTGCCCTGCAGCAGCAGACCGTTGCGGATGGCGGCGGCGCAGACGATGGCCGTGCCGTGCTGGTCGTCATGGAAGACGGGAATGTTCATCCGCTCGCGCAGACGCTTTTCAATGATGAAGCATTCAGGCGCCTTAATGTCCTCCAGATTGATGCCGCCGAAAGTAGGCTCCAGCGCCGCCACCACTTCCACGAAACGGTCGATGTCCGTCTCGGTTACCTCCAGATCGAAGACATCTATGCCGGCGAATTTCTTGAAAAGGACAGCTTTACCCTCCATCACCGGTTTGGAGGCCAGCGGTCCGATATTGCCCAGTCCTAGAACGGCGGTGCCATTGCTGATCACGGCCACCAGGTTGCCACGTGCGGTATATTCGCGCGCCGCGGCCGAATCCTTGGCGATTTCTTCGCAGGCCGCCGCCACGCCGGGCGAATAGGCCAGCGCCAGGTCGCGCTGATTGGCCATGCGCTTGGTCGCTTCCACCGACAATTTGCCGGGGCGCGGAAGCCGGTGGTAGGCCAATGCACTTTTGCGGAAATTCTCGTCCATGCCAGATGCCCGATGACGCGCCTGCTAATGGCAGGTCTCGAGGGGCAAAATCAATCCTTTCTCCCCGCTTTTTGCCTGCTTTTCCGCGGATTTTTCGGAAACCACAGGCCCTGGCCGAGCGTTCAGGAAGAGCTTCGGCGGCCCCAGAGTTTTCCCGGCCAAAAATTCATTCAGGCAGGCGGAATTGAAGGTTACTTTGGCCGCTGGCCATCATGCGGATTTAAGAAGGGGAATTTGATGCAGATCGGGATCGTCGGACTTGGTCGGATGGGGGCCAATATCGGGCGCAGGCTGATGCGCGCCGGCCACCATGTAGTGGGATTCGATGCTTCGGCGGCGGCGGTGAAGGCGCTGGAAGGCGCTGTCGGCGCCGCCTCGCTGGAAGATGTGGTCGCCAAGCTTTCCACGCCGCGGGCCATCTGGGTCATGTTGCCCGCCGGCAGGATCACGGAGGACACTGTCACCAAGTTGGGTGGGTTACTGTCCAGCGGCGATATCGTCATCGATGGCGGCAATACTTTTTTCAAGGACGATATCCGCCGTGCCGCCGCCCTTGAGGAAAAAGGCATCGCCTATGTCGATGTAGGCACGTCCGGCGGGGTGTGGGGGTTGGAACGCGGCTACTGCATGATGATTGGCGGTGACAAAGCAGTCGTCGATCACCTTGACCCTATCTTCAAGGCGCTGGCCCCTGGGGCGGGCGACATCCCCCGGACACCCAACCGCGAAGCCGCCGACCCCCGGGTGATCGAAGGCTATATGCATGCCGGGCCTGCGGGCGCCGGTCATTTCGTCAAGATGGTCCATAACGGCATCGAATATGGCCTGATGCAGGCCTATGCCGAAGGCTTCGACATCATTCGTGGTCGTACCAGCGACAAACTGCCGGAGGATGAGCGTTTCACCGTCAACCTGGCCGATGTCGCCGAGGTGTGGCGGCGCGGCAGCGTAGTGGCGTCATGGCTGCTGGACCTGACCGCGATAGCGCTCGCCAAATCGCCGCAGCTGGAAGAGTTCACCGGCAAGGTCGATGATTCCGGTGAGGGCCGTTGGACGGTCAACGCGGCGGTCGATGAAGCAGTGGCGGCGCCCGTGATCACAGCGGCGCTGTTCGCCCGTTTCCGATCCCGCATCGGCAACAGCTTCGGCGAAAAGATGCTTTCTGCCATGCGTCATGAATTCGGAGGTCACGTGGAATCGCTGAGTCCCAAAAAGTGAATCCCTCGCACAAATCCCCACCGTCGCCTTGCGCTATCGTCATCTTCGGCGCGAATGGTGACTTGACAAGGCGCTTGATCGTGCCGGCGCTGTACAACCTTGCCCGCACGGGACTTCTGCCACCTCGCTTCGCGCTGATCGGGGTCGATCATAATGACCGCAGCACCGAGGAATGGCGCGGCAAGATCAAGCAATTCCTGGAAGAGCAGGTGGGTAAGCGCGGAGAGGGCGCCCTGAAGACGATAGAAGACCGGTACTGGTCGCCCATTGCCGATGCGATGAGCTTCCTGAAAGGTGATTTCACCGCCGATTCGGCCTATGCAGCATTGAAGCAGCGCCTGGCCGACTGCGACAAGGCCAAGGATCTGGGCGGTAATGTGTTGTTCTATATGGCAACAGCCGACCGTTTCTTTGCCACGATTGCCCGCAAATTGGGTGAGGCCGGTCTGGTTGACACTAAGGAATGCAAGGGATTCCGCCGACTGATCGTTGAAAAGCCATTCGGCCAGGACCTGGAATCAGCCAAAGCCTTGAATACCTGTCTGCTGAAATATCTGCGCGAGGACCAGATCTACCGCATCGATCACTTCCTGGGGAAGGAGACGGTGCAGAATATCCTGGCGCTTCGTTTCGCGAACGGTTTGTTCGAGCCTATCTGGAATCGCGACCGTATCGACCATGTGCAGATCACGGTGGCCGAGAGCATCGGCGTGGGCACCCGCGGCAAATTCTACGAGGCAACGGGTGCTTTGCGAGATATGGTGCCCAATCATCTATTCCAACTGGTTGCGATGACGGCAATGGAACCACCCGTCTCGTTCGACGCCGAGGACATCCGCGCCAAAAAAGCGGAGATATTCAAGGCCGTGCATCCGCTTACCCTTGCCGATGCAGTGCGTGGCCAGTATGACGCCGGCACGGTGGGAGACGAGAAGGTTCCCGCCTATCGTGCCGAGCCGAATGTTTCGCCGGATTCGACGGTCGAAACCTATGTCGCCCTGCGGTTGATGATCGATAACTGGCGCTGGGCCGGCGTTCCCTTTTATTTGCGCACCGGCAAGCGGTTGAAGACGCGCTCGACCGAAATCGCCATCCGGTTCAAGCGTGCGCCGCATGCGCTGTTCCGTGACACCCCGATGGATGAACTCGATGCCGATTGGCTGACTGCGCGCATCCAGCCGGACGAAGGTATCCGCCTGCGCTTCAACGCAAAGCGGCCGGGTCCGGCTATGGCGCTGGAAAGTGTTGCCATGGACTTCAAGTACAAGGATTATTTCAAACAGGCCCCTTCAGTAGGCTATGAAACGCTGATCTATGACTGCCTGATTGGCGATGCCACGCTGTTCCAGCGCGCCGACCAGGTCGAGGCGGCGTGGGCGGTTGTCGATCCGATTTTGAAAGGATGGGCGTCATCCAACCCTCGGCACTTCCCCAACTATGTCGCGGGTAGCGAGGGTCCGGCTGCCGCCAATGATCTTCTGGCCCGCGACGGGCGCAGTTGGCGCGCCATACGCTAGGAGTGGTTGGATGGATAACATTGCCGGCAGATTGGAGATAGTCGGGAGCTCGGAGAACCTGGCGATCCGGGCAGCCGGCATCATCGCCGAACGGATGGCATCAGGCCCGGCGCCGTTCCGGCTGGTTCTGTCGGGTGGCTCTACACCTCGGCGCACTTATGAGATACTCGCAACCCGCAATCTGGACTGGAGTCGCACCGAGATTTTCTTCGGTGACGAACGTTTCGTGCCGCCGGATGATCCTATGTCCAACTACCGCATGGCACGCGAAGTATTGCTGAACCGCATCGCGCCCCGCAAGCTGTTCCCCATCCCCACCGACGGTAATCCACAAAGCGCCGCCGATCGCTATGAAGAGATGCTGCGCCAGCAATATGGGTCGTCCGAATTGGAAGCAGATCGACCACTCTTCCATCTCACCCTGTTGGGTCTTGGCGATGACGGTCACACTGCTTCGCTGCTGCCGGACCAGCCGGTGTTGCAGGAACGCAAGCATTGGGTTGCCGTAGTTCCCAAGGGGCGCGAGACCCAGCGCATCACACTGACTTATCCGGCTCTGCAATCCAGCGCCTTGATCCTTTTTCTCGTATCGGGAGCTGCCAAACGCGATGCGTTGGCGCAGGCCCGTGGCGGGGCGCTTCCGGCCGGAGCCTTGAAGCCGGAAGGTACCGTGATCTGGTTGGCCGACGCGGCCGCCGCCGGCAAGGACGACGAAGGATACGGCTTCTGATGGCGCGAATTGAAGACTTCGCCATGATAGGCGATTGCAGGACGGCAGCGATCGTCGGGCGCAACGGCTCCATCGATTGGTTCTGCGTTCCGCGCTTCGACTCGCCGGCCTGCTTTGCCGCTCTTCTGGGCTCGCCCGACAATGGACGTTGGTTGATCGAGCCGATAGGCAAGAGCAAGACCACCCGCGCCTATGTTGGCGAAAGTCTTGTCCTCGAAACAATCGTCACCGCGGCGAACGGCAAGGTGCGGGTTACCGATTTCATGCCGCCCGGCTTGTCGAACAGCTCCATCGTGCGCATCGTCGAAGGACTCGAAGGCCATGTGGACATGTGCACGCAGATATCCATCCGCTTCGACTATGGATTCTCCGTTCCATGGGTCAATCGGCATGACAGCCGCACCCTGACGGCAGTTTCGGGCCCCAATCTGATGACCATTCGCACGCCCATCCAACTGCATGGCGAGGATATGCATACCGTCGGCGAGTTCCGGGTAAGAAAAGGCGATCAGGTGCCTTTCGTACTGACCTATGGTCAGTCGTTCGAGCCGATCCCGCAATCGATCGACGCTTTTATCTCCAAGGACGAGACGCAGATTTTCTGGCGGAAATGGGCCTCGCAGTGTCGTGTGACCGGCCGGTGGCGGAAAATCGTCATGCCGTCGCTGGTGGCACTGAAGGGTCTGTCCTATGCGCCGTCAGGTGGTATCGTGGCCGCCGCGACCTGTTCTCTGCCCGAGCAGATCGGCAGCACGCGCAACTGGGACTATCGTTATTGCTGGCTGCGCGATGCGACTTTTACTCTGCTTGCCTTTCTCAACGCCGGCTTCACCGAGGAAGCCAATATCTGGCAGACTTGGCTTTTGCGTGTAATTGCCGGCTCTCCCGAGCAGCTTCAGACCATGTACAGCGTGCTGGGGGACCGGCGACTGGACGAGATGGAGCTGCCCCATCTGATCGGATATGAAGGTTCGCGGCCGGTGCGCATCGGTAACGCGGCCGCGACCCAGCTCCAGCTCGACATTTATGGCGAGTTGGCCGACGTGGTTGCCCAGGCCGCAAAAGGCGGTCTTCCGCCTGCCCCGCGCCGCAGTGAATTGCGCGAGGTCATCCTTAGGCACCTGGAAAAGAACTGGACCCTCCCCGATGAGGGTATTTGGGAGATACGCGGACAGTCGCAACATTTCGTGCATTCAAAGGTCATGACTTGGGTAGCGTTCGATCGGGCATCGCGCGCGCCAAGCGCAACGGCACGGGAGCGGGCGCATTGGCGCGGTGTTGCTCGGCGGATTCACCGTGACATCTGCAAGAAAGGCCTGGACCCCAAAGGGCGCTTTTTCGTCCAGCATTATGGCAGCCAGGAATTGGATGCCGCGCTGCTGCTGCTGCCGCTGGTTGGCTTTCTGCCTGCCACGGACAAGCGCATCAAGGCGACTGTCCGCGAAATCGAGAGGCGCCTGGTCTGGAAGGGACTTGTATGCCGCTATGAAACCGGCACCGGTGTCGATGGGCTGCCGCCGGGGGAGGGTGCCTTTCTCGCCTGCAGCTTCTGGCTGGTCGACAATTATTGCCTGATGGGCCGGCGCAAGGATGCGTTGAAGTTGTTCAATCGCCTGAAGCGCCTCGCCAACGATGTGGGACTTTATGCGGAGGAATATGATCCCGTGGAAAAGCGCATGCTGGGCAATTTTCCCCAGGCTTTTTCCCATGTTGCCCTGATAAACAGCGCGCTGAACCTGATGATCGGTGAACAGGAACGGCGGGCGCGCCGCAAGCCGGGCCGCAAGGTCGTGCGCGGCCGAAAAGCCAAGAAGACCGGCAAGGGAAAATCTCATGGCACCCGTTAAGCGAATTCTGGCGATCGATGTTGGCGGGACTGGTCTGAAGGCCGCGATTGTGGGGCCCGATGGCCGCTTTCTGGTGGACCGGGTACGGCTGAAAACGCCGGCGAATTGTGCGCCCAAGCGATTGGTGGCGCTGTTGGCAAGGCTGGTAAAGCCACTGGGCGCGTTCGACCATGTCACGATTGGTTTTCCCGGCATGGTGAAACGCGGCCATATCATCAGCGCGCCGAATCTGGGTACTCGGCAATGGCGTGGATTTGCCCTGGAAAAGGTCATGCAAGATCGTTTGGGCAAACCGGTAAAGCTGCTGAATGATGCCGACGTGCAGGGTCTTGCGGCGATGCAAGGAGACGGGCTCGAATTGGTATGCACGCTGGGAACGGGCTTGGGTACCGCCTGGTTTCGCGACGGCGAATTGATGCCGCATATGGATCTGGCGCATCTGGTCATCCACAAGAAAGATGATTTCGATATCTATATCGGTGATAAGACCCGCCGCCGCATCGGCAACAGGCACTGGAACAAGCGCCTGAAGAAGTTGATCGGCGTTCTTGAAACAGTATTCGCTTACGATCACCTGTATTTTGGTGGCGGTAACTCGTCGCGGATCGACTTCGCCTTGCCGCACGACGTAACGATCGTTGACAACGACGCCGGCATGTCGGGCGGTGCATTCGCGTGGATACCGAAAAGACCTGTTCGGAAGTCCCAAAAGTCGGGATGACGGGAACTTATTGTGATTTAGCGCGTTGACGTGCAAATTATCGATGGTATTTCAATATTGTGCTTATCAACTTCGATGCCCGGTCGTCGTTTCCTCATCGGCGCGAGCGAAGCTCCGGAAGGTCGCGAATTTGGAATGATGCCATCGGTCGGTCCAAACACTGCTCTTCTCCTCGATATTGACGGGACATTGCTTGATTTGGCGCGCAGCCCCGAAAAGGTGGAGGTGCCTCGCGCATTGGTATGCGCCTTGGAGCAGCTTGCGCGCGATCTGTCCGGCGCATTGGCCTTTGTCAGCGGCCGCGCGCTGGACAATATCGACAGCCTTTTTGCGCCGTTCAAGCCGGCCGCGATCGGGGTTCACGGCGGCGAAATCCGCGATGTCGATGGCCATGTGACGCGGGCTCGTCCTTTGTCAGCGGCCGTGCGGGATGTTTTCGCCCGCTTGTCGTATAGCGCGCCTGGTTTGTTGCTGGAGGATAAAGGCGTAGGCTTGGCCCTGCATTACCGGCTGGCCCTGGAAGCCAAGCCTGCGCTGATAAAGGCGATGGCCGAAAATGCCCGTCTATTCGAAGACGAGGGGGTCAATATACAATATGGCAAGGCCGTTATCGACGCGCGCCCTCTCGGCGTCGACAAAGGTACGGCGGTGGTACGCCTGGTGCGCCAGAAACCCTTTGTCGGCCGCGCCATTCTGTTCGGTGGCGACGACACCACGGATCTCGATGTCTTCCGAGTGCTGCCGCAACTGGGGGGGCGGGGCTTTTCGGTCGGTCGTCGATTTCCCGGCGCCGAACACGTCTTCTCGTCACCGCTGCGGGTGCGCCAATGGCTGGTTCGGCTGGCGGAAACCGGAGTGGACGCATTATGACCGGTCCGCTGGACCTGGCCGTCATTGGCAACGGCAGGACCGCTGCCCTTGTGAATACCAATGGACAGATCGTCTGGTGGTGTTTCCCGCAGTTCGACAGTGATCCCGTCTTTTGCAGGTTGATCGCCGGAGATGAAGAGAAGGGATTCTCCGACGTCGTGCTGGACAGGCAGGTCGAGTCGAGTTCGCAGTATGAGCGCAACACCGCCACTGTGGTCACGATCCTGACGGCGGCAGACGGGTCCAAGGTCCGTATTACCGATTTCGCGCCCAGGATGCGCAATTTCGATCGCGTATTGCGTCCGCCGCAACTGATGCGCATCATCGAGCCGCTGGCCGGCATGCCC
This sequence comes from Hyphomicrobiales bacterium, assembly GCA_040255825.1. Lineage (GTDB taxonomy): Bacteria > Pseudomonadota > Alphaproteobacteria > Micropepsales > Micropepsaceae > Rhizomicrobium. The sequence continues at coordinate 152,593 of JBDZVS010000005.1, read as the reverse complement.
CGTATCGCCATCCGCGTGCGCCCTACCCAATATTATGGCACGCCCATGAAGCGCCGGGTGGCGGGCTCCAGCCACGTCACCTATGGTGAGCCGGCGCTGATCCGCCTGACGACCGATGCGCCGCTATCCTATATCCAGCGGGAGACCCCCTTCGCGCTGACCCGGCCGCTCCATCTGGTGTTTGGATCCGATGAACCCTTCACGGGGGATATCGCCAGCACGGTGCGCGACTTCTACAACCGCACCAATGACTATTGGAAAGAGTGGGTGCGCTATCTTTCCATAGCCTATGAATGGCAGGAGGCGACTATCCGAGCTGCCATCACGCTGAAGCTCTGTAATTTCGAAGAGACCGGCGGGATCGTGGCGGCGCTGACCACTTCCTTGCCCGAGGCTCCCCATTCAGGCCGCAATTGGGATTATCGTTATTGCTGGTTGCGCGACGCCTATTTCGTCGTGCGCGCGTTGAATGCCATCGGCGCCACGCGTACGATGGAAGAGTTCATCACATACATCCTCTCTATCGCGGGAAATGAGGATACCCTGAAGCCGGTCTATGGGATCGTGCCCAATGACGATTTGACGGAGTGGACCGCGCCCGATCTGAAGGGGTTCGAAGGGCATGGCCCGGTGCGCATAGGCAATGCCGCGGTGGAACAGGCCCAACACGATGCCTATGGCAGTGTGATTCTGTCGGCCGTTCCGATGTTTTTCGACCGGCGCCTGCCCAATCCGGGCGACGAATCCCTGTTCCGCCTGCTGGAGAAGCTGGCCGGTCGCTGCGCTACCCTGGCATTGGAACCAGATGCCGGAATATGGGAATTCAGGGGCCGTAAGCGGCTTCATACCCATTCGGGAGCCATGTGCTGGGTAGGACTGAGCCGCACTGGCGCCATCGCTGCTCGGTTGGGCCTGGATGAGCGCGCCGCCCACTGGCAAGGCTTGGCCGATTCCATCGGCGAGGCGCTGCTGAAACGGGTATGGAACGAAAAGCGCCAGGCCTTCGCCGCCGCCGAAGGTGTCGACGACATGGATGCCAGCGTGTTGCTATTGCCCGAGCTGGGCCTGATCGAGGCGGACGACCCACGCTTTGCCTCCACGGTGGCTGCTATCGAGACCGATCTGGTGCATGGTCGACATGTCATGCGTTACGCCGCGGAGGATGATTTCGGGCTGCCGGAGACAGAGTTCCTGGTCTGCCGCTTCTGGCTTATCGACGCACTGGCCGCGATTGGCCGGCGCGAGGAGGCCCGCGAGCGTTATGTCGATGCGCTATCGCTGCGCAACAGCTATGGTCTTCTGTCCGAGGACATCCATCCCCAGACCGGCGCCCTCTGGGGCAACTTTCCCCAGACCTATTCCATGGCGGGAATCATCCTGAGCGCGATGCGTCTCAGCCAGAGTTGGGAGGATCGCTATTGGCGCGCATCTTCATAATCTCCAATCGGGTCGCGGTGCCCAAGGCCGGACTCCAGCCTGGCGGACTGGAGGTGGCGCTGAAAGCTACGCTCAAAAAGCATAGTTGCGTCTGGTTGGGGTGGAGCGGGGAACTCAGCGATACGCCGCGGACCCAGACATTCGAGAAAGGGCGCAACTCCTATGTCGTCACCGACCTGGGAGAAGAAGACTTCGAGGAATATTATAACGGCTTTGCCAACAGGGTGCTATGGCCCATTTTCCACTACCGTCTGGACCTGGCGGAGTTTTCGCGTCGCGATCTTTCGGGCTATCTGCGCGTGAACAACCAATTCGCCGACGAACTGGCCAAACGCCTCAAGCCGGATGACGTTATCTGGGTACATGATTATCATCTGATTCCGCTGGCCAAGGCGTTGCGCGAGCGCGGCGTCCAGAACCGCATTGGATTCTTCCTGCATATTCCCCTGCCGCCGCCGGAAATTCTGGCGGCAATGCCAAACCACGATACGCTAATTCCGGCTTTGGGACATTATGATCTGGTGGGTTTTCAGACCGATGGCGATGCCGCCAATTTCGCGCGCTATCTGGCGCGCGAGCTGGGCCGGCCGACGCACATCTCGCACCGGTTTACCGAAGGCGACCACGCCATGCGTATCGGCACCTTTCCGGTGGGGATCGAAACGCGCGACTTCAACCGCCTGGCCAGCCGCTCGGTGAAGACACAATTGGTCCGGCAGGTCATGAAATCCATCCCCGGCGTATTGATGATCGGTGTGGATCGACTGGACTATTCCAAGGGCATCCCCGCTCGCCTTGAAGCCTATGAACGCTTTCTGGCGGCCCATCCGGAATGGCACGGCAAGATCACCTATCTGCAGATCACGCCTCGAAGCCGCAGCCAGATCAAGGAATATTCCGAGATGGCGGAGGCGGTGAACGCCACTGCCGGCCGCATCAACGGCGCGTATGCCAATGTCGCCTGGTCACCCATGCGCTATGTCAATCGGCCCTACAGCCGTACCGCGCTTGCCGGCCTCTATCGCGCCGCGAAGGTCGGACTGGTTACGCCGATGCGCGATGGAATGAACCTTGTGGCAAAGGAATTTGTCGCTGCCCAGGACGAAGAAGATCCCGGGGTTCTGATCTTATCGCGCTTTGCCGGCGCCGCATCGGAATTCGGAGCCGCGCTACTGGTGAATCCATATGATCCTGATGCCGTGGGCATGGCGATCGCACGTGCCATGGCCATGCCTCTGGACGAGCGTCGCCAACGCCATGCCGATCTGTTCGACGCGCTATTGCGCAATGACATCGCCGACTGGGGCGACAAGTTCCTCAAGGCGCTGGGCACCGGGGAAAGGTCGCAAACCATCGACGCCATGCCGGATTTCGTGCCGCCGCCCGGACTTTCATGAGCCGGTTTCAGGGTACGACAGTGAAGGCAACGGAGCCTCTAGCCTTGCTCTTGTCCCGACCCATACTGTGCCAATCGACATGATAATGACCAGGCTTCAGGTGGAAGGGCAGCAGGGTAATGGCGGTGACGCCCACCGCGGTTGCGGCCGGCACCGTCTTGCCGGAAGGTCCCACCAGAACGGCGCCGCTCGATGCGGGCTGCAGTGGTCCTGAAAAGCGCAATGTGATCCGGGTCGTTTCGCCAACCCGCGCGCCATTCGCGGGCTGGGAAGATCGAAGCTTCGTGTCGCCAAGCGCGGGTGTACACAACAGCGCCAGCGACAGGAGCAGGGCAGCGAGGCATTTCATGCGCAATCCTCAGTCGTCGGACGGAAGTCTGAATGCAGCGGCGGCCAGCAAAAGCCAGCCTGCGACAAGCCCTATGCCTCCCAGCGGCGTCAAGAGCGCCAGCCGCAATATCCCTGTCAGCGCCAGCAGGTAGAGCGAGCCGGAAAACAATATGATGCCCACGAGGAATGCAATTGCAGCCAGCCGCGCCAATCCGCGGGCTGGACCCCGCATCGCCAATGCCGCCAGTCCCATTGCCGGCGCATGATACATCTGATAGCGCGCGCCTGTATCGAAGATGCCCAATAGCCTGGCATCGAGGCGGCCGGAAAGGCCATGCGCCGCGAAGGCCCCAAGGAGAACCCCACAAGCTCCGCACAGCGCAGCCATAAAAAGCCAAACCCGCATGAACGCAGTTATAGACAGAGCCTTCGGGCTTTGCGAGCTTGTCATCCCATCCTGGAGCGCCGGTCATGCCGGAATTCACCATCGCCAGCGACGGCGTCCGCTTGGCATTCGAGCGCTTCGGCGCCGGTCCAGCCATCCTTATGATTCATGGCTTCGGCTCCAGCCGCGTGCAGAACTGGAAATCCACCGGCTGGTTCAATGGTCTGACCGAGGCAGGTTTTTCCGTGTTGGCCATGGATTGCCGCGGTCATGGAGAAAGTGAAAAGCCTCATGATCCGCGGTTTTATGGCCATGACCGCATGGCGAGGGATGCCACCGAGATAATGGAGGCCACAGGCCTCGCTGCGGCGTTGGTGCTGGGCTATTCGATGGGCGGGTTCATCGGTCTTCGACTGCTTGCATCATATCCTGATCGGGTGCGCAAGCTGGCCATCGCAGGGGTGGGGGAACATTATCTGGAAGGCGGGGTGAGCGCGCCGGAGGTGCGCGGTCGGTTGGCTGATGCCTTGCTGGCCGAGAGCAAGACAAGCATTACCGATCCACGGGCGAAGATGTTTCGCGCCTTCGCCGATCAGCCGGGAAAGGATCGCATCGCCCTGGCGGCTTGCATGCGGGCCATGTCGCCCTCCCTTCCCCTTGCCACACTTGCGGCGCTTGTGCGGCCGATTCTGGTGGTGAATGGAGAACTGGATGAGACCGCCGGCCGTGCCGGACCCTTGGCTCGCATTTTCAAGAATGCCAAAGCCGTGACGATTTCAGGCCGCGATCATATGTCTGCCGTGGGGGACCGCCACACACGCCAGGCAGTTGTGGAATTTTTCCGGGCATAGCGAAACCGCTCCCACCGCACCGTCGTTTCCTCTTTGAAGTAGTTTCGGGCCTTATTCGCAAGGTCGTTCGGATATTCGTCTGTGTACTGAAGAGAGAGTTTACATGATGGGCGTGCCATCGCGTCGCTTCGATGCCGTGTGGGCGGCCGATATCGAGCAGGTACGCTATCGTACTGAAATAGATGTGGGTTTGCTCGGCGGCCCCGTTATCTTCGCACTCGCCAAATCTCCCGAATCGCGGGGCGTTCGCCGCGAGGGGGCATTGGCTTTTCATCTGCTTTACAGGGCTGGGCCGGCATAATGTTGGAAGCGCATGCACGGGCGGGAATTCGCAATTGGGTTCTGCAGCGGATTCCGCTTGAATGCTGGGATTTTATCGGCCCGCATCTGGAAGCCGTCCAGTTGAAGGACCGGCAAATTATAGAGGTGCCGCACAAGCCTATCACCCATGCCTATTTTCTGGAGACGGGTATAGCCTCGGTCGTGGCGGTGGACGGCGAGGATCATCGTATCGAGGTCGGCGTAATCGGTTATGAAGGCATGACCGGGGTGCCGCTGATAATGGGCGACGATCGAGCGCAGCATTCGACCTATATGCAGATCGCGGGGGCCGGACATCGCATCTCGAAGGAAGCACTGTGCAATGCCATCGCCGGCAGCGAGGCGATGCGTATCCTGATGCTGAAATGGGCGCACGGTTTTATGACCCAAACGGCGCATACTGCGCTTGCCAATGGCCGCGCCAAGCTGGAACAGCGGCTTGCCCGCTGGTTGCTGATGGCGCATGACCGGTTGACCGGCAACGCCGTGCCTTTGACTCACGAGTTCCTGGCGGTGATGCTCGGTGTGCGCCGGGCAGGGGTGACGGTCGCCATTCATTCCTTCGAACAGCGGGGTTTTGTTACCACTCGGCGGGGCCAGTTGACCATTGTCGATCGGGCCGGAATAGAGCAGGTCGCGGGGAGCTTCTATGGAACGCCGGAGGCTGAACTGAAGCGCCTGTTGGGCGACCCGGCCTGACGAATCCTCTCGCCATGATGGGCGTTGGCATGGTTTTGTCCGCCCATGCTGCCTTGTCTGTTTCAGGATTGGTTCGCCAAACGCGGCTGGCGGCCACGCGCCCATCAACTCGCCTTGGTGGACCATGCTGCGCGTGGGCAAAGCGTGCTGCTGGTGGCGCCTACCGGCGGCGGCAAGACGCTGGCCGGATTTCTGCCCAGCCTGATCGACCTGTCTCAGCGTCCGAAGAGATCGCGGGCACATCGCCTTCATACACTTTACATTTCGCCACTCAAGGCGCTGGCGGTGGACGTCGCACGCAACCTGGAAACGCCGGTTGCCGAAATGGGGCTCGGCATCGCTATCGAGACCCGCACCGGCGATACGCCGCTGGCGCGCCGCCAACGACAGCGTCATGCCCCGCCTGACATCCTGCTGACCACTCCCGAACAGCTTGCGCTGCTGATAGCGCATCCGCGGGCCAACCGCATGTTCGCCGATCTCAGGGCTGTCGTGCTGGACGAGCTGCACGCTCTCCATAATTCAAAGCGTGGCGATCTCCTGGCATTGGGATTGGCGCGCCTTTCGACATTGGCGCCCGGTCATCGCCGTGTCGGTCTCTCCGCCACGGTGAAGGACCCGCTGCCGCTCCGCCGCTATCTGATGGCACAACCCGAGGGTGGTGAGGCACTTTCCGAACTGGTGGTGACTGGGGGCGGAGCAGCGCCCAGGATCGCCATCAGCGCGTCGGAAGCCCACGTTCCCTGGTCTGGTCACCTGGCGCACCACGCCATGGCCGATGTGATGGCGGCCATTCAGCAAAGCCGCACCGCGCTGGTTTTCGTCAACACCCGCAGCCAGGCGGAGCGCACCTTCCAGGAATTGTGGGCGGTCAATGACGGCAACCTGCCGATTGCCCTGCATCACGGCAGTCTGGCACCCGAACAGCGTCGCAAGGTCGAAGCGGCAATGACGCGGGGCGAGTTGCGGGCAGTCGTGTGCACGTCGACTCTCGATCTTGGGATCGACTGGGGCGCGGTTGATCGGGTCATCTGCATTGGAGCACCTAAGGGCGCAGCGCGACTGGTCCAGCGCATCGGCCGCGCCAACCACCGGTTGGATGAGCCCAGCGCGGCCCTGCTGGTGCCGGCAAACCGGTTCGAGGTGCTGGAATGCCATGCCGCACGCGACGCGGTGCTGGCGGGGGAACTGGATGGTGAGCGCATCAAGACCGGCGGGCTCGATGTCCTGGCCCAGCATGTTCTGGGGACCGCGGTGGCGGGGCCGTTCGATCCCGACAGCCTGTTCTTGGAAGTGCGTGGGGCGGCGCCTTTTGCGCACTTGCCACGCAGCGACTTCGATGCGGTCCTCGACTTCGTTGCCACCGGTGGCTATGCATTACGCCGCTATGACCGCTATGCGCGATTGCGCGGGACGCCCGACGGCAAATATCGCCTGGCCCATCCACGTCTTGCCCAGGATTGGCGGCTGAATGCCGGGGTGATTGTCGAAGATCCGATGATCGATATCCGCCTTCAGTCCAAAGGGCGGCCGGCAGGGGCGGGCGGCCGGAGGCTGGGTCAGCTTGAAGAATATTTCGTGGAACAGCTTGCCGTGGGAGATACCTTTGTTTTCGCCGGGGATGTTCTGCGGTTTGAGGGACTGCGGGAAGATGCCGCCTATGTCACCCGTACCTCCGATCCCCAGGCGCAGATCCCCAGCTATAATGGAGGCAAGTTTCCTCTCTCCACCTTCCTGGCCCAGCGGGTGCGCGAGATGGTCAGCCGCCCACAAAGTTGGTCGGATTTGCCTGAACCGGTTCAGGAATGGTTGCGCATACAGCAATGGCGCAGCGTGGTCCCCAAACCCGGCCAGCTTCTGGTCGAGACGTTTCCCCGCGCCAACCGGCATTACCTTGTCTGCTATCCCTTCGAAGGGCGGCTGGCGCACCAGACGCTGGGCATGCTGTTGACGCGGCGGCTTGAGCGGTTGAAGCTTCACCCTATTGGGTTCGTCGCCAATGAATATGCGCTGGCTGTCTGGTCGGCCCGCGATATGAGCGGCGCCGACATGAATTCGCTTTTCGACGAGGACATGCTGGGCGACGACCTGGATGCCTGGCTGGCCGACTCCAACCTCTACAAACGCACCTTCCGCAATTGCGCCATCATCGCCGGGCTGATCCAGCGCCGCTTCCCCGGCAAGGAAAAGACCGGCCGCCAGGTCACCTTCTCCTCGGACCTTATTTACGATGTCCTGCGGCAGCATGAGCCCGATCATGTGCTGTTGCGCGCCACCTATGCGGATGCGGGTGAGGGACTGCTGGACATCGCACGGCTGGGCGAGATGCTGGCCCGGGTGCGCCGCCGGATCGTCACGCGGCGGCTTGATCGGGTTTCGCCGCTCGCGGTTCCTGCGCTGCTGGAAATCGCCAGGGAGATGGTTGCAGGTGCGGTCGACGACGCTATCCTGCAGGAAAGCGAGGATGCCTTGGTGCGGGATGCGATGCGTGTCGATTGATTCTGCCAGCGTGGATCCGCAGGTCGGCGATGTTTTGATCGAGGTGAATGGCGAAACGTTGTTGCTCGATTGCTGTGGCGCCATATTTCTGCCGGCACACCGGACCTTGGTCGTTGCCGACCTGCATTTCGAGAAGGGCAGCGCCTATGCCCGCGGCGGCCAGTTTCTGCCGCCCTATGACACGGTGGCTACGCTGGAACGCCTCTGTCGCGCGGTGGCGCGCCACCGGCCGGCTTGCATCGTCGCGCTGGGCGACAGCTTTCATGATGGCGACGCCGCTCAGCGCATGGGCGAGGCCGAGCGTGCAGCCCTGGCGGCTGTCGCGGCGGATTGGATATGGATCGCGGGGAACCATGATCCGGCTCCGCCCCCCTGGGCTGCGGGTACGGCGGCCAAGCAATACCGTCTGGGCGGGCTGACCTTCCGGCATGAGCCCCAGCCGATGATCCAGCCGGGCGAGATCGCGGGGCACCTGCATCCGTGCGCCACCGTGGCCAAATGGGGGCGCTCGGTGCGCCGGCGCTGCTTCGTCAGCGACGGCATCCGCCTGGTGATGCCGTCCTTCGGGGCCTATACCGGTGGGCTCGATGTCGGCGATCCCGCGATCGACTCGCTGTTCGCCGGGCATTTCCACGCGTACATGCTGGGCCATTCCCGCGTCTACGCGATCGCGCGCGGGCGAAGATAGGCTCATGCAGGCCGCCGGAACAGGACCGACGATATCCAGCCCAGCAGGATCGACATCGCCACCGCGGCAAGACCGTACCAGGCCGGCGAATTGCTTGCGAAGTTGAACAGCCGCCGCTCCAGGCCGGTCTGGTCGATGAACAGCGGGGTGGACTGGGCACTCACCACCTGGCCGCCGCGGAACAGATAGACTTCGACATTATACTGGCCGCGCACCACCCCGGCGGGCACCGGCACGCGCGTGCGGAACAGCGTCTCGCTGAGGAAATCGATACTGCCCGGCGCCTCGGTGTAGAGATTTTGTCTTTCCAGGTGTCTCAGCGCGGCCTGCTCGAAGGCGTGCGGGTCATGATGGCTGACGATCCGCTGCGGCATAAGATGCTGCACGCCGATGCTGTAACGGGTGAGATCGGCAGGTTTGGCGATAGCCTCCAGGGGCCGTGTGCTGGCCATGTAATAGTAGGAGGGCATGCCGACCAGCCGGGCCGCGTCGCTATTGACCCAGATACCCGCGATACGCTCGCGCTTGCGCACGGTCAGGGTGGTGGCGGGGCCGCGCACCACCACGACAATATCGCGCCCATCTGATCCAAGAGGCCGCTCGATGGCTCCGAATACCACGATCGAGGTGCCGGTATAATTGGAGGTGATCTGGATCACGTCCTGGCTGATACCGGATACCAAGTCCTCGGCCCGCGCGGGCAGGGCCGCCATCAGCGTCGTCAGCAGCAATGGGATCGCGAACCGCCTCGCCATGCCCGCGGCGGATCGCCAGATGCGCGCGGCGCAAAGGCGGGAAAGGCCGCTGGACTGGGCGCCCCCCGACCCGGCCGTTGCGGGCATCCTGCTTCGCGTCCGATCCCCGAGCCATTGGGACGGGATGAATATTCGTTTGCTCCATTTTGCTGCCCCCCCCTCCCTGTGGCGTGCGGACAAGGTGGTGGACAGGCGATCCGCGCCGGGGCGCCCCGAGAAACCGCATGCCGCTGAAGCCTGAATCGCATTCGTCGCCATGGAGGCACTATGGCACAAGCGGACGCGCCAGCCGAGGCGGACAGGACAAGGCGGCATGCGGAGCCGCCGAGGCACCGAAGAAGCGGGGCAGTTCAGCTCAGATCGGCCGCTTCGGGCGACACGTTGGCGCTGCGGCTCAGGGGCGCGGCATGAAAGGCGGCGGCGGCTTTCTGGGCGGCGGCACGGTCCGCATCACTCAGCTGCGACTCCAGGACCGCGACGCGCGCCTTGGATTCGGCATCGCCTGCCGCGGCTGCGATCGAATACCATTTATAGGCGTCCAGCAGGCTCTGCGGCACGCCGTCGCCCCGCTCGTAAAGGACGGCCAGGTTGAACTGGGAATCCGAAAGGCCCAGCGCCGCGGCTTTGGCGAACCAGCGCGCCGCCTCGGCCATGTTCTTCTTGCCCGCCGCGCCGGAGGCATAGGCGACGGCCAGATTGTGCATCGCCTTACGGTTTCCCTGCTCGGCGGCCAACTGATACCAGTGCGCCGCCTTGGCGCCATCGGCTGCAACGCCCTGTCCGCGCTCATACAGCGTGCCCAGCCGGTATTGTGCGACGGCCTGGCCCTGGCGCGCGGCGGCGGTCAGGTATTTCACCGCTTCCGGCAGGTTCACGGCCGTCCCGCCGGTGCCGTCCAGATAGCGCAGGCCCAAAATGGTCTGGGCGACTGGATTGCTGGCATTGGCCAGTTGGATCACGCGATCCACCGGCGTTCCCCGGACAGGAGCGGCGGCGGCAGCTTTGCCGGCTTCGCGCTGCTGGGTGGGCTTGATGTGCGACAGGCCGTCTTTGGGCTGGCCGATCTTCGCCCGGTTGGCCGCAGGAGAAACGTTCTTGGACAGGCTGGCGCCTGAAGAAGGTGGAGTCTGCGCTTTGGCGGGCGAAGTGGCCACCGGCTGCGGCTTTTCAGCCGCCGCCGTGGAATGGGTGGGTGCCGGCGTGGAATGGGCAGGCGCCCGCGTGACCGTGCGGCTCGGCGTGACCGGAATTGCGGAATTGGCGCTGCCAGTCGTGCGCACGCGGTGGCTCAGCATCAGGCCTGCTGCGACCGCCAGCACCACGATCAGGGCGATGACGGCCGGGATCAGATAGCGCGGACGGCCTTCGTCATTTGCTGCTCCGCCCCAGTGAAAGCCGCGGTTCTGCCGCTCGTTTTCGGCTTTTTCGGCGGCTGCGCGGGCCGTACGGCGGGCCTGGGCCAGGAAATTCTCCGGTTCGGCTTCCGGCGCGAAGGGTTCCGTGAAGCCGGGCTGCTCGAAACTGTCAACGGTAGTCGAGGCCGATTCGGTGAAGCCAGACGTCTCCTCCCGGGCGGGCTCGTCATAACGGAACGGCCCGCTGCCTTCAGGAAGGGCGCCGGAAGAAGCGGCATCCGCCCGAAAGCCGAAGCCTGTATCCGGTTCGGGGAAGGGGGGCACCTCGAAGCCGGCGGTGGGGGGCGGCGCCTCGGCGGTGCCGAAGGGGACCTGATCCTGTGCGAAGGCCGGTTGGGGGAAATCCGGCGGCTCGAATCCGGAGACGGTTTCGGCCGTTCCCCCGGTACGCACTTCGGCCAGAAGGTCGTTGTGGTCCTTCTCCAGCGCTTCGATGCGGCCCGCTAGCGCATCCAGCGACTGTTGCAGCGGCGCGGTCGAGGCGCCCTGGTCCAGCCGGTCGAACAATCCGCTCAGGCTGCGCTCCACATTGTCCAGCCGATGTTCGATCGCCGCATCGGGGCCGCGGCTTTCCAGCCGCATGATGGCATCGCGCAATCCCTGGAGATTCTCCTCCATCGAAGCGGCCCGGCGCTGGGCCTCGACCTGGTCGGCGGCGCGCGCGTTGGCGGCGGCTTCGATCTTTTCCAGGGCATGGTCGACGGCGTTGGTATGGACCTCGACGGTCTTTTCCACGCCGGCCAGGCGTTGATCGAGCCGTTGCTCGATCCCGGCCTGGTCCGTTTCGATCTTGGCGAAGCGCTCTTCGACCTGCCGGCTGGTCGCGGCGTGATCCGATTCCATGCTGGCCAGCCGTTGTTCCAGCCGCTGCTCCGCCGCGGCCTGAACGGCGTGCGTGCCGTCCTTTATCGCCGCCACCTGTTTCTCGACTGCCTCAAGACCGGCCTGGACGCTGTCTTCCAGCCGGGCAAGCCGGTCGTCCAGATGGGCGGTCTTGTTGTGTGCCAGATTCTCGACGCTGAGGATGCGCTGGGCCAACTGTTTGTCGGTGTCGTCCGCATCGGCGCGCACGGCGCCCAGCCGCAGGGCGAGCTGTTCCAGGCTGGTCGCCAGATTGGACACCTGCGCAGCGGACTGGCTGGCGGTCTGCGAGGCCTGGTCGGCCAGGCGGGACAGGCCCTGATGCAAGGCTTTCACCGCTTCCCTGATGCCGTCATTGGCGGCAGCGCGTTCGACCCGCTCCAGGCGTTCGGACAGCGCGATCACGTTCATGCCCAACTGATCGAAAGCCTGGGCCTGCTCGCGCGAGGCGATGTTGATCTCCTGGGCCGTGCGCGAGAGCACGCGGTTGGATTCGGAATGGCTGCGCTCCGACGAATCCAGTCGCCGGGACAGGCCTCTCAACTGGTCCTCGATCCGGCCGAAGATCTCGGAGGTCTCGGTTTCGCTGCGGCCCACCCGCGCCAGCATGTCTTCGGTCTCGCGGCGGCTGGCGGTGGATTGGGGCAGGCCCCAAGCGTCCAGATGAGCCCGTTCAATTGGCATGGCGTCCTCCTCCATGCCCGAAAAACTGCGCAAGATCCGCCTTGTCAGCCATTCGCCGACGGAAAGCCCCTCGCGCCGGGCGGCAGCCCGCGCTGCTTCCCGCGCTTCGGGAGGTATGCCCGCTACATTCCAGGGTAATTCCGCGCGCATCCCGACTCACAAGCCACCCACTACGAAAGGTAACGGGGGCAACATATTGTGTAAAGGAACCATCTCCAGTCCACAGGCAGATAGAGCAGTCTCGGGCCCATTCATGCCCCGACATTTATCCCCATAGCCTTAATGGGCGGTTAGCGAACGCCGCTATTGTGCCGATTGGGTACGGCCGCCCGCAAGGCCCATGGCGCCTCGCAGCCGGACGGGCGGCGGCGGCGGCCGGACAGGGGCGGCGGCTGCGGCGCGGGGAGTGTCATAGCGGGTCACAGTGGGGGCGCTGCTGCTTTCCTTGTGCGGAGCAAGCCCCATGTCGGTGGCGAAGAGCAGGGCGACATAAACCGTATCGCCATTGACCGCCGCGCCCACGCCCGTGCGGTCATATTTGGCGAAGGCCAGGTTTTCCCGGTGCGGCGGCGAGTTCAGCCAGGTTTCCAGGAATCGCTTGGCAAAGGCCTCCACCGCGACGCCGCCCTGGCGGGTGTAATGCTGCGCGGCGAGATTCTCGCCCAGCAGCCCCTGGAAGGTTGCATCCTGCGCCATCAGCAGGCTGGCGGAGGTCTCGCCATTCGGCGCCGCATGAGCCAGGTAATGCTTGGCGGCCATGTCGCGGGCGCGCTCGCGGGCGACCTTGGTCAGCTCCGGGTCGAGTTTCAGCGCCCTGGCGGCGGGGTCGATCCGCATGCGCGCCGCTTCGACCAGCGACAGGATGCGGTTTTCCAGGGCCGGCATCTGGGTCTGCGGATCGGGTGGCGGCGGGGGCGTCGATGTCGTCGTCTGGCAGGCGCTGAGCGTCGCCACGGCCAGGATCAGTGCAAGGCAGTGCTTGAATGGCGACATCAGGCCGGCAGAACCTCGAAAAGACCGGCCGCCCCCATGCCGCCGCCGACGCACATGGTGACGACGCCATACTTGGCGCCGCGGCGCCGGCCTTCCAGCAGGATGTGGCCTGTCAGCCGCGATCCCGTCATCCCATAGGGATGGCCGATGGAAATGGCGCCCCCATCGACATTGGTCTTTTCCGGGTCCAGCCCCAGCCGGTCGATGCAATAGACCGTCTGGCTGGCGAACGCCTCGTTCAATTCCCATAGGTCGATGTCGTCCACCTTCAGGCCATGGCGCTCCAGAAGGCGGGGCACGGCCAGCACCGGGCCGATGCCCATTTCCTCGGGCTCCACGCCGGCCACCGCGAAGCCGCGGAAGATGCCCAGCGGCTTGAGGCCCTTGCTTGCCGCCATCTCGTCGCTCATCAGAACGCAGGCCGAGGCGCCGTCTGCGAACTGCGAGGCATTGCCGGCAGTGACATACTTGCCGACCGCGACCTGCTGGCCGCCCGTATGCACGGGCTTGAGCGCGGCCAGCCCCTCGAGCGTGGTGTCGGGGCGGTTGCATTCGTCGCGGTCGACCGTCACGTCCACGATGCTCTCGTTGCCGCTGGCCTTGTCGAATTTTTTCATCTTTGTCGCCAGCGGCACGATCTCGGCATCATAGCGGCCGGCGGCCTGCGCGGCGGCGGTACGCTGCTGGCTTTTGAGGGCATATTCGTCCTGGCGCTCGCGGCTGATGCCATAGCGTTCGGCCACGATCTCGCCGGTCTCGATCATGGTCATCCACAAAGCGGGCTTGACCTGGAGCAGATGCTCTTCGGTGAAGTGCTTGAGGTTGATGCCGCCCATCTGCACCAGTGAGATGGATTCCACCCCCGCCCCGACCGCGATGTCGGTCCCGTCCAGCATGATCTGCCGCGCCGCCGCGGCGATGGCGTTGAGGCCGCTGGAGCAATAGCGGTTGATGGTGGCGCCGCTGGTCGAGACCGGGCAGCCGGCCCATATCGCCGCCTCTCGGGCGATGTTGTTGCCGGTGGCGCCTTCGGGGAAGCCGCAGCCCATATAGACGTCTTCAACCTCGGCGGCCTGGATCGCGGCGCGCGCGATGGCGTGCTTGACGGCATGGCCGGCCATCACCGCGCCGTGGGTCTGGTTGAAGCCGCCGCGCACCGACTTGGCAAGGCCGGTGCGCGCAGTGGAAACGATCACGGCCTGACGCATGGGGCTCTGGCGCATGGGGCTCTGGCGCATGGGGTTCTGGCGCATGGAATCTCCGTGGGGCTTGGGGTGGGCAAGACCGAAGGTAGCCGGTCACGGGCGCCGCGGCAAAGCGCTGCTTTTCGCGACGCGGGCCGGATAGACCAGGGTGAAGGTGACCGCGCCCGCCAGCGCCAGCACGCTGACCGCGATGCTGACGTAGATCTGGAGCGCCGGGTTGATGGTGATGATGCCGTCGGCGATGGCCATGGCGGCGAAGGCGGCCACCCACACGGCCGAGACGATGTAATTGACCTTCAGGAACAAGGCTGATTCCCAGGCTGCCTCTCGCCGGTCCAGCCGCGCATACTGGGTGGAGAAGGGGCGTCGCGCTATCAGCGAGCCCGCCAGCAGGAGGAACAGTCCCAGCTCGATGATGAAACGCACCAGCGCCAGTGACAGCGCCGGGGCGAGGAACCCCCGCGCCAGCGCCAGCAGGCAGAACAGGGCCAGGCTTCCTGCATCGAGCAGGCGCAGCGAGGGACTTTCAACGAAATCGCGGATGGTGACGACGAAGGCCGCCGCGAAAGCGAGCCACAGGGCGAGGTCGGCGGAGAGACGGGAAAGCAGCGCGAACAGGATGAACGGCGCGAAGCCGATGACCAGGTTCATGGCGGCGTTCCGGCAAGTGACCGGTTTTTCTTTTCAACCGGCAGGCAAACGCCGGAGCGCGCTCCTGCGCGCCCCGGCGCCGGACCATGCGCTTACTGTGCGGGCGCCGCGGCGGCGGTGGTGGCCGGGCCCATCTTCGATTTCACGTAATATGTCCATAGCCGGACGATGCGCGGCGTGGCAGGGCCGCCGCCCTGGACCTTGGCGAACTGGGCCAGCGCATCCTGATATTTGCCCTGGGCGGCCTGGGCCATGCCCAGAACCATCGGCACTTCCGTCGGATCGGCGACGCCGCCCTTGCTCTCGGCCTGGTGAGCGGCCGCCTCGGCCTCCGCATACATGCCATAGCCATAGAGAGCTTCGGCCAGCTTGATGTTGTAGGTGCCGTTCTGCTTGGCGCCGGCGGCGATCTGCTGCTGGATCGAAGCCTTGTCCTTCTGGGCATTGGCATTGGCATCGGGGAAGCCGGTGCCGCCCGCCTGCTGCGCCTTCACGGCGTCGCCATAGAAGCCGAGCTTGTTGGCCACGCCGCCCACGATCGAGGCGTCGTTGGCCGGCGGATTGGGCTCGACCAGGAACATCAGGCGGCCCAGATACAGCGCGTCGATGTCGCGGATGCCCTTCTGGCCATAGCTGACCGAGATGATCTGCTTCCAGTCGTCGGGGTCGTTATAATCGGCGACCAGTTGCTCCAGCGTCGCTTCGGCGCCCGCTTCGTCCTTGGCCTTGACCTGGGCGCTCATGATCACGTCATAATCGTTGCGGTTGGGCTTCTGGCCGGCGGCCTTGGCGGCGTCGATGTGCTTCTGGGCCATGGCTTTGGCGCCTTCCAGGTCGCCGCCGAAATAATGCGCCTGCATGACCAGCGACTGGAAATTCGCATCGAGTTGCAGGTTGAGTGCCTCAAGCGCCTTGGCATATTTCAGCGCCTTGTCATAATGCTTGCTGTTCAGCGCCAACTGCAACGCCGGCTTGTAGACCGCTTCCTTCTGGTCGTCGGGAATCTCCGCCGGATCGGTGTCGGCCGCGGCCTCGGCGGCCACATCGGCGGCGTTGAGGTCCTTCAGCGCGATCTGGACCTGCATCATGAAGCGGTTGGTCATCAGCTTGTCGTAGGGGGTCGGGTCGGACACCGCCTGGGCCTTCTGAATCTCGGCCAGGGCACCCTGATAGTCCTTGTTGCCATAGAGCTTCTGCGCCGCGGCCAGCGCCTTGTTGACGGATGGCGTCATCGGAGGCTGCTTGGCGGCATAGGCGGCGGGCGAAGCCAGGGCCGCGGCGCCGAGCATCAGACTCGCCACGAGGCCGGCGCGAAGGAGGGTGCGTTTCATGGAAATTGTCCTTTTGTGATCTTGGCCGCCCTGCGCAGCATGGCCGGCCCGCTTGGGTCGAGTGTGAACCTGTTTGCAACATTACTAAGGCGAGGACCTGTTTCCAATAAGACATGCCGATAAGACATGAGGTCCATTGCGCTTCGCATGTTGCAGTGCAGCGGTGGGAACCGCGTGGCGGAGGCGTAAATAGCTTATTTACCCTGCGCTGTCAGGTTGCAACTTCGCTGCGAGGCAAAAGATGACGGCGCTGCAACCTTTCCGCCTTGACGGGCGGGTTGCTTTCATTTCCGGCAGCCGGGGCCATCTGGGTGCGGCCATGACCCGCGCCCTGTGCGAAGCCGGCGCCCATGTGATCGTCAACGGCCGCGATGCGGCGGCGCTTGCGCAATTCGCCGCCGCCTTGTCGGCCGAAGGCCACGCGGTGTCCCAGGCGCCTTTCGATGCCCATGACGTGGACGAAATCCGCCGTTTCTTCGGGACGCTGCCGCGGCTGGACATCCTGGTGAACAATGCGGTGGCAATGCAGCCAAAAAGCTTCGGGGCATTGCAGCCGGACGATTTCGCCCGCACCTATGCCAGCAGCGTGACCGCCGCTTTCGAAACCGTACGCGCGGCCCTTCCCGCGCTGAGGGCCGGCGTCGCCGCGAGTGGCGACGCCGGCGTCGTCAACATCGCCTCGATGTATGGCCAGGTTTCCCCTGATGCGCGGCTCTATGACGATCCGGCAGGTCAGAGCCCTTTTCACTATGGTCCCGCCAAGGCCGGCCTGATCCAGCTCACCCGCCATCTGGCCGCCGAATTGGGCCGCGACGGGGTTCGCGTCAATGCGCTGGTGCCCGGACCGTTTCCGGCTGCCGCGCCGCCGGCCTTCGCCGAGCGCCTGGCCCGGCGCACCATGCTGGGCCGTGTGGGCCGGCCGGCCGAAATCGGTGGTCCGCTGCTTTTCCTGAGTTCCCCCGCCGCCAGTTTCATCACCGGTTCGGCCGTGACGGTCGATGGCGGCTGGACAGCTTGGTGATGTTTTCCCGCATGGAGTAGAAAGGGATGCAGATGGCGTTTCTTTCCTCCTTCCTCGCGGGCCAGCGGACAGTCTACCCGGAGGAGCTGCTCGAGCGGCTTCGCGGTTTTCCCCTGCTGGAAACGATCGGCGATGCGGCGTTGCGCAACCTGCTGGCCCAGGCCAACTGGTTCGCGCTGCCCGGCGGCGCGCTTCTGGAGCGCGACGGCGAGAATGACGGCGCGCTTTTCCTGGTGGTGACCGGCAGCCTGGGCGTCTTCGTCAAGGACGAACTGGGTGCGCGCAAGCTGATCGCCCATGTCTCGGTCGGCGAGACGGTGGGCGAGATGTCGCTGATCTCCGGCCGCCACGAGCATACCGCCCAACTGGTTGCCATGCGCGACAGCGAGCTTTTGCGCATCAGTCCCGAGGCCTTCGAGATATTGGCGGGCCGCCATCCCCGGGTGATGATGAACCTGATGCAGGTGCTGGTGAAGCGCCTGCAGGACGCCCATCAGGGCAGGAGCGGCCAGTCTCGCCCCCGCACCTTCGCCATCGTGCCGTTGCAGGACGGGCTGGCGCAGGAGCCTATCGCCCATCGCCTGGCTGCGAGCCTGGCACAGATCGGACGGCGCGCGGCGGTCCTGGACGCGCGTGCCGGTGAACAGACCGCGGAGTGGTTCAACACCTTCGAGGTCGCCCACGATGTCGTCTTCTATAGGGGCGATGCGCCGGACAGCGCCTGGACCCATCAGTGCTTGCGCCAGGCCGACCGCATATTTCTTCTGGCGCGGGCGGACCGGCCGCTGCCGCTCAGGCCGCTGGACCTGCCCGCCTTCAAGGAGCGCGCCAGCGGCCTGCCCGAATTGCTGCTGCTGCATCCGCAAGGCTCGGCCGCCGAGCTGCCCGAGCATTTCTCGCTGCGCGGAGGCCTTTTCGAAAGTCACCACCATTTGCGGGCCGGCCGCGGCGCCGATGTCGACCGGGTGGCGCGCTTTATCGCGGGCTGCGCCGTCGGGCTCGTCCTGGCGGGGGGCGGGGCGCGCGGTTTCGCGCATATCGGCATCATCAAGGCGCTGCAGGAAGCCGGTGTGCCCTTCGATCAGCTTGGCGGAACCTCGATGGGGGCGATCATTGCCGCCGGCCTCGCCCATGAATGGGACGTGGAGGAACTGACGGCCCGCATGCGCGCGGTCTTCGTCGACGACAATCCGCTGTCCGACTTCACCCTGCCGCTGATCGCGCTGGTGCGCGGCAAGAAGGTGAGCCTGCGCCTGCGCGAGCATTTCGGCGACATCTGCATCGAGGAGCTGCCGCTTCCCTTCTTCTGCGTCTCCTCCGACCTCACCAACGGGCGCATCCACGAACACCGCAGCGGGGAAGTGTGGCGGTCGCTGCGCGCCAGCGTGGCGCTGCCGGGCATCCTGCCGCCTGTCACTCATCACGGCCATCTCCTGGTGGACGGGGGCGTGATGAACAATCTTCCGGTGGACGTGATGCGCGGCCATGGGCCGGGCGCCGGCCCCATCATCGCCTGCGACGTCACCGGCGAGATCGATCTTCAGGCCGAGGACCCGCGCTATGGCGAGCGACCCTGGTGGTGGCTTCTGGGGCAGCGGATGCGGGGTAATCCCTCGATCATCTCGATCCTGATGCGGTCGGGCACGGTGGGATCGGAGGCGCAGCGGCGCATCGTGCGCGAGCAGGCCGACTATCTGATCGAGCCGCCCATGCCGGATATCGGCCTGCGCGACTGGAAGCGGTTCGACCTGGCGATCCGCCAGGGTTATGAAACGGCGCGGGCCGCCATCGAGAGGGACGGCGTGCCGGGCTCGCCCGCGGCCGCGACACCCATCGGAGCCGGTCAGCCGGAGGTGGCGCGCGGCGCCTCGTAGGGCGGCGCCAGAAGCCCGCCGGCGAAGCGGCGCACCACCAGCAGCATCGCGCCCGCCAGCAGCATCAGCGCCACATGCAGCAGCCAAAAGCTGGTCGCGCTCATGGTTCCGTACAGCGAGCCGATATAGCCCACCAGCATGTTGCCCAGGAAAAGCTGCAGGTAGTAGACGGCAATCATCAGCCCCTCCAATCCCTTCGGGGCCGCCCGGGTATAAAGCGCCAGCGCCACCGGCAGGACGTTTGAAAAGCCGATATCGTTGAGCAGGTGGAAGGCCAGCGCCCAGCCGAGCGTCACGGGCCGGCCCGTCGCCGCCACGATCGCCGACGCCGCCGCCAGGACCAGCGGTGCGGTCGCGCCGATCCCCACGCCGATGGTTATCTTGGTGATCTCGTCCGGTTCGGCCCAGCGCGTTCCGTACCAGCGCCAGAACATCACCGAGGCCGCGATCATGCCGGTCGAGATGAAGGCGTCCAGCGAGATCATCCAGGTGATCGGCATGGTCATGCCGAAGAAATGCGTCTGGAAATTCTTTTCCGCCCAGATCAGGTAGGCGTTGAACATCTCCTGGTTGCCCACCAGCGACACGGCTTGGGGGATGACCAGCAGTACCAGCAGCAGGATGGCGCGTCGGTCGCGGGCCGTCAGCGGCGGGCGCTTCACCTCGCCTTTCCTCATCGGTTCCTTCGGCAGGCTTGGCCGGCCCGCCAGATAGATCGCGAGCCCGATCAGCATGCCCACGCCGGCGGCGCCGAAGCCCCAGTGCCAACCCACCGTCTCGCCCAGAGTGCCGCACACCAGCGGCGAGATGATCACGGCGACCTGGATGGCGAGGTAGTATATCTGGAACGCGTCGGCGCGGCGCGGATCGTCCTCGGCATAAAGGTCGCCCACCTGGGCGGCGATGTTGCCCTTGAAGCAGCCCACGCCCGTCAGAAGGCACAGCAGCGCCAGCAGGAAGCTCGCCTCGAACGCCATCAGGAAATGGCCGATCGCCATCAGAAGCGCGCCTGCCGTCACCGCCGCGGTCCGCCCTGTCAGCCGGTCGGCCAGAAGCCCGCCGGCCAGCGGCGCCACATAGACCAGGCCCGCATAGAGGCCATAGATGATCGAGGCCAGCGCCGCGGGCGACTGCGGCCCGTAGATCGATTCCAGCAGGCCGCGAAACGGCACGAAGGCCCAGATCTTCTCCACATGGCCGGGCAGCAGAAGGTGGTGCGTCATGTAGAGCACCAGCAGCGTCTGCATGCCGTAATAGGAGAAGCGCTCCCAGAACTCCGAGCCGCTCAGCCATCCGAGCCCGGAAGGGTGACCCAGGAATGCGGTGTCGCCGCGCTTGGCCATTCCGGTCCCCTCTCTCGCGCCTTCAGATCGTGTCGTCCAGATCGCCGGGCAGCGTATGGCGATGCAGAAGGTCATAGCGGATGCCGCCGGGGCCGGTCAGGGTGGCTTCGTCCAGGCGCTGTCCGCCCCGCTCGGCGTGGGCGTGGATTTCCAGCGTCCCCTCGCCCCTGGGGCCGGACAGCATCAGGACCGCAGAACTGGTGCGGCCCGTGCCCGGCATCCACGACCAGCCATTGGCCTGGACGCCGATGACGGCGATGGGGCTGCCCAGCACCCGGCGGGCCAGGCCGTCCCGCATCACCAGTTCACGGGCCAGCCGCACGGCCGGGTCATGGCGATAGCCGCGCCAGAGGAACCAGCCTCCGTAACCCGCGGCCAGGACGAAGGGCAGAGCGACCACGAGAAAGACGGCGACACAGCCCCACAGACAGCCGTTGCGGCGCGGAGGATGAGATGGAGCGGGCATGGCCATGGTCTAAGTAAGCACAGGCCCGGCTTGGCGCAAAGCAGCGGCCGGCGCTAGACTTCGCGCCCTAATGGTGGTGAGCGATGCCTATCGATTACGACGACATGATGCAGTCCGGCGCCAGCGGCCTTGCGGCGCGCTATGACGAAAAGGACGTGATGCTTTACGCGCTGGGGGTGGGCTTTATGCGCGATCCGCTCGACGAACGGGAACTGCCCTTTGTCTATGAGGGCGGCGCGCTGAAAGTGGTGCCGACCTTCGCCAGCGTCATCGCGCGCGGCGAGGCGCCGCCGGAGCGCCAGCGCATGCCGCGAAAATCGTCGCTCAATTTCGCCATGGTGGTGGATGGTGAGCGGCGCATCACCATCCACAAGCCGCTTCCACCCAAAGGCGCGGTGCTGGCCGATGAGCGCATGCTCGACATCCTGGACAAGGGCGAGGGCAAGGGCGCCGTCTTGATCCAGGAGCGGGTGGTGCGCGAAAAGGACAGTGGCGAGAAGCTGTTCACCATCGTCTCGTCCATCTTCGCGCGCGGCGACGGCGGTTTTGGCGGCAAGGCCCAGGGCGGACCGCAGCCGCATGAAATCCCCAGCCGTCCGCCGGACCATGTGACCGAATGCGATACCCGTCCCGACCAGGCATTCCTCTATGCCCTGTCGGGAGACCGCAATCCCCTGCATCGCGATCCCGCCATTGCCCGCGCGGTGGGCTTTCCCCGTCCCATCCTGCATGGGCTTTGCAGTTATGGCACCGCCTGCCGCGCGGTGCTGTCGACGCTGGCCGATTACCGGCCCGAGCGCATCCGCCAGTTCGATGTGCGCTTCTCCAAGCCGGTGTTTCCGGGCGAGACGCTGGTGGTGGAGATGTGGGCCGATGGAAATACCATCTCGTGGCGCGCGGACGTGAAGGAGCGGCCCGGCACCATTGCGCTGAACAACGGGCTATGCCTGCTTGACGGATGATCCCATTGAAGCGGCCGAGGCGCTGATCGCCGCGGGCCGAGCCGGCGAGGCGGTGGAGGATCTGCGGGCCCGGCTGGCGGCGGGGCGCGGCGGACTGCTGGCCCGGCTGACGCTGGTGCGGGCACTGACAGTATCGCGGCGCGTGCAGGAGGCGCTGGCGGAAGCGCGCGAAGCGGTGGCGCTCAATCCCAATGTCGCGCCGGCGGTACTGGCCCTTGGCGAGGCGCTGTTGGCGGCCGATCTGCTGCCCACCGCGATTGCAGAATTCCAGCTTGCCCTGCGGCTGGACCGGACTTCGGAAGCCGCGCGCCTCAGCCTGGCGCGGGCCTGGCTGAGAGCGGGCGAGGGCCAGCGCGCGCTCGAGGCGCTGGCCGGGCTGGAGCCATCGGACGACGTGCGGAAGCTGGCCGGGATGGCGCATGCGATGCTGGCGGCAAAACGCTGTGACGCCGGGTATGTACGCCACCTGTTCGACCAGTTCGCCGGCGACTATGACCAGCGCATGATCGGCCAGTTGGGTTATGCCGCGCCGCGCATCCTGGTCGACCTGGCCTTGATGGTGATGCCCGCGCTGACCATCCCGGATGGCCCAGGCCTTGCGGTGCTGGACCTGGGCTGCGGCACGGGACTGGCGGGGCTCGCCTTCCATCCTTTCGCCGCGCGGCTGGACGGCGTGGACCTGTCGCCCGTGATGGTCGAGAAGGCGCGCGCGCGCGGCATCTATGACCATCTTGCGGTGGCGGACCTGGAAGCCGCACTGGCCGCACCCGGGCCTGCCTATGACCTGATCGTGGCGGCCGATACCTTTGTCTATCTGGGCGATCTGGGCCCGGTTTTCGTGGCCGCGGCGCGCCGGCTGTCGGCGGACGGCCTGCTGTTGTTCACCACCGAGGCAAAGGCGGGCGAAGGATTCGAGCTGGGACCGAAGCGCCGCTGGCGACACAGCCAAGCCTATCTGCGCCGCTCCGCCGAGGAAGCCGGACTGAAGGTGGCCGGGCTGGTCGCCGCCACGGCGCGGCATGAAGCGGGCAAGCCCGTCGAAGGATTTGCGGTGGCGTTCGGTCGCTGAAAAAGGCGCAATACGGCACCTTTCCGTCGCCCGCGCGTTCCATTACCCGCAACCGGTTTCCACGGGCTCCATCCTGTCATGGCCGCGCTTGAGAGTTTTGCCGCTCTGGGACAGCAGCGCATATCCCATATCCGCGCGGCAATGGACAAACTCACTTTGGACAAGTCCGCGTTGCCGGGGGCGATCGCGCTGACGGCGGCGGGGCTGGTGACGGGCACTATCCTGGTGAACGGGTTTTCCGAGAATGGCTTTCGCCTGGCCAGCCAGACCGGATGGCGCTTCACCAGTATTATCTTCTTCGCTGTTCTGGCGGCCTGTCCGACAGGGCGGCTTGCGGGACGCTTCATCCCGGCCTTGCGGCTGCTGGGAAACATAACGCCGGAGCTGATGCGGGGCTTCTGCGCCAGCTATGGCGTGTATCTTCTGGCTGTGCTGGTGCCCAACGCGATTCGTCTGTCGATGGGCGCGTTGCTGTTCGTCCTGTTCGGGGCGCTGGTGATCTCGGTCATGGCCGCGGCGGCGGCGCCACGGAACCTGATTTGTGGCGGCACTCCATGGATCGGAAGGCGATTGGCCCGATTGCGGCTTCGCGGATCGAAGATGAGGCGCGGCCTTCTTGGCACGGCGATGGCATATTTCTGGCTTTGTTATTCGCTGCTGGCGCTGGCGCGTATCCACGGTCCGCATCGGCCCGATGCCTATTACGGCATCAGCCTGCTTCTGATGTTGCTGGGCCTTCTGCTGCGTTTTGCCGATCGCTGGGTTGGCCCGGAGCGGTCATCCCTGTGATGCCGGGGCGACCGGATGCTAACATGTTTCCGACTCCGCGGCGCCTTAAAGTTGTTCCAGTTGGGTGCTGGTCTGGCCGCGCCATCCATGTATGAATTGCGGGGACTCGGTGAAGGGGATTGTTTGCGTGGCCCGGAAATTCCTGCCGGCCGTGATACTGTTGTTGACGCCGCACCATGCGCTCGCCCAAAGCAGCTGCACGGCGCCGGTGCCGCCACCACCACTGAACGGGGCAGACGCTACGCCCGAGCAGTTGCGCACGGCGATCGCCCAGGCGCGCGAGTTCATCGGACAGGCCAATCTTTATGAAAATTGTCTGCGACAGGAACTCGGCGCGGCGCAGGCCCGCACCGACGGCCAGGCGGTGGACGCAGCCTTTGACAGGGAAACCAGGGTTCGCATTGCCGTCAATCGCCGGCTCAAGGATAAAGTCTCAAGCGACGCCGCCAGCGCCATCGATGCCTACAAGAAGGCGCACCCGGACTGAAGCCTGGATTGGACGAATCATCTATGCTGCCGCCATGTCCGAAGCAGCGGAGCGCCACGTCCAGCCATCTCCCAGGCCGCGCCGTGCGCGCGATGTCAGCCGCGCGGCGTCGCGTTCGGCGATCCTGGCGGCGGCGCGCCGGGTCGCGGCGCGCGATGGCGCGCGCGACCTGTCGCTGCGCGGGGTGGCCGCTGAAGCCGGTTTCGCGCCTGCCGCCCTCTATGGTTATTTCCGCAACAAGGACGAACTGCTCCTGGCGCTGGCGGCGGACGACCTGACGGTTCTCGCGCGGGCCATGCGCGAGGCCGGTCCCGGCGGCCTTGCCGGCGCGGGAGCGGTGGCGCTGAGTCTGCTGCGGGGCACCGAAACGATGGCGGCGGCTTCGGCCGCGCTTGCCAGCGCGCCGCAGGAGCCGGGTCAGGAGTCCGGCAAGCTGGCGGAAGCCGAGCGCCTCTTCAATGGCCGGTTGATCGCCGCTCTCAAGGCGCTGTCGGATGCCTGCGGCCTTCCCACCGGCAGCCGTGAAAGCCAGTGCGATGTGGTGCTGGTGGCCGCCTCGCTAACGGGGCTGGCGCTGCTGGCGCGGTCGGGCCGTCTGGGCGCGCTGGGCTTTTCCCCTGACGAGATGATCGCCCGGCTGGACCGCCGCTTCGGCCATAGCTGATTTTCAGGACTGATCTTCGGGCTGATCTCAGAGCCTCAGATGTTCCGCCAGGATGGCGGCGCCCACCAGGATCAGGATGACGCCGCCGAACGCCTCCGCATGCCTGCCCAGGCGCGTGCCCAGCCGGTGTCCGCACAGGATTCCGATGGTCGTCATGGTGAAGGTCACCGCGCCGATGGCCAGCGCGTTGACTAGGATGGCCGCGCCGATCAGCGCCAGCGTCACGCCGACCGCCAGCGCATCGATGCTGGTGCCCACAGCCGTCAACGCGAGCACCAGGAAGGAATGGCTCTGCGGCTTCTCTTCGTCTTCGTCGCGCCGGAAACTGTCCCAGATCATCTTGCCGCCGATGCCCGCCAGCAGCACGAACGCCACCCAGTGATCGAAGGCGGCGACGTAGCGGCTGGCGGCGCGGCCCGCCGCCCAACCGATCAGCGGCGTCACGCCCTCGATGCTCCCGAAGATCAACCCCGTCCTCAGCGCCTCGCGCCACTGCGGCCGGTGCAGGGCCGCGCCCTTTGCCAGGGCGGCCGCGAAGGCATCGGCGGACATGGAAAGGGCGATCAGCAGGACGGAGAGGGCGCTCATGGCGGCGGCTTTTAACAGATGCGGGCGGCTTGCAAACCCCGGCCCGGCTTTTCCTATTTGCCGGTCGCGCCGCGCACCGCGAAGGCGGTCGTGATCTGGCGGCCGTCGGCGAACACCAGCGTCACCGGCACGCTGCCGCCCGGCTTGAGGATGGGCTTGCTGCCCATGCACATGAGATGATAGCCGCCCGGCGCGAATGTCAGCCTATCGCCCGGCGCGACGGTGAGGCGTCCGATATGTTCCATCATGCCCATGCCCCCGTGGTTCATGCTCTGGTGCAGCATCAGGCTGCCACAGGCCGGGCTGCGTGCGCCGGTCAGTGTCACCGGCTTGTCCGCACCATTGTGCAAGGTGAAATAGCCGCCGGAGGGCACCGCGGCGGGCAGCGCACGGAACCAGCCGCCGGTGACGGTCAATGGCGCGGCGTCGGCGACGGCGACGCCGACCAGGACCGCCAGCGCCGTCATGGCCAGGACGTGGAACAGGTTGGTGTTTCCAATTCGCATGTCGGGTCTCCATTGTGGGGCGATGGCGCCGCGCGCAGGACTATTGCGCATAATGCACCTGCATCACGAAGGTGCGCTGCGGGAAGGGATGGAACAGGAAATATTTGTCGTTGTTCAGATTGTCGATGCCGGCCGACAGGGTCCAGTTGTCATCGACCTTCACCTGCGCCCGCGCGTCGATCACGAAATAGCCGGCAAAGCCCTGCCAGGTGTTCGATACCGGATCGGAATTGTCGATCGTGCCGAAGCTCCTGTCGCTGTAGCGCGCGCCCAGGGTGAAAGCCCAGGCATCGACTCTGTAGGTCGCAACCGCATTGGCGCGCCATCTGGGAAGTTGCGGGATGAACTTGTCTACCGCGCCGGCGAAAGCACTGTCCCTGGTGATGCGTCCATCGGCAAAGGTCAGTGACCCCATCAGCTCCAGGCCGGGGATCATCACATCGTTCCTGTCGGCGTAAAGCTCGAAGCCGCGCACGCGGGTGTGATCGACGTTCTGGACGTAATTGTAGAGATTTGCCGACCCGGCCACCAGCGGCGCGGACTGGGACAGCAGCGCGTCGTCGATATCCTCCTGGAACAGCGACAGGCGCACCATGCCATGTTCGGTGCGCCGTTCGGCCGCCAGTTCGAAGCTGTTGGCGTGTTCCGGCTTCAGGTCGGGATTGGGCACCGACAGGACCGCGCCGGTGGTGACGGTCTGGTAGAGCTCGGTCACGGTGGGCATGCGATAGGCGCCGCCCCAGTTGGCCGTCAGCGTCCAGGGTTGCGAGACCTGCCAGGCCAATGACAGTTTTGGCGAGACGCTTTGGGTGGACAGGTGGGGCTGCGCCACGTCCAGGGCCGGCGCGGCGGAATAGTTGGCGCCGTCATAGGCACGCCATGTTTCCAGCCGCGCCCCCAGCGCCGCCTTCAGGCTTGGCGTGATGCTCCAGATGTCCTGCAGCCACAGGGCGTCGGTGGCCGTGCGGCCGTGCGCGGACTGGATGATCGCGCCGGGTGCGCCGCCGATCCAGTCGGCGGCCGCGAATTTGCGCTGCGACAGCGTCTCCTCGTCCCGATGCAGGCCAAAGGAAATCTCATGGCCGCTGAAGCCATGCCAGGCGCCGCTGGCATCCAGCGTGTACCAGCCGGTGCCGGTCAGGCGGTTGATCGAACCGGCGCCGCCCGTGGTCGCGGCGGGTAGGGCGGTTCCCGGCACGCGCTGGCTGTCGAAGAGATAGGCATAGTTGCTGGCGATCAGCGACCAGGTGAAGTCGCCCTCCGGCGCCGATTTCAATGACAGGCCCTGGGCAAGGTGAGTCTGCTGCCAGTGATAGGTGTTGTTGGAGAAACTGCTCGCGTCGACATTATAGGTGTAGCCGCCGATGTTGAGGTTGCCCGACCAGACCGGGCTTCCCGCGCCGTCGCGCAGGAAGGTACTGGCGTCCGCCGCCTTGTCCTGGTGGAACAGGCTGGCGGTGTAGGCCAGCTCCATCCCGTCGGCAAAGTCATAGGCCAGCTTCAGCGTGCCGGTGTCCTGCATCTGGTGCTCCAGCCCAGCGGCGCCGATGACGGCGATGGGCGAGCCGGTGCGCGACTGGCCGTCATGGGCGCCGGTCACGGGCGTGCCCGCCGTGCCGGTGGCGGCGGGGCGGGCGAGGGTGGCGATGGAAAGCGGCTGGCTCTCCGAATCCAGATGGTTCACCGACAGACGCCACGAGAAAGCGTCGATCCGGTCGCCCATGCCTCCGGCAAGCTGCCAGGTCCCCACCGCGCCGCCGCTGCCATAGAGGCTGTAATCCTGCACCGCGCCCTCAGCGTCACCATAGAGTTCGAACCGGTCGGGCATGGCCGTGGTGATGTTGATCACCGCGCCGATCGAACCGCCGCCATAGGCCGCCGCGAAAGGGCCGTACAGCACATCGATGCGGCTGACGTCCTGCGGCGCGGCGACGGCGAAATGCGGACTGGCGGTGGTGTTGTTGTTGCCGATGGGGCTGTTGATCATGATCCCGTCGACAAAGATCAGATTGCGGGCGGAGGCGCCGACCCCCGAGGTGCGGGTGGCGACAGGGTCCTGGGTGTCGCCGAAATGGCGTTTGCGCACCACGAGCGAGGGCGCATATTTCAGCATGTCCTCGGTATTGACGGTGTTGATCTGCTCGCCGGCCTTGGCCGCCGTGATCCCGACGTCCGGCGCGGTTGGGGCTTCGTCCTCCCGTTGAACCGAGACGATGACGAATTCGGTCCCCAGTCCGGCCTGTGTCTGCTGGGCGAGGGCCGGCGTGGAAATGAGCGCGATCAGCGAAGCGCCGGCGCAAAGGCGCGTGGTAATAGACATGCGGATTCCCTGAAATGGTGCGTGAGCGCCGCGGCGGACACGCGGCCCCGCGGATGGAACGTCAAAGGCTCAGGCGTTCAGGGGTGGGGCGCGCGGCGATCCGGGGGAAAAGCGCGCCGCCTGCATGGCGGCATAGGCGCGTTCGGCCTGTGCGGTCCCGGCATAAATCCGCGGCGGGAATATCTGGGGCAGCTCGGGCACGGCGGCCAGATGCGGCGCCGCGGCAAAGGGGCAGATGTCGTGATGGCCTGCCGGCAGCTTGTCCTTGTCCGGCCCCTGTTGCACCGGCCCGTTCATGGTGCAGACCACGAACGGCGTATCGACGCCGGCGCCGGGCATCCAGCCCACGGGCATCAGCGCGCGCACGATCATGGCGATCAGCGCGAGTTGCTTCAGGCCGCGGATAAAATCCTTCATCGGCGGCTTTGTGCGCTGCCGGCGGCAAGGGGTCAAGCAAGCGGTTTGCCGCAGGATAGGCGGGGCCGTTGCCCGTGCGCCCGGCAAAAATCAGATCGTGATGCCGCCATCCACGATGAAGTTCTGGCCCGTCGCGAACCTGCTGTCGTCGCTGGCCAGCCACAGCACCATGGAGGCCATCTCCTCGGCCGTGCCCAGCCGGCCCATGGGCTGGCGGGCGGTGAAGGCCTTGCGCGCGGCTTCATAATCGCCGGTATCGCGCAGGCGCTGCTGCAGCGACGGGGAATCGACCGTGCCGGGGCACAGCGAATTGCAGCGGATACCCTTGGTCACGAAATCGATCGCCACCGACTTGGTCAGGCCGATCACTGCCGCCTTGCTGGCGCCATAGATGCAGCGGTTGGCAATGCCCTTGATCGAGCCCGCCACAGAGGCGACGTTGATGATCGAGCCGCCGCCGCCTTCGATCATGGCGGGCAGGAAGGCGCGGATCGTGCGTGCCATGGCATAGACGTTGATCTCGAACGACTTCGCCCATTGGGCGTCGTCATTGTCCAGGATGGTGCCGTTCTCGACAAATCCGGCACAGTTGAACAGCACATCCAGGCGGCCGACGTCTTTGGCGAGCGCCGCGATCGCGGCGGCGTCGGTGACGTCCAGCTTGCGCCGGTCGGCATCAAGACCGTCCAGTCCCGACATGTCGCGGTCGGTGGCGATCACCTTGGCGCCCTGGGCGGCGAAAAGCTCGGCGGTGGCGCGGCCGATGCCCGCGGCCGCCCCGGTGATCAACGCGGTCTTGCCTTGAAGTTTTCTGGTCATGGATGTGTTCCTGGAATGTGTTCTGGACGTGCTGGGAGGCATCGTCGTGGGGCGCCGTCATAATGGAGCAAGGGGCGTGGTGTTTCCAGCCTGCCGGGCCGGGCGCATTGCCGCGATGCCGGGCAGGCTTGCCGGCGTCTCACTATGACGGCCGATACCGGGCGGACTCTTTGACGAAAGGGCCGAACTAGGCTTTGCTGGCGCCTCGCTGGGGAATGGGGCCGTGCGCGCCCGAAGAAACATTCCTAAAAGAACAACATTCAGGCAAGGCACGCCAGAGGAACCCCTATGACGAACAAGCTGCGCTATCTGCTCATCATCTGGATTTTCGTGGTGAGCGCGGTGGTCTATGTCGACCGCACCAACATCACGGTCGCCGGCCTGGAGATGACCAAGGAATACGGCATCGGCAAGGTGGAGCTGGGCTGGGTCTTCAGCGCCTTCCTGGTTGGTTACGCGGTCTTCCAGATCCCGGCCGGCTGGGTCGTGGGCAAGCTGGGGCCGCGCCTGACCCTGACGCTGGGCCTGGTGTGGTGGGGCATCTTCTCCGCCGCCGTGGCGCTGATCCCGCCGACGATGGGCGGCGCGCTGTGGGCGCTGGTGGCGATGCGCTTCGTGCTGGGCATGGGCGAGGCGGTGGCCTATCCCTCGTCCAACCAGTTCATCGCCGCCTGGTTCCCCTCCAACGAGCGCGGCGTCGCCAATGGTTGGGTGTTCGGGGGCGTGGGCTTCGGCGCAGCAGTGTCCCAGCCCCTGGTCGTCGCCATCATGCTGGGCTATGGCTGGCGCGCCGTGTTCTGGTTCTCCGCCGCCATCGGGCTTGCGGTCGCCGCGGTCTGGTACTGGTTCTCCCGCGACACGCCGCGCGAGCATCCCCGCATCACCGCGGCGGAGCGCGACCAGATCGAGGCCGGCCTGCCGGAGAAGATCGAAGGACCCATGCCGCCGGTGCCGTGGGGCCGCATCTTCACCAGTCGCGACGTGTGGGGCGTGGCCATCGCCTATTTCGCCTTCGGCTACGTCGCGTTCATCTTCCTCAACTGGTTCTTCATCTATCTGGCCGACGGGCGCGGCATCAATCTGAAGGAAAGCGGCTTCCTGGCCATGCTGCCCTTCATCTCGATGACCACCTGCTGCCTGATCGGCGGGGTCATCAGCGACTGGCTGGTCAAGCACAAGGGCCAGTATTGGGGCCGCAGCCTGTATGGCGCCTTCACCCTGGCCATCACCGCCGTCTTCCTGGTCGTGGGCGCCCAGGTCCAGAACGCCACCCTGGCGGTGCTGGTGCTGGCCGGCGGAGCGGGCGCGCTTTATCTGGGGCAGGCGACCTACTGGGCAGTGGCCGCCGATTATGGCGGGCCGCATACCGGCGTGATCTCGGGCATCGTCAATATGGGCGGCCAGATCGCCGGCGCCATCACCGCCTCGGCCACGCCCTGGTTCGCCGTCCGGTTCGGCTGGGCGATGGCCTTCTACATCGCCGCGGCGGTGGCGGTGGCCTGTGCCCTGGCCTGGTTCTTCGTCAATCCCGACCGTCGTCTTCATGCCGGGCAGGAACAGGTCACCGCATGATGCGCGCCCTGCTGTGCTGCGCGCTTCTGCTGATAACGGCGGATGCGCGCGCGCAGCAGGACAATGCGGCGCCGGTTTCCGGCGAGTTCGTGAACCTGTTCTCGGCCTATTGCCTGAAGCAGTTTCCCGATGACAAGGCGCTGAGCGCCCATGTCGCCGGCGAGGGTCACCGGCAACTGACCCCTGCCGAAGTCGGGTCGTTCCTGCACGTCGATCCGGGCATGGGCTGGATGATCGCGGGCGGCGAAACCAGCTATGTGCTGACGGTGCAGGTGCCGCCCTATCACGCCTGTGCGCTGCGCCGTTACAGCGACGCGCCGCTGGACGGAGCGCCCTTCATCGATGCCGCGCGCCGCTTTGCCGCCGTGGCCGGCCACAAGCTGGCGCCGCCGCTGGTGCGCGAGCGCGACATCGGCAACGGCATCATCAGCTCGGGCATGTATTTCCAGGAACTGGACGAGAAGGACAAGCCCCTGAGCGAAGCCTTCATGTTCTTCACCGTGCGCTATCCGGCGACCTCGCGCTCTGACGGGGTGCCGTCAAAACCCTTCTGGGAAGTGCGCTTTGTGCGCCAGATCCACATTCCGCGCTCCATCTAGCGCAAGTCAGGCTCAGTTGGCGGTCAGTCCGGCCGCCGCGATTCCCGCCAGCGCGCAAATCTCGTCATTGTCGGAGGTGTCGCCCGTCACGCCGACCGCGCCCATGGGCAGGCCCTCGGCGCCTTTCACGATCACCCCGCCCGCCGCCGGGACCAGCCCCTTGTCCGCGACCTTGGCCAGGTTGGCGATGAAGATGGGTCGCTCCTGGGCCATCTCGCCGATGCGCCGCGAATTGACGCCCAGGGCCAGCGCGCCCGCCGCCTTGCCCAGCGCGATCTCCAGCCGCAGGAAGGATGTGCCGTCCTGGCGCTGGAAGGCGATCACATGGCCGCCCGCATCCGTCACCACGCAGGACAGGGGCTTGAGCCCCATCTCCCGCCCTTTGGCAAAGGCGGCGGCGATGATGGTGTTGGCCTTTTCCAGGCTGACGCGGCTGTCGGACATGGCTTTGCCCCGAGATTTGCGGCCGCACCGTGGCGCAAAAATCCTGATCTGGGAAGCCGCGCCATGCTATCTGTCGCCATATGGGCAGGGGGAGACCGCAATCGCGGTCATGCGGCCGGTCCCATGCTTGACATTGCAATAGGGCTGAAGCTGCACGCATGAAATCGTCGTGGCCCCTTGTTCTGCTTTTCGCCCTGACCATGCCTGCCTTTGGCGCGGGCGCCGACTGGTCCGTCTATGGCGGCGGGCCGGAAGGGACGCGCAACTCGAGCCTGACCCAGATCACCAAGACCAATGTGAAGGACCTGGCGCCGGCCTGGACCTATGCGATGCAGGAGGCCGGCGATCCTCAGACCCATCCGCTCGCCATCGGCGGCATCGTCTATGCGTATACGCCCACGCTCAAGACCATCGCGCTGGATGGCGCGACGGGGAAATTGCTGTGGACCTTCGCGCCGGGCATCAAGGGGCAGGGCGCCCAGCGCGGGCTGGCATACTGGAGCGACGGCCGCGAGAAGCGCCTGTTCGCCTCCTGCATGTACCTGCTGTTCGCGTTGGATCCGGCCACCGGCAGGCCGATCGACGATTTTGGCGATCACGGCCATATCGATCTGCGTAAAGGCATGGGGCGCGATCCGGAGAGCTTCTATCTGTCGTTGACGACGCCGGGCGTGATCTGGAAGGACATGATCATCACCGGCTTTCGCACCGGAGAATCGGCGCCCGCCGCGCCGGGCATGATCCGCGCCTTCGATGTGCGCAGCGGCAAGCTGCGCTGGAGCTTCCACACCATTCCCGAGGCCGGCCGGCCGGGCAGCCGGACCTGGCCCGCGCAAGCCCTGAAGACGGCGGGCGGCGCCAACAGTTGGGCCGGCATGGTGATCGACGAGAAGCGCGGCATCGTCTATGCGCCGACCGGCTCGGCGGTGAACGATTTTTACGGCGCCGACCGCGTGGGCGACGATCTCTATGCCAATTCGCTGCTGGCGCTGGATGCCGATACCGGAAAGCTGCTCTGGCATTTCCAGGGCGTACACCATGACATTCTGGACCGGGATTTTCCTTCCCCGCCCCTGCTGCTGACAGTGAAGCATGACGGCCGGATGGTGGATGCCATCGCCCAGCCCACCAAACAGGGCTTCCTGTTCGTGCTGGACCGTGTCACCGGCAAACCGCTTTTCCCGATCGTCGAAACGCCGGTGCCCAGGTCGGACGTTCCGGGTGAAATATCGTCTCCCACCCAGCCGGAAAGCCAAATCCCCAAGCCCTATGCCCGCCAGCATCTGGACGAAAGCGGCCTGACGGATCGCACGGCGCAGGCCCACCAATGGGCGTTGGAGCGGTTCAGGACGTTTCACAGTGACGGGCCCTTTGCGCCGCTGCGCCTGGACCGGCAGACCGTGGTGATGCCGGGCTTCGACGGCGGCGCGGAGTGGGGTGGATCGGCTGCCGATGGCAGGCGCGGCATTATTTACTTGAACGCCAACGACATTGCCTGGACCGGCGGGCTGACCGAGCCGGCCGGCGGCGGCGGGCTGGGCGCCACCACCTACCGCGACCATTGCGCCGCCTGTCACGGCCAGGACCGGGCAGGATCGCCGCCGGCTTTCCCTTCGCTGATAGATGCCGCCAGGCGCCTGACGCCGGACCAGATCACCGATGTGATCCACACCGGGCGCGGCCGCATGCCTGCCTTTGCATCGCTGACGGGCGACACGCTGAAGGCGCTGCTGGATTATCTTGTCACCGGCAAGGACACCGCCGGCCGCAAGGAAGTCACCGGTGTCGCGCCCGCCCAGGCGCGCTATGCCTTCACCGGCTATCGCAAATTCCTCGATCCCGATGGCTATCCGGCGGTGGCGCCACCCTGGGGGACGCTGAACGCCATCGACCTCAACAGCGGCGAATATCTGTGGCGCATACCGCTTGGCGAATATCCCGAGCTGGCCGCCAAGGGCATGGTCACCGGATCGGAGAATTACGGCGGCCCGATCCTGACCGCCACCGGGCTTCTGTTCATCGGCGCCACGCTCCATGACAAGAAGATTCGCGCTTTCGACGCAAGCGACGGCAAGCTTTTGTGGGACGCAAAGCTGCCCTATGCGGGCAACGCCACGCCCATCACCTATATGGCGGGCGGCCGGCAATATGTCCTGATCCAGGCCGACAATGCCCGCGACAAGAAGGCGGCTCAGGGGGCGGCTTATGTCGCCTTTGCGTTGCCGCATTAGCCGCAGCATCGCACTCGCGCGGGTTCCGGGCGACGGAATTGCCGCCGGGGTGGGTTGGCTGGGGCGGAAGGGATCGAACCTTCGAATGCTGGAATCAAAATCCAGTGCCTTACCACTTGGCGACGCCCCACCGGGCGGGAATGCAGCCCGCGGCGCGCCTCTATAGCCGGGAGCCGGGGCTTTCCGCAAACGAGGCGAAGCGCCTCTTTGAAAATGGCTTTTCCGGGCGGTTGCGGGCCCGCGGGGCCACCGTTATAAGGGCGCCTCCCGAGGCAAGGGCGCCGCTCCTGCCACTGGTTCGGAGAGTAGCTCAGCCTGGTAGAGCACTACGTTCGGGACGTAGGGGCCGGAGGTTCGAATCCTCTCTCTCCGACCAATTTTCCCCGTCAGCGCCGTTGCGCATCCCTTCGGATAAACAAAAGGCCCGCGGGATGCCGCGGGCCTTCCGTCTTTCGTGGCCGGATGCCTGCTACCAGGGCCAGCGTGCGATATTGTAGGTCACAAGCGCCGTGAACCCGCCCGAGCACGCATTGACCGTGCCCATGTAGAAACCGCACTGGGCCTTGTTCAGGTCGGTGGTGACGTAACGCAAGTCCAGCGACAGCGACCTGTAGGTCAGGGTGCCGCCGAAATCGGCGTGGGTATAGTCCGACGAGCCCGCGAACTTGGCGGCCTGGACCCACTGATGGCCCACATTGCCGCTGATCGACAGCCAGTCGTTGATCGGCAGGGTCAGGTTACCGGCCAGATAGTTGCCGGTGCCGCCGCCCAGCGCGAACTCGGGCGAATAGGCCCAGGTCGCCGTCGCCGACAGCGGGCCGAAGGTGTGGCTGAGCTGGGTGATGATCTCGAAGAAGCTGGCGTTGGGGCCGCCGCCGGCATTGAAGTCGGGATAGGCATAGTAATAGCCCTCGATATTCAGGTCCGAATCCAGGATCTCGGTGTGCTTGCCGAAGTAGAAGTCCGTCTCATAGGACGGGTTGTTGGTGCCGCCCGAGGGACGCAGCGCTCCCCAGTCGGTCTTGGCGGCCCAGGTGCCGACATAGAATCCGTCCGGCCCCACCAGATTCAGCGTGGCTTCGGGAGACACCTCCTTGGCATTCTGTGCGATGCCGCGGAAGCGGTAGTCGGACTGCACCGCCACCGCGCCGGTGATGGCGAAATCGGAGCCCAGCAATCCGCCTCCTTGGGCATAGGCGTTGCCGGCGAACAGGACGGCAAGGCCGGCCGCGCCCAGAAGCGTCTTGGTCAGATTTCTCATCATTGATCCTCTCGTGAGCGGCGCTTTGTGGCGCCAGGTGTGGCGGAAAATGTCCGCAACGGTCTGACATTTCGGATTTGAAAGGTCTTCTTCAATACGATAGGGGGCCTGTGCGAACCCCTTTGAGGCCTTGGAATGCCGGATTTGACTCGGCGTTGTTGCAATGCAACACACCGCTGCCCGGAAAATGGGCGGCACGCTCCTGCCTTGGGCATTTTTCCTGTAACTTCGGGGACTTCTCTTGGCGGCTGGACGGATATGTTTCCGGGATTCACGACTCGTCCCCCGATGCGCCGCACCCATCGCCGCCGGGGAATCGCGATCAGGTACGCTTCGTGACCGGGACGGGCCAGCGCGCGCGCATCATCCTCATTCGCCACGGTCAGCCCGCCATCGCGCTTAAGCCGCGCACCGGTCACACAGGCTTCGCCGACTATATCGGTGCGTATGAGGCGGCGGGCCTGGACCCGGCGAGCCTGCCGCCGGAGGAGTTGCGCGACCTGGTGCGCGAGCTGGACGCGGTCTTCGCCAGCGACAGGCCACGCAGCACCGAAAGCGCGCGCGTGCTGGCGCCCCATGCCGAACTTCTGGTCGATCCCCTGTTTGCCGAGGCGCCGCTGGCCAGTCCCCGCATTCCGCTCATCAGCCTGACGGTGCCCACATGGGCGGTGGTGGCGCGCATCCTCTGGCACGCCGGCTACACGCCCGGTATCGAAGGTTACAGGAAGGCGAGGGACCGGGCGGCGCAGGCCGCGGACATCCTGGTCGCGCACGCCCGCCAGAGCGGGGCGGCGGCGCTTGTCGCCCACGGCTATTTCAACGCGATGATCGGACGCCGACTTCGCAAGCGCGGTTTTTTCCGCACCGGAAGCCATCGCGTGCGTTACTGGAATGCCGTCATTTACGAAGAGAGCTATGATCGCGGAAAAACTTGAGATCGACCGGGACGGGGCGCACGTGGAAGCGCTGTTCTTCCGGCCCGACGCCGTGGCGGAGTTTCCCGGCGTGCTGTTCTATACCGATATCTGGGGCATCCGGCCGGCCAATATCGGCATGGCGCAGCGGCTGGCGCAATCGGGCTTCGCCGTGCTGATGCCCAACGTCTTCTTCCGCTACTCGCCCGTGCGTGAAAACGGATTCGAGCCGGCGGACGGCGCGGAAAAGCAGAAGGCGCTGGCGGCGCTGTCCCGGTCCGAAACGCCGGCCCAGATGGAAAGCGACGGCGCGGCATATGCGGATTTCCTGTCGGGCCGGCGCGGCGTCAAGCCGGGCATGCTGGGCGTGGTGGGATATTGCTTCACCGGCGCGATGGCGCTTCGCACCGCCGCCGCGGCGCCGGACAGGATCGCGGCGGCCGCGTCCTTTCACGGCGGCATGCTGGTCACCGACAGGCCAGACAGCCCGCACCTGCAACTGCCGCGGGTGAAGGCGCGGCTTTATTTCGGGCATGCGGTGAACGACCGGTCCATGACGCGCGAACGGATCGCCACCCTGGAACGGGCATTGCGCGACTGGCATGGCGCTTTCCAGAGCGAAACCTATGAGGGTACCCGTCATGGCTGGACGGTGCCGGGGCGGGACGTTTACAACGAACTTCAGGCCGAACGCGCCTTCGAGAAGCTGGTCGAACTGTTCGACGCCACGCTGAAGGCCGGCTAGAGGCCAATAATCCCCCCTCCCGCAAGGGGGTAATTGATAGCGTGGTGCGGCTTGCTCGGCGCGGCCCTGAAAGGCGCCGACGCGTGATGCGCCATTCCCGAACGCGCATGCGCTGAAGAATATGTCCGCTTGGCGCCCGAAAGCGGACGTCGCCTCACCTAGAGCAAGTTGTGACCAGATTGAATCGGCAGCGTTGCGTTGCGGCGTGGTGATCCGCCAGGAGCCGCGCGAAGGGCGTATCGGCAATACGGTCGAGCGCGGCGACACCGCGGGCGCCCGCCGCAACGCAACCCGAAGGGCCGGGGTCTTTTGCGCCGTGGGGTTGTCGGTGGGCTTGCCCGTATTGCCGATACGAGCTGCACCCGCCTCCTGCCCGCGTCACAAAATCCCTCCGGCGCAGCGGTTCAATTTGGTCACAACTTGCTCTAATCGCGCACTTCCAGATCGGGCAGGATAATCAGTCTGCCACCTTCTTGGCTGAACTCACTCGGGGATAGCTCTCGCACAACCGCCGCCTCCCCATTAGCGCGGTGCGACAGGAAAAGATCAATGCGGGAGGTTTGTAACCCTTCCGAAATGCTTGAAAGCCGAGACCAGTCAGCATTTTAGTGCTCTCTGCGCGAAGGGAGACGAACAGGGCGCAAATCATCGCGCCCCAGCTCCGTTGCAACGCGAGTCAGAAGTAGCCCCCGGGGTTCATCACTCACCGGCGCCGCTTGCGCAAAGGCCGCGGTCCTGCAATGTTTCCGATGAAATCCGTCCCGCGCAGGCGTCTGTGAAGGGGCACGGTTTCAAGGGGGGCGTCAGATGAACAGATCATTCGCCATCTTGGGGGCCGCGATTCTTGTCGCCCTGTCGCTGGGGCCGGCGCCCGCACAGACCGGTGCTCCCCTGGACGATTTCAAGCCGTCATCCCTGAATCAGCCGGGCCAGCAATATCCGCAGGTCAACTCACAGGGTTATGTGCGCTTTCGCGTCGTCGCGCCGGATGCCCAGGCGGTCCGCGCCAGTCTCGGCCTTCGCGGCCAGGGCGGCACCGCCCTGA
Source organism: Hyphomicrobiales bacterium (assembly GCA_040255825.1). Taxonomy (GTDB): domain Bacteria; phylum Pseudomonadota; class Alphaproteobacteria; order Micropepsales; family Micropepsaceae; genus Rhizomicrobium. The sequence goes on along the minus strand of JBDZVS010000005.1, from coordinate 113,955 downwards.
CGAAGGGGGCGGACGGCGCCTGGACCGGCACGACGGCGGGCCCGCTGGACGAAGGCTTCCACTATTACCACCTGACCGTGGACGGCGGCACCTTCAACGATCCTGGCGCCTTGAATTTCTACGGCTCGACACGTTGGGAAAGCGGCGTCGAAATTCCGGCGCATGACGCGGACTTCTATGCGCTCAAGGATGTTCCGCACGGCAATGTGCAGCAGGTGCTCTTTCCTTCGCCCAGCACCGGCACGGTCCGCCGCGCCTTTGTGTATACCCCGCCCGGTTATGGGACAAACCCGGCCATGCGCTATCCGGTGCTCTATCTGCAGCATGGCTGGGGCGAGGACGAGACCGCCTGGTCCAATCAGGGCCATGCCAATCTCATCATGGATAACTTGATTGCCGCCGGAAAGACGCAGCCCTTCATCATCGTCATGACCTATGGCATGACCAATGACATCCGGCCCGGCCCCGGCGGCCTGTCCCGGTTCGACATCAGGCCCTTCCAGACCGTCCTGATCGATGAACTGATCCCCTATATCGACGGGCATTTCCGAACGCGCGCCGATGCGCTCCATCGCGCCATGGCGGGGCTTTCCATGGGCGGGTTCGAGACCCAGCGCATCGCGCCGGCCAATTTGGACAAATTCGCCTATATCGGCCTGTTCAGCGGCGGGAGCTTTTCGCTGGCCGATGTCGACAAGGTTCCCGGATTTCGCCAGAAGGTGAAACTGGTTTTTGTCAGCTTCGGCAGCCGTGAACTCGAAGGCGGACGTGTGGGCCCGCCGGGCGGTCCGCCCATAGATCCGCGTGCGAATGCGCAGGCCCTGAAAGACGCCGGCATCAACAGCGTCTTTTATGTTTCGCCCAACACCGCGCACGAATTCCTGTCATGGCGGCGGAGCCTGCGCGAATTCGCCTCGCTGCTGTTCCGCGATTGAAAGACAGGCACCGCGACCGCCCGCCCCGGCGCGAATGCCGATGGCCGCATATCCACATGGACTTCGGCGCCACGACCCCTAAGCTGCCCCAGCGTGCAACAGGGGTCGGAAGGACGTGGCCGGGGATGGTGGACAGGGCAGGGGTGGACAAGGGGGAGGGGGCCAAAATTTCGTCCCGAAATCGCCGCGGCCTGCCTGGAAAAGCCATCTGCGGTGCGCCCTACAGCATCGCGGGGATAACCCGGTCGGGCGGCGGGTGGCCGTCCACGAAGCTGCGGATATTGACGATCACTTTCTCGCCCATCTCGATGCGGCCTTCGACCGTGGCCGATCCCATATGCGGCAGCAGCACCACATTGCGCGCCTTGAGCAGCTTCGGATTGATGGCGGGCTCATACTCGAACACGTCCAGGCCGGCGCCCGACAATTCGCTCCGTTCCAGCATCTGCGCCAGGCAGGTCTCGTCGATCACCTCGCCGCGCGAGGTGTTGACGATATAGGCGCTGGGCTTCATCAGCTTCAGCCGCCGGGCCGACAGCAGATGGTATGTGGCGGGCGTGTGCGGGCAGTTGATCGAGACGATGTCCATGCGCGCCAGCATCTGGTCCAGGCTGTCCCAATAGGTCGCTTCCAGTTCCTGTTCGATGTCGGGATGCACGGGCTTGCGATTGTGATAGTGGATGCCCAGCCCGAAGGCGCGGGCGCGGCGCGCCACCGCCTGCCCGATGCGCCCCATGCCCACGATGCCCAGCCGCTTGCCGTGCAGGCGATGGCCCAGCATCCAGGTGGGCGACCAGCCCTTGAACCTGTCCTTTTCGAGCGTCTTGGCCCCTTCCACCAGCCGGCGCGGCACCGCCAGGATCAGCGCCATGGTCATGTCGGCGGTGTCTTCCGTCAGCACACCGGGCGTATTGGTGACCGCGATGCCTTTTTCGGTGGCGGCGCGCACATCGATATTGTCCACCCCGGTGCCGAAATTGGCGATCAGTTTCAGGTTTGCGCCCGCCTTCGCGATCAGCCGCGCGTCGATGCGGTCGGTGATCGTGGGCACCAGCACGTCGGCCGTGGCCATCGCCTCGGCCAACTGGGCCGGGGTCATCGCGGCATCGTCCAGCTTGAGCCTGGCATCGAACAGCTCGCGCATGCGGGTTTCCACCGCTTCGGGCAGTTTGCGCGTGACGATGACGAGCGGCTTCTTGCCTGGCATGGGATGCTTTCGGATGGACGGGGCATTAAAGGACGGCATTTAAGCCCAGCCGCAGGGATGACGGAAGCGGTGACGGCTGCTAAATCATTCGGGCTACAGAGTTTACAGGATGAGCCAGAGCGTGCCTGTTCTTTTTGCCGCAGCCCTTCTGACCGTCCTTCTGGCGGGCGGGCCCGCCCTGGCGGCGGAAGCGGCCCCCAAAATCCAGCGCTATGTCAGCCTGAGGGTCAGCAAGGCGAACCTGCGCCAGGGCCCCAGCTATCAGCATCGCATCCTGTGGGTCTACCGGCACAAGGGTTATCCCTTCGCGATCCTCAACAGCTTCGATACCTGGCGCAAGGTGCTGGCCCCGGATGGCGCGATCGGCTGGATGAGCGCCGTCATGCTGTCGGAAAAACGCACCGTACTGATCACGGGCAAGGGGCGCGCGCCCATCCTTGCGCGGCCCGGCGACGAGAAGGTGGTCGCCCTGGCCGATCCGGGCGCGGTGGCCGAGGTGAAGGCTTGCCGGCGCGACTTTTGCCGCATCAGCGGCGAAGGGATCGACGGCTGGATAACGAAGGCCCGCATCTGGGGCGTAGGCGCCGACGAAGTCTTCAAGAAGTAGGCGCGGGCCTTTTGCGTCGTGAGTATGTCGCGGGGTCGCTCATGGCCGTCTTGGCCACATTGCTCCCCGCTCCTTCTCACGCCGCAAAAATCCTCGCGCTGTGTCTGCGGCGTTGCTTCCTTTAGTGCCGGAAGTGGCGCATGCCGGTGAAAACCATCGCCAGCCCCGCCTCGTTTGCCGCGTCGATCACCTTCTGATCGTTGACCGAGCCACCCGGCTGGATCACGGCCGTGGCGCCGGCCTCGGCCACCGCCAGAAGTCCGTCAGGGAAGGGGAAGAAGGCTTCCGACGCCGCCGCCGAACCCACCGTGCGCGGCTGGTCCCAGCCGGCCAGCCGCTGCGCCTCTTTCGCGCGCTGTGCCGCGATGCGGGCCGAATCCACGCGGTTGGTCTGGCCCATGCCGATCGCCGCCGTCGAGCCGTCCTTCACATAGACCACGGCGTTGGACTTCACATGCTTGCCGATGGTGAAGGCCAGCAGCATGTCGGCGATCTCCCGATCGGTGGGCGCGCGCCGGGTCACGACTTTCAGCATGTCGCGCGTGACCCGGCCATTGTCGCGGGTCTGCACCAGGAAGCCGCCCGAAACCGAACGATAGGTCAGACTTTCCGCCAGCGGGTCGGGCAGGCCGCCCGCCAGCAGCAGGCGCAGGTTCTTCTTCGCCGCCAGCACCATTTTTGCCTCTTCGGTGGCGTCGGGGGCGATGATCACCTCGGTGAAAATCTTCGAGATTTCCTCCGCCGTTTCGCCGTCCAGCGTCTGGTTGAGGGCGATGATGCCGCCGAAGGCGCTGGTGGGATCGCAGGCCAGCGCATCCAGGTAAGCCTGTTTCAAGGTCTTGCCCAACGCCACGCCGCAGGGATTGGCATGCTTGATAATGGCGCAGGCCGGGCCTTTGGCCGGATCGAATTCCGCCACCAGCTCATAGGCCGCGTCGGTGTCGTTGATGTTGTTGTAGGACAGTTCCTTGCCCTGGATTTGGCGGGCGCCGGCGACGCCCGGGCGCGGATCGCCGTCGACATAGAAGGCGGCTTTCTGGTGGGGGTTCTCGCCATAGCGCAAGGGCTGGCGCAACAGGCCGCCAAAGGCGCGGCGGCGCGGTGGCGCGGTCTCGCCGTCCTTTTCCAACCGGCCCGCGAACCAGTTCGACACCGCCGCGTCATAGGCGGCGGTGCGGGCAAAGGCGCGCTGGGCCAGGCGGCGGCGCAGCGCCGCCGTGGTGGCGCCGCCATTGGCTTTCATCTCGTCCAGGACCGCGCGGTAATCCTCCACATCGACCACCACCGTCACCCAGTCGTGATTCTTCGCGGCGCTGCGGGTCATGGCCGGGCCGCCGATGTCGATATTCTCGATCGCGGTCTCGAAATCGGCGCCGCCGGCCACCGTCGACTCGAAGGGATAGAGGTTGCAGACCAGCAGGTCGATGCCAGCGATGCCGTGATCCTTCATCGCGGCGGCGTGATCGGATTTGTCGCGCAACGCCAGAAGCCCGCCATGCACCATTGGATGCAGGGTCTTGACCCGCCCGTCCATCATCTCGGGGAAGCCGGTGATCTCGGACACGTCGCTGACTTTCAGGCCCGCGTCGCGCAACGCCCGGGCGGTGCCGCCGGTGGAGATCAGCGCCACGCCCTGGTCCGCCAATCCCTTGGCGAATTCGACCAGGCCGGTCTTGTCCGAAACGGAAATCAGGGCGCGGGAAATCTTGCGAAGGCTCATGGCGACTCGTCCGGCAGGCTCCGGAGCCGCTCTTACTTCCTCAGCATCAAATATAAAAGGGCCAGGCCGGCACCCGCGCACAGGCTCCACAGCACGGGAACCTGATAATGGTGCTGATTCAGGGTGAAAGCGATGTCACCCGGCATGGGATCGAACTCGAACGCCATCATCACCGGGGCCAGCATCACCGATGCCAGCACCAGAACCACCAGCAGCAGCAGCAGGCGGCTAATGACCGGCCTCCGTCGCAAGCGGCATGGGCACCATCCCCAGCCGGTCGAACAGGGCCTTGTCCGCGCCGGCCTCCGGGTTGGGCGTCGTCAGCAGCTTCTCGCCATAAAAGATCGAATTGGCGCCCGCCAGGAAGCACAGCGCCTGGGTCTCATCGCTCATCTCGTCGCGGCCGGCGGAAAGACGGACCATCGATCTGGGCATGGTGATGCGCGCGGCCGCGATCATCCGCACGAAATCCAGCGGGTCGAGCGGCGCGCTGGGGCCGGCCGGCGTTCCCTTGATCTGCACCAGGGCATTGATCGGCACGCTTTCGGGATGGACCGGCAGGGTCGCCAGGGCATGGATCAATCCGACGCGGTCGCCTGCGCTTTCACCCATGCCGACGATGCCGCCGCAACAGACATTGATGCCGGCGCTGCGCACACGGTCCAGCGTATCCAGCCGGTCCTGATATGTCCGTGTGCTGACGATCTGCGGATAATATTCCGGCGAGGTGTCGAGATTGTGGTTGTAATAGTCCAGGCCCGCGTCCTTCAGCCGCGACGCCTGGGGCGCGGTCAGCATGCCCAGTGTCACGCAGGTCTCCATGCCCATCGCCTTGACGGCTTCCACCATGGCGCAGACCTGGTCCAGGTCGCGGTCCTTCGGACTGCGCCAGGCGGCCCCCATGCAGAAGCGGCTGGCGCCGGCCGCCTTGGCCCGGGCGGCATCGGCCAACACCGCGTTCAGCGCCATCAGCTTGGAGGCCTTCACCCCCGTCTCGTATTTGGCGCTCTGCGAGCAATAGCCGCAATCCTCCGGGCAGCCGCCGGTCTTGATCGACAGCAGAGTCGAGACCTGAACCTCCGTCGGATCGAAGTGGGCACGGTGCACGCTCTGTGCCCGGAACAGCAGCTCCGGAAAGGGCAGGGCGAACAGGGCGGCGATCTCCTCACGGCTCCAGTCGGAGCGCGGCAGATGCAGGTCTTTGAGGGGGGCGTTCATGGGGCCGCAGATTAGCGCCGGAACGAGTCGGCGCAAGCGGGCATTTTGGCGGGGAGGCAGGGCAGTGGACAGGTGCGTTGACCGGACGATTTTCGCCGCTATAGTCCCGCGGCCATTCGATTTTTCGCTGCCCCAGTGGCGGAATGGTAGACGCAGCAGACTCAAAATCTGTCGCCTTCACCGGCGTGCTGGTTCAAGTCCGGCCTGGGGCACCACTCGCTACGCTCGTGGCGCCCTGGCCTATTTTATTGTGATGCGCGTCCTCGCGGCTTGCGCCGCTGCGGGCGCGCGGGGCCTGGGACACCACTCGCTACGCTCGTGGCGCCCTGGCCTATTTTATTGTGATGCGTGTCCTCGCGGCTTGCGCCGCTGCGGGCACGGGGGCCTGGGGCACCACTCGTTACGCTCGTGGCGCCCTGGCCTATTTTATTGTGATGCGTGTCCTCGCGGCTTCGCTCCTGCAAGCGCGTTAGCCTGGCGCTATCGAGAAAGGAACTCCTGCACAAAGGCGGTCTTGGGCATCCAGCGGACTTCCGGAGGCGTGCCGAACTGCTCGATGCGGCCGTCTTTCATCACCGCCACCAGGTCGGCGACGGCGAACGCTTCTTCCTGGTCGTGTGTGACGAAGACCGTGGTGACGCCGGCATGGTCGTGGATGCGACGCAGGTCCGCGCGCAATTCCGTCGCCCTGCGCGAACAGGCTGACGCCTCCGCGGCCCGGCGATCCGGCGACATTGTGGGCAATATCGGCGCATCGGCGGCGGAGGCCGGTGCCCTCAATGCGAAAGCGGCCGCGCCGGCGAGGGCAATGGATCGAAAGCGCACGCGGAATTCTGAAGTATTTGCACCGAGCGGAAAAGGCCGGGGATTCCGGGGTTAAGGTCTGCTTTTGCCCGGTTGCGCGGCTTTCCCGCCGTCCGGCGCGGTTTTCCTTGCGCGCGCCGGCCGCGATGCGTTCAGCCACCGCGGCGCGAATGAGCGCCTTGAGCGCCTTCTCGTCGATCCGGTCGCCCTCATGGAAATCGATGGCTCGGCGGGTATTTGCCCTCCAGGCTGGCGTTGAACAGGCCGGCGGGGTCCTTGAGCGACGCGCCCTTGGCGAAGGTCATCTTCACGACGCTCTTGTAGGTTTCGCCGGTACAGATGATCCCGTCATGCTCCCACACCGGAACCCCTCTCCACTTCCAGGTCTCGACGACAGCCGGATCGGCCTGGTGGATGAGAGCCCGCAGCTTTTCCAGCATCCGGCCCCGCCAGTCGCCCAGTTCGTTGATCCGCGCGTCGATCAATTCGGAGGGGGATGCATTCTTCGCCATGATATCTCCTTTTCATCCGTTCATCGGGGGCATCGCCGAAGGTCACCGGAAACGGCCGCCCCTCCGCCTGACGCCTTCGTCCATTGGTCCATCCTTTTCAGCAGATCCTCAAGCCGGTCGAACCGGTTGACAACCCGGGGCGATGCAATAGCCTCCTGCCGCAATAATTGTGGGGGAGGCGTTCATGCGCATTGCTTTTCTTTCGCTCGTCGTCACAGGCGCCGTTGCCAGTCTTGCGGCGACCGCATCGGCCCAGCCCTTGCCCGCGCCGGCCTCCTATCCGCCGGTGACCGGCGCCAGCGGGGTGATCGCCACCCACGAGATCTCGCTGGACATGGCCGAAAAGATCGCGCGCGCCGGCATCGACCAGTGCCGCAAGATGGGCTTTCACACTACCATGGTCGTGGTGGATCGCAGCGGCACCATAAAGGCATTCCTGCGCGACGACGAGACCGGTCCCCACACCGTCAACCTGGCGCAGGACAAGGCCTATACCGCGTTGACCCTGGCCAACCGCTTCGCCACCTCCCTGAACTTTTCCAAGGCGCGCGGCGGCACGCTGGGCACCGCCATGCCCAATGTCCGTGGCCTGACCACGGTGGGCGGCGGGGTGCCGATCAAGTATCACGGCGAGGTGATCGGCGCGGTCGCATCCTCCGGCGCAGTGGGCGCCAGCAATGACGAGATATGCTCGCAGGCCGGTATCGACGCGGTCGCCGCCGAGTTGAAATAGCCGGCGTTGAACAGCGGCAGGGGCGGCCGTTCAGGCGGCGGTCCAGCCGCCGTCGATGGTGATGAGGGCCCCTGTGATCGAGCGCGCCATCTCGCCGGACAGGTACACGGCCAGCGCACCGATCTCCTCCACGGAAACGAACCTTTTGGTCGCCTGGCCGGCCAGCAGCACATCGTTGATAACCTGCTCGCGGGTCAGGCCGCGCGCCTGCATGGTGGCCGGAATCTGCTTTTCCACCAGCGGCGTCCATACATAACCCGGACAGATGGCGTTGGCGGTGATGCCATGGGTGGCGGTTTCCAGGGCCACCGTTTTGGTCAGGCCGGCGATGCCGTGCTTGGCGGCGACATAGGCCGACTTGAAGGGCGAGGCGATCAGCGCATGCGCCGAGGCGATATTGATGATGCGGCCCCATTTGCGCGCCTTCATGCCGGGCACCGCGGCGCGCACCGCATGGAAGGCCGACGACAGGTTGATGGCGATGATCGCGTCCCATTTCTCGGGCGGGAAATTCTCGACAGGCGAGACGAACTGGATACCGGCATTGTTGACCAGTATGTCCACGGCGCCGAACGTCTTTTCCGTCTCGGCCACCATCGCGGCGATCTCGTCCGGCCGCGTCATGTCGGCGCCATGATGGCGGGCCCGGACGCCGAATTCCTTTTCCAGGCCCGCGCGCTCCTTTTCGATCGCATCGGCCTCACCGAAGCCGTTGAGCATCACATCTGCGCCTTCTGCCGCCAGGGCGCGGGCTATGCCCAAGCCGATGCCGCTGGTCGACCCGGTGACGAGGGCAACCCTGCCTTTGAGCATTCTGGAACTCCCGCTGCTGGAAAGGAGCGAGCATGGCACAGGCCATGCGCGATCAAAAAGCCTAAAGCACGCGCCGAATCCGCTATAAACCGGCCATGGGCGAAAGGGCGGCAAAGGCATGACCGGGGCTGAGACCATCGCGGCCCGGCTGGCGGCGCTGCCCGCGACGGCCGGCACCTGGCGGCGCATCACGGTGCTGTCGCTTGGCGGCTTCTTCGAATTCTATGACCTGTTCCTGGGCACCTATGTCGCGCCAGGGCTGGTCAAGTCCGGCATCCTGACCACAACCACGCCGGGCCTGTTTGGCACCACCGGCGTGGCCGGATTCTTCGCCGCCTTCTTCGCCGGGCTGTTCGTGGGCACGGCGCTGTTCGGCTTCGTCGCCGACCGCATGGGCCGGCGCGCGATCTTCACCTGGTCCCTGGTCTGGTATGCCGTCGCCAGCCTGGTGATGGCGTTCCAGACGGATGCCTTCGGCCTCAATCTGTGGCGGTTTCTTTGCGGCGTCGGCGTGGGCGTGGAGCTGGTGACCATCGACACTTATATTGCCGAGATATGTCCGCCCGCCCTGCGCGGCCGCGCCTTCGCCTATGCCAACGTGATCCAGTTCCTGGCGATTCCGCTGGCGGCGCTGCTGGGCTGGCTTCTGGTGCCGCGCGTCATCCTGGGGCTGGACGGCTGGCGCTTCGTGGTGATGGCGGGCTCTGCCGGAGCGTTGGCCGCCTGGTGGATGCGCCGGCGGCTGCCCGAAAGCCCGCGCTGGCTGGCGAGCCGTGACCGCGCTGCCGAGGCCGGAGAAATCGTCTCCGCCTGGGAGCTGGAAGCGCGACTGGAAAATCCGGCCTGGGTCGGCGCGCCGATTAAAGAGGTGCCGGAAGCGAAAGGCCGTGGCGCCTTCCTGGAGATATTCGCGCCGGCCTATCGGGGCCGCACCATCATGCTGATCGTCTTCAACCTCTTCCAGGCGGTGGGCTATTACGGTTTCGCAAGCTGGGTGCCGACATTGCTGATCGCGCAAGGCATCGCGGTGACCACCAGCCTGCTCTATACCTTCATCATCGCCATCGCCGCGCCGCTGGGACCGCTGCTGGGCCTGTGGTTCACGGGGCATCTGGAGCGCAAGCATCTGATCGTGGGCGCGGCGCTGGCCATCGCCGCCTTCGGCCTCTTGTTCACCCAGGCGCGCGGCATGGGGGCGGTGATCGCCTGCGGCGCGGGCCTGACGCTGGCCAACAACATCCTCTCCTTCGCCTATCATGGATATCAGCCGGAGTTGTATCCCACCCGCATCCGCGCTTTCGGCGTGGGATTTGTCTATTCCTTCTCGCGCCTGTCCACCATGTTCAGCGCCTTCCTCATCGCGGCCATCCTGCGGACCTTCGGGGCCGGCGGCGTCTTTGTCTTCATCGCCGGCTGCATGGCCATCGTGGCGCTGGTGATCGGCCTGTTCGGTCCGCGCACCCATGGCCGCCCGCTGGAGCAGATATCGGCATGAACTACCGCCACGGGTACCACGCCGGAAATTTCGCGGACGTCGTCAAGCATGTGGCGCTGGTGGCGGTTCTGCGGCACCTGAGAAAAAAGGACACCGCATTCTCCGTCATCGACACCCACGCCGGGCGAGGGCTTTACGATCTGCGTGACGCCGCGTCGATCGCGACGGGGGAGGCGCAGCGCGGCATCGCCCGGCTCGATGACCTGATGGAGATGCCCGCAGCGCCGCCTGTGCTGAGCGCCTATCTCGATCTGGTGGCCGAATGCGGCAGGCAGCGTTATCCGGGCTCGCCCCTGATCGCGGCGAAGATGCTCAGGCCCCAGGACCGGCTGACCGCTATTGAAAAGCACGCGGAGGAAGTGGCGATCCTGAAGGATGTGCTGGCGCCATTCCGCAACGCGGTGGCGGAACACGCCGACGGATATGCCCGCCTGACCAAACTGTTGCCGCCGCCGTCCCGGCGCGGCCTGGTTCTGGTCGATCCTCCCTTCGAGGCCGCCGACGAATTCGAGACGCTCGCCCAAACCCTGACGGCCGCGATCCGCAAATTCGCCACCGGCATCTATCTGGCCTGGTATCCCGTGAAGTCGCAGGGCGCGGCGGACGCATTCATCGGCGAGACGCTGGCCGCCGGCATTGCAAAGGCCCTGACGGTCGAGATTGCGGTTGCGCCGCCGTCCGACCGGATGACCTGTGCCGGCATTCTGGTGGTCAATCCGCCCTATGGCTTCGCAGCGGAAATGCAGGCCGCCGCGGAGTTGCTGGTGCCGCGCCTGGGCGGCCAGGGATCTGCTGACATCAATGTAACATGGCGGGCCGGTTCGGAGTGACCCGCCAGGTTTGTCAGCGCCGAAGCGGCATCTATAATCACCGCAAACCAGGGAGGTGCGCCATGTCCGGCATTCGGTGGTTCGTCGCCATGTTGCTGCTGATCGGGACCTCATTCCTGACAGGCGCCATCGGCCCGGCGCGCGCCGCGGCCACCGACGTCATTCCCGCGGCGGCCCTGGTGCAACCGTCCGAACTGGCCGCCGAGTTGAAGTCCGCGCCGCCGGCGATCCTGCAGGTGGGATTCAGCAAGCTTTACGAACAGGCCCATATCCCCGGCGCGATCTATGCGGGGCCCGGCCGCACCGACGAGGGCTTGGCGAACCTTAAAGCCCAGGCCGAAAAGCTGCCGCGCGACGGCAGGCTGGTGATCTATTGCGGCTGCTGTCCCTGGAACCGCTGTCCGAACATGGGGGCAGCCTATAGCGCGCTGAAGGCGATGGGTTTCACCAAGCTCAGAGCGCTCTATATCGCCGACAATTTCGGCCAGGACTGGGTGGACAAGGGTTATCCGGTCGTGCGGGATCAATAGATGCAGCGGCGAGGATTTCTGGCGGCCGCCATGGCCGTGGCCGCATCATGTCCCGTATGGGCGGCAGCGCCTGCCAAGCTCAGGCCCGGAATGATGGCGCCGTCATTCGTGCGAACCGGGCTGAACGGCAAACCTGTGGCCTTGTCGGACTATAAGGGCAGGGTTCTTCTGATCGATTTCTGGGCAAGCTGGTGCGCGCCGTGTGTGATCGCCATCCCGCATTTCCGGTCGTGGCAGGCCCAATGGGGCGGCCGGGGCTTCCAGGTGATCGGCATTTCGATGGACGATGCCGCCGTCGACGCCAAAGCCGCGATTGCGCGGCTGAAGGTGAACTATCCGGTGGTGATGGGCGACGCAAAGCTGGCGGAACGCTATGGCGGCATCCTGGGCTTGCCGGTCGAGATGCTGGTGGGCCGCGACGGTCGGATTGTCGCGATCTGGCGGGGGGAAACTCCGCCCGAGGTTATCGGCAAGGCGGTCCGCGCGGCGCTGGGCTGATCTCCCGCCGGTTATCCGGGGTGGGGCAAAGCCGGCTTTTCCGGCCCGCAAAACGGCTTGCCTTGGCCGGGGCGCTCCCTTATCACCGCCGGCGGACAGGTGGTCGAGTGGTTGAAGGCACCGCACTCGAAATGCGGCGTACGTGCAAGCGTACCGTGGGTTCGAATCCCACCCTGTCCGCCATTTGGAACGAAATCGGCCCCAAACGGGCTGTTGTACCGCGCAGATATTGATCTACACGCCGCTCTGATGCGGGAAATGCCGGGAAAAGCCGGGAAATAGGGGGTTAAACGCTCATCCGGCAGCGGGCTCCAAAAAAGCCCGCGCAAAAAATTAATCGACGCGCAGATAATACCCTGCACGTCGTCCGCCAAAAATCGCGGAAACCGCGATGCGTAAGCCGGGCCAGGTGGCCGGCGGACACCCCAAACGTCGGAAATACATCGCGCCAAGATGCCGCTTAGTATCCGAAGAACAGTCCCTTAACGCCGCCAAAAGATGCCGCCAGAGTGCGCGGACTCAAAGGGGGTGAAAATGGAAGATCGGCGCATCAAAAGCCCGGGTGGGTATTACACGGTCGGGATTATAGGATTGTTTGTGGCATTCTTAGCATACCAGGCGCCGCGAGAGTCCTATCCCGTCGGGCCGATTGCTTTCGCCATAGCTATCAGCGCACTCATATTCGGTTTCTGGGTGAGCCTTTTTGGCAGCATCGAGCAGCGGCTGATTGATATCCAGGAATTGCTTATTAGAGCATCTGCCAAGACCGACGACGAGCAGCACTCCGACAGTCTAAATTGATTGGAGGACTAAGCCGACTCGCCCCAAAATTGCCAGATCGTCCGCATCATCGCGCGACAGCGTGTCCGACGTATAGGCTGGGTTGTCGGATTTCAGGATCCGTAGGCCAAGTGCTGCAGACGCTTCACCAGGATGCCGTGACCGCGCCTCATCACATAGATGTCGTCGCGCTCACCGAGATCGGATGTATCAACGACTAGGGTGATCGGTCCTTAATGGTCGGCTCCATGCTGGAGCCGATGCCGAACATTAGCCGAGCGGCTTGCGGTCTGATCCCGTGGCTGAGGAGGTATCTGCGGGGAAGCGCAAGAGTAGATATAGGCGCTTCGTCGACCCCCCACTGTTCGGCGCCGACATGGCGCTGGCGGGACCTTAAGCGGCCACCCGCCTGCGCCAGCCCATCAGTTGCAGCCCCAGCGCTGCCAGCACGCACACCGCCGCGACCGTGATGGAAGCCGCTTTGATGGCCTCTATCCCCAGCAGATAGCCGAAGGTGTGCATCGCGGCCAGCGCCGCGCCGTAGTAACCCCAGCGTTGCAGCTTCTTCCAGCCGGCGTTGCCCAGCTTCTTCATCATCGCGTCACTTGACGTGGCCAGCAGCACCACCAGGATCAGCGCTGATACCAGCCCGGTATAGTTGGAAAATCCGAACACGTCATGGCGCAACGGCACCACATGCTGGTCCTTCGCCTCATAGACATAATAGAGCCAGGGCCGGCCGCGCAGATGCACGCATTGGCCGATCACGGCATGAAAGACCCCTGCCATGCCGGCCCAGATGCCCCAGTCGCGGCGCAGGTCCTGCGACAGCAGCGGCTGCTTGCCGCGCAGCGTGCGCCACGGCCCGATCATCAGCGTCACCGCCAGCAACACCAGCGCGGGCCAGGCGCTGGAAAAGCTCAGCCGCGTGATGACGTCGGGATAGTCGCGGGTGAAATAGAGAAGCGATCCCGCTCCAAGCGTGCCAAAACCAATAGGAAGATGGTGCCGCCACAGGCGGTCCCGCATGCGCTTGGAAAGCATTCTCTTGATCCCTGGCCCTGTGCGCCGCCCTTTCAGGGCCGGCATTTTCTTCTTCTTGGCCTGGACTATGCCCTCTGAAGCGCGAAGGTGAAAGTGGCTTTTGTTTTAGCCGCTACTTCATCGGCGCTCACACCCGGCGCCAACTCCACCAGCGCCAGGCCTTGCCTGCCGCGCTGCAACGTGAAGACACACAGATCGGTCACGATCATGTCGACACAGGCCTTGCCGGTCAGCGGCAGGGTGCACTGCTTCAAAAGCTTGGGCTCGCCCGCCTTGTTGGTGTGCTCCATGGTGACGATCACGCGGCCCGCGCCCGCCACCAGGTCCATCGCCCCGCCCATGCCTTTCACCATCTTGCCGGGGATGGTCCAGTTGGCGATGTCGCCATCTTCCGACACTTCCATCGCGCCCAGCACCGACAGGTCGATATGGCCGCCGCGGATCATGCCGAAGCTGTCCGCGCTGGAGAAATAGCTGGTGGTCGCCAGTTCGGTGACGGTCTGCTTGCCGGCGTTGATCAGGTCGGGGTCCTCATCGCCTTCATAGGGGAAGGGGCCCATGCCCAGCATGCCGTTCTCGCTTTGCAGCGTCACCTTCATGCCGGGCGGAATGCAGTTGGCCACCAGCGTGGGGATGCCGATGCCCAGATTCACATAGAAGCCGTCCTTCAGTTCGCGCGCGGCGCGTGCGGCCATGTCTTCGCGGCTCCAGGCCATCACACCGCCTCCGCGCGCTTGCGGGTGGTCACCCGCTCGATATGCTTCTGGTAGTTCGTGCCCTTGAAGATGCGCTGCACGAAGATGCCTGGCGTATGGATCGTGTCCGGATCGAGCCGGCCCGGCTCCACCAGCTCCTCCACCTCGGCAATGGTTACCTTGCCGGCGGTGGCCATCATCGGATTGAAGTTGCGCGCCGTCTTGCGATAGATCAGGTTGCCTTCGCTGTCGCCCTTCCAGGCCTTGACGATGGACAGGTCGGCCTTCAGCCAGGTCTCGCGCAGATAGGTGACGCCATCGAATTCCTCGGTGGGTTTGCCCTCGGCCACCACGGTGCCGACGCCGGTGCGGGTATAGAAGGCGGGGATGCCCGCCCCGCCGGCGCGGATGCGTTCGGCCAGTGTGCCTTGCGGATTCAGCTCCAGCTCCAGCTTGCCGGACAGGTAAAGCTGCTCGAACAGCTTGTTCTCCCCGACATAGGAGCTGATCATCTTCCTGATCTGGCCGCTGTTCAGCAGCACCCACAGCCCATGATTGTCGGCGCCGCAATTGTTGGAGATGACGGTGATGTTCTTGACCCCGTCCTCCTTCAACGCGGCAATCAGGTTTTCGGGGTTGCCGCACAGGCCGAAGCCGCCGGCCATGACGGTCATGCCGTCGAAGGTCAGCCCTTTCAGGGCCGCGGTCGCGTCGGGATGGACTTTGCTGAGGGCCAAGACAGGTCTCCGCCGGGGGAACCGTTATTTCGCACCGCAACATGGCGGCGCGCAAGGGGCCTTGGCAATCCACCTCCCTGTCCACATCGGGCGGCGCCATACTCCATCTCCCGTCGGGCAAGAGAGGCAAAGCGCGCGGTGGATAAAGGGGGGGAGGGAGGGAAAAACGGTACATATTTGCCCGCCCAAAAGCTGGAAAAAGGATGCGGAACCTGTGGGACAGGCTAGGCCCCTGCGTCCTGGCCTTGCCTTGCCCCGATGGACCTTGGCCGGTACAACCCGGCCCCAACCCGCCCGAACCCGGAACCCCCTTTTGAGCGCGCCCAAAAACACACGTCCCAAGGCCCGGCTGCCCCGGGGGTTCCGCGACCGCGGCGCCGCCGAGATCATGGCCGAGCAGGCGATGCTGGCGACCATCCGGCGGGTCTATGAATCCTATGGCTTCGAGCCCCTGGAGACCCCGGCCTTCGAATACACCGACGCGCTGGGCAAGTTCCTGCCCGATGTCGACCGCCCCAACGAAGGCGTCTTCTCGCTCAAGGACGATGACGATCAGTGGATGAGCCTGCGCTACGACCTGACCGCGCCGCTGGCCCGTCACGTCGCCGCCAATTTCCAGCACCTGCCCAAGCCCTTCCGCCGCTACCAGACCGGCAGCGTCTGGCGCAACGAAAAGCCTGGGCCGGGGCGCTTCCGCGAATTCACCCAGTTCGACGCAGACACGGTGGGCACCGCGTCCGCGGCCGCCGATGCCGAGCTTCTGATGATGCTGTGCGACACGCTGGAGGCGCTGGGCCTGATGCGCGGCGACTACATTGTGAAGATCAACAACCGCAAGCTGCTGGACGGCGTGCTGGAAGTCGCCGGCATCCCGCTGGAAGATCGCGAGCGGCGCGGCATCGTGCTGCGCGCCATCGACAAGCTGGACCGGCTGGGTGTCGAAGGCGTTTCGGCGCTGCTGGGCGCAGGCCGCAAGGATGAAAGCGGCGACTTCACCAAGGGGGCGGGCCTGACGGCGGACCAGGCGCATCGCGTGCTGGCCTTCGTCGCGCCCGACGCCAAGGACGAGCAGGAACATCTGAACCAGATCGCCACCCTGATCGCCGCCAGCAAGGTCGGCGCCGAAGGGCTCACCGAGCTGGAAGCCATCGTCAAACTGCTTCAGGCGGCGGGCTATGGCCCCGACCGGGTGATGTTCGACACCGGCGTGGTGCGGGGGCTGGACTATTACACCGGCCCGGTCTGGGAAGGGCAGTTGACCGCTCCCGTCACCAACGAGGCAGGCGAGGAGATCGTGTTCGGCTCCATCGCCTCCGGTGGCCGCTATGACGACCTGGTGGCGCGCTTCACCGGCCAGCGCGTGCCGGCGGCGGGCATCTCCATCGGCGTTTCGCGGCTTCTGGCGGCGCTGAAGGACCGGCGCCCGGCCCTGGCGCCGCTGGTTGTGGTCACCGCCTTCGACAGAAACGATCCGGCGGGCAGCTTCGCCATGGCGAAGGAACTGCGCGCCGCCGGCATCCGCGCCGAGGCCTATGTCGGCACCGGCAAGATGGGCGATCAGTTCAAATATGCCGACAAGCGCGGTGCCGCCATCGCCGTGATCGAGGGGCCGGACGAGCGCGCCAGGGGCGAGGTCACCCTGAAGGATCTGGCGCTGGGCGCCGAACTGGCCAAGTCCGTCGAAAGCCGCGCCGAATGGGTCGAAGGCCGCGCGGCGCAGAAAAGCGTCAAGCGCGCCGGCCTGGTGGCGGAAGTCCACAAGATGCTGGGGCGTTGACCATGCCCGCCTTTCCCTATTCCGACGCCGCCGCCATCGCCGAACTCAACCGCCAGGCCGATGCGATCCTTTCCGTCTTTGTTGCCCGTGGCTATGGGCGCGAGGAGCCGTCGGTATTGCAGCCGGCCGACATCTTCCTGGACCGCTCGGGCGAGGAGATTCGCCGCCGTACCTTCACCCTGACCGAATTGTCGGGCCGCGAGCTGTGCCTGCGCCCCGACCTGACCATTCCCATCTGCAAGCATGTGGTGGACGCCGGGACGGCGTTCCCCGCGCGCATCTGCTACAATGGCCTGGCCTTCCGCCACCAGCCGGGCGAGCCGCACCGGCCCACCCAGTTCTATCAGGCGGGCGTCGAGCTTCTGGGCCTGGAAGACCGCCCCGCCGGCGACCGCGAGATCCTCACCATCGCGGTGGAGGCGCTGCGCGCCGCGGGCCTGGAGGACTTCAGCTTCAAGATCGGCGACCTGGCGCTGTTCGGCGCCCTGGTCGATGCGCTGGACGTGCCCACGCAGTGGCGTGCCCGCCTCAAGCGCCATTTCTGGCGGGTGGGCTATTTCGAGGCCCTGTTGTCGCGGCTGACCAGCGGCGCGGCATCGGACCAGCAGAGGCTGCTGGGCTCGCTGGGGGGGCTGTCCACGGCGGAATCGCGCGCCGCCATCGAAGGGCTGATGGACATGGTGGCCGACGCGCCGCAGGGCGCGCGCACCCGCGAGGAGATCGTCGAGCGGCTGATGGAGCAGGCCGCCGATGCCGCCGCGCTCAAGCTCGATCCCCGGATCGCCGACGTCATCACCAGCCTGCTGGCGGTGTCGGGCAATGCGGAAAGCGCCATCGCCGACATCCGCAAGCTGACCGCCAGGGCCGGCATCGTACTGGACGCGCCGCTGAAGGCGATGGAGCAGCGGCTGGAGGCCCTGGCCAATCTGGGCGTCGCCCCGGCCCAGGTCGGCTTTGCCGCGCGCTTCGGCCGCAACATGGAATATTACACGGGCTTCGTGTTCGAGTTGTGGACGAAGGACGTCGAAGGTCCCGTCCAGATCGCCGGCGGCGGCCGCTATGACTTGCTTTTGGAGACGCTGGGCGCCGGCCGGCCGGTTTCCGCCGTGGGGGTGGCCATCCGCACGGAACGAGTGCTGGCCGCCCGTCAGGCCCAGGATGGCAAGACGGATAGTCAGACGGATGGCAAGACGCAGGGAGCCGTGTCATGACGGGCCTTGCGTCTTCCGTCTTGACGCTGGCCATTCCTTCCAAGGGCCGCCTGAAAGAGGATTGCGACGCCTATTTCGCCGACGCCGGCGCCCGGCTGAAGCAGCGTGCGGGCGCGCGCGGCTATCGCGCCACCCTGAACGGCTTTGGCGACATCGACGTGATGCTGCTGTCGGCGTCCGAGATCGCCGCCTCGCTGCTATCCGGCGACGTGCATCTGGGCATCACCGGCGAGGACTTGCTGCGCGAGGCCGCGCCCGAACTGGACGGCCGCGTGCATCTGGTCCGCCCGCTGGGCTTCGGCTTCGCCAATGTGGTGGTGGCCGTGCCGCAATACTGGATCGACGTGTCGACCATGGCGGACCTGGACGATGTCTGCGCCGCCTTTGCCCATCGCCACCGCCGCCGCCTGCGCATCGCCACCAAGTATGTGCAGCTCACACGCGGCTTCTTCGCGCGCATGGGGATTTCCGACTATCGCATCGTGGAGAGCGCCGGCGCCACCGAGGGTGCGCCCGCCGCCGGCACCGCCGAGGCCATTGTCGATATCACCACCACCGGCGCCACGCTGGACGCCAACGGCCTCAAGCAGCTCGAGGACGGCACCATCCTGGAAAGCCAGGCCCAGCTTGCCGCCTCGCTGGCGGCGGACTGGAACGCGCAGGCGCGCAAGGCGGCCGAGGATTTGCTGGGACGCCTGCATGCCCGCGCCCGCGCCCGCTCGTCCCAGATCATGCGGGTGCGGCTGGACGGCCAGGCCGAGCGCGTGCTGGCGACGCTGGCCCGCGCGGCCCAGGCCAGCGTGCTTTCCAGGCCCACCGATGCCGGCGGCGAATATTCGCTGCTGGTGCCGCGGGCTCGCCTGATGGACGCCATCGCTTCCCTGCGCGCCGAAGGCTGCGCGGCCCCCGCCACCACCCAGGACGCCGATTACGTGTTCGACACCGCCAATCCGCTCTATGCGGCGCTGGCCGGAAAGCTGCCGGCCCTGCCATAGCGCCTGAGCCGCCCCCGGCGCGGTCCACAGTGGTCGTCTTGGTTTTCCTGTGCATTGTCGGGACGGCAGAGGCTGTCCATCTTGCATTAATACCCATTTGGGGGGATTTACTGCCGTCATGGTTGGGCTGCGGTCCGATTAACCTTAACTGGATATTGCGACTTACACGGGCGCCACAATTGGATATTCGGCTGCCTCTGCTTCATTGAAGGGGAGAATATTGCCTCGCTGTCTCGCCTTTGCCTGCCTGCTCCTTGTGGGCGCATGCGGCACGGTCCAGCCCGACGCCAACGCGGCCGAGCCGCGTCATGCCGCGATGCTGGCCGCAACGGAAACCTGTCGTGGTCCATGGATAACATGGAGCGAGGTCATCTATCATTCCGCCTGGCCCTACAGAACGGAAGTCTCCGAGACGATGCGCTGCCTGAAGGACGGCAGCTTCGCCGGCCCCTATCGCTACAGGGTGGACGGGCTCTGACCATCCGGCCGCGCCGGCCGTTACGGCAGGTTCGCCGTCTCCCGGATATCCAGGTCGCCGATATGCTCCTTCTTCCATACCATCATGGTGTGGATGCGGGTGCGCCCTGATGGATGATCGTAAAAGATCGCCTCCTCCAAGCGGCCGGGCTCCAGCTTGCGATAGGCCGACAGCTTCAGCGCCACGGTGGCGAAGGCATCGGGCTTGCGCACCGCGTTGACCCCGAAGATATCCGCCTGGTTTTCGGTAGTGCGCACGATCGTGTTGGTAACGGGCGTGGCCAGGAACAGGAAGAACAGGCCCCAGGCCGCCAGCAGCGGCAGGCCGGCGATGTCGGACACCTCGCGCACCTGCCAGGCGCCGCCGAACCAGGCGGTGGACCAGGAAAAGCCCCAGGCCATGAAGGCGAAGCCCGCGATCGCCACCAGCCCCATCAGCAGCAGCAGCCTTGTGGTATGGCCCAGCACGTAATGGCCCATCTCGTGGCCCATCACCGCCAGCACTTCGTCGTGTGTGCCCTGTTTGAGCAGGTTGTCGTTCAGCGCGATGCGGGTGGTGCCCAAAAAGCCCGACACATTGGCCGAAATGCGCTTGGACTGGCGCGAGGCATCGACCAGCCAGACATTGTCGGCGGGAATGCCATTGGCGCGCGCCAGCGACAGGATGTCTTTTTTCAGCGGACCGTCGGGCAGGGGTGAATAGTGGTTGAACAGGGGTGCGATGAAGACCGGGTTGATCACCATGTAGACGATGAAGAACGCGATGGTGATGGCCGCCCCCCATATCCACCAGGCCCGCCCCGCCAGACGGATCGCCGCATAAAGAACCGGCAGGACGATCAGGCTGGCGATCATCGTCACCGCGAAACCGATGGCGAAGTCGCCGGCCCATTGCGCGAATGTCTGGTTCGACAGGCCATAAGCATGTTCGCGGAAAAAGCCTTCATAGACCGTCAGCGGCAGTTCGACTGCGGTGACGATGGCCACATAACAGGCGACATAGATCATCACCTGATAAGTGCGGCTGCGCGTGATCCCGGCTGTCCAGTCCCGTATGCGCGCGGAAATCTGGAGCCACAGCAGAAGTCCCGCGACGGTCAGGCCGTAGACCAGGTCGACAAGTCGGAGCCAATAGCCGCCCTCGAAATAGGCGTCGGAACGGGCGCGCGCCGGCCCGCTCACTTCGGCCAGATAGGCCTTGGTCGCGGCCTCCGCATCGAAGTGCGGGGTCGTATCCAGCGAAGGCAAGGCGCCGACCTGGACCTGTTGCACAGGTGCGGCATGCGGCGGCAGTTGCGGCAACCCGTTATCCTGCGCACGGGCGGCGCCGCCGAAGAACAGGACGGCCACCGCCAGAACAAGCGCGAGCGCGCCAGAGCATGTCTTCGATGTCATGGGGCGCGAGCCTAGAGCAAGTTGTGGCCGGATTGAACCACTGCGCCGGAGGGATTTTTGCGACGTGGGCAGGTCGCTGGCGGCAGGGTGGCAAGGTGCGGCCCGTACCGGCGATACGGGCAAGCCGCCGACGAACCCCGGCTTGCTGTGGCAGCATTTGCAATGTCGCCAGAAGCAAATAATCCGCTATCGTCCCTCATAATGTTGCCGCTGCATCGCATTGCCATCGTCGCGCCACTCGCCCTGCTGCCTGTCATGGCGGGGGCGGCGCCCGCGACCGATGCAAGCCATTACCGCGCGTGCCTGGCGGCGGCCAGTTCGGCGCCCGGGCAGGCGCTGGACGATGCCATGCGCTGGGCCACGAATGGCGGCGGCCTGCCGGCGCAGCATTGCGCCGCACTGGCGCTGGTGGGGATGGGGCGCTACGGCGAAGCGGCGGCGCGGCTCGATGCCCTTGCGCGCGCCAAAGACGTGCCCGATGCGAATTTTCGTGCTACCCTGTTCGACCAGGCGGGCAATGCCTGGCTGATGGCCGGCAACGGCGCCAAGGCCATCGCCAGCCTGTCATCGGCGCTGGCGCTGTCGGGCGGTGACGCCGACCTGTTCGCCGATCTGGCCCGCGCCCAGGCGATGCGCAAGAACTGGAGCGAGGTGGATTCCGATCTCAGCGCCGCGCTGCAAATGGACCCGCGCCGCGCCGACCTTCTGGTCCTGCGCGCCAGCGCCCGCCGCGCACTGGGCCGCCTGAAGCAGGCCTGGGCCGACATCGAGGCTGCACTGAAACTGCGCCCCGGCGACGGCGAAGCGTTGGTCGAACGCGGCCTGTTGCGCAAACAGGTCGGCGACATGGCAGGGGCGCGGCGTGATTTCCAGGCCGCGCTCAAGGCTTCTCCGTCTGCCGCCACCGCCGCGGCGGCCCGCAGCAATCTGGATGCGCTCAAGGATTAAGAGCCCATTCCACCTGCACATCCGGGTCGGAATCCGGAGGCCGTTGTGCGGCCAGGGCGCGGAAGTCCGCCGGGGGCAAAAGCCGCGACAGCGCCCACACTGCCGCCCCGCGCACCAGCGGCGAGGGCTCGTCCAGCGCGGTCAGCGCGACCGGGACCAGCGCGGCGTCTGCGCTGTTGCCGATGGCGATCATGACATTGCGCACGAACCGGTCGCGGCCGATGCGCTTGACCGGCGACTTGGAGAACAGCGCCCGGAAAGCCGTATCATCCAGCGCCGCCAGGTCCGCCAGCGCCGGTGCCTTCAGCGCATCGCGGGCGTGCAGTTTTTGTTCGCTGGCCGTTTGCGCGAACTTGTTCCAGGGACAGGCCGCAAGGCAGTCGTCGCAGCCATAGATGCGGTTGCCTATCGCAGCACGGAACTCGTGCGGGATCGGGCCTTTATGCTCAATGGTGAGGTAGGAGATGCAACGGCGCGCGTCCAGCCGGTACGGCGCCGGAAAAGCGCGCGTCGGGCAGGCGTCCAGGCAGGCGTGGCAATTGCCGCAGTGATCGTCTTGCGGCGTGTCGGCCGGCAGGTCCAGGGCGGTGAAGACCGAACCCAGGAACAGCCAGGAGCCGAACTCCTGGCTGACAAGATTGGTGTGCTTGCCCTGCCAACCCAGCCCCGCGCGCGCCGCCAGTGGTTTTTCCATCACCGGCGCGGTATCGACGAACACTTTCACCTCGGCGCCGAAGCGCCGGTAAATGAATCCGCCCAGCGCCTTCAGCTTCTTCTTGACCAGATCGTGGTAGTCATCGCCCCGGGCATAAACGGAAATGCCGCCGCGATCCTTGCGCGCCAGCACCTCCAGCGGGTCGCCGTCCGGTCCGTAATTGACGCCCAGCAGGATCGCACTCTTCGCATCGGGCCACATCGCCCTGGGATCGGCGCGCCAGTGGGCGCGCTCTGCCATCCAGCCCATGCTGCCGTGGAGCCCCTCGGCAATGAATTGCGCCAGTCTTTCACCGCCGCCCGCCACGCCTTCTGCGCCGGTGATGCGCACGGCATCGAAGCCCAGCGCCTTCGCTTCCGCCTTGATGATCTCAGAAGTCGAGTTCGGCATAATGCGACACCGGCGGCTGACCGGGCACCCGGTCGCCCAGCAGCGAGCGGAAGGCGGGCCGCGATTTCATCCGCACATACCATTCGCCCGCATTGGCATAATCGCCCCAGGGCACTTCGCCGAAATAATCCAGCGCCGACAGGTGCGCCGCCACACCCAGGTCGCCCAGGCTGCAATTGCGCCCGGCAAGATAGCCATCGCTTTCCACGGCACGATTGATGGCCGATAGCGCCAGTTTCAGCTCCTCGCGGCCCGCGCGGATCGTATTCATGTCCGGAGTGCGGCTGAAGGCGGCGCCGGTGAAACGCTGGCCGGCCTTTTCATAGACGATGCGCTGGGTGACCTGCTCGTGGAACGGGCCCATCGCCCAGTCCAGCCAGCGCAGGCATTCGCGCCGCTGGGCGGCGTCCTCGGGCGCCAGGGGATAGTCCGGGTAGTTGGCCTCCAGGTGATCGACGATGGCCCACACGCCCTCCACCCGCACCCCATCCAGGTCTGTAAAGACAGGCATGGGGTTGCGCGCGTCCTCGGCCAGGACCGGATCGCAGGCCAGACGCTTCTCGCCCACCACCAGCCGGGCCAGGCGGCAGGAGGGCGACAGCATCAGATGGATCAGGCGGCGCATCCGTCCTCAAGTAGCGAAGCGGTAGGACAAAGGAAAGTGCCCTCAAGTAGCGAAGCGAGAGGGCAAAGGAAAGCCGCCTTCTATCGCACGAACCGGCGAAGCCTTAGCGAAGGCAGGAATTCAGGCCATCGCGCACTACCGCGGCGCTACGGCCCTGAAGGGCTCTTGCCCGGCGGGAAACATAAGGGCCGGGCCGCGCCGCCCGCCATTTGTGGGGATTGGGTAGAATCGCGGCCAGCCGGGCCGCCTGTGCGGCCGTCAGGTCGGCCGCATCGGTTCCGAAATAACGCCGGGCCGCCGCCTGGGCGCCGAAGATGCCGTCACCCCAGTCCACCAGGTTCAGATAGGCGGTGAGGATGCGCTTCTTGGGCCACAGCGCCTCGATCAGCACCGTCAGATAGGCCTCCAGGCCCTTGCGAATCCAGCTGCGCATGGGAACCAGAAACAGGGTGCGGGCCGTCTGTTGGGAAATGGTGCTGGCCCCGCGCATCGGCCTGTTCGGGTGACGCTTGTGCTCGCGCAGCGCCTTGTCGATGGCCGCGAAGTCGAAGCCGTGGTGGCGACAGAAATTCTGGTCCTCCGCGGCGATGACCGCCCGTCCCAGCCGGGGCGAGATGTCGTCGACCCATTGGTGACGCGCGCCCTTGCCCTGGATCAGGCTAACCAGCATCTCGGGCGTGCCCGGCACAGGCAGGAAGCGGAAGACCAGAAGCAGCAGGATTGGGGCGGGGACCAGAAGCACAAAAACGGTGACAAGAATGCGCCACAGCCAGCCCCGACGAACGCCCCCGATTCTTCTTCCCATGGCCCGACCATAGCAAAAGTTATTCCGTGCGCGCGATGCGCCGCGATGCTAGGTGTTGCCACCCGCCCCCAAAAGGCCACCCCAAAGGACCTTCCCTTTATGCACGATATCCTGATGTCCATCATCCTGGGCGTGGTCGAAGGCGTGACCGAATTCCTGCCGGTTTCCTCGACCGGCCATCTGCTGGTGGCCGAGCGGCTGCTGGGCCTCTCGGAGAATTGGGAAGCTTTCACCGTAGTGATCCAGTTGGGCGCGATCCTGGCGGTGGTGGCGACCTATTTCCGGAAATTCTGGTCCGTGCTGGTCACCCTGCCGACCTCCCGCGAGTCGCAGCGCTTCGCCGGCGGTGTCATCCTGGCCTTCCTGCCGGCGGCGGTAGCCGGCGTTCTGCTGGCCAAGCAGATCAACGCGGTGCTGCTCAATCCGGTGGTCGCCATGCCGGTAATCGCCATCTCATGGGTGGCGGGCGGCCTTTTGATCCTGCTGTTCGAGCGCATCGCACCGACGCCACGCTTTCTGGAAGGTGACCAGCTTCCACTGAAAAAGGCGTTCCAGATCGGCCTGTGCCAGGTCATGGCGCTCCTGCCGGGCATCTCGCGGTCCGGCGCCACCATCCTGGGCGGCGAGCTTCTGGGGGTGGAGCGCAGCGCCGCCACCGTCTTCACCTTCTATCTGGCGGTCCCCACCATGCTGGGGGCGACGGTCTATGAGCTTTACAAGAAGGGCGCGGCGCTGTCGGGGGCTGAGAGCGCCAACATCGCGGTGGGCTTTGTCGTGTCCTTCGTGGTGGCCTGGGTAGTGATCCGCAGTTTCCTCGCGATCATCGCGCGTTACGGCCTGCGCCCCTTCGGCTGGTACCGTATTGTCGCGGGGCTGGCTCTGATGGCGTATCTCGCCTTCGCCTAGGACCGCGGCTGCTGTCGGCTGGCCATATTGCGGTGCGGCGATGGACGTCAAGCCGCCGCCGGGTCCTGGGCGTATTCGCCCTTGGCCCGATACCGCCACAGATAGGAGGGGACCACCGCTTCCACCGAGGTTGGGGTTATGCCCAGATCGGCCAGACCGGGCGCGCCGGCACTCGCGACATTGTCCTTCTTCAACAGGCGCACCTGGTCGGTGGTGAGAAGAGGGTTGGGCAGAAGCTGCAACAGCGCCGCGTTGAAGCCTGCCAGCCCGAACGGCAGGGGAATGAGCGCGCGCTTGCGGCCGGTCTGCTTGAGGATGATTTCCATCAGTTCGCGGAAGCTGTAGATGGCGGGTCCCCCCAGCTCGAAGGTGCGGCCGCGGGCCGCCGGGCTGTCCAACGCAGTGACGATAGCCGCCGCGACATTGCCCACGAAGACCGGTTGAAAGCGCGTGCGGCCGCCGCCGATCAAGGGCAGGGCTGGCAGATAACGCGCCATGCCGGCGAACTTGTTGAAGAAGCTGTCCTCTGGCCCGAAAATAATGGAGGGGCGTAGGATCACAGCGCCCGGGATGGCGCGGCGGACAGCTTCCTCGCCTTGCGCCTTGGTACGGGCATACATGGAATCGGATTGCCGGTCCGCGCCGATCGCGGAGATGTGCACCAGTTGGGTCACGCCGGCGGCTGCCGCGGCTTCGGCGACATGGGCGGCGCCTGTGGCCTGGACATCTTCGAAACGTTGGCCCTTTTCAAACAGGATGCCGGTCAGGTTGACCACTGCATCGCTATCCTGGACCGCCGCCGCGACGGAGCTTGCATCCCTCACGTCGCACTTGATGAGTTCGATCTGGCCCACGCTGCCCATGGGGCGCAGGAAGAAGCCGCGCCGGGGGTGGCGGGAAGCCGCCTTGATGCGCCAGCCGGCTTTGGCCAGGGCCCGCACCGTATGGCGGCCCAGAAAGCCGGTGGCACCGATAACCGTGATGGTTCTGTTTTTCATGGATTTTCTCATGGCGATGGCGCAACCCCCCCGCTACATACCCCGGCGGCGGGCTCACGAAAACCTATTCCTGCACATAGCGGCGCTCTGCGAAGCCGCTCGGTGATGCCGGTCTAGCCCGGGTCCAGGCCTTATTGTCGTGGAACCGCGTGCGGCTATGTAGCCACTACCAGCCCGCTACCCTGCGGCCAAACGGCCGGTCACAGGGGCGCGGGATCATGGAGCAGTCTCGATGGTCACTGCGGTGCCATAGGCGATGATTTCGCTCATGGTCTGGCCGATTCCGGAAGAATCGAAGCGCATCATCACGATCGCATTGGCGCCCATTGCATGGCGTTGCGCACCAGACGGTCCGCTCATGGCGGCGGGCTTCCTCCGGGAGGGCGTATCTCACCACCAGCATGGGCAACCCTCCACGCCGCTATGGCAGCGGTCCCAGCCTCTATCGCGCAGCATCCCGAGGCGATTGACTTGGGGCCGGCGCCCCCCTAAACATCGCGCCCCTACCGGTCGGCCCGAGATTTTGAGGCCGGTCCCGTGCCCAGATGGCGGAATTGGTAGACGCACTAGTTTCAGGTACTAGCGCTGCAAGGCGTGGAGGTTCGAGTCCTCTTCTGGGCACCATTTGGCTGATCGGCGTGGTTCGCTGACGATCAGATTTCCAAAAAAACCAAGAAAAGGCTGGCATTTTAATACCGGTAGAGATCGGCGAAGACCGGCTCAGACCGGCCAGTCTCTGGGTATTTTCTGGGTATTTTGGGTTCAGACACGAGCCTCTGGGTACAGCGTGTACCCAGAACGGCAAAAACCCTTTCCCGCAAATTCGCCCTCCTTTGGACCCAGAACGCCTGGGTACGAGTAACGGGCGGAGAGCGGTCTGGGTACGACCCAAAATCCAACGCGGGTAAGGCCGACCAAGCCCTTCGTATAGAGGTGCTATACGATGTCACTAACCGACGCGCGGTGCAGGTCCGAAAAACCGGGCGCAACCCGGAAGAAGCTTTCCGACGGCCAGGGCCTTCAGTTGTGGATACAGCCCAACGGCAAGAAGCTTTGGCAGTTGGTGTACCAGTTCCAAGGCAGCCAGAAGCAGATAGCCCTGGGGCCCTACCCCGAAGTCCCGCTTTCTGAGGCACGAGACCTGCGGGAGCAGGCCCGCAAATCACTCCGTGACGGGATCGATCCTGCCACCCGACGACCGTCGAAGACGCCACTCCCCACGCCGGAGATCGGGCTGGGCGAGACCTTTCGGGAGGTAGCCGGCGAGTATCTTGAAAAGCGCCGCCGGGAAAATTTGGCAGGCGTCACCATGACCAAAAAGGAATGGCTGATCGATTTGGCACTTCCCGACTTGGGAGCTAAACGGTGCAGGGACATCCGGCCCGTCGATGTGCTGCGGGTGCTCCAGGACTTGGAAGCCAGAGATTGCTTTGAGACCGCCCGCCGTCTCCGCGGGACGATCGGCGCCGTTTTTAGATATGCCGTAGTTACAGGGCGTGCAGATAATGATCCTACACCAGCTCTTAGGGGCGCCATTGCTGCACCCAAGGTGGTTTCTCGTGCGGCGATAATCGATCCAGAGCATTTTGGTGGCCTGTTGTCAGCCATAGATGCTTTTGACGGACAGCCGACAACGGCGGCAGCGCTCAAGCTAATGGCTCTTCTTTTTCCGCGTCCCGGCGAACTTAGGCTTTCGACCTGGAAGGAATTCGATACTAAGAAGGCTGTTTGGACTATTCCAGCAGAGCGCACCAAGATGCGTAGGGAGCATCACGTTCCATTGCCGAAACAGGCAATTGAGATTTTGGAAACGTTACGGGAAGTAACCGGTCACCACAAATTGCTCTTTCCCGGGCTTATCTCGCGCGACAAACCCATATCCGAAAATACACTCAATATCGCGCTTCGAAGACTTGGCTTCGGCCCCGACGAAATGACTTCACATGGGTTTCGGGCAAGTGCGTCCACGCTGTTGAATGAGTCCGGTAAATGGAGCGCCGATGCCATAGAACGTCAATTGGCGCATATCGACAAAAACGCCATCAGACGCATCTACGCGCGCGGTGCTTTCTGGGACGAAAGGGTTTCTATGATGACTTGGTGGGCGGATTACCTTGATGAACTCCGGCTCGCAACAAGCGGAGTGCGAGGCCGCGCTCGGAGAATCGGGAGGCGTTCTTAGCTTCACCGCTTTGGTAATGCCAGGTCAATCAGATGGCTGCGATCTCCACCTTTAGGTGATAACGCGTATGTCGCCGCGCGCCCGTGCGGGTGAGTGCGCTCTTTTCGACTAGATCCTGCAAATCACGCGTAGCCGTTGCGCGTGAGGTTTTTGCGATAGAGATATAGTTTTCAGCGGAAAGACCGCCTTTGAATCCGTCCATACCTTCCCTGAACATGCGGGCAATGACCTTAGTTTGCCGTTCGTTGAGCTGATCTCGCAACCGCTCGAAAAATTTTGCTTTTGCTAGATAGAAATCCACTCGTTTGATTGTATTGTCTTGAGCGGCAAGTACCGTGCAAGCGAAATATTGGAGCCATTCGCTAATTTCCAAGTCTTGATTGTTGCGCTCCAGCGCGGTGTAATAATCCTTGCGCTTGCGCTCAATGGTATAAGCAAGCGCGATCAGGGTCGGGTGCCCCAGAGTCTGTGCAAGGCTTTTTTCGGCTATGGCCCGACCAATACGTCCGTTGCCATCCTCGAATGGGTGGATGCTGACAAAGTACAAATGCGCAATGCCAGCTCGCGCGAGTGCTGGCAGCGCGCGCGCGCTTTTCGGCGCGGTTTGGTTGAACCACGACACGAAATGCTCCATTTCTACCGGAACTGTTTTCGAGGGCGGCGCTTCGAAATGTACGGTGCGCTTATGGATAGGGCCTGAAACTACCTGCATCGGGTCATCATGCGTCCGGTAACGACCAATAGTCTTGATTGATGTGTCGTCGGCTAGGAGCATCTGATGCCAGCCGAACATCGTTTCATCCGAGAGAGGTTTGTTAAAATGCTCGTAGAGATCGACCATCATCTTTGCGATGCCGCGCTCGGCGAGCGGGATATTTGGTGGCTCCGGCCCAAGCCCGAATTGGTGACGTAATGAGGATTGGACACTGTCGCGGTTGAGGATTTTACCTTCTATCTGCGAGGTTTTGACCGCTTCGTCACTGATGAGTTCGATCCTAAGAGCATCTCGATCATCTCGGCTGAAATGTCGGAAGGCACCTAATAGCTCTCCAGATTTAAGTAGGAACTGCTGCTCCAGGGGCTCCAAAGCCTTTGCGTTATATGAGAAATGCGGCCAGTCAGCTCGTTGCCAGTTCCAAATCATGAGTTATAGAAACACAATCTATAACTCATTGTACACCAAAAAGGTGAGGCATAGATGGCGTCGTCACAGCTCAGATGAAAAAACCCTCATTTTAATAATGGGTTATGTGATGGACAACCGAAACTTGTACATATTTTTCTCAACAATTTATACTTGTGCTCAAAGTCTGCGGGACCGTGAGTGCAAAGGGAAGCAGCGGGGCGATGGGTAGGGGCTACGCGTTGCTTCGCCGATCAGCGTTGCTCGGCGCGCCCGCATGTAGTTCGACTGACGCAAAGACTGGATTGCAGAAATATCTTCTATAACTCATCCAGTATGGGCTTTTTAGCCTTGCTATTTGGGATCATAAAATTGGTAACGAGGGCGTATGCAGTTAAAGCACACTCACAGTGGCTGGATGAATTCTCCCAGCGGTGTCGCCCACAGCTCGTTCACGCTGGCTCCTGAGAGCCAGAACCGCGTGGGGAGCCACGCTGAAACAGAGAGGAGTCAACGATGAAAACGATCGCTACCGTCCCTGTCGCTGCATGGGGAATTATCGGAATTCTGATGAGCAGCGCCCATGCTGCGCTTCCTGTCGCCCATCCCGGTCCCACCGTTAACGATTATACCGCAGCTCAGTCAGAGCGGGCGGAGGCAGCCGCTCGGCGCGCCGGTTTCGAAAATCTTGAAATCACTATGGTGCAGGATGGCAACTTCTGGTTTGACGGCCGCAAGCAGGGGCAAACCTATAATGTCACCGTTACAAAAGACGGCCAGGTTTATTCTTCAGGCTTATAATAAAGCATGGCGCTTCGCTCGGCCCGCGGGGGCGGGGCCGGGCCCCGCCCAGTAGTTCTGGGCCGGATATTCGAGCCAAAAATGCGCGACGACAAAAAGCGTTTCAAGGGATGCCCAATAAAATTCTTGGCATATGGGCTTGAATAGGCGGTCTCGCTTTCTAAATTTTTGCCGTCCCGACATTCGGGCCGCCCGAAATGTTGGGAGGATCGAATTGAAGGAGATTGCCATGCGCAAAATCCATGCTGCCTTGGTGGCGGGTGCGGTGGTTGTCGGCCTTGGCGCCGTTGCGGGCCTGGCCGCTTACGCCCCGTCCCTCATTGGCCAAAATCACGAGCTGACCTTGCAACTTCCAGGCGGGGGCACCGAGACAATCGCCTATAGCGGGACCGCGCCGAAGGTGACGTTCCACCCTGAGCGCTTCACCGCTTTCTGGCCAGCACCGTCCCACGACTGGATGATGCCGTCCTTTGTGGCGTTTGACCCAATTATCGCCGACATGAACAGGCATCTGGACATGCTGGCGACCATGCCGTTGCTGATACCGTCCGCGCCGGATCAGCCGCTGAGCGCGGCGGCTTTCAGCAACCTTCCGACCGGGACCAGCTATTCCATGGTCTCGGAAACCATCGGCAGTGGTGTCTGCACACGCATTACCCAGATCACCAAAGCCGCGGGTGATACCAAGCCCAAAGTCGTGTCGCAGAATACGGGCAATTGCGGAACTGGCTCGAAAGAGACCGTGACCTCCCAGCCCACGCAGGCCGCGAAGGCCGTTAACCTGCGCACCACGGCGGGGCCGGTCACCACCCGGAGCATGTAGCGGCTGCCCCCGGCGCGGCGGCGAACCGCCGCGCCGGGCTTATTTATTGAGGATGCCATGCGAGACGATACAGGTAACGAAGACATCGCCACCCCCTTGTCCGGCTATCTCGCCTTGCGAGCATCGGACTTTGCCCATCCGAGAGAGGTTTTGGCAGACCAAGAGTTGGACCCGGTAGAGAAACGGGCGCTTCTTGCCGCCTGGGCTTCGGATGCGTCCGCTATCGAGTCGCGGCCGGAATTTCGCTGGTTGCGGGGAACGCCTGGGCCAGTCGCCTTGACCCAAATCCTGAGCGCCCTTCGCGCGCTCGATGCGGAGACGGCCCAGCAGTCCGCGATGATCGCGGCAATTGCCCAGAAGCCGGTCGGACGAGGCGCGCGATCTTGATGAGGTAACCTATGCGCAAAGCCCAACATAACACGCCGGGCATTCCGAACATCGCCTCTCCCGTCGATGCAGTGCTTGATGCGTCGCTCGCCGATACATTTCCTGCCAGCGATCCGATCGCCTTGGTCTGGCCGCACAAACCCATAGAAGTTGTAACTGGACGCGCAACTTCTTTTTGGAATGGCAATGTGGAACCGCGAAGCAAATCTCGCGTTCATCGCGGCGGAGGGTCAACTTGCTAAGGAGGCTTTGATGAAGACCATCATGAGGGCCGCCGCTGGGGCGTTTTTGGCAGGCGGCGTGATCGCGGCGACCGCCGCGCCGGCAGATGCCGCTGTTCGTATCGGCGTAGCCCTACCTGGCCCGGCTTTCTATCCGGCGCCCTACTACGCGCCCCCCCCTTGTTATGCCTACGGTCCCTATGCCTGTCCGCGGCCCGTCTATTATGGCCCGGCCTATTACCGTTATTGGGGGCCGGCCTGGCATGGCTGGCATCCGGTTCGGTACTTCCGTCGCTGGTAGTCTTTTGGGTGCGCGGGATTTGCCCGCGCACCCAAGTTTGCCTCACCGGGCAGGCGTGGACGCCTCAGTTCAAACGAAACACGCCATCCACGGCCTTCCACTCAGACGGCCGGACGAGCTGATTGTGTGCGACACGCACCGAGTGGAGAGCGCCCTCCAACTCCCGTTGCCAGTGCTCCAGAAACGCTTTGAGGCCTGGGAATACCGGCGCCAGGTCGTACTCCTGCCAGACATACAGTTGCAGAAATTTGGGATGATCGGGAATACGGTAATGGATCTCCGCGGTGGTGAGGCCATAGCCCTCTAGGCGAATCAGAAAATCCTTGCTGGCCAAAGCGTACCTAATCCGAAGCACTGTTGCAGGTGTAACGCTAATTTTGCCGGGCGGTTTTCGGCAACGGAATTCTTTGGCGCTCGCCGTGCCACCGTGCTACGCCGACCCCGCTCTAACTCGGCATCCAACACAAATAATCTATATTTCTCAGTAAGTTATCGGGTTACAAAAATTTTGGCAATCCCTCCTTGAAGCTGCCAGAGGCCCACCTAGTTCATTTCTGTCCGGCGGGGAGCCGGGCCTTTGGACCCATTGATCTGCATAAGGAGGATTTGCATGCATTTCCGCCCGCTGCACGACCGCGTCGTCGTGCGCCGCATTGATGCCGACCACAAGACCGCCGGCGGCATCATCATTCCCGACACCGCGCAGGAAAAGCCCCAGGAAGGTGAGATCGTTTCCGTCGGCCCCGGCGCGCGCAACGACCGTGGCGAGTTGGTCCCGACCGAGCTGAAAGCCGGCGACCACGTACTGTTCGGCAAATGGTCGGGCACCGAGGTCAAGATCGAGGGCGAGGACCTTCTGATCATGAAGGAATCCGACGTCATGGGCGTGATCGAGAAGACCAGCACGCTCAAGAAGGCGGCCTAACGAGCGCTTTCATAGTCGCAACCGAGCCATCGAGAGGAGATTGAAATGGCTGCTAAGGAAGTCAAGTTTTCGTCTGACGCCCGCGAAAAGATGCTGCGCGGCGTCGATGTTCTGGCCAACGCTGTCAAGGTCACGCTGGGCCCGAAAGGTCGCAATGTCGTGATCGACAAGTCGTTCGGCGCACCCCGGATCACCAAGGATGGCGTCAGCGTCGCCAAGGAAATCGAACTGGAAGACAAGTTCGAGAATATGGGCGCCCAGATGGTGCGCGAGGTCGCCAGTAAGACCAACGACCTGGCCGGCGACGGCACCACCACCGCCACCGTGTTGGCCCAGGCCATCGTCAAGGAAGGCGCTAAGTCGGTCGCCGCCGGCATGAACCCGATGGACCTGAAGCGGGGCATCGACCTGGCAGTCGAAGCCGTGGTGGCCGACCTCAAGAGCCATGCCAAGAAGGTCGCCAACAATGACGAGATCGCCCAAATTGGCACCATCAGCGCCAATGGCGACAAGGAGATCGGCCGCTTTCTGGCCGATGCCATGGCTAAGGTCGGCAATGAAGGCGTGATCACCGTCGAGGAAGCCAAGAGCCTGGACAGCGAACTGGAAGTGGTCGAAGGCATGCAGTTCGACCGCGGCTTCGTCTCGCCTTATTTCGTGACCAATGCCGAGAAGATGCGGGTGGAGCTGGAAGACCCCTACATCCTGATCCACGAGAAGAAGCTCTCCAACCTGCAACCCATGCTGCCGGTCCTGGAGGCGGTGGTGCAGTCGGGCAAGCCGCTGCTCATCATCGCCGAGGAAGTGGAAGGCGAGGCGCTGGCCACGCTGGTGGTCAACAAGCTGCGCGGCGGCCTGAAGATCGCCGCCGTCAAGGCGCCCGGCTTCGGGGATCGCCGCAAGGCCATGCTGGAGGACATTGCCATTCTCACCGGTGGCAACGTCATTTCCGAGGAACTGGGCACCAAGCTGGAGAATGTCACGCTCAACATGCTGGGCCGGGCCAAGAAGGTCTCGATCGACAAGGACAACACCACCATTGTCGATGGCTCGGGCAAGAAAGCCGACATCCAGGCCCGCGCCGGCCAGATCCGCCAGCAGATCGAGGAAACCACCAGCGACTATGACAAGGAAAAGCTGCAAGAGCGGCTGGCCAAACTGTCCGGCGGCGTCGCCGTGATCCGCGTCGGCGGCTCGACCGAGGTCGAAGTCAAGGAACGCAAGGATCGTGTCGATGATGCCCTCCATGCCACCCGCGCCGCGGTGGAGGAAGGTGTGCTGCCTGGCGGCGGCATTGCCTTGCTCCGCGCCTTGAAGGCGCTGGAGAAGGTCCAGCCCGCCAATCCGGACCAGAAGGCCGGGGTGGAGATCGTTCGCCGCGCCATCCAGGCGCCCGCACGGCAGATCGCGCAAAACGCCGGCGATGACGGCTCTGTGGTTGTCGGCAAGCTGCTGGAAAAGCCCGACTACAGCTGGGGCTACAATGCCGCCACCGGCGAATACCAGGACCTAGTGAAGGCCGGAATTATCGATCCGGCCAAGGTGGTGCGCACAGCGCTGCAGGACGCAGCTTCCGTGGCATCGCTGCTGATCACCACCGAGGCGCTGATCGCCGAGAAGCCCAAGCGCGACAAGGCGCCTGCCATGCCCGCCGGCGCCGGCGACATGGACTTCTGAGGTTGAGGTGGAGCCCGGTCCATCTGGGCCGGGCTCCCGCATCGGCGGAGCAAAACATGATCTGGCTGATTCTCATTGGCGGCATTCAGATCCTGGGCTTCGGCTTCACGCTCACCCGTTTGGCGTATGACGAGTGGCAGCAATGGCGTTTGTCCAAGGAGATACCCGCGGCGAAGGAGGGCCGCCAGAGCCAAGTGGAGTATGCGTCATGGAGAACCGCAACAACGTAATTTCCATTGGAAAGGGTGCTGCCGATCTGGGGCGCACCTTCTGGAGTTTTCAATATCCTCATCAGGTCGTTAGCGACCGGAACCTCAGCCTAGAGGAAAAGCGCGCCATCCTCGCCGCCTGGGCCTCGGATGTGCATGCGGTCGAATCCTTTCCAACGTTGCGGCACCTGCCGGGTACACCGTTTCCGGTGACATTCTCATCCATCATTGACGCGCGTCTGTGTCTGGACGGTGTCTCCGATACCGACGGTGACGATCCCGTTCCTCCCTCGCCCGGACGCGGTCCCCGCTGTCACAGCCATTTAAGCGTTAAGGAGGCAGCATAATGAGCACGCTTGTTTTCGCGTTAGATCGCACGGGTTGCCTACAAACCGCACGTTGGAGCGACGTGAACCCTAGCCAATGGCGCCAGGCGATCAATCGTGGCACGCATGATGTCCATTCTGATGAAATCGTCCAAGTACAAAATGACGAGGGGCTCCGGGAAATTCGCGTGAATGGCGGGACGGTGGTTTGCACGGGCCAAGCAGCCCCCAACGATCATCCGCACGTCTCACTGGCGCTGCGTAAAGGTGTACTAGCAATTTGCCCGTACTGCGGCACTCGCTTCCGGCGCGCTTCGGTGCCGAGGCTTTCTGTGGTCAAGTGATTTAGCAGGGATGCAATCACTCTTAGGGGGATGCGGTCGCAGCGTGTTGACTTGGAAAAGGTCTCGAAGTCGAGATATCGCTTGATACCGATGCTTGAACAACAAAAGCTTCTGCGCTTTTCTTACGCGACTGTGGCTTTGTACGGCTTAATTCTGGCGAGATCCTTCGACGCCTGACGCTTTGCTTCGAGGAGGTCGAAAGCGTTCTGAAGGCGCAAAAAATATCCCTCGGAGAGACCAAAGAACCTGCAGAGACGCAAATCCGTATCGGCAGTAATCCCGCGTGTTCCGGCAACGATTGCATGAATGCGATTGGGAGGTACGCTAATAGCGTTTGCCAGTTGGTTTTGGCTCATGCCGATCTCACCCAGAAATTCGGCCTTTAGGATCTCTCCAGGATGAGGGTTTGCCATATCTTATGTTCCTCCAGGAATAGCCGGCAGTTTCACGCCACTTCTGTGCTGTCGCTCCAACCAAATAGATGCACGTGCGTTGCCGAACAAGCGGCCGACTGGAACTGCCGGTTGTCAGGCGTGGGCGGATTTCTGTGCTATCCGAGGGCTTTCCTGGGTATGGCGAATTGGAGTAAAATCGGGGTGGTTCGCGGCAGGTCGCGAACTTTCTGGGTACCTTCTGGGTATCCCCAACCACGGAGGACCTTGTTCGGCTTTCCCTATCAATACCTTAGGGCAAAACTGCTAAGTCCTCTTCTGGCACCAAGGAATTCAATAGCTTATCGAGAGATCGTGATGCGACGTTGAAGGTGCCTCCCGGTAATCCTCTATCGCGGCGCATCGAATAATCGAGGGCGATAGCACGCGCATGGCGTCGATTTTCACGGAACTCGCAGAATACGAGAACGTCACGCATCGACAATTTTGTGACGAAATCTATCCGCAGAAAAAGCCGGCCATACTGAGAGGTCTGGTCAGCAACTGGCCTGCCGCGAAGGAAGGCATCAGATCGCCGCGGGCCTTTTGCGACTATGTAAGGCGCTTTGACAGCGGGCGCCAGGTCGGGCTGCTCAGTGCTCCGGCCCGCACAAAAGGCCGCTTCTTTTACGACGACGACATGCGAAGCTTCAACTTCGAGCGCCGCAAGGAAACACTGGCTGTGGCCCTCTCGCAGTTGCTGGCACAGATCGATGAGGAATCCCCTCCCGCGACCTATGTGGAATCGGCACTTGTGGCCGATTGCTTGCCGAATTTTCCGCAAGAGAATGTACTTTCGCTTGCCGGTCCTTCCGCTATTGCCCGTATATGGATCGGCAACAGATTGTGTACGCAGACGCACTACGATCTCTACGACAATATAGCCTGCGTGATTGCGGGGCGGCGGCGTTTTACCCTGTTCCCGCCGGAGCAGATAGCAAACCTGTATATGGGCCCGTTCGAGTTCACGCTTTCCGGCACGCCGGTCAGCATGGTTTCTCTGGAGGACCCGGATCTCGAACGTTATCCTCGCTTCACAAAAGCGCTCGAAGCAGCGCAACATGCCGAGCTGGAATCGGGCGACGCCATCTATATACCTTATTTCTGGTGGCACCATGTGGAGTCGCTGGAGTCGTTCAACGCGCTGGTGAGCTACTGGTGGAATGAGACGTCCAGCCAGTTAGGGTCACTCTACAACTGCCTGCTGCATGGCGTGCTGGCGATTCGTGACCTTCCCGAAAACCAGCGCATGGCATGGCGGGCGGTCTTCGATTATTTCGTATTCAAGACATCGGGTGAACCGATGGCCCATCTGCCGCCGCATGCCTGCGGGGCATTAGGGCCTATGACGGATGAACAACGCGCCTACATGAAGAAGATTCTGCTGCACGGCATCCAACAGGTAGCCCAGCGCTAGCTTAGTTCTTGTGCTCAGGGGAAGGATGCTTCTTTTGGCAGTCCGATGAAAATCCTGTAGCGGTTTTGCCCGCCACACTCGTCTGAACTCCCCAAGGCGGCGTCTGGCTGCACAGCAACATAAATTTGGGGAAAACAATGAAAATCTCGAAAAGTCTGCGGCTTTGCACCTCCGTGGCGGCTCTGCTCACGACGTCGACGGTCGTCATGGGTGTGGCTTATGCGCAACAGGCGGCATCGACCGAGACGGTAACCGTGACCGGCACGCGCATCACCAATGGCGCTGCCATGCCTACGCCCGTAACCACGGTGGACACCGACCAGTTGCTGACCCAATCGCCGGTTAGCATTCCTGATGCTCTGCTACAGCTTCCGCAATTCGCCACCACGACCACCGCCAGGACCCAGGTCATGTCCAATGGCCGTGGTTATGGCACGCCCACCCCTGGCTTCAATCTCTATGGCTTGGGCACGATTCGCACCTTGGTGCTGATGGACGGCAACCGCGTTCCTGGCACCTTCTATGACACAACCGTCAACGCCGACATGCTACCCCAGATGCTGGTGCAGCGCGTGGACGTCGTTACCGGTGGCGCATCGGCGGTTTACGGCTCGGATGCCGTTGCGGGCGTCGTGAACTATGTTCTCGACCACGATTTTAACGGCTTCAAAGGCCTGGCGCAGGGCGGCATCTCCGATTATGGCGATGCGAAATCCTTCCGCGTCGGCGCCGCGCTGGGCTTCAATCTGTTCGACCGCGGACATTTTGAGGCTAGCGCTGAATACTATAACAGCGACGCGGTGCCCGATTCGGCCACCCGTCCCTATGGCCTCTCCAGTTGCGCGCTTACGGGCAACGGCACGTCAAATCCCTATGTGATGTCGTGCGATCTGAAGCAATCCAACACATCGCCATATGGGCTGATCACCAGTGGCCCGTTGGCGGGAATGCAGTTCTCGGCCGACGGCAAGAGCATCATCCCGTTCAATCCGGGCACGCCGACCAAGACCGCCAATATCAATATCGGTGGCGATGGTGGCGTGCTGTCACACGAAACCCTGATCCCGACGAGTCATGTCTTCCACGGCTATGCCCGCTTCGACTACGACATTACTGACGATCTGAGCGCCTATGTCGATGCGCGTTACGGTTCGGATTACACGATCGGCGCGAGCCAGGGGTATACCAATACCGACGGCCAGTATCCAATGTGGATATATAGCGGTAATGCGTTCCTGACTGCCGCTCAGCAGTCAGCTCTGTTTCCCGCTGGCACGACCGCTGTTGATGTCGCGCGCTTCGACAACGATATTATGCGCAAGCTGACAATCCGCCAGTTGACAACGACCAATGCTATATCGGCCGGTGTCAAGGGTGCGACCTTTGGCGATTTCACCTGGGATGTCCATTTCACTCACGGCCAGAACCATGTGAACCTGACGACGTTCAACAACGTCAATAGCGCGAACTTTTATGCGGCGCTTGATGCGGTGGTCGATCCTGCGACCGGCAAGACCGTCTGTAATGTGAGCCTGACGGCCCCGGGAGCCTTTCCCGGCTGCGTGCCGATCAATCTGTTTGGCCAGAACAATTCCTCCAGGTCGGCCCAGGATTTCATCTTTGGGAACACCTGGTGGGTGGCGGCCAACTCCATGGACGATTTTGCGGCCAACTTGACGGGCACGCTGTTTGAGGGCTGGGCCGGCCCGATCAAGACAGCGGTTGGCCTGGAATATCGAACCCAGGGCCTGAAAGTGACCAGCAGCACACCGGATGACACCTTCAACCCGCAATATCTCCGGCTCGGTCCGAATGGCAATTCCGCCCCTGGCTCTTATCCCGGCTCCAACCTGGCCTGGTTCAAGGAAGTTCAATCGCCAGCCGATGGACATGAGGGTATCTCCGAAGGCGATATAGAGCTTGATGCGCCTGTCTTGAAGGACCTGCCTTTTGCGGAACTGGTGTCGTTGAATGCCGCCTATCGCTACACGACCTATTCCACGTCGGGGGAGGGGACACATTCCAGCTTCTCAGCCAATACCTGGAAGGTCGGCCTGGAATGGAGCGTCAATGACGATGTGCGCTTGCGCCTCTCCGAATCGCGAGACATGCGGGCGCCGACGCTTTGGGACCTCTATCAGGAGCAGGAAGTATCCAGTTCGGGCATCAGCGATCCGCTGACGGGCCTGGCAGGCTCAGCCAACACCGTTGTCGGCGGCAATCCGAACCTGAAGCCGGAAGTGTCATACAACTATACCGCCGGTGTGGTGCTTACACCGACCTGGATTCCCAACCTCACGGCTTCGGTCGACTACTACCACATCAAGATCAACAACGCGATCGGCTCGGTCGGTGGCCTGAACACGACCATCTTCGATCTCTGCCAAAGCACGGGCGATCCGCAATATTGCGGTCTTGTCGTGCGTCCGGGCGCCTACAACGATCCGAGTCCAAGCAACTTCCCGACTACCATCTACAATCTGAACCAGAACGTGGCGTTGGCGGAAGTGGAGGGCTTCAATACGGAAATCAATTACTCCAACGACCTGAGCGGCTGGAGCGGCATGAATGGCATCGTCAATCTGCGCCTGTTCTGGACGCACCAGCCGGTGCATAGCAGCCAGAGCCTGCCCGGGACGCTTATCTCCAACTCTTCGGGGACGACGACCGCGCCAAGGGATCGCGTCAACGTGACCTTGGGGTATAATCTGGATGCATTCACGGTCAGTGTCGTCGAAAGCTATATTGCGCCTTCGAACTGGCAGTCCAATCCGCCGCAGCGAATCTACAATCTGCCAAAAATCCGGGATTACGCGCTGACGGATGTGAACCTGTCCTATGCCTTCACGGTGCAGGATACGCCCACCTCGGCCTTCCTCAACGTCAGCAATCTATGGAACGACCACGGGCCGCTGACCGGCGGTTGGACCGGTAGCCCCGGCATGCTCTATCCGGTGCCGACTTTTGCCGACATCATCGGGCGCTATTTCACAGTCGGTCTGCGGGTCAACATGTAACAGCTGCAGGGCAAGCCGCTCGGGCTGTTTTCAGGCCGTAGCGGCTTGGCTGTCGCCGAATGGGGCGGGGCCGTCTGGGCCAAACCTGTCGATCAAATCGGATCGCGGCCGCGCATCGAATCGGTGATGAGCGCATTGTCGAATCGGACCGGGGGCCAGCAGCAGAAGAGACCTCATGCTGTTCCGTGACCGCATAGATGCCGGAAAACAGCTTGCGGCAGCCCTTCAGCGGTTCTCCGGCAGGGAGTGCGTCGTGCTTGCCTTGCCGCGCGGCGGTGTACCTGTGGGCGCGCAGGTGGCCCAATCCCTGAATGCGCCGCTGGACCTGCTTTTGGTACGCAAGATCGGGGCGCCTCACCATCCAGAACTCGCGGTGGGATCGATAGTGGATGGCGGAACTCCGATCATCGTCCGGGATCGGGAACTTCTGCGTCTGACCGGCACGGGCGGGCACGTCTTTAACGAGCTATGTGCGAGGGAACTGGCCGAAATCGAAAGACGGCGGAAATACTATCTCGGTGGCCGCGATCCAGTGCCTGTGACGGGGCGCATTGCCATTCTGGTCGACGATGGCTTGGCTACCGGCAATACGATGCGGGCGGCGCTTCAGGCTGCGCGCTTGCGCCGGCCGTCAGAACTGGTCATGGCCGTCCCGGTTGCGCCGCCAGGGACCATCGCGCAGTTTCGAGGCATGGTTGACGCCATGGTCTGCCTGGCGGCGCCGGACCCGTTCGGCTCCGTCGGTCAGTTCTACGCCGATTTTTCTCCGACCAGCGATGGGGAAGTGATAGCGCTTCTGAAGCGTTTCGCACCCGCCGCGTCGCGGGAACCGCCATGAGCGATCCGATCGCTCTGGGCCGTGACGAATCGGAGCAGGCCATCAGCCATGCCCTGCGCGACGCGGCCGAGGACCTTCCAAACCCGGAGCATGCCGAAGCCTTTGGAGCCTTGTTCGACCGCTTCGGCACGGCGCGCCTCGTTCTTCTGGGCGAGGCGACGCACGGCACCAGCGAATTCTACCGCGCCCGGGCTGCGGTCAGCCGGCATCTGATCCACCATCACGGCTTCAACATCCTAGCCGTAGAGGCCGATTGGCCGGATGCAGCCTTTATCGATCGGCATGTCCGTCATCGCACGCCGGACCCGGAGCGGCAGGAGGCTTTTGCCCGCTTTCCCAACTGGATGTGGCGGAACGAGGAGGTGCTGGCGTTCGTCGCATGGCTGCGCACCGAGAATGCCCATCGTGCCGAGGCCGCGCGTGTGGAGTTCCGCGGCTTGGACATCTACAGCCTGTCGGCCTCAATGGCGGTGATCCTTGCTTATCTTGACGAAGTCGATCCACCGGCGGCGCGGCGCGCCCGCGATCGTTATGCATGTCTGGCACCCTGGCAGGAAGGCCCCGCGGCCTACGGCCATCATGCGCTGATGGGGGGAGAAACCTGCGAGCAGCAGGTGCGTGACCAGTTGATGAGCCTGTTGCACCAGCGCTTGGATTACGCCGGCCGGGATGGCGAGCGATTTTTCGATGCGGCGCAAAATGCTCGTATCGTACGCGCTGCCGAGGAATATTACCGCGTCATGTATCTTAGCTCGCGGGACTCATGGAATCTGCGCGACAGGCACATGTTCGATACGCTCCAGCGCCTGATGGTTCAGAAACCCGATTCGAGAGCCCTTGTGTGGGCCCACAATTCCCATATCGGCAATGCGGCCGCCACCTCGATGGGTTGGGAGGGTGACTTCAATGTTGGCGAGCTTTGCCGGACAGCCTATGGCAGTGAGATGGTGGCGATCGGCTTTGGGACCGACCGGGGTACTGTCGCAGCCGCTTCCGACTGGGATGGCCCGATGGAGATCAAGACCGTCCGGCCCGCCAGGCCCGATAGTTTTGAATATCTGTTTCGGCAGTCGGGCCATGACCGCGCGCTGTTCGATTGGAGGCGGAAGGCGGCCCTGAGAAGACTTCTAAGCGAGCCCCGGTTGGAGCGAGCCATAGGCGTTGTCTATCGTCCCGACAACGAGCTGCTCAGCCACTATTTTCGCGCTGTATTGGCAGAGCAGTTCGACGCCATGGTCTGGTTCGAAACCACCCGTGCGGTTACACCGCTTTCGCCGGGCCAGCTGATCGCCATGCCGGATACATATCCGTCCGGTCTTTAGCTCCATTGCCGCGATGCGAACCCAAACGCGAGCCACTTGAGCAGGATAAGTTCCCGTCTTCGGGGCGATGAGGCGACCGATTTCGCCATGTTCCTGCCGCGGGGCAATGCTCTTTTTTTGGCGGAGCCGCAATGAGCAAAAGGCGACCCGTCTTGAAAAAAAGCTCTGAAAAGGTGTCGGGTAGGCTGTCCGGTCTTCCCCGGAACCGTGGCCTGACCCCGAGCCGACGCCGGGACCGCGTTGCGGCATGGATGCTAAGTGCCGGCGCACATGCGGGTCTGTTCGCCCTGCTCTTCTGGTCACATCCTGCAGCGACGCCATTGCGCGCCAGTCCCTCTCTTATAATGGTCAATATGTTGGACACTCTCAGGCCGGTGCCTCCTGGCCCACCGGACATGGCAGAGCTCAAGATCAATCGTGATTCCGCGCTGCCGGTACGCCCGC
Source organism: Hyphomicrobiales bacterium (assembly GCA_040255825.1). Lineage (GTDB taxonomy): Bacteria > Pseudomonadota > Alphaproteobacteria > Micropepsales > Micropepsaceae > Rhizomicrobium. Next base: position 70,767 of record JBDZVS010000005.1, on the reverse strand, counting down.
CTCCAGCGGTTTCAGCCACGTTGCCGGCCATTCCCACCGCCGCACCGGACACTTCCGATCTTTTGACCCAATCGCAGTTGGCCGGCGCGGCGAATGTGTCCGAGAGTGGGGGTGGTGGCAGTGGGGGCTGCAATACTGCACGGCTCGTGCAGATGGCCCTGCGGCGCGATCCCCTGGTGCATATGGCGGTGGCGCAGGTCAACCGGCTGGGGAAGTCCATCATGCTTTGGAACGGTGACTGGGTGCAGTCGGGAGGGCAGGACGGCAAGGGCCTGTCCGCCGTGCGCGAGGCGATCATCTGGGAAGTGGCCTTCACCCCGGAAGCTTGCCGTAAGGAACGGATGCACGGGTTGATACTGTTGTCCCTGGCGGACGGAAGTACGCGTTTTGCGATTGGGACGGATAATTGGCGCTGGTCCGATCTTCTGGGCGTGCGCTAAATGCCCCTCTAGCCATTGAGACGGAGGGGCCGGCCCGGAAAACGGAACGGCCCCCACCTGTCACGACATTACGATCAATACCACCCGGCGGTTCTGTGCACGCCCGGCGCGAGTCTTGTTGTTGGCTACGGGATCCTGTTTCCCGTAGGAAATGGTCGACATGCGGTTCAGCGGTACGCCATGCTGATTCATGAATAAGCGAACGGCTTCGGCCCGCTGTTCTCCCAATCTTTGATTCAGTGTGTCGGAGCCTCTCGAATCCGTGTGCCCCTGGATCTCCAAATAGACGTTCCGGTTGTCGCTCTTCAGCTTTTCGGCAAAGGCCGTCAACCGTTGTTGGGCCTCAGGCGAGAGCTTCGCGCTGTCGACCGGGAACTTGACTGAATCATCCGACAGCACCATCGAGTAAAGGAACTTGCCTTCGGCCAGCTTGCCGGCAGCGGTGGCGCGATCAAGCGCTTCCCGGGTGGTCTGGTCGAGTTGGTCCAAATGGGTCTGCTGCTGGTTTACTTGACTTTGTGTGGCCTGCGCTTTGGCATCCACCGCTGCCACTTGCTGATTCACATATTCCCTGGTCGCGCAGCCGCCAAGGCTTAGGGCGCAGGCGGTTATGGCCGTGGCGGCGAAAAAGGCGGGTCTAATTCTCTTCATCGAAGTTTCCCTTTTTTGCCCGCAACCCCGCAGCAATCTGCGCACACAGTATGGCGGAAATGGGGTGTGCGATCTGCCGAAAGGTGATCGTCAAGTGTCACTCGCGAGCGTAAGACCGCACGATATATGTGTGTGCCGCTTGCATGCCCTGAATCAAGTTGGTGACATTTTTGGTCTCGGTGGATGAGCGCACCGCACCACTGGGGCAATCGCGATCCCCGATGCCACAAGCGACTTTGGCCGAGTAGATCGGCCGAGCATGTGTGCAAGCCCAGCAGGTGTTCGTACAGAAGTCGCGCGGAATCGTCGTCATTGTCCACGGTCTGGCCGCGAAAGCTAACCGCGATTGCACGCTATGGGCCTTGCAGGCGGAACAAGAATGCCTTCTGATCGTTGGGGTGCGGTCGCCAAAGTCGATTATGGAGGTCCGCTATGCCCAAGCCATCGCCCCGCCAGCGCCGTACCGAGGGCCGTGTCATGCATGAGTTCAAGCATGGCGAGTTGAAGAGCGGCCGCGGTGGAAAAGGGGGCAAAGTCAAAAGCCGCAAACAGGCTATTGCCATCGCTCTGTCCGAGGCGGGTGCTTCGAAGTACAACTCCAAAAGCGAAAACCGCCGCAACCGGGCACGAAGTGAAGCCAAAGAAGCGAAAGGTCGGACTGCGCAACAGGAACATGAAGGCAAGCGTCATATCGGCGCTAGCAATCGTCGCGAAAGCACGCGTGCTGTTGGCGGCAAAAACGCCAAGAACCGTACGGTGGCGGGAAAGAGTGCATCCCATACCCGGGCTCGCCGATCCAGCGAACTGACGAAAAGCCAACTCTATAAGAAGGCGCAACAACGCCATATCCCAAATCGCTCCAAGATGAGCAAGGCCCAGTTGGAAAAGGCGCTGGGTATGCGCTAACGGCCATTCAATACTTGAAGTGCAGGCCGATGGTGAAGCGGCGGCCGTAATCCACCATGTCCAGGAGTTGCTCGGCAAAGCGCCCATGGGTGCTGAAGGTGGCATTGTTTAGGTTTTGTGCCGAGAAATAGACGTAAAGCGATGGTGTGATGTCATAGCTGGTGCTGAAATCGACCTGGGTGCTGGCGTTGACGAAGGTCGGCTCGCTGCCAAAGCGCGAGCCGTTCTGCTGCTGCCCGAAATGGTCCAGATATTTGTCGCGCCAATTCGCCGCGACCCGGGCCTGGAGGCCGCCTTTATCATAGAAGGCAACGAGATTGGCTGAGTTAGCCAGCCCGGTCACCGCAAATTCGCTGACAGTGAGATTCTGCGGGTTATAGGGCTTGTTGGTATCTACCAATGTTGCGTTGGCCTGGAAGCCGAAACCACTGTCACCGAACACATGCTGAAGCGCGAATTCCGCGCCATAGACACTCGCATGCGGTCCATTGACGTTGGTGGATACCGTGAAAACGGCCGGCAGTCCGGTGGTGGGATCGATCACGCCGTTGATGTTCTGCTGGGTCGAGCCCTGAACGATGAAATCGCTCACGCTCTTGTTGAAGACGTCGATGGACAAATAGGAATTGCGCTGATAGTACCAGGCGGCGCTGACATCGACGTTGATCGAGATATATGGCATCAAGTCCGGGTTGCCCCCGGTCGCAGTCAGCGCGCCCACTCGCAGGATCGTGGGGATGGTCAGTGCCGGAGTGATCTGATTCAGCGGAGGCCGTGTCAGGGTGCGCGAAACGTCGAAGCGTAGTTGAACGTCGTCGCGGGGCTCCAGCGTCAGGTCCAAATTTGGCAGCAAGGACTGATAGCTATTGTGGCCCGCGACCATGGAGGTCCTGCCGTAATTGACCAGGAAGGCGGTGTGGTCGGACGGCTGTACAGTCAGTGCAACCGGTTCCTGACCCAGCCCGATCGCGGTGACCGAGGTGTACTCCCCACGTAGGCCCGCATTGATCCGTATCGGCATGCCGGCCAGCTGCATCCGGGCCGAAATGCTCAAATAGATCGCGTTGGTATTCTCGACGACCTGGGAATAATTTTCGGGCACATTGACGATGCGATAGGTACCATCGAAGGCGGGATTGCAGCAGCCCACATTGAATCCGGGGATGGTAACTGTTTGCGGGTTTCCCAAGTCCTGCAGATAGTCCAGAACGGAAAGGGCATTGAAGGCCAGAATGCGCGGCGGCAGGTTGGCACTACCGCTGAAGCCGGTGATGAAATCGACGGTCGAAAATCCGCTATGAAAAAGGCTCGGCGGCAGCGCAACGCCGTGCGTGCCGGTATTGCCGGATACAGGTCCGTAGCCTGCATAAGCTTGCCACTGGTTATTGGCGAAATCGTTATAGACCCTGACATTGTCATGATCGCCTACATACTGGTAACCCACAGTCAACTTAAGTTCTTCGGTTTCCCGCCAGGTCAGTTCGGCCTTGGCTTGCTGCACCCGATCGAAGCGCCGTAGGGAAACGATGGGCAGCACGTGGCTACCGATGAGGTATGGATCCAGGAACGAATCGGCAGCACCACCCGGACCATAGCCGGTGGGATAGGGCAGGGAATGGCCGCCGGGAACGACGATACCTACGGCCGTGCCATTTGCTCCCCCTGATGTTGATGGACCGTATCCGACATCGGCATCCAAGCTGCTGAGCTGGCCGCCGGGATTCAACCAGGCCTGGGAATGGTCATAGTCCAGGTTGACCGTCATTTTCTCCGATGGGTTCCAGCGGACATTCACTCCCGTGTCATTGTTCTGCAGGACCGATCCATTGAGCTGCGACTGGAAATCGGTCGGCGAGTTCGGCTGCACGAACCTCGTGACCGTGCCGTCACCATTCTGCATAATGTCCGATAGGCTGCCCGCGTTGAACCAGACGCTGAAGCCGTACTGCCGGGCATGGAGTGTGTCGCGCGAGAAATTGTCGTCCAGCGTGACGAGGAAATCACCGTGTGGCCGCCATTGCAGCACGGCCCGCCCGTTGATGCGGGTGTCGGTAGTGGTTTCCTGGTATATCCCGTAGTCCTGGATAAACCAGGCATTAGTGGTTGGCTCAGTCGACGCTCCAGGCGCTGCGCCGGCAAGCTGGGCCGCACTTATGCGGGTGCCTTCCCAACCCTGGATGTTCACGTGGTTGCCGCGGGTGCGGCTGACGGAATAGGCTCCGTCGATCAGGATGCCGAAACGATCATTGGCGAAGGTATCGCTGATCAACGCCTTGATATTTGGCGTGACATTCCCCTGTTCTGGCGAGATGGTGCTGGAGGCCGACCCTACCAGGCTGAATCCCGGATGATCGAAGGGCACGGGAAAGCGGATATTGACGGTGGCTCCGATTGCTCCAGAGGAGAGGGTGGCATCGGGTGTTTTCATTACATCAATGCGGCTTATGAAATCTGCGCCGATGGCGCTAAAGTCAAATGCGCGCCCGATCCCGGACGCGATCTGGCGATTGCCAAATAGAGTCTCGTTGAAGGCAGGACCGAACCCGCGTACGGTGATTTGCGTAGCGGTACCGATGGATGTGGGAACTCCCCCTATCGCCGAGACGCCGCGGCTGATGGTGACGCCCGGGATGCGCTGCATGGCCGCCGCCAGGTCCACATCGGGAAATTTGCCGATATCTTCCGACGATATTACGTCAACCAGTCCTCCCGCCTGTCGCTTGATGTCCAGGTTGGTCTGCAAGGAATGGATCAGACCGGTGACGATGACTGTCTCGATAGGACTTGAGGTAAACTGTGGCTTGCGCGAGCGCGGGTCTGCAGGTTGTCGTGGACCCGATCGGCGAATCATCACCGCGCCCGTTGCAGTATGTTCGACGAAAAGATCGGTGCCGGCCAGCAACTCGTCCAGCGCGTCGGCCGCGCTCAGCCGTCCATGGAGAGCCTTCCCCTGGTAACCCAGCACCAGATCCTCGGTGAAGATGATCTGCTGGCCGGAAACCCGCGCATATTCCTTGAGCGAGGCGGAAAGCGGCTGCTGCGGAAGATCAAATTCGTAGATTTGGGGCTGTTGCGCGGCCGCGCCATTGCTCCACAGGGCAATGTATAGGCCGCCCGCTGATACGGTTCGAAGCAGCCAAAGCCGTGATCTCCCCCGCCGCATGCATTTCCTTCTGACTCTCCGGATACACTGGATGGATTTGCGGTCTGGCGCTGAGATAGGGGACGGTTCTCAATACGCCATCCGGAAATGTCACAATGTTCCGCCCTCTTTTTTCTGGCTTTGCAGGGCAATCGTGTGCGCGTCTACGATAACGGCCTTGACCGGCAAATAATGGGAAACAATCTCGACAAACCCGGCGGCATCGCCGGCATTGAAAACACCGCTGATCTTCATCGCGCCCACGCGCGGATCGTCGATCACGATGCGCGTATCACTATAACGATTGACCCGATCGATAACCGAGGATAGCGGCTCGTCATCGAACATCAGTTGCCCATTGGTCCAGGCCGTAACGCGCTGGACATTGGCTTGCGAAATTTCCGGAGAGACGGCCGGTCCGATGCTCAACTGTTGGCCAGCCTTGAGTTCGATGCGGTGCGGCCACGCTGGGCTTGCCATACCCTGCGCTGCGCCATTTTCATCAAGAACGACGACATGGCCCTCAATCAGGGTGACCAGCACCCGCCGCCCGGCCATCTCGATGTTGAACGCGGTGCCCGTGGCTATCACTTTCTGGTTCCCTGCCACGACGGTAAAGGGACGGCTTTTATCGTGGGCGACGTCGAAGCGGGCCTGGCCGGCGAGCAGATGAAGTGAGCGCTCATGAGCGCCATAGTGTACGGTCACCTCGCTGTCGGCGTCCAGCGACAGCTTGGAGCCATCCGCCAGCGTGATGACCCTCCGCTCGCCGGGGGCCGTGCGATAGTCATCCGGTCGATTCATCCACCAATAACCGCCCGACCCCATAAGCGCGACTACCAAAATAGCCGCGGCTAATGCGCCAAGCGGACGGATCAGCCGCGGCAGCGACAGAATGGTACCCGGGCGCCGCCCCGTCCGTTTGGCGTCGTTCTGAGCCGCCTGGCGGGCCGCGGTCATTTCCGGCGCGTCGGTGACCGTATCGAAATAGTCCCAGGGCCGGCTCACCCGTTCCCAGGCTTCCAGATTGCCGGGAACGCGCAGCCAGGCATCGAACTCCAGCGTGGTGGAAACCTCCGCTTCGGCCAGCCGAACGCGCCAGTGGGCTGCTTCCGCCAGCTTCCGCCCGCTATTGTCGGGGATGTCTCCAAATCCGTTCATCAAATCGATCCGAACCGCTTTGCCAGGTGCAGCACCGCAGCCATGACATGCTTTTCCACGGTCGAGACGCTGACGCCGTATGCCGCGGCGATGGCTTTTTGCTTCATTCCCTCAAGCCGGAAAAGGACAAATATGTTCTTCGTCCGCTCCCCCAATTCATCCAGACAGGCCAAGACCTCCGCAAGGTTCTCCTTGGCTATCAAGACGCGCTCGGGATCGAGACCCTCCACCAGCCGCGGCTCGAAATCGCCCCCCGCGACAGTATCGATCGGTATATTGGGATAGCGGCGCAGGCGCGTGGCGGCGCGTGCCCGGTCGCGCAGTAGGTTGGAAGCCACCCGGAAGACAAAGGCCTTGGCTTCGTCCGCTTTCTCGAAGGTGCTGGACCCGATCAGCCGGGTAAAGGTTTCCTGGGTCAGGTCTTCGGCTTCCTGCTGGCTTCCAGTGCGGCGCATGAAGTAGGCGACCAGCGACGCGCGGAAACGCGCGTCCAGTTCCTCCTTGATCGCACTCCGATCGGCCGCCGCGCCCCTGACCTGCACGAACGTTTCCCCCGCTTCTTTTCCCGCACACTACGACAATTCAAACTCGGGGTGTCTGAAAACTTCGCATGGGCGTCCATAAAAGTGCCATGCGCCGCTTCGCAGCCGCACAAGGCGGCGCAAAAAAGTCCTTATACAGGAAAAAGGTTGGAGGGTTTTCCCAAGACCATCGTCTTTCACCCACGTAAGCGCCACGCCGCGTTGGTGTCGCGTCGCAATATGGGAGTGCGTATTTAAAGACAGACAAAGCCTGATCCTTCGGTAGACCGAAGCGTCCGTACGGACGCTCCTTGCGTGAGCCGCGGAGGCTGCTGTTTGTCTCACTGACATGTCCAGACCCGCCGGGTCATGTCCGGCGGAACGCCGGGGGTTTGCCGGCACGCAATTTCACGCGCCGGCACGGGCGTTTTTGAGGGGGAAGCATATGTCCAATAGGGTAATCGTCCGTCATGGGGTGCGCACGGCGCTGATGGGCGGTGTTTGTGTGATGGCCATGGCGATGCCGGCGATGGCACAGCAGACCGTCGCCAACGACCAGGTTGAAAGCGTGACCGTCACCGGCCTGATCAGCTCGCTGCAAAAGAACCTGGACGTCAAGCGCGACTCGCTTGGCCTTGTGGACTCGATCTCCGCCGAGGACATCGGCAAGTTTCCCGATGCCGACATCGCCGCCGCGCTTCAGCATGTGCCGGGCGTCACCGTCAGCCGTGGCGCTACGTCCATCGGCGGCGTGCCCACCTCGACCGGCAACGCGACCCAGATCACGGTGCGCGGCTTTGGACCGTCTTTCAACGAGACGCTTTATGACGGTCGCAAGATGTCAAGCGCCACAGGCCGCACCTATGACTTCAGCGCCGTCAGCGCCGACTTCGTCAGCCGGATGGATATCCTGAAATCGCCCGAGGCGTCCCTTTCATCGGGGGCCATCGGCGCGACCGTGAATATCATGTTCCCCAAACCGTTCGATCACCCGGGATTGAATGTGGTCGGGGCCGTCTCCGCCAGCTATTCGCCGGAGCAGGGCAATCCGATGCCCAACGTCGATTTTCTGATCAGCGACACGTTCGATAACGATCGATTCGGTATCCTGTTGGACGCTGCCTACAGTTCCAGCCGCACGAAGGCCAATCATGTCAATAACCAGGGCTGGGAGGGGTTTTACCTGGATCCATGCCAGCGTGCCGGCGCCGCCGCGCCCTGTGGTTCGCCGCTGACTCCCGACACGACCAGGCCCGCCTGGTTCATTCAAGATTACGGCCTCTATCAGGAAATCACCACCGAGACTCGCTATGACGGCCGACTGGCGTTGCAATGGCGGCCAGTGGATTCGGTTCTGGTCACGGTCGATGATACCTATTCGCGCGACCGGCTGCACGCCGATCAGTACGGTTATTCGGTGTGGTTCAATTCGGGCTCGCTGCGCAACGTCACCACCAACGACCATGGCACGATCACGAGCTTCGAGCAGCCGAATACGCCAACTGACTTCCAGGGTCAGATGAACGCCTCGTTGATCCAGAATAACATGTACGGGATCAACGTGCAGTGGCAGGCCAGTGACAGGCTAGCCTTCACGGTGGATGCAGCCCAGGCGCTGTCGCAGCTCAATCCCGGTGGCCAACTTTCCTCGATCGATGCCGACGTCGGTTACGGCCCGTCCGTGGCGGCGGGCACCAATGGGACGAATCTGGGCATCACCTTGCCGGGCGGGCACAATCTGCCATTCCCCACCGGTTTTGGCCCAGGTGGCGATGCAAGCCGCTTCATAGACACCAGCCTGATCGGATCGCATGTGATGCCGATCAGCCAGCCGCGCCGCACGGATAAAGTGCAGCAAATCAAGCTGCAGGGTGAATGGGATGAGAGCGACGCTTTGAAAGTCGTCTTTGGTTACCAATATGTCGGCGACCACGACAATGCGGTCACCTACGATGACTTCGCCAATAACCAGTGGCAGGCCTATGCCGGCTATGGTGCGTCTTCGAACAATCCCGGTGGTGTCCCGCTTCCGCCCAGCCTGTTCGCACGTTCCTTCAGCACGAATGACTTTATCAATGGATGGGGCGGCTCAGGATTGCCGCCGGCCGTCCTGGTCTATAATCCTTTCGACATCCTCAACTATCTGCAAGGTCTTGGCAATCCGCAGACCACGACCATCAATGGCTTCAACTATGGCTGTTGCACGCCAGCCTATGATGGAATGTACCGGACGGCGCTGAATGTAGGCAGCTATCAGCAGGTTATAGAGAATACCAATGCCGCCTATATCAGTGTGACTTCCAAGACCAGCCTGGCCGACATGCCGCTCAAGATCAATGTCGGGTTGCGGCAGGAGTTCACCAACGTCACCACGGTTGGCATCGGCCAGGCGCCGATCGGCTTGACGGTGCAGGCATCGGATCATACGGCCTTTCTGACATCCTTTGGTCCACAACAGCGCTTCACAGGCACCAACAGCTACCAGTATCTGCTGCCGAACTTCGACGCAACACTGTCGCTGACTGACGATTTGCAGTTGCGCTTCAACGCTTCGCGCACGTTGACCAGGCCGCCGCTTAATCGGATCACGCCTGTGTTGACCGTTCCGACCAGCCCACGTGTCAACGCACTGACGGCCAGTGGCGGCAATCCAAACTTGATGCCTTATCTGTCGGACTCGGTGGATATCGGTGCGGAATGGTATTACGCAGCCAATTCTTATGCGTCCATCGACGTCTTCAACAAGAATGTGACCAATTTCGTCGTGCAAAGCACGGCGCAAGGGCCGATCAACGGCGTCATCGACCCCACTACGGGGCAGCCGGGTGTTTTCACGATCAGTTCATTCATCAATGGCCCTGCCGCAAATGTCTATGGCGCTGAATTTGCCGTTCAGCACGTCTTTGGCGATACCGGCTGGGGCTTGCAGGTGAACGGGACGGTAGTCGGTACAAACAAGCCTTACGATCCGGCGAACATCACGATCTCTGGCTTCGCTGTAACCGGGCTGGCCGACAGCGCCAATCTGGTGGGTTTCTATGACAAGGACGGCTTCCAGGCGCGCATCGCGATGACTTGGCAGGACTCTTCCCTGGTCCAGTTCGGCCAGCAACAGAATGGTTCGAAGTTCGGCACAGAGCCCACCTTCGTGAATGCCAACACCCAGATAGATTTCAGTACCAGTTATGACATCACCGAACAGATAAACGCCTATTTCACCGCCCAGAACCTTACTGACGCCAGTTATTCCACTCATGGCAGGTACAGCGAACAGGTTCTGGATGTGGTGGATTACGGCCGGAGGTTTACGCTGGGATTGCATTTCAAGCTCTGACCCCCTCAGGGAGATAGACTGGGGCCGCCGCACGGGCGGCCCCTTTTTTATTTGGTCCGTTTCGCCAACATGATAGGATTACGCATGACCCGTCCCATCCAAAACATTGTCATCGCCGGCGGAGGTACTGCTGGCTGGCTGACTGCGGGTGTGATCGCCGCGCGCCATCAAGGTCGTATACGATCAGGCGCTTTTTCCGTGACGCTGGTGGAATCGCCAAACATCCCCACGATCGGAGTCGGTGAGGGTACATGGCCCACACTGCGCACTACGCTGGAGAAAATGGGCGTTTCAGAGACCGAGCTCTTCCGGCATTGCGATGCTGCGTTCAAGCAGGGTGCGCGTTTCGCGCGCTGGACCACCGGAGAGAAGGACGACGGCTATTATCATCCGCTGATGCTGCCGCAGGGTTTTACGCAGGTGAATCTGGTGCCGCACTGGCTGGAAGGAGAGGGTGGGCGCAGCTTTTGTGATGCGGTGACGCCCCAGGGCGCCCTGTGCGACGATGGGCTGGCGCCCAAGACAATCACTACTCCCGAATACCAGGCGATGGCGAACTATGCCTATCATCTCGACGCGGGTAAATTCGTTCCCTTCATCCGGATGCATTGTACCGAAAAGCTGGCGGTTCGGCATATTCTAGCGGATGTGAGACAGGTCAATCAGGCGAAGAACGGTGACATCACCGGCCTTTCGACCGAGCAGGCGGGCGACATCGCCGGCGATCTTTTCGTGGATTGTACCGGTTTTCGCAGCCTGCTTCTGGGTCAGGCTCTGAATACCGGGTTCAAGGATTTTGGCGATGTATTGTTCTGCGATCGTGCTCTAGCGATACAGGTGCCCTATGAGAGCGACATCGCGCCCATGGCTTCGCACACCATCTCGACTGCGCAATCGGCTGGGTGGACGTGGGATATCGGCCTACCTGCCCGCCGCGGTGTCGGCTATGTCTATTCCAGTCGTCATATCACCGACGAGGCAGCGGAAGAAGAGCTGCGCCGCTATATCGGGCCGCGCGCCAAGGATCTCGTAGCGCGAAAGATCCCCATCCGCGCCGGGCACCGCGAAACTTTCTGGAAGAACAATTGCGTCGCGGTAGGCCTGGCTGCCGGCTTCCTGGAGCCGTTGGAATCATCGGCGATCGTGCTGATCGAACTGGCGGCCAAGCTGATTGCGGAACAGATGCCGGCCAATCGCGAGGTGATGGATATCATATCGGCACGGTTCAACGAGGTGAACCACTACCGCTGGGGTCGTATCATCGATTTCCTCAAACTACACTATGTATTGACGAAGCGTCCGGAAAAGTTCTGGCAGGACAATACCGATCCGGCGACGGTGCCCGACCGTTTGAAGAATCTTCTGCACTTGTGGAAATACCAGCCGCCCTGGTTTTTCGATGAGTTCGATCGTATCGAGGAGGTTTTTCCGGCCGCCAGCTATCAATATGTTCTATACGGCATGGGCTTTCGGACGGAAGTGTTGCCTGACGGCAATACCGGCACGCGTGCCATGGCCATGAGCTATATGAAGGAAGCCGTGGAAATGACCCGCAAGCTCAGAAGCATGCTGCCCAAGAACCGCGAGCTGCTGCAAAAGATCCAGGAATATGGCCTACAGCCCATCTGATACAGGGTCGGCTTGCCAATGACCAACCTCACCGTCTTGAACAGCGAGATTCATCGCGGGCTGAAGGTGCAGGCAGGGCCGGCAGCTCGCCTCGGCGACAGCCAGCGCTTTGTGCCGGTCATACTGGGCGAGTTCCCGTTCCTGGCCGTGCATTACCCGATCCTTCTGACCAAAGATTCCAATACGGGCGCTTTTTTCGTCGGCGGCATGCTGGGATTTGACGAGGGCGAGAACCTGTTTTTGCATGCCGGCGGCATGAAGACCTATCGGCCGCTCAATCTTCAGCGCGGCCCTTTTTTCACGGCCGGCAGCGATCTGGCCATAGACCTTGACAATCCGCGCGTTGGTAACGAAGGAACGCCGCTCTTCACCGAGACAGGCGAACCGACCCGCTATCTGCAAAGCATCATGGCTCTGTTCCGGGACCTGACCCGCGGCGTGGAGTTGACCAAAGCATTCATCGAAACGCTGGTGAAGTTGAAGCTGGTCGAGCCGGTCGACATCACCGTCAGTTTCGATGACGGCGCAAGGCGAACGCTCACCGGCCTTTATACCATCAACGGGGAGGCGCTTAGGGCGCTTGACGATGCGACGGTGTTGGACCTGTTCCGTAAGGATTATATGCAATTGGTTTACCTGATGATCGCCTCGCTGAAACAGGTGCCCGTCCTGGCGCGCATGAAGAACGATGCCCTGCTGCAATCGAGCGCCGGCCTGATCGGCGCATGACGCCGGTCGCCGAGAAGCCTGCCATGGCGGATGCGCGGGATTTCCTGCGCGATATCGTCCAGCCTTGCCGGCCGGTGATCCTGCGCCACCAGGTGGTCGGCTGGCCGGTCGTGCGCGCGGCGCGGACGGCGACGGGCTTGCGGAACTATCTGCGCCCGATGGATGCAGGCGGCGAAATGGATGCCTTTTTCGGCGACCCGGCCATCGTGGGAAGATATTTTTACAGCGAGGACCTGTCGGGCTTCAATTTCGCCCGCCGGCGGATGGGTTTTGGTGCCGCATTGGACCTCATTCTTGCGGATCGTCCGGGCCCACAGTCGGTTTACGCCGGTTCTCTGCCCGTGAACGACTATTTGCCAGGCTTCGCCGCCGACAATCCGATGCCGCTGGTGCCGGCCGGCGCCGGGCCGCGCATCTGGCTGGGACATGCCTCCAATGTCTCCGCCCACTATGACACGGTCGACAATCTCGCCTGTGTGATCGCGGGACGCCGCCGTTTCACCTTGTATCCGCCCGAACTGATCGGCGATCTTTATGTCGGGCCTCTCGACCACACCATGGCGGGGCAGCCTGTCAGCCTGGCGGCGGCCGCGCCCGGCGATCCGCGCTACCCGCGTTTCGAGGCGGCGCGCCACCAGGCTCTAGTCGCGGAACTGGAGGCGGGGGATGCACTCTATCTTCCCAAACTCTGGTGGCATCAGGTCGAGGCTACCGCGCCTTTCAACGGCCTGGTGAATTACTGGTGGGATGCGTTCGCCGCTGGACCGGACGCGCCATACACCAGCATGCTGCTGGCGATGATCGCTATTTCGGAAAGGCCACTGGCCGAACGCCACGCCTGGAAGGCGCTGTTCGACCACTATGTTTTCCGCGAACGTGGCCATCCCCTGGCGCATCTGCCGCCGGAACGGCATGGTCTGCTTGGACCGCTGGCGGAGAATTACGGGAAGATCCGCGCCCGCGTGATGCATCTGCTGCGCGGCAATTAAACCAGCACAGGTTTTGCAGACTGGAACAGCGGTTGAAGGATGGACTGCCTCTGCGCATACGGCGGCTTGGCGCCTCGCCGGACCTAATCGGCGACCTTTACCCGGTCGCCCTCGTGCAGGCGCGAAAGCTCGCCAGCAGCCAGCCTTTCGCCCGCCGTGACACCGGACAGGATCACGGCGGTCTGGCCTGACACCGCGCCCAGTGCCACACTGCGCTTCTCCAGTGTGTCGTCATCCTTGATGATGAAGACGTCGCCGGTGCGGCCATGGGCCAGCACCGCCTGCGCCGGTACGGTGACGCGGGCAACCGGCGCGACCGCGCCGCCGGCCGGCATGTCCAGGAATGCCACGCGCGCGGCCATCTGGGGCAGGATGCGGCTATCCTTGGCCATGATGGCGACGCGCACCTCCACCGTGCCCTTGCTCTGGTCGGCGGTGGGAATGATGGCGATGACCTGGCCGGGAATATCCCAGTCGGGATAGGCGTCCAGATGGATCACGGCCTTACCGCCGACTTTCACCCGGTCGATGTAATTCTCGCTGACATCCACCTGGACCTCCAGCGAGTCCATGTCGACGATGGTGATGATGCCGGTGCGGGTGTCGCCGCCCCCTGCCGCCTGGGGCGCCACCACTTCACCGACCTGCGCCACCTTCACGGTGACGATGCCTGAAAAGGGCGCGCGTACCAGCGTGTCCTTGAGATAGCTTTCCGCCGTCGCCACGCCGGCCTTGGCCACCTGATAGGCGGACAGCGCGTTCTCGTAGGCCAGGCGCTGGTTCTCCACCGCGTCGGTGGAAATGGCGCCCTCGCTTTTCAGCTTCCGGTAGCGGGCATAGATGGGGGCGGTGTTGTCCAGCGTGGTCTTGGCCTGTCTCTCCACCGCCACCGCCTGGTTGTAGGCGGCGCGATAGTTGGAATCGTCCAGCCGGGCGACGATGTCGCCCGCCTTGACATGGTCGCCTTCCTCGAAATTCACTTCCGTCACCTTGCCCAGGATCTTGGCCGACAGCGTCGCCCTGCGCCGCGCCACGACATAGCCGGACGCATCCAGGCCCGAGGCCGACGCCGGGTCCTGTGCCTGGGCCGTCACAGCCTGGACGGTGACCCGATTGTCGGGCCAGAAATACCAGCCGCCGCCGGCCAGCGCTGCCAGCAGCACGATACCGGCGATGATCCATGGCGCGCGCGACGGCGCATGCGTGGCTTTCCGCTCGATACGCAGCGAATCCAGCAAGGCCGACTTGTTTTCCTGGTTCACGTCAAGCCCGAACTATGTCGCCCTCAGCGCATCCACCACCGGGCGTCGCGCGGCCCGGATCGAAGGCGGCAAGCCGCCCAGCAGCGCCACAACTATCGCCCATATCACGCCGATCCCCACCAGAACAGGCGGGACGGTCAGATGGAAGACGTTGGTGCCGAAGAAATCCTGCTTGCCGTCATACAGCAACCAGGCCGCGCCGGCCCCGATCAGCGCCCCGCCCACCGCCAGCACCAGCGCCTCCAGGATAACCGACACCATCACGGGGATGGCGGAAAACCCCAGCGCCCGCAGGGTGGCGATTTCCCGCCCCCGCGCGCCCACCGCCGAATACATGGTGTTCAGGCAGCCGAACAGGGCGCCGATAGCCATGACCGCGCCGATGGCATAGGCCAGCCTGGCCAGGAAGTTGCTGTTGTTGCCGGCGGCACGGTTGTACCAGTCGCTGTGGCGTTCCACCTTGACCGACAGGGCCGGGTTGGTGGTCAGCGCCCGCTTCAGCGTATCCAGGGAATTGTATGAGGCGAGCCGTACCAGGATGCTGTTGTAGGCGTTTCTATGCAGCGCCGTCAGCATCGTCTCGGTGTCGCCGATCACCTGGCCGTCGGTGATGTCGCCGGCCCGAAAGATGCCCACGATCTTCCATGGACCGCCGGGCAGGATGACATCGTCGCCGATATTCATGTTCTGGAACAGGAAGCGCGCGCCTTCGCCCGCCACCATCTCACGCTGGCCGAAATGGAACATGCGCCCGGCGACGATATGGAATTCCGGGCGGACCTTCTGTGCCATCGGGCCATAGCCGCGCATGGTGGTATAGCCCTTCGACCCGTCCTTGCGAAGCACCGGAATGCCCATGTTCAGGCCCCGGTCGGCCAGCGGCTTGCCATCCGGTCCCCTCGCGATCCCGGGTGCGTCGACGATCAGCGCCGCTTCGGCGCGGGTGATGGCGCTTTCGCCTTCGCCATCCGCGTTGGCGGAAACAACGATGGACCGCATCTGGTCGCCGGAATTGATATAGACCTGCCGGATCCCCTGTGTCACCGACATCATCGACAGCAATACGCCGATGGTGGCGCCAAGCCCCGCCACGATCACCATCGACGGCCAGAAACGGGTCTTGAGGTTGCGGAAGTTCATGGCGCAGATGGCCAAGGTCTGGCGGAGCAGGTTCATGTGGCCCTCCCCGACAGGGCGGTGGCGATATCCATGCGTTTCAGGCGCAGCGCCGGCAGGGCGGCGCTGATCAGCGCCACGGCACCGGCACAGACAGCGGCCCAGACGAACACCATGGCCGTCATGGTGGGCAGCGGTGGGGTGCCCTGGCCGGGCGGAAACAGCCTGGGCAACTGGCCCGACAGGAAGGCCGCCAGGCCGACGCCCAGCAGGGCACCCAGAAGGCAGGGCAGGGCGGCTTCCAGGAACACCAGCAACACCACGGCCTTGTCGGTGAAGCCTATGGTTTTCAGGGTGGCGAATTCGGCCAGCCTTTCGCGCACCGACTGGGCGATGCCGTTGGCGGTCAGGAACAGCACCATGAACATGCCTGCCAGGGCGATCTTGCGGTCCAGCGCCGCCAGGTCCAGACCGGAATTGGAAATGTCCAGCGCCGCCTTTTCCGTCGTGGACAGGGTGGCGATGGCGGAATTGGCGAAATGTGTATCGATTTGTTGGGCGATGGCGGCGGTCTGTGACGGGTCCGAAACCTGGGTGACGATCTGCCCGATCTTGTCCTGCTTGCCCAGCGGCTGCGCCTTGTTGAAATACTCGTAATTGCCCAGCATGAAGCCGCCGGTCATATAGGCCACGTCCGGCACCACGGCCAGCACCTTCAGATTCCAGGCCTTGCCGTCGGCGCGCTTGTCCTGCGTGGAGGCGATGGTGAAGATGTCACCCGGCTTGATGTGCCAGTGTTCGGCCTGGATGCGGCTGACCAGGACGCCATCACGGACCTTGTGCAGCATGTCCCATTGCGCGGGAGTGATGGGCCAGTCGGGATACATCTTGCCGTAATTGTCGCTTGTCATCAGGGCGAAGGCGCGGTTGCGCTCGATTTCATGATAGCCGGCCAGGACATCGAGATAAGCGACCTGCGCGATCCCTGGAATCCGCGCGGTCTGGCCAACCTGGGCCAAAGGCATGCCGGTTCCGAAGAAGCGCTGGTTGGTGAAAATGCGATCGTCATGGGCGCCGGCCGCCACCTTGTCGAAAGTGGCGTTCATGCCGATGGTGATGCCAAACAGGGTGAAGGCGATCATCACCGACAGAAGGGTGAGGCCAGTGCGGACGGGCTTGCGCATGATCGCGGCCCAGATCAGGGGCAGGAATTTCATGCCGCGGCCATCGCGCGTTCGACGAGGGCGCCCTTGTCCATCTCCAGCAGGCGGCTGGCATGATCGGCGGCCTTGGGATCGTGGGTGACCATCACGATGGTCTTGCCGTGCTGGCGGTTGAGCTGCTGCAACAGCGCCAGGATTTCGTCGGCGGTGGCGCGGTCCAGGTCGCCGGTCGGCTCGTCACACAAAAGGATGGTGGGGTCGGCCACGATGGCGCGGGCGATACCCACGCGCTGTTGCTGGCCGCCCGACATTTCGCCCGGCTTGTGGCTGGCGCGGTCCTTCAGGCCCACGATCTCCAGCGCCACATCCACGCGCCGGTGCCGGTCGGCCCTGGACAGGCCGGTCAGCAGCAGGGGCAATTCCACATTGCCGGCCGCCGACAGCATCGGCATCAGGTTGTAGAACTGGAAGATGAAGCCGATATGGCGGCCGCGCCATCTGGTGAGCTGGCTTCCCGACATCCGTTCCAGGTGGTCGCCCGCCACGATGACCTCGCCGGATGTCGGCCGATCCAGCCCGCCCACGAGATTGAGGATGGTGGTCTTGCCGGAGCCGGAAGGTCCCATCAGCGAAACGAACTCGCCTTCCGCGATTGCCAGGTCCAGCCCGTGCAAGACGGCGACCTTCTCCTTGCCGCGCTGGTAGTTCTTGACCACGTGACCCAATGAAATGGCTGATGACATGGAGACCACCCTATGGCCGATGTTGGAGGAATACGGTTCTGGCTATGCCCTGCGCGTGCCCCTATTAGTCATACGATGTAGAATAAATACCATACCGTCAAGGTCTAATATCTTGCATAACATGGTACTGATGTCCAGCTGCCCTTGGCTGGATAGCTCGCTGGTGGAGGTTTAGCCGAGGATTGCGCTCAACAGTAAAAACAGCACACAGCCGGCCAGACCGGCCAGAAAAATGCTGCGCTGCCAGGGCCGGCGCAGAATAATGGTGCCACCGCGCGCTTTGCGGGCGGGATAGTCATGAATGGAATGTCGGTGGGGCATTAACTTTCAGATGATGGGCCGCATGGTGGTATCCATGCTGGGCCGGGAGATGCCGGCCAGGGCTTCGCATGCGCCTTCGTCGTCTCCCGCAACCGCGATGTCGCCCAGCGCCAGGATGCCGACCAGCCGCTTGTCCCGGTCCACCACCGGCAGCCGGCGCAACTGGATATCGGCCATATTGCTGGTGATTTCGGACATGTCCTGGTCCTGGAAACAGTATTTCACCTGCGGGGTCATCACCTCGCCCACGGTTGCATCGGGGCCCTTGCCTTCGGCAACGGCGCGCACGGCGATGTCGCGATCGGTGATTATGCCGACCAGGCGATCGGAATCGCTCACCGGCAGGGAGCCAACGCCCATTTCGCACATGCGCCGGGCTGCCTGCTGGATGGTTTCCTGTGGCGCGGTCATGGTCACGTCGCGCGTCATGATATCCTGAGCCTTCATGGGTCGCTCCTGCTTGTCTGCCACCGTTACAACAGGCCGGGGCCGGTCCGTTTCCCCGCAAAACAATATGTTATCGCGGCCTGCCGCCGGCGGAGGGGAACCGGCCCGAAAGGCCGGCGGCGGCGCTTTCCATTGACGGCGCTCACGCGCTTGCCTATCCGCGGGACCATGCAGACGGGACCGATCCTGCCGCCGCCCACCGTGGAAAATCACTGGCACGGCGCCTTTGTGCGCCGCGTCATGTCCGCTTTCACCCGCGCTACCGGACGGGACCTGGCGGCCGAGGCCGGGATCGATCCCTCCGTACCGGGGCTGTCCGTCCAGTTCGGGAACTTCGCGCTTCTGACCCATCGCGGAGATGGCGATGCCACGCTCAATTACGGCAACGGCCTGGCGCTGCGGTTGTGGGAGTGCGACTGGGCGCAATTCACCGCCATGTCCTCGCGCGACACCGCCCCGCAGAAGGGCCGCCAGGCGCGCGAGGCCATGATGGAAGAGGTTGCGCACAAGGGGTTTGTCAGCGGCTATCGCGGCGAGCGGATCAGCCGTGGCGGCCGGCGGTTCCTGATCCGGGATGTGACAGTCTGGCGGCTGCGGGACGTGGACGGTATGCCGTTCGGCACCGCCGCCCTCGTCCCGCGCGTCACGTATCTGTAGGCAGCCGCAGTTTCACAACAGGGCACGACCGCGCCCCGGTCGGTGTCTGCCGTTCCCGCCGTGAACGGAACAGTTTCAATGGTTGGTACTGGCCGTGACGTGGCGGTCTTTCAGCAACTGCACATAGAAGACGCGCAATTCCTGCGGTGCCCGGCCGCGATTGAGAAAATCCGCCGGCGTCTGCCTGTGGCTGTCGGGTGCGTTCAGGACGGCGCCCTTGTCGGCCAGGAAGGTGATTACCTCCTGCGTCTCGGGTGCGGTCCAGTTCGACACCGCCATATGCATGATGCTCTTGCCGCTCTCGGTCTTGGCGTCCAGATGCGGGTCCAGCTCCAGGGCATATTTCATCGCATCCAGATGACCGCCATAGGCCGCGGCCAGGGCCAGGGTGGTGCCGTCCGCCGCCTTGGCGTCGGGCCGGGCACCGGCCTGGACCAGAGCCTTCATCGCCTCTATCGACCCCGCCTGGGCCGCCAGGATCAGCGGCGGCGTGGCATACTCACGCGGCTTGGGCGGGGCGACGCTGCCGTCGGCGACGGCAAGCTTGGCGCCAGCGCCAGCAAAGCGCTTCTTAGGTGGCGGTGGCGGAGGCGGAACTGTCATCGCATTGGGATCGCCGCCCTTGGCCAGCACCAGTCGCACCAGGTCGGCGTTGCCGCTGACGGCTGCGATATGGATCAGTTCGCGGCCATGGCTGTCACGCTGGTTGATGTTCGCGCCGTTCTTCACCCGCTGCATGGCAAAGGGGATATTGTCGTCGATCAGCGCCGCCTCGATCACGGTGGTGCCGTCCGGCAGCCTTGCCTTGGTGTCGGCGCCGGCGGCCACCAGCGCGTCCGACGCCGCCGGCACCCCGCTCTTGAGGGCATAGAACAAGGGTGTGAAGCCTTTTTCAGCGACCGCATTGACGTTGGCGCCGTGCTTGAGCAGTACCGCGATATTGTCGGCCCGGCCCTTGGCCGACGCCCGCATCAGGGCGGTCTGGCCGTGGGGATCGGCGGCGTTCACATCGGCGCCGCCGGCGATCATCTTCTCCAGAACTTCGGGCGCCGAATTGCCGGCACACAGGGCCAGCGCCGCGATGCCGTCGGGACGGGTCGCCTTTACGTCGGCGCCGGCACCGATCAGCGCATCGACAATCTCCGGATTGCCCAGCTCGCAGCCCAGGGTCAGCGGCGTGGCGCCGGAGACATCGGCCACGTTCGGCCGCGCGCCCGCCGCCAGCAGCATCTTCACCGACTGCGGATCCTGACGGTCCACCGCCCATGCCAGCACCGTGGACTTGTCCGGCAGGACCGAGTTCGGGTCCGTATGCCTGGTCAGAAGGCTCTTGATGGCATCGTGATCGCTGGCGCGCACCGCTTGCAGCAGGGGGGCGTCCATCGACGTGGCCCAGCCCGCACCAGAGAACGCGCCGAGGAGCGCGATACTGAAACCTAATACCCGTTTCATATCCACTCCGACGATCAGGCCAGGAACGCGCCGTAGCGGCCGGTGGAATCGCCCAGCTTGTCCTCGCGAACGCCCAGCGCCTCCATCATGGACAGCATGGCGTTGGTCATCGGGGTCCCTTTTTCCGCCCGAATATGGGTGCCGCCCTTGACCATGCCGCCTGCGACGATGGTCGGCAGGTTGCGATGCTCGTGGCGATTGGGATCGGCCAGGGCGGCGCCGGCCAGCACCAGGGTGCTGTCGATCAGCTTGGCGTCCCCGTCGCTGGTTTCGCTGATGCGCTTCAGGAAATAAGCCACCTGCGCCACGTGCAGGGTGTTGATCTTGGTCAGCTTGGCCAGCTTTTCCGGATCGTTGCCATGATGGCTCAGCGGATGATGCGCGTCCGGCACTTCGATCTCCGGATAGGAGCGGCCGGAAACCTCGCGGCCCACCATGAAGGTGCCCACGCGGGTCAGGTCGGCCTGCATGGCCAATACCTGCAGGTCCATCATCACCTTGGCATGTTCCTCGAACGTGTCGGGAATCCCGGCCGGGTGAGCGAAGGCGGGCAGGGCCACCGCGCCCGAACCGCCGGCTTCCGCTTTCTGGATGCGCTTTTCGATGTCGCGCACCGACGACATGTATTCATCCAGCTTCCGGCGGTCATCCGCGCCCAGCTTGCCCGACATGCGCTTTGCATCCTCGGCCACGAAATCCAGGATCGATGCCTGGCGGCGCATCTGGGCCATGCGGCCCTTGGGGTCCAGGCTATCGCTATCGCCGAACAGCCGCTCGAACACGTCGCGCGGGTTTGTGGTGACGGGAAGGGGCGTGGAAGCGTCGGCCCATGACAGAGTGTTGGTATAGGCGCAGGAATAGCCGGAATCGCAGCTACCCACCAGGCTGGGCGGATCCAGGCCCAGTTCCAATGAGGGAATCTGCGTCTGCTCTCCGAACTGCTTGGCGACCAACTGGTCCAGCGACACGCCGCTCTTCAGGTCGGCGCCCTCGGTCTTCTTGACATGCACGCCGGTCAGGTACGATCCGCAGCAGCGGCCATGGTCTCCCGCGCCGTCGCCCAGCGCCTCGGCCTGGGCGTGGTCCAGCCCGCTAATCACGGCGAAACGCTGGCGATAGGGCTCCAGCGGCTTGAGAGTCAGGGGCATGACGTAATTCTCCCCCAGTTCCTTGGGGAAGAAATTGTCCATGTCCATGCCGTTGGGCATGTAGATCACCTGCAGGCGCTTGCGGGCGCGGGCCGCGGCCTCGGCGGCGTTCGCGCTGGGGATCATCGCTTCCAGCAGCGGAAGCGAGAGCAGGGTGCCCATGCCACGAAGCAGGGCGCGGCGGGCGAGCGGCTTGCGGGGGATGATCATTTTTCCGGTGTCCTTCTCATGTCAAAGGGAACGCTGGTGACGATGCCCATGATTACATCGTTGATACGGTAGCCGTCCTTCTCGGCCGCGTAACGAACGGCGCGAACGGCCGGCATGTCATAAGCCTCGAGTCCCCGCCCAAGGGCATAGGTCATCAGCTTTTCGGTGAACGCCTCGACGAATTGCTGCTTGCGGGCCAGCAGGATGTCCTGCAGCCCTTGCGGACCGGCGAATTTGGTGCCGTCCGGCAGTACGGCGGAAGCATCCACCAGCTGGCCGGCATAGGCGTTGCGCCAGGCGCCGACGGCATCGAAATTCTCCAGGCTGAAACCCAGCGGATCCATCTTTGTGTGGCAAGAGGCGCAGACCGGATTGGCCCGGTGCATTTCCATCTGCTCGCGGATGGTCATCGTCTTGCCATTCTTGGCGTCGTTCAGCTGCGGCACGTTGGGCGGCGGCGGCGGCGGCGCTGCGGCCAGTATATTCTCCAGAATCCACTTGCCGCGCAGCACTACCGAGGTGCGGTTGTTGTAGGATGTCACGGTCAGGATCGAGGCCTGACCCAGAAGCCCGCCGCGATGCAGGCTGGGGTCCAGCTTGACCTTGCGGAAGGCGGTGCCGCGCACGCCGGAAATTCCATAATGCTCGGCCAAGCGCTGGTTCACGAAAGTATAGTCGGCATCCAGGAAGTCCAGAATGCTGCTATTGTTGTGCACGATGCTGTCGAAGAACATGTTGGTTTCGGTCAGCATCGCCTGGCGCAGGCGTACGTCGAAGTCCGGGAAGGCACGTCGGTCGGGCTTCTGATATTCCAGTCGGCGCAGATAGAGCCACTGGCCGCCGAAATTGTCCGTCAGTGCCTTGGATTTCGGATCGACCAGCATCCGCTCGACCTGCGCCCGCAGTACTTTGGGGTCATGCAACTGCCCATGTTCCGCCACCGACAGAAGCTGGTCGTCGGGAATGGAACTCCACAGGAAGAACGATAACCGGGTGGCCAATTCCAGGTCGCTGAGCCGGTGAACCGAGCCCGGCTTGGACCCAGCCGGATCGCCTTCCACCATGAACAGGAAATTGGGCGAGACCAGCACGGCTTGCAGCGCGGCCGCGATGCCATGCTCGAAATCGGCGCCCTTGCGGCCGACATGGTAAATCTTCATCAGCGGCGCGATGTCGGCTTTGCTCACCGGCCGGCGATAGGCGTGATGCGCCAGATTCGCGAGAATCTTTTCGGCGCAAGCATTTTCAGAAAGGTTTCCGGAGGGATGGCAGACAAAAATCCTGCGGCGGCTGGGCGTATTGCCCGCTCCTCTTACGTCATATGGCCCTACTACCGAAATCTGCATGACGTCGCGCAGATAGAACGCCTGGGCCACGTTAGGGCCGGTGGAAAAAGAGGGAACCTGCAACGTGTTCACGCGCGCGCCGTCCACCGAAACATCCAGGGGCAACGGAACCGGATCGCCTTCCGGCTTGCCGGGGCGATCTCCATCGGTCGTGGGCTCCACCAGCCGCGCGTCCAGCGCCAGATTCTTGCGGAAAGAGGCGCCGATCGTCCGCAGGCCGGCTTTCAGCGGCACCTTCACTTCATACCGGTTGTCGGCGCTGATCTCGTTTTCGGTCGACGTGTTAGAATTCAGGAACACCTGAATCGTGTAGGTGGCGTCGAACGGCGCATAGAATTTGAAAGCGCCGCCGCCGCGCGAATCCAGCGGTAGGTCGTCGCTGGCGCGCTCGTTGTAGGAAGGTACGCCGAACCCATTCGCGAATAGGTCCTTGGGAATGCGATAATCCACCGTAGTAGGATTGCGCGAACCTTGTCCGGTTGCCAGACGGCTGATCTTGCCGGCCACATTGATGTAGCGGTCCATCAGCGTCGGCGAAACAGTCAGGACGTCGGCGATATTGTCGAAGCCATAACCTGTATCGTCGACCGGCAGCTCATTGCTGAAATCGACGTCGATGGCCAGAAGATCCCGTACGGCGTTGGCATACTCAGCCCGGTTCATGCGCCGCAAGGTTGCATGGCCTGGATTGGGATTGGCAACTCCGTTGGCATCCAGCGATGCGGCCAGCCAGTGGGTGAAATCGTCGATATTCGCCTTGGGTGGCCGGGGCATGCCCTTGGGTGGCATCTCGCCAAGGCTCAGCCGGCGCAGGATCTTTTCCCAGGTCGCGTCATTGGCGTTGAGATTGGTGGGATCGAGCGGCGTCACGGACCATCCCGCCACCTTGAGCTTGTCGTTGTGGCATCCCGCGCAGAAGCGGGTCAGCATCGCCTTGCGGTCGGCGGGTGTGGCATCGGCCCCCATCGGCAGAGTCGCCGGCACAATTTTGGCGGTGATAGGTCTGGCCGGCGCCGGGTCGGCGGCCGCGTGGCCCAGGATCGCGGTACCGCCGAAAGCGGCAATTGCCAAGCCGCAGACGGAGGCCGCAAAAGCCGCCTCACGGCCTAGCTTACGATGTTTGTGCTGCTTGAAATTCATGCAAACGCTTCCTCACACGACCGTCAGACAACTGACCCTCGATCCCGATACGCAACGCAGGAAAAGGAACGGCACGGACGCGCCGCTCTGCCCTTGGGCGGGCAGCTTCTTGCCACCCGAGTCCTCCCCCGCGCAAAAGGTAGCGCGAACACGAGCCGAAAGTGAACTCTTCTGTTGATTATTCCTGTTTATGTGTGTCGATTCCGTATCGCCGTAGACTTTGATGCAAGTGCCGTAAAGGTTACATGCTGCATTGCAGCACTTCTTGTAAGCTCCGGTGCGAACGGTTTTTTCCGGATTGATGCTATTTGCCGAACATCCAGCGCAGGATGGAAGGTAACAGCCAGCCGCCGTGAACATCGGAATGGGCGCCATCACCCCATTCGTAGCGGACGTCGTAGCGAGGTCCTGGAACTTTTTTAGCATCGGCGTTCGTATTAGCCCATTGCAAGCTGGAAAGCATTTGCTCATTGGCCAAGTGCCAATTTCCGAACTGGTTGTTCAGATCGTTGGTCCCGTCCTGCAGGAATATCTTTATGGGGCGGATTGGCTCGCGCCGGATCAAGCCGGGATAGAGATCGCCGCCCGGTATCATCGGATGGCCGGCGGTTGCCGGATGGTAACCAATCGATGTGTAACTGCCGATCATGCTGATCACATTGCCGAAGGCGTCGGGCCTGTGCCAAGCCACCGTGAAGGCGCAGATCGCGCCCGAGCTGGTGCCGCCAATGGCGCGACGCCCAGGGTCGTCAGTGAACTTGTAGGACTTGGAGATTTCGGGCAGCAACTCGTCTAGCAGCATTCGAGTGTAGTCGTCGCTCAGCGCATCATATTCGGGCGCGCGATGGTTAGGATTTCCCGTGCCCAGATTGTCGGGGTAATGCTCCGTCCCCAGATTGCCCGGCGTGATGAAAACGCCGATAGTCTTGGGAATGTCGCCCTTGGCAATCAGGTTGTCCAGCACCACCGGGACGTTCAGCGGTCCTTGGGGATTGATCGCACGCTGGCCGTCCTGGAACACCAATAGGTTGGGCGGGTCCTTCCGATCGTAGCCCACCGGCACATAGACCCAGTAGCGCCGCACCGTGTTCGCGATGATCTCGCTGTGGAATTCCAGCGGTCCGATCAGCTTGCCCTTGGCGACTTCGGGATGAGGAACCGAGTCCTGCGTCGGGGGGTATTCGCCGGGCTGGCGCGGCTCGGCCGCCATCGCCATGCCCGCCGTCAACATGAATGCAAGACCAAACCCCGTCCAGATGCGCATCGCCGCCCCCCCATATTTGCCCGGGCAATCTGGAACACAGTTCGCGCCTTGGGGCAACGCCTGGGCGCAGCCGTTACCGGCCAAGCAGCGCCACCACATGGCGCGCGATCATCAGGTCCTCGTCGGTAGGGATGACCCAGGCGCCGGCCTCTCCCCTGCCGATACAGGGCCCGCCCTTGCGGTTGGCTTCTTCGTCCAGCGCGATGCCCAGCCAACTCGCCGCGCGGCAGACCCGCGCACGGATTTCCGCCGCATGCTCGCCGATGCCGGCGGTGAAGACCAGCGCGTCCAGTCCGCCCAGAGCCGCCGACATCGCGCCCAATTCCGCGCAAATGCGATAGACGAACAGCGCGACGGCCTGTTGTGCTTCTTCCCTGTCGCTTTGCAGCAGCACGCGCATGTCGTCGCTGATGCCCGACACGCCCATAAGGCCCGATCGGTTATTGAGTATGTCGCCGACCGCTTCGGCGGTCATGCCTTTCTGCTGCATCAGATAGAGCATCACCCCGGGATCGAGCGCGCCGCAGCGGCGTGCCATCATCAGCCCGTCCAGGACGGTCATCCCCATAGTGGTGGCGAGACTTTTGCCGCCGCGCATCGCGCAGAGGCTAGCGCCGCTGCCCAGATGGGCGACGACCACACGGCCCGCGGCGGCCCTCTCGCCGATTACCAGGGGCAGGACCCCGGCGATATATTCGTAGGAAACGCCGTGGAAGCCATAGCGCCTTACACCCTCAGCATGCAGCGCGCGGGGCAGGGGGAATCGGGTCGCCACATCCGGCTGGCCGGCATGGAACGCGGTGTCGAAACAGGCGACCTGCGGCAGGCCGGGATGCAGCTCCGACAGGGCGCGGATGGCGGCCAGATTGTGCGGCTGATGCAGCGGCGCCAGCGGCACCAACGCCTCGAGCGTCGTCATCACCGCCGCGTCGATCCGCACTGGCGCGGTGAATTGCCGGCCGCCGTGCACCACCCGGTGGCCGGCAGCCATCAGGCGGTCGCCGAAACGGCGCTCCAGCCAGGTCAGGAGGAACTCCAGTGCCGCCGGCTGGGATGGATCGTCCAGGGCCTGGTCACCGAGGTCAGCCCCCGCCCCATCCCGCGCGCGGAACCGTGCCTGATCATCCAGACCTGTCACCGCGCCGTCGCAGATGCGGACAGGCTGGGTGCCATCGGCACCGAAAAGCGCGAATTTCAGGGAGGAGGAGCCCCCGTTCAATGTGAGAATGGCGTCGCCCATGCCCATCTGCTCCGAATTCGCGGCAATCCGCGACGCCCGATCATTCCCCCGCGCGTTGAGATTGATCAACCGGTAATGCAGGCAGATGATTCGCCTTCATGGGGAATGGCTGGCCGCGGCAGGCGAGGAGCGGACATGGAAGAGGATTTTACCGCACTGGATCGCTACTGGCGGGCGGCGAACTATCTGTCGGTGGGCCAGATCTACCTGAAGTCCAACCCGCTCCTGCGCCAGCCCTTCAGCCGCGAGCAGGTGAAACCGCGCCTTCTGGGGCATTGGGGCACCACCCCGGGGGTGAATTTCGTCTACGCCCATCTCAATCGCCTCATCAAGGCACGCGACCTCGACATGATTCTGATCACAGGACCCGGCCATGGTGGCCCCGGCCTGGTCGCGAACAGCTGGCTGGAAGGCTCCTATGCCGAGCGCTATCCCGATATCGAACGCAACGCCCATGGCCTGTCGCGCCTGTTGCGGCAATTCTCCTGGCCTTATGGCGTGCCCAGCCATGCGGCCCCCGAAACGCCCGGCTCCATCCATGAGGGCGGTGAACTGGGATACTCCCTGATCCATGCTTATGGCGCGGCGCTGGACAATCCGGGCCTGATCGTGGCCTGCATCGTGGGCGACGGCGAGGCGGAAACCGGCGCGCTGGCCGCAAGCTGGCATGCCAACAAATTCCTCAACCCTGCCCATGACGGCGCGGTGCTGCCGATCCTGCACCTCAACGGCTTCAAAATCGCAAACCCTACCATCCTCGCGCGCATTGGCCGCGATGACCTGCAACGGCTGCTGCGTGGCTATGGCTACGCCCCGCATTTCGTCGAAGGTGACGATCCGATGCCGGCCCATGCACTGATGGCCAGGACTCTGGAACTTTGCCTGGACCAGATCGCCGCTATCCAGAAGGTGGCGCGGGCAGGCGGCACGAGGGAGCGGCCGCGCTGGCCGATGATCGTGCTGGTCACGCCGAAAGGTTGGACCGGTCCCAAGAACGTGGATGGCAAGCCGGTGGAAGGGACCTGGCGCGCCCATCAGGTGCCAGTCTCGGGGATGGACGACCCCAAACATCTCAAGATCCTGGAAGGCTGGTTGCGCAGCTATCGGCCAGACGAGCTGTTCGACGCGGAGGGATGCCTCGACCCCGCGCTGGCGGCTCTTGCGCCGACGGGTCATCGGCGCCTTGGCATGAATCCCCATGCCAATGGCGGCGCGCTGATGGTTCCCCTGCATCTGCCGCGCTACCAGGATTACGCCGTTCACGTCACCGCCCCGGGCACCTGCAAGGCCGAGGCCACGCGTGAGTTGGGCAAGTACCTGCGGGACGTGATGGCTATGAATCGCGAGCAGCGGAATTTCCGGCTGTTCGGCCCGGATGAAACCGCTTCGAACCGCCTGGATGCGGTCTATCAGGCGACGGGCAAGGCATGGATGGCCCAGACCGTGCCCGACGACACCGATCTGTCGCCAAACGGGCGGGTGATGGAGGTGCTCAGCGAGCATATGTGCCAGGGCTGGCTGGAGGGCTATCTGCTGACCGGCCGCCACGGCCTGTTCTCCTGTTACGAGGCCTTCGTCCACATCGTGGATTCGATGGTCAACCAACATGCCAAATGGTTGAAGGTCACCCGTCAGATTCCATGGCGCGTGCCGATCGCCTCGTTGAACTATCTGCTCACCTCCCATGTCTGGCGCCAGGATCATAACGGTTTCAGCCACCAGGACCCCGGCTTCATTGACCATGTCGCCAACAAGAAGCCCGATGTGGTGCGCGTCTATCTGCCGCCAGATGCCAACTGCCTTCTGTCGGTGGCGGATCATTGCCTGAAGAGCCGCAATTACATCAACGTGATCGTTGCCGGAAAACAGATGGAATGGCAGTGGCTGGACATGGATGCGGCCCAGCGCCATTGCGCCGACGGCGCCGGACGGTGGGACTGGGCCTCGCATGGCGGCGACGATCCCGACGTGGTGCTTGCGTCGGCCGGCGACGTGCCGACGCTGGAGATGCTGGCGGCGGTCACGCTGCTCAGGCAGCAGGCGCCGGACTTGAAACTTCGGGTTGTCAATGTGGTGGACCTGATGCGGC
The DNA here is from genome assembly GCA_040255825.1 of Hyphomicrobiales bacterium. Classification (GTDB taxonomy): domain Bacteria; phylum Pseudomonadota; class Alphaproteobacteria; order Micropepsales; family Micropepsaceae; genus Rhizomicrobium. Next base: position 41,667 of record JBDZVS010000005.1, on the reverse strand, counting down.
TTGTGCCGCCGCAGGAGCATCCCCATGGCCTGGACGACAATGGCTTCACCCGCCTGTTCACGGCGGACAAGCCGGTGATCTTCGCCTATCACGGCTATCCCACACTGATTCACCGCCTGACTTACAAGCGGCCCAACCACGAGAATTTCCATGTTCATGGCTACAAGGAGGAGGGCACAACCACCACGCCCTTCGACATGGTGGTTCTGAACAATCTGGACCGCTATTCGCTCGCGCTCGACGCGATCCGTCGCGTTCCCAGGCTGAGGGACCGCGTCGCGCAGGCCGAAGACTGGTATTGGACGGCCATGCAGCGCCACAAACTCTATATCGGCGCCCATGGGGAGGACATGCCCGAGGTGCACGACTGGCGCTGGACGATGCCGGAAAGCTCCCTCTGATCCAGCCGGCGTTGCCAAAGGGGTGTTTCCATCGGTAACATGACTGCCAACCGATCGTTATCTGCAAGCCGAAGCTGCAATGAAGGTACCTAACCGCTTCATTGCTGAAACCATTGAGGCTGCGGCCGACGCGGGAATTTTTCCCGCCCGGATCGGATTGCGTGGTATATTTTGTCGCACCTGATCCGGCCGAAGAGCCGAACAGGCAAGTATCAGAAGGCATGGCAAACACTGGAATGGAGATGCGCACGTCATAGAGCCGCGGTCCCGCGGCGAAATCAGGAGGTATGCGATGGCCGGTATAAACGAATTCCACCATGCGGAAGAGACACGGGATAAAACCTCGAAGATCGTTGCGTGGGTAGTTATCGCCCTGCTGTTGGGCGGCTTTGGAATCTATGTCGCCGAATCGGGCTTCTTCAGTCCCGACGCCCAATCCGGACCGACATACCCACGGGCACTCTGAGACTCGAACACCGGGCGGAGCGGGCCGGGTAGCAACGCCGTCTTTTGATCCGCAGATGGAGCGGTGCATGCGTTCACCAGCGCAGCAGCCGTCGTCCCAGGCACGCGCCCAGCGTTGCGCTTAACGCTGTGCCGAGCGTGTACCACACCAGGATAAACGGGGCGGACCCCTCGGTGCAGTGAAACGAATAAATGAACGCGCCGGTGGCGCCGGCGAAGAGGCCTGCCACCGCGCCGGCCAGGGTCAGGCTGACAGGCGCCCTGCGCCTCAATATCCAGAAAGCCACCGCAAGCACCGGCAGGGAACAGGCGACGATATAGACCGCGCACACGTCGCTGGAATGGCCCATCACCAGGGCGGCGCGATCGGCATTGGGCGCGGCCATCTGGCCGGCCGAAAGAATTGCCAGCGCCAGGACCGGCAGGGCGAGCAACGACAGCGGCAGGCGTGCGTCGCTGCCCGGCCGTCCGACGCGCTCCATCGCCCACAAGGCGAGCGCGGCCAGCCCAAAGGTGTAGGCCAGTTTAGTCCACATGCCGAAGCTGGCGATGGCGCTGTCGAAATCGTGACGCAGCCCCAGCCAGGCCAGCATCAGGATGGCGGACAGCATGACGCCCGCCGTCACGCCCAACACGGCCTGGCGATGCAGGGCGCCCGGCCTGGCTTGCTCCACCCCTTCCGACAAGGCGGTGATCAGATCATCCGTCCGCATCGCCGTTCCTTTCCGAAAGGGAGTCCGGGCGGATCGATTGCGACTCCACCGAGCGGTTCAACGAACGAATCGCGCGATGCACGTTCACCTTCACCGCCGACTCCGACATGCCATGCTCGGCAGCCACCTCGGCGACCGATGAGCCGTCCAGTTTGATCTGCTCGACCAGCCGGCGCTTCGGCTTGGGCAATCGTGCCAGCAATTTGGAGACGTCCCGCCGCGCCGCGGCGGCTTCGGTTTCGTCGCGGCTGAACAGGTCGGACGCTTCGTCCAGCGGCACGGTGGCCCGCCGTTTCACCCGCCGGTATTCGTCGATCAGCTTGTAGCGGGCAATGCCGTGAACCCAGGCCGTGAAGGGCAGGCCGGGATCGTAGGTGGCGCGGTGGGTGTGAATGGCGATCAAGGTTTCCTGCACCGCGTCCTCGGCCGCGCCGTGGTCGGACAGGCGCCGCCGGAAATAACTTCTCAGGTGTCCGGTCAGCGCCGTCAACAGCATCCGGTATTTGCCCGCATCACCCGCCTGGGCCGCCAGCATCCATTCCCGGTATTGCGCCTCCTGGGCGATCAAGCATGGCTCCCGAAGAAGGATTTCGCCGGACTGCGCCGGACGTTACAGGAGCGGGAGTTCCATTTGTAACCCATCCCGGTTCCCTGCGTTTCCAATAGGTCGGGCAAGAAGGGCCGGCAAGGAGCGAAGTCATGAAGAAACTGATTCTGGCAGCTGCCGCCTTGGGCGCCCTGGCGCTTCCGGCCTCCGCGCAGACATATTATGGCGGTGGCGACGCCTACTACCGTCCTTACGATGCTTATGACCAGGGCTATCGGGACGCGATCCAGGACCGCTACGGGCAGGAGCATGTGGTGGTCCAGCGCGTCTATTACGGCCCGCCGATCGATCCCTATGGCGACACGACGGCGCAGCGTCACCCCCTGCACGGCACCAACAACTTCTCGATGGACGGCACCAGCAAGGTCGGCGGCTGGACCGAGATCGGGCCGCACACCACCCGGGGCCAGGCCTTCGGCTCGGCGGCAGGCGGTTCGACCGGCGGCGTCTACTCGACCGGCCCGTAACCGCCGACACGCAAACAGGAGCGCCGCTTTCCGACCCGAAGGCGGCGCTCTTTTCGCGGGCGCTATCTGACGCCGGCGTCGCGCAGGATGTCGGCGATCTGCTCGCGCCCTTCGGGGCTGTGCATCCAGTTCTCGGCCGCCGAGAGGGTGGGAAACTGCAGCGGCACCTTTTGCGGCTTGTTGCGTTCGGGCACCGGCACCAGCACCTCGAAGGTGCCGGCGAAACGGGCGTCCTTGGTCTCGGCGGCGAAGGGCGGGGCCAGCCGGTTCTTTCTCTTGTCCTTCATGCTGCCCATGATGCCTGCTCCGGTTCGATGGGCGGGTGTCTAGCACTTTGAGCCTTATGGGGCACCCCGTTTCTTGCGGCCGATTCCCAGTTTCTCGCGCCACAGGCGGGCGGGGATCTCCTCCACCTGGCCTTCGGCCAACTGGCCCAGTTGAAAGGGGCCATAGGAGATGCGGATCAGGCGCGCCACCTTCAGGCCCAGGCTTTCCATCACCCGCTTGACCTCGCGGTTCCTGCCTTCCTTGAGGCTGACCCGCGCCCAGGCATAGACGCCTTTGCTGCGTTCCAGGTCGGCAATGACAGGCCCGTATTTCACGCCATCGATGGCGACGCCCTGCGCCAGCCGGTCCAGCTCGGCCTGCGTGACCTTGCCGAACAGGCGCACGCGATAGACCCGCGTCCAGCCGGCGGAGGGAATCTCCATGCGCCGGGCGATGTCGCCGTCATTGGTCAAAAGCAGCAGGCCTTCGGAGTTGAAGTCCAGCCGTCCCACCGACACCACCCGGCCCAGCGCCTTGGGCAGGCTGGCGAAGACGGTGGGGCGGCCCTTTTCGTCCTTGTGGGTGGTCACCAGGCCCGATGGCTTGTGATAGCGCCACATGCGCGCGGCTTGCGGCTGGTCCAGCGGCTTGTCGTCCACCGTGACCAGGTCGTTTCCGGTGACGTTGCGTGCCGGGCTCAGGATCAGCTCGCCGTTCAGTTTCACGCGGCCCTCGGCGATCAGTTTCTCGGCGTCGCGGCGCGAGCAGATGCCGGCGCGGGCGATGACTTTTGCGATACGGTCGCCGCCCGGCGCGATACGATCACCCTCCGGTGCGATCCGTTCGCCCTCCGGCGCGGTACGCTCGCCCTCCGGTGCTGTGGGATGGGCGGGCCTTGCTGGCTTTTTGGGGGCGGGCACGCTAACTCCTGCTGCCATGACGGACGGGCAAGCCATAGCACTGGCGCTGGAAGAAGCGAAAGCGGCGGCCGGGCGCGGCGAGGTGCCGGTGGGCGCGGTGCTGCTGGCGGCGGACGGAACGCTGCTGGCCCGTGACGGCAACCGCATCCTGGAACGCAAGGATCCCACCGCCCATGCCGAGATGCTGGTGATGCGGGCGGGGGCGGCGGCGCTGGGTAACGAGCGGCTTTCGGGCGCCACGCTCTATGCCAGCCTGGAGCCCTGTGCGATGTGCGCGGGGGCGATGAGCCTGGCGCGGGTGGCGCGGCTGGTGTTCGCCGCCGAAGACCCGAAGGGTGGGGCGATCCTGAACGGGCCGCGCTTTTTCGCGCAGCCGACCTGCCATCACCGGCCGGTGGTGGCGCGGGCCGGGGATGCGGCGAAAGCGGGCGAGATGCTGAAGGCTTTTTTCCGGGCGCGGCGGGCTTAGGCGTCGATCCCGGCCATCCTTCGACGGGCTCAGGATGAGGCCGGGACGGTTCAGGATGAGGCCGGGACGGTTCGGGATGGGGTCTGGAAAGAGGCCGGGACGGGCCCGGTTCCAGCCAATCCTCGAGAGGCTTTGGACCGGGCAGGGGCAGCCCGGCTTCGGCCAGCCGTATCATCAGGCGCGCGTGACGGCGGAAGCGCCGCGCGATGCGCTGCACCCGCCAGGGGGACAAGGCGTGGAAAGGGCGCGCGGCGTTGCGATTGCCCGGCTGGCCGCCCCGGCGGCGAAACAGCGGTGAAATGGGCGCGGGACGAATCTTCGTTTGCGCCATTTCCGCTACCCCCCTCCCCATCGCCGCGCGATACGGTGTCGATACGCTCCACGGTGATGTGCTGGCGATGCTGGCTGGCGCCGCCGCCGCGCAGGCGGGCGATGGAATCGCCGACTTCGGCGCCGGTCTTGACGATCTCCATCGCGCTTCTGAGATACTGGATGCGCCAGCCATTGTCGGCCGTGGCGGCGGCGGGCAGCACCAGGGTGCGGACCATGTCCTGGCACTGGGCGATCAGGGCCTGGAGCTGGGCTTCGGTTGTGTCGGTGACAGTCGCGGTCGGTTTCTTCATGCCGCCAGTATGCGCGCGCCGCGGGGCAGGTGGATTGGCGTGTGGCGTGCGCGGCCCCTTTACCGGCGGCAAGGCGCTGGCGCGGCGACGGAAAATATTTTTGCCGCGCCAGTGGACAAGCGTGTGGACAAGCGTGCGGACAAAGCCTCAGGCGCCCTTGGCCAGAAAGTCCGCCACGGCCTTCTTGTCCGCCTCCACCCGGTATAGCGCCAGGAACAGCACCCCGCAGGCCAGCGTCACGCCCGCCGAGATCAGGATGGCGGGGGTGAAAGAGGCGAAATGCTGGAACACCACGCCCATCAGGATGGGCGAGCCGATGCCGCCGACATTGCCAACGAAATTGACGAAGCCGCTGGCGAAGCCCACGCCCTTGGGTCCGGCGATGTCGGCCGGGGTGGACCACATCGGTCCCAGGATCGACATCACCAGGGCGTAGCCCAGCGACATGGCCGTCACCGAGGCATAGAGATCGGTGACATTCACCGTCACCACCAGCGCTAGGGTGCCCAGCAGCAGGCCGCCGAAGATCACCATGCGCCGCGCCTTGACCGAATCCATGCCGCCATCGGTCAGCGCGCGCACCAGCCGCCCGGCGCCCAGCACGGTGACGATGGCGAAGACATAGGGCTCCATCGCCATCACGCCCATGCGGGTCAGCGACATGTGGTACTGCTCGGTCAGGTAGGTGGGATACCAGGTCAGGAACATGAAGTTGATGAAGTCCAGGCCGAAATTGGCGGCGCCCACCGCCCACAGCGAAGGCCGCCGCAGCAGCATGGCGATGGCGCCGGGCGGCAGATGCGCGTGATCCTGCGGCACCTGGTCGTGGCGGATCCAGGCCAGCTCTTCCGGCGAGACGCGCGGATCCTCGGCCGGATCGTCGCGGGTGTAGAGATAGAATAGCGTGCCCAGCACGCCCGCGATCAGGCCCGTGACGATGAAGGCGGTGCGCCATCCCCAGAAGGCGATGATGGAAGCGACGATCGGCGGAGCGATCGCGGCGCCGATCACCAGCCCCAGATTCTGCAGCGACATGGCCTGGGAATATTCGATGCGGGGAAACCAGCGGGCGAGCAGGACCGAGGCGGCGGGCCAGGTGATGGCCTCGGCCAGGCCGAAGGGAATGCGGAAGGCGATCCAGGCGGCGAAGGAGGTCGCGGTGGTGGTCGCCACCAGCAAAAGGCACCACAGCCACATCGCCCACAGATACGTGCGCCGCGGCTTCAGCCACGCCGCGACCATGCCCGCGGGAATCTGCGCCAGCGCATAGGACCAGGAGAAGGCCGAAAGGATCAGGCCCAGCTCAGTCGGGGTGAGGTTCAGCTCCCGTTGCAGGGTGGGCGCGGCCACCGACAGGTTGGTGCGGTCCAGATAGCTGACGGTCACGATCAGAAAGACCGTGAACATCACGGTCCAGCGCACGCGCGTCCTGGTGGCTTTCATGGCGTCGTCCCCCCGGGCGCCGATACTAAGGGTATTCGCGGCGAGGTTCCTAGAGCCGCGTCCGGGCCGCGATGACAGGTCGTCTAGAACCAGCCGGGCGCGAAACCGGGAAAGCCCAGCAGCAGCACCTCGCGCGCCGCGATCAGGCCGATGCCGGCGCCGATCAGCACGTCGGACAGGAAATGCGCCGTCAGCAGCGCGCGCGTCACCGCCAAAAGGGCGGCGACCGAAAACCATACTGGCCACAGCATCGGCCAGACGCAGGTGAAGATCACCGCCACGCAGCAGATGGTGAGGGCGTGGCCGGAGGGAAATGAGTTGTAGTCGGTGTTGAAGGCAAAGGGTACGAAGCCGTAGAGCCCCATCTCCATATCGTCGCGCGGGCGCCGCCGCCCCAGCACCAGCTTGATGACATGCAGCACCGCGCTGCCCACCATCAGGCTGGCGATGAAGGCGATGGAATAGGAGATCATCATCTCGGCCTCGCGGTTCAGCAGGTCGAAATGGTGGAAGATGGCGGCGACGATGAGAGCCAGGATGGCGGCGGCCAGCCAGTGCCCCGCCTTGGCGTAATGGGTGATGGAGTCCAGGCGCTTGTGGAGCCTGGCGTTGACATGGTCATAGATGAAGTGCGCCAGGCGCCGGTCGATCACCAGCGCGGCGATGCCCAGCAGGATGAAGATCAGGCCCGACCACAGAAGCATGGCGTTCCGATGCCTTGGCGGCGCGAGTCTGTCAACTGACGCCGGAGGGGGTTCACCTATCTAAAGCCCGCCAGCCGATGTCTTTTCGATAGAAGGCATCTTGCCAGTGAATCAGACCGGCGGCCTGGTACGCCCGCTTCTGCGCCTCGGCGATGGTGGGGCCGGTGGCGGTGACGTTCAGCACCCGTCCGCCCACCGCGACAATGTCGGACCCGCGCCGCTCGGTGCCGGCGTGAAAGATCGTGATGCCGGGCAGGGCGGCGGCCTTGTCCAGCCCGGTGATGACCTGGCCTTTTTCGTAAGAGCCCGGATAGCCTTTCGACGCCATCACAACGGTCAGGGCCGCGTCGGTTTTCCAGCGCACCTGGGTCTTGTCCAGCGTGCCGCGCCGCGCCGCCAGCAGCAATTCGAGCAGGTCGCCGTCCAGCCGCGGCATCAGCACCTGGCATTCGGGATCGCCGAAGCGGCAATTGTATTCGACCAGTCTGGGGCCATCCTTGGTGATCATCAGGCCCAGATAGAGCACGCCCATATACGGCATGCCCCTGGCGGCGAAAGCGGCGACGGTGGGGCGGATGAAATTTTCCATCGCCACCTGTTCCAGCGCGGGCGGCAATACCGGGGCGGGGGAATAGGCGCCCATGCCGCCGGTGTTGGGGCCGACATCGCCGTCGCCGACGCGCTTGTGGTCCTGGGCGCCGGCCAGCGGGATGACATGGGTGCCGTCGGACAAGGCGAAGAAGCTGGCTTCCTCGCCCTCCATGAATTCTTCGACCACGATCTCATGGCCTGATGTGCCGAAGCCGCCCTCGAACATGAAGTCGATCGCCTTGCCGGATTCGGCTTGCGAGGCGGCGATGATCACGCCCTTGCCGGCGGCCAGGCCGTCGGCCTTGATCACCACCGGATACCCAAGCGTTTCGGCGAATGTTTTCGCCGGCGCCGGATCGGTGAAGCGGCGATAGCGCGCGGTGGGAATGCCGGCCGCGAGGCAGAGGTCTTTCACAAAGCCCTTGGAGCCTTCCAGGATGGCGGCGGCTTTTGATGGTCCCAGCGCGGGAATGCCGGCGGCCTCCATCTCGTCCCACAGCCCGCCCACGAGCTGGGCATCGGCAGCGATCACCGCGAAGTCGATGGCGGCCTCGCGCGCGAAACGGGTTAGCGCAGCGGAATCGGTGGCGGGGATGGGCACGCGCTCGGCCACCGCCGCGATGCCGGCATTGCCGGGGGCGCAGTAGAGCCTTGTCAGCAGCGGGCTCTGGGCCAGTTTCCAGGCCAGGGCATGTTCGCGGCCGCCCGAGCCCACCAGCAGGACCTTCAATGTCGTTTCCTCGCAATTTGACGGCCCGACCCTGTATCATAAGGCCATGCGCGAAACAGCAGATTCCCACACGTCAGATTCCCTTGGAGGCGGCAACCTGCCGGAATTCTCGGTTTCCGAATTGTCGGCGGCCCTGCGGCGGGTGGTGGAGGACCGCTTCGCGGTGGTGCGGGTGCGCGGCGAGATCAGCGGGCTGAAATTCCATTCCTCGGGTCACATCTATTTCGACCTGAAGGACGACAAGGCGGTGCTGAACGCAGTGGTGTGGCGCGGCACCGCGGCGCGGCTGAAGATGAAGCCCGAAGGCGGCGCCGAAGTGATCTGCACCGGCAAGCTGTCAACTTACGCGGGCACCTCGCGCTACCAGATCATCGTCGAGCAGATGGAGCTGGCGGGCCTGGGCGCGCTGATGGCGATGCTGGAGGAACGGCGAAGGCGCCTGGCGGCGGAAGGGCTGTTCGATGCGGCGCGCAAGAAGCCGATCCCGTTCCTGCCGGAGGTGATCGGGGTGATCACCTCGCCCACCGGGGCGGTGATCCGCGACATCATGCACCGGCTGCAGGATCGTTTCCCCCGCCGCGTGCTGCTGTGGCCGGTGGCGGTGCAGGGCGAGCGCGCGGCCGCCGAGGTCGCCGCCGCCATCGCCGGGTTCAATGCCTTTGACGGCACGCGGCTGCCCAGGCCCGACCTTCTGATCGTGGCGCGCGGGGGCGGCTCGGTCGAGGACCTGATGGCCTTCAATGACGAGGCGGTGGTGCGCGCCGCCGCCGCCAGCGCCATTCCGCTGATCTCGGCGGTGGGGCACGAGACCGACACGACGCTGATCGACCATGCCAGCGACTGGCGCGCGCCCACGCCGACCGCGGCGGCCGAGCGCGCGGTGCCGGTGCGGGCCGATCTTCTGGAACAGATACTGGGCTTCGAGGGACGGCTGCTGCGCTGCTTCAGCCGGGGGATGGAGGACCGCAAGCGTCACCTGGGGCAACTGGCGCGGCTGCTGCCGCGCGCCGAGGCGCTGTTCGCCACGCCCCGCCAGCGGCTGGATGTGGCGGCCGACCGCCTGCAGCACGCCCTGTCGCGGAACCTGCAACTGCATGGCGGCCGCTTCGCGCGCGCGGCGGCGCTGTTGCGGGCGCGGGTGCTGGCGGATCGGATGGCGGTGTGCGGCGAGCGGGTGGCGGGCTTGAGCGAACGCGCGGCCCGGGCGGAGCGCGCCCGGCTGGCGACCAGGCAGCGGCACCTGGAATCGCTGGCGCGGCTGCTGGACGGGCTGTCCTATCGCGGGGTGCTGGAGCGGGGCTTCGCCCTGGTGCGGGGCGCGGACGGCACGGTGCGCCGCCGGGCCGCCGCCGTGGCGGCGGGCGAGGCGTTGGCCCTGACCTTTGCCGATGGAACGGTGGCGGTGGCGGCAGAGGGCGCCGGCGGTCCCGCCAAGACGGGCGGCGCGCCGCGGCCCAGGAAAAAGCCGGGCGCCGATCAGGGCTCGCTTTTCTGAACCCCGCTGCATTATCATTGCCCCATGAATGTGATGGAACGCGATCAGGGTGAGGCGAAGCTTCACTATCTCGACGGCGAATATGAAATCGTCGTGCCCGGCGGTTATGTGGTGTGTGCCGTGACCGGCACCCACATCCCGCTGGATGCGCTGCGCTATTGGAGCGTGGATTTGCAGGAAGCCTATGCCAATCCCGCCATCGCCACCCGGCGGATGCAGGAAAAGGGCCTGGTCCCGAAATGATCGCCCGGCCCAGATGATTCCGAGGCGCGGGGTGTTTTTGGGCGGATCGCTATTGGCGGCCGCGCCATTGCTGCGTGCCCGCGCCCAGGACGAACGGCCCGTCCGCTTCACCGTCACCGGCAGCATGGAGCAGGCCAGCCTGGCCACCGGCACGGCGCCGCCCGGCTCGCTGGTGTCGCTGGACGGCCGCCCGCTGAGCGTGACTCCGGACGGGCGCTTTGCCTTCGGCTTCGGGCCCGACCAGACCACCCCGTCGCTGGTGACGGTGCGTTACCCGGACGGCGGCGGCGACAGCCGCAGCTATACGCCCACGGTGCGCCGGTATGAGGAGCAGCGCGTCAGCGGCCTGCCGCCGAATACCGTGACGCCGCCGCCGCAGGTGCGCGCCCGCATCGCGCATGAGGCCGAGACGATCTATCTGGCGCGGCTGTATGACAGCGCCGGCAGCGATTTTCTGACCGGCTTCGACTGGCCGGCGCCGGGCATCGAGAGCGGGGTGTTCGGCAGCCGGCGCATCGACAATGGCGTGCCGATGGCGCGGCACTGGGGGGTGGACATGGCCGCCCCCCTTGGCACGCCGATCCGCGCGCCGGCGGACGGGCTGGTGCGGATCAGCGACGACTATTACCTGGATGGCGGCTTCACCCTGATCGATCACGGCCAGGGCGTAAGCACCGCCTATCTGCACCAGAGCGCGCGGCTGGTGCGGGCGGGTGAGCATGTCGTGCGCGGGCAGGTGATCGGGCGCATCGGCGCGACGGGCCGCGCGACCGGCCCGCACCTGCATTGGGCGATGACCTGGTTCCAGGTGCGGCTGGACCCGTCGCGGTCGACGCGCACGCCCAAGCCGGAGCCGGTGTAATTCCACTTGTCGCATGAGGGTAGGTGGGACCATCCCTTGGGTAGGTGTTGTTCCTGGACCCTCGATAGCACCAAATGACAAGTTTCCTTAGCGCGGCTTGCCGACATAGCATTTTCCGCCGCCGCTCTCGAATACGGTGTGGGGGTTGGCGGCAAAGAACTCGTCGAAGGCCTGCCGCACTTCCGGCCACTTTTCCTGGCCCAGCAGGCCCTGGACCAGTGACGTCTTGAAATAATCGTCGCCCACCAGCACGCCGCCCGGCGTCAGCTCGGGCCACCAGGCTTTCAGATCCGCCATCACCGAGGCGTAATCGTGGCCGGCGTCGATGTGCAGCACATCGGGGCGGATGCCGCGCTGCTTCAGAAGCTGGAAGGCGTTGATGCTGTCGAGCGGAAGGGGAATGACGTAATCGCTCAGCCCTTCATGGCAGATGTTCGCCAGGAATTTGCGGTAGATCTGCGGATGGCCGAAGGCGAAATCCATGTCGGCGATGAATTTCTCCTTGTAATGCTCCGCCGAGCCGAGCCAGGTGTCGATGGCGATGATGGCGCCGTCCAGCTTCAGGCGCTGCATCGCCTTGGCCAGGGTGACGACGGAAGCGCCTTTCCACACGCCGACCTCGATCACCACACGCGGGCGCACCTGTTCGATGGCGCGCGCCAGGTAGGGATGGTCCGAATGCCAGCCCTGAAGATCGCGCGGCACGTCCTGGTATGCGAAGCCCGCAAAGGGATCGCGGCCGAAGAACAGCGTGTCGAGGATTTCGCGGCGGACGGGCATGGCGGGCCTTGGAGGTGCGCGCCTGTTTAGCGGGCGGCCGCGGCGCTGTCACCTGGGGTTGCGTTGTTGGCAGCGAACCACTCCTCAGCCTTCGACAGGCTCAGGGTGAGGACTGTTTCTAATGCTCACCACGGTCGCCCCGGGGGTAACTTCACGAGGCGACCATCCAGCGTCTTGTCTGCAAAGTTGGATGGGCGGATCAAGTCCGCCCATGGAGGATGGGGACGTTCTCAAATTTTGTAAGTTGTCTTCGCCTGTTTCGGCCAGCGATTGTGAATCCACAGCCACTGGGCCGGATCGGCGCGCACCATCTCCTCGATGCGGGCGGTGATGGCGGCGGTCAGCGCCAGCGTGTCTTTCGCCTCGTCGCCGGTGGGCGTGAAGGCGGGGCCGGGATGGATCGCCACTTCGAAGCGCGCCCCGCCCACCCGGCGGTTCGACGCCATCAGGATGGGCACGCCCAGTTTCAGCGCCAGCGCCGCCGGCGCCGGGGTGGTCATGGCGTCGCGGCCGAAAAAGGGCACCGGCACGCCTTCGTTCAGCTTCTGGTCGGCCAGCATGTAGAGCGCCTTGCCCTTGCGAAGCTGGGCGATCATGCGGCGCATGGCGTTGTGCTTGGCGATCTGTTCCTTTGGGCCCAGCCGTCCGCGCTGCACTTCCAGGTAATGTGCGACATGGGGATTGTTGGGGGGGCGCACCACGGTGGCGCCGTCGAAGCCCAGCAGGTTGCCTGTGATCGGCATCATCTCCCAGTTGGCCAGGTGGCCCGACAGGAACATCACGCCCTTGCCCTGGGCGATCGCCGCCTGGGCCTGGACATGGTTGCGCACGCGGATGCGCGGCGACGGGCCGGTGTTGGTGAAGGCATCCAGATGCGCGTATTCGGCGACCACCCGGCCCAGATTGTCCCACATCGCCATGCGGATGGCGTCGCGTTCGGCGTTCGTTTTTTCGGGGAAGGCGGCGGCCAGGTTGGCGCGCGCCACCCGGTCGGGCGGCAGGCGCGAGAAGACATGACGGCCGATCCATCCGCCCAGCGCCGATGCCGCATCCGGCCCCAGGATGCGGAACAGCCCCATGAACGCCATGAACAGCGCCGCTTCCGCGCCATAGCGCAGCCTGTCGGCCAGAGAATCGGCCAGGGAAAGAGTGGCGTCTTTCATCGCGGCCCCGGCTAAACCGCGGCCGCGGGCGAGTCAAGCAACGCCCGATCGAGCAGGGCGTTCAGCGCCGCTTCGTCCGAAAAGCGCGCCGCAACCTTCAGCACGCGGATGCCCTCGCGGTCCTGGATGGACAGGCGCACGAAATCCTTTTCCGTGGTGACGAGCATGGCGTCGCCCGCGATCCGCCTGAGCTGTTCGATCTCTCCGGGCTGGTAGGGATGATGGTCGGCAAAGAAGCAGCGGCCGACCAGCTCGGCGCCGGCCTCTTCCAGCGAGGCGGCGAATTTCTCCGGCCGGCCGATGCCGGCAAAAGCGAAGACGCGCATCCCGGCAAAGGCCGCGCCATCGGCGGCCAGATGCGCGCGCAGAACCGGGCCGCCATAGCCTTGGAGGATGGGATCGCCGCCGCCCATCACGATCACCGCATGGGCGCGGGCCAGGCCCCGCGCCACCGGCTCGCGCAGCGGCCCGGCGGGGATCATCAGCCCGTTGCCGAAGCCGGTCTCGCCGTCCACCACCACCAGGGAGAGGGTCTTCTTCAGTTTGAAGTTCTGGTGGCCGTCATCCATCACGATGACGCCGGCGCCTTTTTCCACCGCCAGTTTCGCGCCCGCGGCGCGGTCGCGCGACACCACGGTGGGGGCGGTGCGGGTCAGAAGCAGCGCCTCGTCACCCATGCGCGCGGCATCGTGCACGCGCGCGGCAAGCGCCGGGCCTTTCTCGCTGCCGCCATAACCCCGTGTCAGGAAGAAGGGGCGATGGCCGCGCGCCATCAGCGCCTTGGCGACGGCGATGGCGACGGGCGTCTTGCCGCTGCCGCCCGCCGTCAGGTTACCGACGCAGATCACCGGCACGCCCGGGTCGAAGGGACGGGCGGTGCGTGCTTTCCATGCCACCGATGCGCCATAAAGCGCGCCCAGCGGCGCAAGCAGGCGCGCCGCCGCTCCATGCCGCCGCCAGAAATCAGGCGTGTGCATCGAGCATGGCTCCGATCGCGGCGGCGGTGCGTTCCACCGCGCCTGACAGGGTGGCGGCGCCCTGCGCGGCATCCTCGCCCGCAAGACGGGCAGCCCGCGGATCGGCGATCAGCCGCGCCGCCTCGCGCGCGATGTCGGCGCTGTTGTGGACGCGCCCGAAACCCTGCGTGCCCAGGATGGCGTCGAAGGCGCGCACATTGCTTTCGCAATGCGGTCCCGCCAGCACCGCGCGGCGCAGGGTCGCCGGCTCCAGCGGATTGTGTCCGCCCACCGGCACCAGCGTGCCGCCCAGGAAGCAGAAGGGCGCCAGACGGTAGAACAAGCCCATCTCGTTCATCGTGTCGCCGATATAGACGGCGGTTTGCGGCGTGAGCGCCTCGGCCTGGCTGCGCCGGGCGGCGGGGCGCTGTCCGCACAACATGGCGATGTCGGCCCCGCGCTCGACATGGCGCGGCACGATGACGGTGAGAAGGTCGGGGAAGCGGGCGAGCAGCCGGTCGTGCGCCGGCAGCACGGTTTCGTCCTCGCCCGGATGGGTCTGGGCCGCCAGCAGGACGGGCCGCGCGCCGATCGCCGCCGTCATCGCCGCCAGCGCCGCTTCGTCCACCGGCAGTGGCGGGGCGTCGGCCTTGAGGCTGCCGACCGCCTGCACCTGGCGCGCGCCCAGCATGCGGAAGCGGGCGGCGAAAATCTCGTCCTGCGCCAGCACCATGTCGAAGGCGCCCAGCAGCGCCGCGCCGCTGGCCTTTGCAAAGCGCCAGCGCCGGGCCGAACGCTCGGAGATGCGGGCGTTGACCAGCGCCAGCCGCACCCCGCGCGCCGCCGCTTCCAGCACCAGGTTGGGCCACAGGTCCGATTCCACGAACAGGCCGGCATCGGGCCGCCAATGATCCAGGAAGCGCCGCACCGCGCCGGGCGTGTCCAGCGGCACGAACTGGTGCAGCGCGCCGCCAAATTCCGTGGCCGGGGGAAGGCGGGCCTGCATCATCCGGGCGCTGGCGACGGTGCCGCTGGTGACCAGGACGCTGGTGCGGGTCGCCTTGCCTTCGTCCAGCAGGCGGCGGATCAGCGGCAGGGCCGAAACGCTTTCGCCGACGCTGGCGCCGTGCACCCAGATCAGCCGGCCTTCGGGACGGGCCAGCGCGGCATGGCCCAGCCGCTCGTGGATGCGGGCGCGGTCTTCCTTGCCGCGCGCGGCACGCTGGCCCAGAAGCAGCGGCGCGGCGGGCGACACCAGCCGCGTGGCCAGGCGATAGGCCGCCAGCCCGGCCGGGCGATTCAATCCTGTCGGGCGCGTTTTGCTCACGACGATGCCGCCTCGTCCAGGGCGTGACTGTAGAGGCTGGCATACAGCCCGCCATCGGCCATCAGGCTGGCATGGGTGCCGGACTCCACCACCTGGCCCTGGTCCAGCACATAGATGCGGTCGGCATCGACGACGGTGGACAGGCGATGGGCGATCACGATGGTGGTGCGGCCCTTCATCAGGCGGGTCAGCGCCTCCTGGACCTGGCGCTCGGAGGTGGTGTCGAGCGCGCTGGTGGCCTCATCGAGCAGCAGGATGGGAGCGGCGCGCAGCATCGCGCGGGCGATGGCGATGCGCTGGCGCTGGCCTCCCGACAGTTTCAGGCCGCCTTCGCCCACCTTGGTGTCATAGCCCTGGGGCAGTTCGATGATGAAGTCGTGGGCGGCGGCGTCGCGCGCGGCCGCTTCGATCTCGGCCCGGCCGGCGCCGGGGCGGCCCAGCGCGATATTGTCGGCGACGCTTTCGTCGAACAGGATCGCTTCCTGGGTGACGATGGCGATGGCCGCGCGCAGCGATTGCAGCGTCACCCAGCCGATGTCCTGGCCGTCGATGGCGATGGCGCCGCCATCGGCTTCATAGAAGCGCAGCAGCAGGTTGAAGATGGTGCTCTTGCCCGCGCCCGAGGGGCCGACCAGCGCCACCTTCTGCCCGGCGGGAATGTCCAGCGTGACATGGCGCAGGGTGGGGCCGGCATCGGGGTGATAGGCGAAGCTGACGTCGCTGAAACGGACGCTGCCGGCATCGGCGGCCAGCTTCAGTGTGCCGGCGCCGGGGCGATCGACGATCCTGGGCCGCGCGTCGATGGCGTCGAACACGCGGGCGGCGGCCGCGACGCCCGTCGAGACGGTGGGCCAGAGCTGGCTGAGGTTGCGCACCGGCTGCTGCGCCAGGATCAGGGCGGTCAGGAAGCCCGCGAAGGCGTTGAAGGTCAGGTGCCCGTGCAGGTTCTGCCAGCCGGCGACGAACAGCACCACCGCGATCATGGCGCCGGCGAAGATGTCGGTGACGGGGGCGGCGGCGGCGCGCAGCCGCACGGCTTTCAGCAGCGTGACCAGCCGCGCCTGCAGGCGGTCGCTTACGCGCGCGGCGCTGTGTACCTCGAGCCCATAGGCCTTGATGATGCGCCGTCCGTCCATCGCCTCGGACAGCACGGTGGAGAGATCGCCCGTCTCCTGCATGGCGCGGGTGGCGGCGCGGCGGATCGAGCCGCCCAGCCGCTCCATCGCCCAGGCCACGCCCGGCATCACGATCAGTGCCAGCAGGCCGAGTTGCCAGTCACTGACCAGCACATAGGCGAGGTAGACGAAAAGCTGCACCGACTCCAGGAAGATCGAGGCCAGGCCCACCGTCAGCGCGTCGCGCATCAAGGTGGCGTCGTACAGGAAGCCGGAAATGAACTGGCCCGAATGCACCGCGTTCAGCTCCGCCAGGTCGCGGTTGATCAGCGCGCCGAACATGTCGGCCTGGGCGTGGGCCACCGTTCTTTCGCTGAGCGAGTCCAGGGTGGCGCGGCCGAAATAGAGGCTGGCGGCGCGCAAGGTGACGATGGCGACCGCGGCCAGCGACAGCGGCAGCAGCCAGTCTTCCTTGTGGCGCACGAAGATCTGCTTGACCTCCCAGTTCACCAGCTGGGGCAGAAGCCCGCTGAGGCCGCTGGTGAACAGCATGCACAGGACGGCCAGCGACAGCAGGCCCCACTGGCTGCTGACATAGTCGCGCAGCAGCCGGCGGATCACCGCACCGGTCCTGATCTCCTGGGGCCCCGCCACGGGCCGGGGGTTGCCCGCCGAACGCATCGGTCCGCGATGTAGCACGCGCCGGGCGGCGGGCGCGAGGGTGAAAAACCCGGTTCATGCCAGATGGTTAGGTGTGGCGCGGGCGTGGGAACGGTTTCGGCCGGATCGCGGGTGCCCCGGGGTCCTGCCTGGCTCAGGGTGAAAATTGTTTTCGATACCTGGCCATGGCCGCCCCGGAGCCACCCGAAGCATGGCTCGAAGGGTAACTTCACGAGGCGGCTGCCCGGCGTCTTGTCTGAAGAAGTTGGATGGGCGGATCGGGTCCGCCCATGGAGATCGTGTGCGTTGCGCGAACCACTCCTCACCCCTTCGACAAGCTCAGGGTGAGGAGGGAGATGGCTGCCCGATGGGCTCAGGGTGAGGATGCGGATTGGCTGCCTCAAGGCTCGGCGTCCGGCTCCATCAGCTTGTGGATATGCACCACGAAGTAGCGCATCTGGGCGTTGTCGACGGTGGCCTGGGCTTTTGCCGCCCATGCCTTCCGGGCTTCGGCGAAGTTGGGATACATGCCCACGAAGTCCAGCTTGCCCAGGTCCTTGAAAGCAAGCTCGTCGGTGGATTGAAGCTCGCCGCCGAACACGAAATGCAGAAGCTGCTTGGGTTCGCTGTTTTTCGTCATGATGGCTCCTTCGGCTGCGCGATTCTGGAAGCGCAATCCTTAAACTGTCCAGAAGCGCCGTGTCGTTGCAGCAGCTTCATGATTTCGCGGTGCAGGCCGGGATTGGCCGCCACCAGGCTGGGCTGCACCGTTTCGGAGCGGTTGTAGACCAGAGCGTCGCCGCGCGCATCCGTCAGGATGCCGCCCGCTTCGCCGAGGATGACATCGGCCGCCGCCAGATCCCAGTCGCGCTTGGCGGTCAGGCTGACGCTGGCGTCGGCACTGCCATCGGCCACCAGCGCCAGGCGGTAGGCCAGCGAGTTGCGGTTTTGCACCTCCATTGCCGGCCAGGGCGGCCGGGTCAGCGCGTCGCGGTTGCCCAGCATGTGGCAGCCTTCCAGTTCGCCGCGCGCGCCGACATGGATGGGCGCGTCGTTGCGGGTGGCGCCGCCGCCGCTTCGCGCCGCATAGAGCGCGTCGCCGGCGGGATTGAAGACGACTCCGCAGCATGGGCGGCCATCGACAACGATAGCGGCGCAGACGGTGAAGTGCGGCCGGCCCTTGAGGAAGGCGATGGTGCCGTCGATGGGATCGACCACGAAGACGCGCGTGCGGCCCAGCCGCACCCGATCGTCGGTGCTTTCCTCCGACAGCCAGCCGTAATCGGGCCGCGCGGCGGTCAGCGTCTCGCACAGATAGCGGTTGACGGCGATGTCGGCGTCGGTGACGGGACTGCCGCCTTCCTTGCGCCAGGTACGATAGTCGCTGCCGTAATAGCGCAGCGCGATGGCGCCCGCCGCGCGGACGGTGTTTGTCAGGAGCGTGAGATCGTCACGATCCTGCAAGCGTCATGCCCTCGATGCGGATGGTGGGCGAATTGGTGCCGTGGCGGAATTCAAGGTCGCTGGCCGGGGTCAGGTGCGCGAACATCTCTTTGAGGTTGCCGGCGATGGTCACTTCCGAGACCGGCCAGGCGATCTGGCCCTTTTCGATCCAGAAGCCGGCGGCGCCGCGGCTGTAATCGCCGGTCACGCCGTTGACGCCCATGCCCATCAGCTCGGTGACATAGAAGCCCTGTTCGATGTCGGCGATCAGATCTTCCGGCGACAGCGTGCCCGGCTCCAGATAGAGGTTGGTGGTGGACGGCATGGGCGGGCCGCCCGTGCCGCGCGCGGCATGGCCGGTGGTCTGGAGCCCCAACTGGCGGGCGCTGGCGCAATCGAGCAGCCAGGTGGTCAGCACGCCGTTTTCCACCAGCGCCATGCGCCGGTTCGCCACGCCTTCGCCATCGAACGGCTTGGAGCGCAGGCCGCGCACGCGGTGCGGATCGTCGATGATGCGGATGCCGGGTGCGAACACTTTCTGGCCCAGGCGGTCCTTGAGGAAGGAGACGCCGCGCGCAATGGAGGCGCCCGAGATGGCGCCGGAGAAATGGCCCAGAAGGCCCGCCGCCTCGTCGGGGTGGAAGACCACCGGCAGGGCCTGTGACTTTGCCTTGCGCGGGTTCAGGCGCTTGACCGCCTTTTCGCCGGCGGCGCGGCCGACATCGGCGGCGGCGCGCAGGTCGCCCGCATGGCGGGCGGTGGCCTGGTCATAGTCGCGTTCCATGCCGGTGCCTTCGCCGGCCAGCACCGCCACGCCGATGCTGTGGCTGGTGCCCGCATAGCGGCCATAGAAGCCGGTGCTGGTGGCCAGCGCCACCGCGTGGCGCGTAAAGGAAGCGCCGCCGCCTTCCGAATTGGTCACGCCGGGCACCGCCAGCGCCGCGCCTTCGACCTCGCGCGCCAGATCGATCAGCCGCTCGGCGGCGGGTTCGGCCGGGTCTTCCAGGTCGAGCGCCGGAATGTCCCGCGCCAGCCGGTCCGTGGGCGCCAGTCCGGCAAACTTGTCTTCCGGCGCCAGGCGCGCCATCGCGACCGCGCGGCCGGGCAGCGCCGCCAGCGCATCGGGCGAGAAGTCGCTGGAGGAGACGAAAGCCACGCGCCGGCCGATAAAGACGCGCAGGCCCAGGTCGTAGCTTTCGGCGCGCTCCACATCCTCCAGCTTGCCCAGCCGGTAGGAGACGGAGGAGGAGATGCCTTCGATATAGAGCGCGTCGGCGGCGTCGGCGCCCGCCTTTTTCGCGGCGTCGAGCAGGGAACCGAGAATGTCTTGCGGATTGCGGGTCATCACCTTCCGATG
This sequence comes from Hyphomicrobiales bacterium, assembly GCA_040255825.1. Classification (GTDB taxonomy): domain Bacteria; phylum Pseudomonadota; class Alphaproteobacteria; order Micropepsales; family Micropepsaceae; genus Rhizomicrobium. The sequence continues at coordinate 21,866 of JBDZVS010000005.1, read as the reverse complement.
CCGGGAATTGCGGCAGCCGTCAAGGCGCGGCCTGCCTATTGGCCGGTGGGTGGCGTGGCGCTGTGTGGCGGGCCGCTGGCCTCGGTGATGAAAAGCCGGTGTTCCCCGAACGAGGCGAACAGATGCAGTTTGGTCAGGATGTCCATGCCGACCATGACGAAGGCCGGCCTGCCGTCGTCAAGCCGCGCCAGCCGTGTGTCGGTGCGCCGGATCCGGCGCGTGTAGTCGGCGGGGTGGAACGGGTAGACCATGAAGCGCGGATTGGTGACGGTGACGCCGTCGAACACCAGGGCCGAGAATTTGTGATGGAATGAGTCGGACGGTAGGGCGTTGGCGGCCGGCTCCGAGCCTGGCGAATTGGCGTCGATACCGAAAGCGGCAAGCGCAGTATCCGAAAACATGTTGGAGACGCCGCCGGTGCTGATCTGGGCCGGTATCGCCTTGCCATCCAGGGTGACCGGGACCCACATCTGCTCGAACCGCTTGAGGTAGCCCTGATAGCCGGTGCGGCTGTCATTGGCGGTGGGCTGGAATTCGCTCAGCGGCACGACCGAGACTGCCGCATGTTTCCAGTAGATCACCTTGCCGGGGCAATGGTCCTGGGCGAACAGGTTCATCTTGCCCGCTGCGAAATCGAGTTCGACATCGAAATGCGATAGCAGATCGGCGCCCATCACGCCGACAGTGTCCGAGCCGCTTGCTTGATTGCCTGGCGAAATCATGAACTGGCTATGGGCGATATGGGCGCCGCCCACCGACAGGTCGTCGATAACGACGTAGCTTTCGGAACTCTTGCTTTTGCTGTTGATGAGGATCACCCGGGAATTGGCGATCGGCGTCAGCTCCAGTGCGGCGGCGCCTTCCGGCGTGAAACGCGTGGTTCCGCCGGCCGTCCCCAGCATCATCTTTGCCGGCTTGCCGTTGATGGTCACATGCACAATGGCGGCGGCGCCGTTGACGACGTCCAGGTCCGCCGAGCCCAGCATCTGCAGCGGCTTGCAGTCCTGCGCCAAAGCCGGCTGCAGGCACGCGAGCGCCAGCGCGCCCGCCAGAATGAAATGGCGCATGAACCCCTCCCCAGTCGGTGGATGCTAGACCCGGCAGGGATGGGGAGAAAAGAGGTTATTTCCAGATCGGCTTGCCCGAGCCCGGCAGGCCCAGCGCCGTCCAGCGCTCGGTGACGCGGCGGACCACATCCGGGTCCATGGCGATCTTGGTGCCCCATTCGCGATGGGTCTCGGGCGGCAGCTTGCCCGTCGCATCCAGCCCGATCTTGGAGCCCAGTCCGCTTTCCGGCGAGGCGAAATCCAGATAGTCGATGGGCGTGCGCTCGACGAGGGTAACGTCGCGGGCCGGGTCCATGCGGGTGGAGACCGCCCACATCACGTCCTTCCAGTCGCGGGCGTTGATGTCGTCGTCCACCACAATCACCCATTTGGTATACATGAACTGGCGCAGATACGACCACACCGCCATCATCACCCGCTTGGCATGGCCGGGATAGGCCTTCTTCATCGACACCACGGCGATGCGATAGGAACAGCCTTCCGGCGGCAGCCAGAAATCGGTGATCTCCGGGAACTGCTGGCGGATCAGCGGCACGAACACTTCGTTCAGCGCCTCGCCCAGCACACTGGGTTCGTCGGGCGGGCGGCCGGTATAGGTGGACAGATAGATGGGATCGCGCCGCATGGTGATGGCGGTCACCGTGAAGACGGGGAACGGCTCCACTGAATTGTAATAGCCGGTGTGGTCGCCATACGGGCCTTCGGGCGCATAATCGGACAGCGAGACTTCGCCCTCGATCACGATCTCCGCCTCGGCCGGCACCTTCAGCGGCTGGCTGACGCAATCGGCAAGCTCCACGCGCTGGCCGCGCAACAGGCCCGCAAACTGGTATTCGGAAAGCGTCTCGGGCACCGGCGTCACCGCCGCCAGGATGATGCCGGGATCGGCGCCGATCACCGCGGCGGCGGGCAGGGGCGCGGTCTTTTCCTGCGCCCAGCGCCGGTGATGCTGGGCCCCGCCGCGATGCTTGAGCCAGCGCATGATGGTCTGATTCCTGTTCAGCACCTGCATGCGGTAGATGCCGAGATTGTAATTGTCCTCGCGCGCGCCGGAGGGGCCCTTCGTCACCACCAGCGGCCAGGTGATCAGCGGCGCCGGCTCGCCCGGCCAGCAGGTCATCACCGGCAGTTTGTTCAGGTCGATGTCGTCACCGCGCAACACGATGTCCTGGCAGGGGGCGCGGCTGACGGTTTTGGGCTTCATCGCCAGCACGGTCTTGACCAGCGGCAGCAATTCGGCGGCCTCGCCGAAGCTGCGCGGCGGCTGCGGCTGGCGAAGCTGGGCAAGCAATTCACCCACTTCGCGCAGGTCGAGGGCGGTGGTGCGTTCCCTGCCGTTCATGGTCACGCCCATCGCCACCCGGCGTACCGTGCCGAACAGGTTCACCAGCACCGGCATGTCCGATGGTGTGCCGTCGGCGCGGACGGGTTTCTCGAACAGCGCCGCCGGCCCGCCTTCGGCGATCAGGCGTGTCTGGATCTCGGTCATCTCCAGCACGGTGGAGACGGGCTGCTTGACGCGCACCAGCGCGCCGTCCTTTTCAAGACGGTCCAGGAAATCGCGCAGGGACTTGTAGGGCATCGGGCAGCGCGGTTTACATCTTCACGCCGTAGATCGGCGGCTCGTCCTCGTCCATCTTGTCGATGATACCGCGCCCGACATGGCTGCGCGAGCGGCTGTAGAGGAAATAGACCAAAAGGCCGATGCCGCCCCAGACCGGCAGCACCAGGATCGCGGTCAGCGGCAGCGAGAAATAGAGAACCACGCAGCCGATGATCGCCAGCGGCGCGACGATCCACAGCGCGGGCGTGCGGAAGGGCCGTTTGCGGTCGGGCGCGGTGCGGCGCAGGACCATGACCGAAATCGCCACCATGAAAAACGCGAACAGGGTGCCGGAGTTGGAATAGTCGGCCAGCCGTCCCACCGGCAGCACGGCGGCGGCAATCGTCGCGCCCACGCCGGTGACCAGCGTGACGACATGGGGCGTCTTGAAACGCGGATGCACCGAGGCCAGTTTTTCCGGCAGCAGGCCGTCGCGCGCCATGGTGAAGAAGACGCGGGTCTGGCCGAACATCATCATCAGCACCACCGAGGGCAGGGCCAGCACCGCGGCCAGGCCGACAAGCCGGCCCAGTGCGGGCCAGCCGATGGCGTCCAGCACATGGACCAGCGCCTCCCTGGAACAGACCAGCGGCTGCAACCCGCCCGACATGGTGATCGCGGCGCAGCGCCCCGCCATTTCGGGCGAGCCGGGCGGCAGGGTGGCGCCTCCCTGCATCAGGGGCTGGGCGCCGATCGCCCCGATCGCCCCGCTCGCCACCAGCAGGTAGAACAGGGTGCAGATTCCCAGCGTGCCGATCAGGCCGATGGGCACGTTGCGCTGGGGGTTGCGCACTTCCTCGGCGGCGGTGGAGACCGCGTCGAACCCCACATAGGCAAAGAAGATCGAGGCGGCGGCGCCGAACACCCCGGCCGACCCTGCCGGCAGGAAGGGCGTGAAATTGTCGGCCTTGAGGACCGGAATGGTCAGCGCGATGAACAGGGTCAGCGCCGCGATCTTGATCAGCACCAGGATGGCATTGACGCGCGCGCTTTCGGTGGTGCCGATGATCAGCAGTCCCGTCACCGCCGCCGATACCAGGATCGCGGGCACATTGATCCAGCCGCCGACCTGCACCGCCGTCAGAAGCTCGGGCGCCGGCGTGGCGCCGAACAGAAGCTGCACCTTGGCCATCAGCGCGTCGGCGTTGCTGACGGATGCGGGGATGTTCATCCCCAACCCGCGCAGCAGGCCCACCGCATGGTTGGACCAGCCCACCGCCACGGCGCTGGCGCCCACGGCATATTCCAGGATCAGCGCCCAGCCCACCATCCAGGCCATCAGCTCGCCGACCACCGCATAAGTATAAGTGTAGGCCGAGCCCGCCACCGGCACCATCGAGGCCAGCTCGGCATAGCACAGTGCCGCCACGCCGCAGACAAAGCCCGCAATGACGAAGGACACCAGCATGCCGGGGCCGGCCTTCTGCGCCGCTTCCGCCGTCAATACGAAAATGCCGGTGCCGATCACCGCGCCGATGCCGAGCAGGGTCAACTGGAAAGCGCCCAGCGACCGCTGCAGGCTTCTTTTCTGTGCCGTCGCCAGTATGGCGTCCAGCGGCTTGACACGGTCGAACAGCATTACGATCTCCCCAACGCAGCGGGCGGACTGTGCCAGAGGCCGGCGAGCCTGAACACCCCGGTATCGCGAATCTCGCGGTCCTCGAGATCGAAGCTGGTGGGGACCTGATAGCGCGCCAGTTGCCGGATGCCTTCCTTCGGAAAATAGGCGCGGCCCGGATCGCCCGCCAGCACCTCGGCTTCCTGAGTCTTCAGCCACGCCAGCAGCCGCTCGGCCAGCGGCCGTTCATAGAAAAGATCGCCGACCAGGATCACATCGCGGTCGCAGGGCGTGCCGATCACATCGTCCCCGGCGATCGCGACCGCGCAGCCATTGGCCCTGGCATTCAGGTCGATGGCGGCGCAGGCGAAGGGATCGATGTCGGCGGCCAGCACCGTGCTCGCGCCCGCAAGGCTCGCGGCGATGGCGACCAGCCCGCTGCCCGCGCCGATGTCCAGCACGCGGCGGCCGCGCACAAGGGCGGGATTGTCCAGCACATGACGCGCCAGCGCCTGCCCGCCCGCCCAGGCAAAGGCCCAGTAGGGCGGCGGCACGCCGATGGCGGCCAGTTCCTCCTCGGTCCTGTGCCACAGCGGCAGCACCTCGCCGGCCAGGTGCAGCGTGATCTCGGGCACCAGCGGCGGCGCCTGCAGCATCGTATTGGCGCGGATGAAGTCCTCGGCGGCGGTCACAACTCGCGCACCAAGGCGAACATCAGGCCCAGCGCCAGCAGCACCGCGCCGCTGATGCGTGCGCGCCATACGCCGTGCGACGCGGCGCGCCGGCCGCCCGCCGCCGCCAGCCAGCCATAGCCGGACAGGATGGTGCTTTCCCCGATAAAGGTGATGGCGAACATCAGGATGTATTGCGGCATCAGGGGGCGGGCGGTGTCGATGAATTGCGGCAGCAGCGCGCCGAAGAACAGCAGCGCCTTGGGATTGCCAAGCTGGGTCAGCAGCGCCTGCGTGAAGGGCGCGCGCGTCAGTGTGGGGCCGGGGGCCTGGGCATGAGGATGGAAGCTGGCCCAGAGCTCGCCGGCGCCCAGCCAGATCAGATAGGCCGCGCCGGCAAAGCGGATGGCGGTGAAGGCCAGCGGAAAGGCGGTGACCAGCGCGCCCAGCCCGGCGACGGAGGCGACATACCAGATAGTGTTGCCGGTCTGGGTGCCGCAGATCGCCGCCAGCGCGTCGCGGAAACCGCCGCGAAAGCCATAGGCCGAGATCATCATCACCGTGGGGCCGGGCGTCAGCGAAAAGACCAGCTCGGCGGTGACGAACAGGACCAGCCGGTCCCATGACATGATGGTCGATCCCATCCGGGCAGGGTGGGGCCCGGGGTGATGCTTGGCAAGGGCTGCCGCTTCGCGCAGACTTGCCGGACAGGAGGCCAGACAGGGAGGCCCGACAGGGAGGCGGCAATGGACCGGCGTTTCGCCAGCTTCGCGGACTTCTATCCCTTCTATCTTGCCGAGCATGCGGCGCGGGGCACGCGGCGGCTGCATTTCGTTGGCTCGGCGCTGGCGCTTGTCTGCGTGGCGGCGCTGGTGTTCACCGGCGATCCGCTGTGGCTGCTGGCGGCGCTGGTGTGCGGCTATGGCTTTGCCTGGATCGCGCATTTTCTGGTGGAGAAGAACCGCCCGGCTACCTTCCGCCATCCGCTCTACAGCCTGATGGGCGATGGCGTGATGTTCTGGCAGATCCTGACGGGGAAGATGCGGTTCTGAATTTGCGAACCTCGTTCTTGAGCTGCCGAAGCCTCATCCTGAGCTTGTCGAAGGATGAGCGGGCTTCGCGGTCCTGGCCAATATCTTCAAGGCCTCGTAATCGCCCCGGATGAGGGCTTCCTTCTTTTCCCGCCGCCAGCCCTTGATGCGGCGCTCACAGGCTATGGCATCCGTCAGCCAGAGGAAATCCGCGGACCAGACCAGCTCAACCGGCCGGCGCGAATGTGTATAACCTGGAAAGCGGCCCGATTGATGATCGGCGATGCGGGCATCGAGGCCTGCACGGGTCAGTCCTACATACTAGGAGCCGTCGCGGCAGCGCAGGATATAGACGTAAATGTTCAAGGAAGAGCTCACCCTTCGACAAGCTCACCCTTCGACAAGCTCAGGGTGAGGATGGGAGAAGCGGACAAAGACTGCAATATCGATTCATGGCTGAGTGGCCATGACAGCGGCGTGGATCACCCGAACCAACTGGCACACGCCATCGCCAGCGCGATCAGCGCGCCGGTTTCGCGGTTGGAGCGGAACAGCCCGAGGCAGTTTTCGGGATCGTCGATGTCGAGCCGCCGCACCTGCCAGAGCATGTGCGCGCCCGCCAGCAGCATCAGCGGGGCGAAGGGCCAGCCGGCATGCTCGGTGAAGCCGGCGGCCAGAATGAGGGTGAAACACACCGCATAGAAGCGCAGGATCCAGGCGCGGGAATTGGCGCCCAGAAGGCGCGCGGTCGATTTCACGCCGATCAGTTCGTCGTCTTCCTTGTCCTGGTGGGCGTAGATGGTGTCGTAGCCCAGGGTCCAGAAGAACAGTCCGGCATAAAGCAGGATGTCGCCGGTATCGATGCGGCCGGTCTGGGCGGCGAAGCCCAGGATCGCGCCCCAGTTGAAGGTCAGGCCCAGCCAGGCCTGGGGCCACCAGGTGATGCGCTTCATGAAGGGATAGGCCGCCACCAGCAGCAGCGAGGCCGCGCCCAGCGCCACCGCGAAACGGTTGAACTGAATGAGGATGGTGAGCCCGATCAGGCACAGCACCACCAGGAAGGCGGCCGCCTGCCATACGCCGACGGCGCCGGAGGGAATGGGTCGGCCGCGGGTGCGCGCCACCTTGGCGTCGAAGTCGCGGTCGATGATGTCGTTGAAGGTGCAGCCGGCGCCGCGCATCACCAGCGCGCCGACGGCGAACAGGATCACATACCAGCCGTCGCGCCATTCCAGGAAGCGGCGCTCGTCGGCTGCCGCGCCCAGGATCAGCCCGAACACGCAAGGCCAGAACAGCAGCCAGGTGCCGATGGGCCGGTCCAGCCGGGCCAGCCGGGCATAGGGTTGCCAGGCCCGGGGCAGGTAATCGACCAGGCCGGCGGGGACGGCGTCAGCGGGGGTGGCTTGCGAATTCATGGGCAGTTGCGAATGTAGCTCTTGAGGAATCGAGTGTCGCATGGCTGAAGAGCTGAAAGAAGCGGGCGGCAAGGTCCGTCTTTATGTCGCCGCCCCGCTGGGGCCGGGCGCGGCCGTCGCCATGGATGAAGGCCAGGCGCATTATCTGTTGCATGTGATGCGCGCCAAAGCGGGCGATCGTGTGACGCTGTTCAATGGCCAGGATGGGGAATGGCTGGCCGGGATCGCCGAGGCCGGCAAGCGCGCGGTCGTCTTGCGCTGTGTGTCATGGATCGGTCCCCAGGTGGAGGTTCCCGACCTGTGGCTGGCCTTCGCCCCCATCAAGAAGACCCCGGCGGACTATCTGGTGCAGAAGGCGGCGGAACTGGGGGTGCGGGCGCTGCTGCCGGTCTTCACCCGCCGCACCATCGTCACCCGCGTCAACAGCGAGCGCATGCGCGCCAACGCGGTGGAGGCGGCGGAGCAATCGGGGCGGCTGAGCGTGCCAACGGTCGCGGAGCCGGTATCCTTCGACCGGCTGCTGACGGACTGGCCGAAGCAGCGGCGGCTCTATTTCTGCGACGAAGGCGGCGAGGCCGCGCCGCTTGCGGCCGAGGCGCGGCCCGGCCCGGCGGCCATCCTGACCGGGCCGGAAGGCGGGTTTGAGCCGTCCGAGCGCGCGGCGTTGCGCGCCCTGGATTTCATCGTGCCCGTGACATTGGGGCCGCGCATCCTGCGCGCCGACACCGCCGCGCTGGCGGCGCTGGCGATTTGGCAAAGTGTCGCCGGAGACTTTTGCCGCCAAACGTGATTTCCAACCTGAACGCCGAAATGAAAGGTCCCGTCATGAAATCCGCCGTTGCCGCCATTGTGGCGGGGCTTTTTCTTATCCTGCCCGCGGCCGCCGAGGATGCGCCGCAGTCCCCTGTGCCCGCGCCTGCACAGCCTTCGGGTGAGGAGGCGACGCCGGTGGCCCCCGCCGCAACGGACGATGCGGTCGCAAGGGATGTGCGCTGCTTCATCGTCTTCATGGGGCTGAGCGCGGCGCCCGACATCGGCCAGCCGGCGATGCAGACCGGCGCACGGATGATGGCCTTCTACTGGTACGGAAAGCTCAGCGGCCAGATCCCGGATGCCGAGCTGGAGCGTCGCCTGATCGCGGAAGGTCCGAAGCTGCAGGGCGATGCGGTCAAGCAGGACCTGATGCGCTGCTCGCGCGAAGTGGCCGCGCGCACCAGCGCCATGGAAACGATCCTGGAGCATGTCGGGGCGGCCGAGGAGCCGGCGCCGGATGCGGCCAAGTCGGCGCCCGATTCCGGCAAGCAGCCTTCGGAAGAGGCGCCGGAGCCGGAGAAAGCGCCGGAAAAGACGCCTTCGGAGAAAACGCCCTAGCTGTAGCGTTTTTCGTAGACGCCCTCGGTGCGGCGCCACACGTCCCAGAAGCCCGGCGGGGTTTCGTTCCGCAGCCGGTATTCCAGCACGTCGAGGTGGCTGTGCCACCCGCCGGAGACGCCCAGCGCATAGTTGCGGTCGGGGACCTTGCTGTGGGTGAGGATCAGGCGAACCTGGTCGCCTGCCGGCTCGAGCAGGAATTCCACCTCGCTCGCCTGTCCGGGCGGCGACTTGCTTTCGCCGAAGGTGTAGGCGAGCCGGCGCGGCGGCTCATAGGCAAGCAGGGTGAACGTATCGGTGTGGCCCTTTTCGGCGGTTTCCTTCATCCGCTCCGGCGGCACCGATTGGTGAGGGGAATATTCGTCGTGCTTCCAGCGCATCTGGAATTTCTCGCCGGGGGTGGTGGGCATGGCGCCGGTGGTGAACCACTGCCTGCGCTTGTCCTCGTTCCACAGGAAATCGAACACGCGCTCGATCGGGCCGGGCAGCAGCCGCTCGAACACCACCGTATGCGGATTGACCAGTTTGCCGAAACGATCCATCGCCATCACCTTTCGCTTGTGTTGAGGTCACTCTTGAGGGCCGCTTCCAGCGCATCGAGGCGCGGATTCCAGAAGGCGCGGATGCGTGCGACCCATGCGGCCACTTCGTCCACCCCGTCGGGGTCGAGCTGGTAGATGCGCTTCTGCGCCAGGGGCCTGACCGTCACCAGCCGCGCCTGCCTGAGCGTTTTCAGGTGCTGGGAAATGGCGGGCGGCGACAGGGCGAAGCGCCCGGCGATCTCGCCCGCCGCCAGCGGGCCCGCCGCCAGCATCTCGACGATGCGCTGGCGGGTGGGATCGGCAAGGGCGGTGAAGGCGGCAGATGTGGCGGCGGTATTCATGGGTTTATTATTTGCGCATCGACTTAATTAAGTCAATACGGAAATAACCGGCCTTGCGCCTGTCAGGGAGGGCTCCTAAGTACCGGTTCCCCTAAAGGGCCGGTTCCAGAGAGCGCTTCATGTCCATTCCGCAATCCGCCAGCGGCCCGATTCAAAGCCGCGACGATCTTGTTCGTCAGCTTTCCAAGGGATGCCGCCCCCACGCGCAATGGCGCATCGGCACCGAGCACGAAAAATTTGTCTACGACCTGAAAACCCACAAGCCGGTGCCTTATGACGGGCGGCCCGGCATCCGCGCCCTGCTGGAGGGGATGCGGCGGTTCGGCTGGCAGCCCGTGCGCGAGGGTGAAAACATCATCGGCCTTCAAGGAACAGGGGCCCAGAACGGCGCCTCCATCAGCCTGGAGCCGGGGGGGCAGTTCGAATTGTCCGGTGCGCCGCTGGCCACCATCCACGAGACCTGCGCGGAAGTCGCCACCCACCTGGAGCAGACGCGCGAGGTGGCCGGCGAGATGGGCGCGGGCGTGCTGGGTTTCGGCTTCGCGCCAAGCTGGACCCTGGCCGAGACGCCGGTGATGCCCAAGGGTCGCTATGAGATCATGCGCAACTACATGCCCAGGGTCGGCGGCTATGGCCTGGACATGATGTTCCGCACCTGCACGGTGCAGGTGAATCTGGATTTCGAATCCGAGGCCGACATGGTGAAGAAATTCCGCGTCGGCCTGGCGCTGCAGCCGGTGACGACGGCGCTGTTCGCCAATTCGCCGTTCCGGGAGGGGCGGCCCAGCGGCTTTCTTTCATACCGCGCGCAGGTGTGGACCGATGTCGACAATGCGCGCGCCGGCATGCTGCCCTTTGCCTTCGAGGACGGCATGGGCTTCGAACGCTATGTCGATTACGCCCTCGATGTGCCGATGTATTTCCTCTACCGCGACGGCAAATATATCGACATGGCGGGGCAGAGCTTCCGCAGGTTCCTGGCGCGCGAAATCCCCCAGGTGGCGCACATCACCCCGATGCTCAGCGACTGGGCCGATCACCTGACCACCATCTTTCCCGAGGTGCGGCTGAAGTCGTTTCTGGAGATGCGCGGCACCGATGGCGGCCAGTGGCGGCGCATCTGCGGCATGCCGGCGCTGTGGGTGGGCATCCTGTATGACAGCGTGGCGCTGGACGCGGCCTGGGACATGGTCAGGGACTGGACCGCCGAGGAACGCCAGGCCATGCGCGACAGCGTGGGCAAGCTGGGCTTCAAGACGCCGTTCCGCCAGACCACGGTGCTCGAACTGGCGCACCGGATGGTGGAGATTTCGGCGGCGGGCCTGAAGCGCCGCGCCGCGCTGGACAGCGCGGGCATGAGCGAGGAAGGCTTCCTGACGCCGCTGCGCGAGCTTGTCGCGCGCGGCTATACCCGCGCCGAGGAGATGCTGAAGAATTATCACGGCGCGTGGGGCAAGGATCTGACGCCGCTGTTCACGGAATACAACTTTCTCTGATCGGCCACGTTCATCTGGGGTTCAGGCGAAGGACCGCAGCCTGCGCCGCGCATCGACGGGGGCCGCAGGATGCCAAGCCGCAGACATATGTTGCATCTTCTGGCGGGGGCTGCCGTGGCAGGCCCGGCGCGCGCCGCGCCGCGCCAGGATCTTGCCGCCTGGCTGGCCACCCATGCCGCGCCGGTGCGGTCGCTGGATTTCGCGGATGAGGATTTCTCCGATCTTGCGCCGCTGGGCGCCGCCATCGGCGCGGCGCGCGTGGTGCAGCTGGGCGAGCCCAGCCATGGCGCGGGCACCTGTTTCGCCGCCAAGGCGCGCATCGTCCGCTACCTGCACCAGCGCCATGGCTTCGACGTGCTGGTCTGGGAGTCCGGTCTTTACGACGTGGCGCTTGCAGATGCGGCGATGGACGGCACCGACGACGCCATGACCGCCGCCCGGCGCGGGATCTTTACCCTGTGGTCGATGTCCGCCGAGGTCAAGCCGCTGTTCGAATACATCAAGGCCAGCCGGTCCGGCCTGCATCCGCTGGCGATGGCCGGCTTCGACATGCAGGTGACGGCGGACGGATCGCGGGCGCGCTTCGCCGAAGACCTGCGCGACTTTACCTGGGGTGCGCGCGATGGCGCATTGCGGACGCAGGCCGGTGCGCTGGCCGAACAGGCAATCGGCGCGCGCGACCGGCTTTATGCCGGGAAATTTTCCAGTCCCGCCGATTTCGAGGCGCTGGCCGCCGCGGCGGACGGCTTGCGTGCGCTGGTCGCCGGGCGGGGCGGAGACTTCGCTCGCGACCCGCTGGATGTCGCCTTCATGGACCGCTGCATCGCCAACATGCGCGACGACGCGGCGCTGCGCCTGGAAGCTGCGAAGGGGCCGACCACGGCGGCGCGCGAAAGCCGCCGCGACGCCTGGAACGCGGCCAACCTGCGCTGGCTGCTGGAAGCCAAATATCCGGGGCGCAAGGCCATCGTCTGGGCCCATGACGTGCATGTGATGAACGGCTTCTACGACGCATCCTTCCGGAGCGTGCATCACAAGCAGCAGCCCGGCGACATGAAGACCACCGGCGTCTTCATGCACGACTGGCTGGGGCGGGATGTCTACACGCTGGGCATGACCACCTTCGCGGGCGAGGACGGTTTCGCCATGGGCGGACCGGCAACTGTCATCGCGCCGGCGCAGGACGGCAGCGTCGAGGCCTGCCTGCATGGGCTGGGCCACGCCTATGCGTTCGTGGACCTGCGCGCGGATGCCGGCGATCCGGGCAATCCGATGCGCGCTGCCCAGTCCATCCGCTTGCCCAAATATGACAGCAACCGCATCGCCGATGCGGGCCGCATCTATGACGGACTGGTCTATATCGACCGGATGGCGCGCGCGACCCGCGCTTGACAGACGTATAACTGACCGGTTATGGATATAACCGATAACCAGACAGTTATACGTTCATGCCCCAGGCCGATGACATCCTGTTTCGCACCTTGGCAGATCCCACCCGGCGGGCGCTGTTCGAGCGGCTGTGCCGCGACGGCGAGCAGACCGTGGGGGCGCTGACGGCGCGGGCCAAAGTCTCGCAGCCGGCGGTGTCCAAGCACCTGGGCCTGCTGAAGGAGGCGGGGCTGGTGCGCGATCGCCAGGACGGCCGCCAGACCCATTACAGCGCCCAGCCTGGCGCGCTGGCGCCGCTGATCGACTGGACGGGGCGGATGACCGGCTTCTGGCAGAGCCGCTTCGACAAGCTGGAAGACCTGCTCAGGAGAATGGACCAATGAGTGATGTGCGCACCGTGACGGTCGAGCGGCAACTGCCCTTCGCGCCGGCGAAAGTCTGGCGGGCGCTGACCCAGCCGCACCTGATGGCCGACTGGCTGATGCAGAATGATTTCGTGCCCGCCGTCGGCCACCGCTTCCAGTTGCGCGGCGACTGGGGCGGGGTGCTGGACTGCGAGGTGCTGGTGATCGAGCCCGAAAAGTCGCTGTCCTACACCTGGAACCATGCCCATGCCGACGCGGCCTACAATCTTGAGAGCGTGGTGACCTTCACCCTGACGGCGGCCGATGGCGGCACGCACCTGAAAGTGGAGCAGGCCGGCTTCCGGCCGGAACACAAGCAGGCGTTTGCCGGCGCAAAGGCGGGCTGGGGCCAGTTCCTGGGCAAGCTGGATGCGCTGCTGGCGCGCGACGAATCTTGAGGGAGGTACGCATGAACTGGAATGCCGGAATCCGCCAGACCCATCGCTGGCTGTCGATCGCCTTCACCGTGACGGTGATCGCCAACATCGTCCTTCTGGTGATGAACAGTTCGCGGACCTGGGTGGGCGTGGCGGCGCTGGTGCCGCTGATCCCGCTGCTGGCGACGGGACTTTATATGTTCGCGCTGCCGTATCTGGGGCGACGGTAAATGGTGGCGGCAGCGAAAAAGAAGGCGCCGGCGAAGAAGGCCGCCAGGCCAGCCGATGCCTCCGCGCTGATCGATGGGCGCATCCGCGAGCTGGGCGACTGGCGCGGCGAAACGCTGGCGCGGATGCGGGGGCTGATCCTGGAGGCCGAGCCGCAGGCGGTCGAGGAATGGAAATGGCGCGGCGTGCCGGTGTGGTCGCGCCACGGCATCCTCTGTACCGGCGAGACCTATAAACAGGTGGTCAAGCTGACCTTCGCGCGCGGCGCCAGCCTGGCCGATCCGGCGCGGCTGTTCAATTCCAGCCTGGACGGCAACATGCGCCGGGCCATCGACATCCGCGAGGGCGAGACGGTCGATGCCCGCGCCTTCAAGGCGCTGGTCAAGGCCGCCGTGACTTTCAACGCGGCGAAGACGAAACGCTGACTACTTCTTCGCTGCGCCGGGCACGGCGCTGCCGACGGGAACGGGCTCTGCCGTCGGGATGCGGGTGGAATTGTTGCGGGTGATCATCCAGTAGGGATACTGCGTGCGGTCGGCGCTGACCTGATCCAGCCGCGCCATCTCCTGCGCCGACAACTCCAGATCAATCGAGGCCAGATTGTCCTCCAACTGCTGCATCGTGGTGGCGCCGATGATGGTGGAGGTGATGAAGGGCTTTTGCCGCACCCAGGCCAGCCCCACCCGCGCCACCGACACGCCATGCGCCTTTGCGATCTCGCGCATCACCGCGACGGTGCGGTCGGCCTTGTCCTTGTCCAGCGGCGGGAAGTCGAAATTGGCGCGGCGGCCCGGCTCGGCCGGCGCATCGCCGTCTGGCGTGTATTTGCCGGCCATGTAGCCGCCCGACAGCGGGCTCCATACCAGGCAGCCCACCCCTTCCTCGGCCATCATCGGCACATGTTCCTGTTCCAGGTCGCGGCCGGCCAGCGAATAATAGGCCTGATGGGTTTCGATCCGCGTCCAGCCATTCTTGTCGGCGACGCCGTTGGCCTTGACGATGCGCCAGGCTTCCCAGTTTGAGACGCCGACATAGCGCACCATGCCCTGGCGCACCAGATCGTCCAGCGCGCGCATGGTTTCCTCGACGCCGGTGACGACGTCGGCATGATGGACCTGGTAGAGGTCGATATGGTCGGTCTGCAGCCGCTCCAGGCTGCGGCCGATGCTGTCCAGGATGTGGCCGCGCGAGGCGCCCATGTCGTTGGGGCCCGGCCCCATGCGGCCGAACACCTTGGTGGCGATCACCACGTCGCTGCGCCTGACGCCCAGATCCTTCAGCGCCTTGCCGGTCATCTCTTCGGAGTCGCCGAAGGAATAGACATTGGCGGTGTCGAGGAAGTTGATGCGGGCGGCCAGGGCGCGTTCGATGAAGGCGGTGGCGGTCTTCTGGTCGAGAGTGCCGATGGCGCCGCCGAAATAGTTGCGGCCCGAGAAGGTCCAGGTGCCCATGCAGAGCTGCGACACGTAAAGGCCGGTGCGGCCGAGACGATTATACTTCATGGCATTCTCTATCTGTTTTGCGGAAGCGGGATGAATTCCTTGTCGTCGCCGGGGATCAGGCCGAACTTGCCGCCGGTCCATTCCTGTTTGGCGCGCTCGATGCGGTCTTTGGAGGAGGAGACGAAATTCCACCAGATGTGGCGCGGCCCATCCAGCGGCGCCCCGCCCAGCAGCATCACCCGCGCCGGCGCGGCGGCATGGAGCGTCGTCTCCTCATCCGGCTCCAGCGCCAGCATGGCGCCCGGACCATGGACGGCGACGCCGCCCTGGCCGTCATTCACCTCGATCTCGCCTTCGATGACAAAGAAGGCGCGCTCCTGGTGGTCGGTGGCGTAAGCGAGGGCGCCGCCCGCCTCGAAGCGGGCATCGGCATAGAAGATCGGCGAGAACACCCTGACCGGCGAGGTCAGGCCGAAGCCGGTGCCCGCGATCATGCGCAGGCGCACATTGTTTTCCGCATGCTCGGGCAGGTCGGCGGCGGCGAAGTGATGGAAGGCGGGCGGCGCTTCCTCGTCCGCGCGGGGCAGGCCCACCCAGCTCTGGATGCCGTGCAGGCGATGGCCGGCGGCGCGCACGGCCGGGCCGGTGCGTTCGCTGTGGGCGATGCCGCGGCCGGCCGTCATCCAGTTGACGTCGCCGGGCATGATCTCCTGCACGCTGCCCAGCGTGTCGCGGTGCATCTGCGAGCCCTCGAACAGATAGGTGACGGTGGCAAGGCCGATATGGGGATGGGGGCGCACGTCGATGCCGCGGCCGGGCGGGAAATCCACCGGCCCGAAATAATCGAAGAAGACGAAGGGGCCGATGCTGCGCCGCGCCGCTTGCGGCAACAGCCGGGTTACGAAAAATCCATCGCCCAGGTCGTGCGCTTTTCCGGTGATCGGGATCATGCGGCCAGCCTAGCGGGGCCGGACCAAAAGCTCTAGTGTCACGCAAAATATTGGGGAGGCTTTCTTGCTGCGCAACATTCCGGCTTCGGCATCCATCGCTTCGGTTTGCCTGTTGGCGCCGGCCTTGACGAGCCCTGCGTCCGCCCAGGGCGGGACGCTGAAGATGGTGTCGCTGGACATGGAAGGCGGCGCGGCCACCCTGTTCGTCACGCCCGAGGGCAAGTCGCTGTTGATCGACACGGGCTGGGCCAGCGGCATCGGCGTGAAGCCGGGCGGGGCGGACGGGGCGCAGAACAGCGCAGACCGCATCGTGGCGGCGGCCAAAAAGCTGGGCGTGTCGAAGATCGACTATCTGATCATCACCCACTATCACGCCGACCATATCGGAGGCCTGTTCGACCTGGCCGCGAAGATGCCCATCGGCACCTTCATCGATCACGGGCCGGTGGTGGAGATGCCGCCGCCCAACCTGCCGCCGGAGCGGGCGGCGCGCTCCTCCAAGGCGCAGTATGAGCGCTATGTCGCGCAGCTTCTGCCGGGCCATGAGCATCTGGTGGTCAAGCCGGGCGATGTGATCCACATCGGATCGTTGACCGACACCATCGTGGCCAGCGACGCCAAGCATATCGACAAGCCACTACCCGGGGCGGGCCAGCCCAATCCGGTCTGCAACGATCCGGCGACCCAGGTGACCAAGAGAGTCGGCGGCGAGGAGAATGCCCATTCCGTCGCCTCGCTGCTGCGCTTCGGCAAGGTCTCCATCGCCGCCTTCGGCGACCTGAGCTGGCTGCAGGAACATCAATTGTCCTGTCCGCTCACCCGCATCGGCCATGTCAATGTGATGATCGTCACCCAGCATGGCTCGGACATCAGCGGCAATCCGGCCTCGATCGCCGACATGCATCCCGACATCGCCATCATGGGCAACGGCGCGCGCAAGGGCGGCGATCCCGATCCCATCGACACGGTGGCGCATTCGCCCGGCCTGATGGGCTTCTGGCGCAACCATGAATCGCTGGCCCATCCCGAACTGAGCGGCGACAAGAACTATATCGCCAACCTGACGCCGGCGGGCGCCGAGGAAGCGTTCAAGGCAAATCCGCGCTACCAGCTTCCCCCGGATGCCGGCTATGCCATTCATGCCGACATCTCGGCCGACGGCACGGTGACGGTGACCAACGACCGCAACGGATTCTCCAAGACCTATCACGTCAGATGAGGCGCCTGGAGTTGAGGCATCTGGCGGCATCGCTGGCGCTGGCCCTGGTGCTGCCGGCGCCCGCGCTGGCGCAGGCGCCGCAAAAGCCGCTGCGGATCGTCTCCATCGATACCGAGGGCGGGGCGGCGACGCTGTTCGTCACGCCGGAAGGGAAGTCGCTGCTGATCGACACCGGCTGGCCCAAGGGCTTCGGCGAAATGCCTTCGCCTGACGGGACGGAGCAGGCCGCCGACCGCATCCTGCGCGCCGCCAGGAAGCTGGGGGTGGCAAAGTTGGACTATGTGATCGTCACCCACTATCACGACGACCATTCCGGCGGCGCGGGCGCGCTGGCAGCGAAGATTCCCATCGGCACCTTCATCGATCATGGTCAAAATGGCGACGCGCTGCGCCCCGGCACGCCGCCGGAGAAAGTCATCAACACACCGGCGGGGCAGTATCCGCGCTACCTGGAGGCGGTGAAGGGCCACAAGCGCATCATCGCCAGGGCGGGCGATGTGATCCATATCGGATCGTTGACCGATACCATCGTCGCCAGCGACGGCAAGGTGATCGAAAAGCCGCTGGCGGGCGCGGGGCGTGCCGGTCGCCGGTGCGGCAACCCGGCAGAGGCGCAGGCGCGGCCCGTCAATGAGAACACCCGCTCGGTCGCCTCGCTGCTGCGCTTCGGCAAGGTGACCATCGCACAGTTCGGCGACCTGTCCTGGGACAAGGAATATGCGCTGGCCTGTCCCGTCGACCGCATCGGCAAGGTCAACCTCCTGCTGGTGACGCAGCATGGCGACGATCATGTCTCGAACAATCCGGCGCAGGTCGCCGCCATGCGGCCGGACGTGGCGATCATGCCCAATGGCGGCAAGAAGGGCGGCGGACCTGACACCGTTCGTCTGCTGGCGGCCTTGCCGGGCCTGAAAGGCTTCTGGCGGCTGCACGAGTCGTATGCGCGGCCCGACCTGACCGGCGACGCCGATTACATCGCCAACCTCAATCCGCCGCGCGCGGCCATCGAAAAGGTGGCGGACAAGCCCTATGAGGCGCCGCCCGACATGGGCTTCAACATCGAGGCCGAGGTGGCGGCCGACGGCGTCATCACCGTCGTCAACACGCGTAACGGTTTCCGCAAGACCTATCGGGTCGATTGAGGTTCAGCGAGGTCGGGCAGGGCGAAAGCGCCATCGCCGCCGCGCGTCAGCGGCTTTGCCCATTTGATGGCGTCCGGCTCAAGCGGCGCATACAGATGCGGAAAGGCCTCGCCGCGCGACGGCGAATATTCCCATTTCAGCGCGTCGCCGCAGGCGTCCGCATCGACCGCCACCAGCATCAGGTCATCCTGGTCCGCATAATAAAGCCGCAGCGTCTCGGGCAGTTGCGCGGCGGTGGAGAAATGCAGGAAGCCGTCAGCCTTGTCGCGGGCCGAGCCGTCATAGTCGCCGCTGGACGCCTGCCACTCGGCGCGGGGGACGATTTTGTAGATTAACAAATTTGATCTCGATCACTGGAGACGGGCAAGCTCATAATCTTGGCGGAGAATGCGATTCGAGGGGTTAATGGACAAGGTGACGTTCGTCCTTGCTCAGGAAGGCGGTATTGAATGGTTTTATCCAGAGGGCCGGCCTGATCTAACGACTGAAGAGGCAGTTGCAGTTGGCATTTCTATGGCGGCCAAAGGGCTTTCCGACATCGCAAATGCTTTGAGTGGGATTGCAATGGCGTTAGAGAGAATTGCGGACAACCAAGAAAGCTAAGACGCCGTACCGCCCACCGTCAGCCCGTCCAGCCTGAGCGTCGGCTGGCCCACGCCCACCGGCACGGACTGGCCGTTCTTGCCGCAGGTGCCCACGCCGGTGTCCAGCTTCATGTCGTTGCCGATCATCGAAACGCGGGTCAGCGATTCGGGGCCCGAGCCGATCAGGGTCGCGCCCTTGATCGGTGCGCCCAGCCTGCCGTCCTCGATCCGGTAGGCCTCGGTGCAACTGAACACGAACTTGCCGTTGGTGATGTCAACCTGGCCGCCGCCGAAATTCACCGCGTAGATGCCTGTCTTCACGCTGCCCAGGATCTCTTTCGGATCCTTGTCGCCGCCTAACATATAAGTGTTGGTCATGCGCGGCATCACAGGCGCGGCATAGGACTGGCGCCGGCCGTTGCCGGTGGGCGCCATGGCCATCAGCCGGGCATTCTGCCGGTCCTGCATATAGCCTTTCAGGATGCCGTCCTCGATCAGCACGGTGCGGTGGGTGGGCGTGCCTTCATCGTCGATGGAGAGCGAGCCGCGCCGCCCGTCGATGGTGCCGTCATCCACCACGGTGACGCCGGGGGCGGCCACGCGCTGGCCCAGAAGCCCGGCAAAGGCGCTCGTCTTCTTGCGGTTGAAATCGCCTTCCAGCCCGTGACCGATGGCTTCGTGCAGCAGGATGCCGGGCCAGCCGGGGCCCAGCACCACCGTCATCTCGCCGGCGGGGGCGGGAACTGAGGACAGGTTCACCAGCGCCTGGCGCAGCGCCTCGTCCACGCCGGCCTGCCACCAGGCGGGATCGAGATAGGTTTCATAGCCACCGCGGCCGCCGCCGCCATAGCTGCCCGATTCCTGGCGGCCGTTTTCCTCGACCACCACCGACACGTTCAGCCGCACCAGCGGGCGGATGTCGGTATAGTGCGCCCCGCCGGCGCGGATGATCTCGATCTGCTGCCATTCGCCGGAGAGGGATGCCGAGACCTGGCGCACGCGCGGGTCCCTGGCGCGGGCATAGGCGTTCATGTCTTCCAGCAGCTTTACCTTTTTCTCGAAGCCGGCGGTCTGGAGCGGGTCGTTGTCGGGATAGAGCCTGACATTGGTGCGGGCAGGGCCGCCGGCGGCCGCGCCCGAATAGCCATGGCTGACGGCGCGTACCGTCGCGGCGGCGCGCTGGATGGCTTCCTCCGACAGGTCGCTGGCATGGGCATAGCCGGTGGCTTCCCCCGCCACGGCCCGCAGGCCGAAGCCCTGGGAGGTGTCGAAGCTGGCGGCCTTCAGCCGGCCGTCATCGAAGCGGAACGATTCGCTCTGGCTCAATTCCAGGAACAGCTCGCCGTCGTCGGCCTGCCGCAGGGCGTCGTCCACGGCTTGCTGCACGCGCGAGCGGTCCATGCCGGTGCGGCTGAAAAAGAGATCGTGGTCGGCCATGGCTGTCTCCTGGATGCGCGGCTTTGGAAGCGTCCATGCGCGGCAAAAAGCCCCGTATGGGATGGGATTGCGGTCCCAGATATCGTGCGCCGGAGCGGTTCCGGCAAGTCATTGAACGGCTTTTGGCGTTCCGGGCCGGCGTGGGTGCGGGGGCCGGGCTGGCCCGCCGCGCCACCGTGCCATAAGGTCGCAATGACTTTAAGGGCTTAACCCCTCTAAATCCCGGGCAAGAATCTGAAAAATGGCGGCGGATTCCACCGCCCGGAGCATACGAGGTTGCCATCCATGGTTTCGTGGAAGTCGGGGTTTTTGTTGGAGAGGGCGTTTTCCGGGATGCCGGGCTTTTTGCGGACCCGCGGCCTTGTGCGCGGGGCGCGGACACTGATCTCGCGGACCCTTCCGAAGGCGTGGGCGCCGGCCATCCTCGGCGGCCTGTTCTCGACCCTGGCGGCCCTGCCGGCGTCGGCCCTGCCGTTCGACTATGAAATCGGGATGCAGCCGGCCGCCTCGCCGGTGATGGTGCAGATCGAGGATTTCCATCGCCTGCTGCTGTGGATCACGATCGCGGTCTGTCTGATGGTCGCGACGCTGCTGGTGTGGGTCATCCTGCGCTACCGCGCCGGCGCCAATCCGGTGGCGTCGAAAATCCACCATAACACCGTGCTGGAGGTGGTCTGGACCATCATTCCGGTCATCATCCTGGTGATCATCGCCGTTCCCTCCTTCCGCCTGCTCTATTTCGAATCCGCCATTCCCAAGCCGGACCTGACCATCAAGGCGATCGGCAAGCAGTGGTACTGGACCTATGAGTATCCGGGCGCCAACGGCTTCCAGTTCGACAGCCTGATCCTGTCGGACGAGGACGACGCCAAACAGGGCAAGCCGCGTCTGCTGGGCGTCGACAATCCCATCTATGTGCCGGTCAACAAGGTGGTCGAAGTTCAGACCACCGGCTCGGACGTGATCCACAGCTGGGCGCTGCCCCAGATGGGCGTGAAGATGGATGCCGTGCCCGGCCGCGTGAACACGACCTGGTTCAAGGCTACCAAGACCGGCGTCTATTACGGCCAGTGCTCGGAACTGTGCGGTGCCAAGCACGCTTACATGCCCATCGAGGTCCATGTGGTGAGCGACGCCGAGTATGCCGCCTGGCTGGCCCAGGCCCGTGAGAAGTTCGCAGCGCTGGACGAGCCGTCCACGCGCCTAGCCGCGAAATAGGAAGCAGTGCCATGACCACAACATTCGACGCCCTCCCCAGCCACGACCAACACCCCGGCGAGCATGCCCACCACCCGACAGGCTGGCGGCGCTATGTCTATTCGACGAACCACAAGGACATCGGAACGATGTACCTGGTGTTCGCCATCTTTGCCGGTCTGGTCGGCGGCTTCTTCTCGATGATGATGCGCGCCGAATTGATGTTCCCCGGTCTGGAGATCTTCCACACCCCGCATGAGTTCAACGTCTTCGTGACCGGCCACGGCCTGGTCATGATCTTCTTCATGATCATGCCCGCCATGATCGGCGGCTTCGGCAACTGGCTGGTGCCGCTGATGATCGGGGCGCCCGACATGGCGTTCCCGCGCATGAACAACATCT
>JBDZVS010000014.1:211-51224 GCA_040255825.1 Hyphomicrobiales bacterium | reverse complement strand
ATCACCACGCCGCAACGCAACGCTGCCGATTCAATCTGGTCACAACTTGCTCTAGACTTCCAGCCAGCCGAAACCCACGAACAGATAGAATACCAGCCACAGAATGGCGGCGATGGCGCAGGCCCACAGCGCCTTGCGCCCCAGCCGCGGCTCGAGCGGCGCCCCCGTCTCCGGATCGCGCTCCGATCCCATGCCCAGCGGCAAAAGGCAGAACAGGCAAAGGAACCACAGCACCGCATAGGCGCTGAACAGCACCACATAATGCAGGCCGCCGGCGATCTTGAGATCCATCGGGGTCATCGCTCAAACCTCCGTCCCAGCACGCGCGTCACCGGCTTCTTGCCCCGTGAGAAGCGGTCCGCAGAGCGGACGAAATGGTTCAGTGAACCATTTCGAGCGACGAACGCCCGCAGCGTGAGCGAAGGGCGGCGCGTAAGTAATCTCATAGTTCAGTTACCAAGACACGCGTCACCGGCTTCTTGCCCCGTGAGAAGCGGTCCGCAGAGCGGACGAAATGGTTCAGTGAACCATTTCGAGCGACGAACGCCCGGAGCGTAAGCGAAGGGCGGCGCGTAAGTAATCTCATAGTTCGGTTACCAAGACACGCGTCACCGGCTTCTTGCCCCAACTCTCATGGGCGGCGCGCCGCGCTGCACGGCGCACGCTTTCGGCAAGCTCGTCCGGGTCATGGCGCTGCCCTGATTGCGTTTGCTGCTCCACCGCGCGCTCCACCGCCTCGGTCACCGGCGGCGGCATGCCTTCCGCCAGCACCGACGGCGCCGCCGCCACACGGCCCTTGGCGTCCAGCACCAGCGACACGACCAGCAGTCCGGCATGGGCCATGGCGCGGCGGCTCCTGGCCAGCCCCTCGCCTTCCGCCACCAGTACGCGTCCGTCCAGGTGGATGCGTCCCGACGGTGCTTCATCGATAAGGGCAGGCCGTCCCGGCGCCAGCCGGAACAGGTCGCCATTGCGCGGAATCAGAGTCTGCGGCACCTGCATCTCGCGGGCCAGGCGCGCATGGGCGACCTGATGGCGAACCTCGCCATGCACCGGCACCGCCACTTTCGGCCGGATCCAGCGATACATCTGCGCCAGCTCCTCGCGGCAAGGGTGGCCCGAGACATGCACGAAATGATCCTCGGCCGTCAGCAGCGCGACGCCGCGCGCCGCAAGCTGGTTCTGCATCTCGAAGATCGCCAACTCGTTGCCGGGTATGACGCGGCTGGAGAAGATCACCGCATCACCCTCGCCCATATGGACGTTCGGGTGGCTGTCGTCGGCGATGCGCGCCAGCGCAGCCCGCGGCTCGCCCTGGCTTCCGGTGCACAGAAGCAGCACCTTGCGGGGGGGAAGCGCCATCGCCTCCGTCTCGTCCAGCACGGGGGGAAAATCCTTGAGATAGCCGCACTCCCGCGCCGCGGCCACCATCTTCTGCATCGACCGGCCCACCAGCGCGATCTGGCGGCCATGCAGGCGTGCGGCGCGCGCGATGCTGTCCAGCCGCGCGATGTTGGAGGCAAAGCCCGTCACCGCCACCCGTCCCTTCAGCGGATCGATCAGGTCGGCCAGGCTTTCGCGCACCGTGCTTTCCGACCCGGACGTGCCGGGCACCAGCGCGTTGGTGGAATCGCACACCAGCGCCAGCACGCCCTCATTGCCCAGCTTCTCCAGGGCGGCAGTGTCGGTCTCCTCGCCCAGCAGCGGATCGGGATCGATCTTCCAGTCGCCGGTATGGGCCACCACGCCCAGTGGCGTGCGGATGGCCAGCAGGTTGGGCTCCAGGATCGAATGGGTGATGGAGATGAAGTCCAGCGTGAAAGGCCCCAGCGTCAGGCTGCCGCCGACCGGAACCTCCCTGACATGCACCTTGGACGACAGGCCCGCCTCCTCCAGCTTGCCGGCGATCAGCCGCGCGGTGAAGGGCGTGGCATGGACGGGACAGCGCAGCATTGGCCACAGATGGGCGATGGCGCCGATGTGGTCTTCATGGGCATGGGTGGCGACGATGCCCAGCACCTTCTCGCGGCTTTCAGTCAGGGCGCGGATGTCGGGCATCAGCACGTCCACGCCCGGCTGGTGGCTCTCGCGGCCGAACAGCACGCCGCAATCGACGATGATCCACTGGCGGCTATCCGCCGGGCCGTAGCCATAGGCGTTGAAGTTCATGCCGATCTCGCCCGACCCGCCCAGGGGCAGGAAGACAAGCTCGTCCGCGCGCGCGCCGCCGGCCATCACACCTTCTTGTTGTGGGCGTGGATCAGCATCAGTCCGCGCATGGTAAGATCGGGATCGACATGATCGATGGACGGCAGGTCGGGATGGAACAGATGCGCCAGTCCTCCGGTCGCCACCACCGTCATCGGCGCGCCGAACTCCAGCCTGATGCGGTCGATCAGCCCGCCGATCAGGCCGACATAGCCCCAATAAACGCCCGACTGCATCGCCGAAACGGTGTCACGCCCGATCACCTTCTGGGCGCGATGGACCGCCACCCGTGGCAAGAGCGCGGCGGCGCGGTGCAGCGCCTCGATCGACAGGTTGGCGCCGGGCGCGATCACGCTGCCGCAGAAGGCGCCCCCGCCGGAAACGATATCGAAATTGGTGGCGGTGCCGAAATCCACCACGATCGCCGCGCCCGGGTAGCGCGCGTGCGCGGCCACCGTGTTGCACAGCCGGTCCGCGCCCACGCTTTCGGGCCTGTCGACCTTGGGCGGCGGGCCCAGGTCCAGCGCCGGATCGCCCACGATCATGGGCTCGCACCGCAGATAGGTGCGGCACAGGGCGCGCAGGTCGAACAACAGCGCCGGCACGACGGTGGCGATGATGGCCGCATCCAGGTCGGCGAGCGACCAGCCCTTCAAGGCCAGAAGCTGGCTCAGCCAGACGGCATATTCATCGGCGGTCCTGGCGACCTGGGTGACCGTGCGCCACTGGGCGCGCATCTCGGCGCCCTCGTAGATGGCAAAGGCGATGTTCGTATTGCCGGCGTCGATCGCAAGCAGCATCAGAAGAACACCTCGCCGGCGGAAATCACCCGCACCCGGCCCTGCTGGTTCAGAAGCAGTGCGCCATCGGCATTGAGCCCCGCGAACACGCCGCTATGCTCCGCATGCGGCAGGCGCGCCCGGATCGGCGCACCCAACCCGCATGCCCGCGCCAGCCATGCGGCCCGCAGCGGCTCGAACCCCTCGCGCATCCAGCGACCATACCAGTGGGCGAAGCGTCCGGCGAGGCATGCGAGCGCCTGGTCCGGCGCGGGCGCCGGGGCGCCCAGGGCCGCCAGCGAGATGGCCGGGAATTCCGTGCCTTCGGGATGGGACGCCAGATTGACGCCGATACCGACCGCCAGCCAGTCCCTGCCCGATTCCAGCAGGATACCCGCCACCTTGCGGCCATCGGCCAACACGTCATTGGGCCATTTCACTGCTATGGGGGCCGCCGGCGCGAAATGACTTACCGTATCGGCCACCGCAAGCGCCGCGGCAAAGGAAAGCTGCCCATAAGCCGGGCATGCGGGCCGGATCAGCAACGTGGCCGCAAGATTGCCCGGCGTGGTCTCCCAGTTCCGGCCGCGCCGGCCCCGCCCCGCCGTTTGCCGCAGGGCAGTGATCCAGACCGGCCCCGGCTCCGCACCCACGGATTCGGCTAAGCGCTGTGCCTCGCTATTGGTGGAATCGATCTCCTGGTGCCGGATCAGCCGATAGCCGGGGGGCCAGCCATTCAAGGCAGCAGCGCCCTGGCCGCCGCATCGGCAGCGGAAATCACAGGCGACGCCGCCACGACGAACAGCACCACCACCGCCATCCCCAGCCACATGACGGCGCGGCTGGCCGGCGCGATCTCTTTGTCCAGAGGCTCCGCCTTCAGGTCGTCAAGCATCATCGCCTTGACCATACCGAGGTAATAAACAAGGCTGACCGCACTGGCCAGAACGCCCAATATCGCGGGAATTATCAACCCGGCCTGGATCGCCGCCAGGAAGACATAGAATTTTGCGAAGAATCCGGCCAGCGGCGGCACGCCCGCCAGGCTCAGAAACAGCGCCGAGAACAACAGCGCGAATTTCAGATCGGTGTGCGCCAGCCCGGCAAGATCGGAGATCTTCTCTACCGGCTTGCCCGCGCGCTTCATCGACTGGATACAGGCGAATATGGCAAGATTGGTGAAGATATAAATTGCCACATAGATCAGTACGCCGCGCACGCCCAACGCCGTACCTGCCGCCAGGTCCAGCAACGCATACCCCATGTGCCCGATGGAAGAATAAGCCATCAGGCGCTTGATGTTGGTCTGGCCGATGGCGGCGACGGCACCGAACCCCATCGACGCCACCGAAATGAAGATGATGATCTGGCGCCACTGGGCAATCAGATCGGGAAACGGAATCAGAATCGCACGCAGGAACAGACACATCGCCGCCACCTTGGCGGCAGAAGCGAAATAGGCCGCGACCGGCGTGGGCGCACCCTCATAGACATCGGGTGTCCACATGTGAAAGGGCACTGCCGAAACCTTGAATGCCAGCCCCGTGATCAGGAAAACGATGCCGAAGATGATCCCCAGGCTGGCGCCGCCGACCGTAGTGACGTCGGCGATCGCGGTGAAGTTGACCGACCCGGTGAAGCCGTAGATCAGCGAAATGCCATAAAGCAACATGCCCGACGCCAGCGCGCTCAAGACAAAATACTTCAGGCCCGCCTCGCTGGAGCGGACATTGCCGCGGTTGAAAGCTGCCAGCACGTAAAGCGCCAGCGACTGCAACTCCAACCCCATATAAAGCGCCAGGAAGCTGGTGGCCGACACCATCAGCATCATGCCCAGCGTCGCCAGCATCAGCAGCACCGGCAGCTCGAAACGCGAGACCTTTTCGCTGACGAAATACTCATCGGCCAGCAGGACGGACAGCGCACCGCCCGCCAGGATCAGGACATTGGCGAAGCGCGAGAATTCATCGGCGATGAAGGCACCGTGGAAAGCCGCACCCTGCGGCCCCATTACGATTCCGACCCCCGCCAGCAGCAGGACACAAACCGCACCCCAGGTCACCACAGGCGCAAGCTTTTCCCCGCCGATGGCGCCGGTCAGCAACAGGACCATGGCACCGATGGCGACGGTCAACTCGGGCAGAAGGAGCACAAGATCGGTCTGAAGGCTCACTGGCCGACTCCCTTGCGGATTATCAGAGCGCGGCTGTCCGCGAGCTTGGGCGCCCGGTCGACCGCCAGCGCCGTCCTGTTGTCGGAGATCATCTTGGTCACGGCGGGCCCGATCACATCGAAGACTGGCTTGGGATATACGCCCATCGCAATGGTCAACACCACCAGCGGCGCCAGAATGGCGATCTCGCGCGCCGACAAATCGAGAATGGCTTGCAGCGACGGCTTGACCAGCGCTCCGAAGATAATCCGGCGGTACAGGTAAAGCGCATATGCCGCCGACAAGATAATGCCGGTCGTTGCGAAAATAGCGATCCAGCTATTGTGCTCAAAGGCCCCCAGCATGGTCAGGAACTCGCCGACAAAACCGCTGGTGCCCGGCAGGCCGACATTGGCCATGGTGAACACCATGAAACAGGCGGCATAGACCGGCATACGGTTCACCAACCCGCCATAAGCGGCGATCGAGCGGGTATGCATCCGGTCATAGAGCACGCCGACGCACAGGAACAATGCCCCCGACACCACGCCGTGACTCAGCATCTGGAAGATGCCCCCATCCACGCCCTGATGAGTCAGGGTAAAGATGCCCATAGTAACAAAGCCCATGTGCGCGACGGACGAATAGGCAATCACCTTTTTCATATCTTCCTGCGCCAGCGCCACCAGCGAGGTATAAATGATGGCGACGACGGACAGGGTGAACATCAATGGCCCGAACATTTCGGACGCTGACGGGAACATGGGCAGCGAAAAGCGCAGAAAGCCATAACCGCCCAACTTGAGCAGAATGGCCGCCAGAACCACCGAACCCGCCGTGGGTGCTTCGACATGGGCATCGGGTAGCCATGTGTGGACCGGCCACATCGGCAACTTGACCGCGAAGCTGGCGGCGAAGGCCAGCCATAGCCAGGTCTGCATCCCCACTGGGAAATGCACCCCGTTCAGCAGCGTGACAATATCGGTGGTGCCCGCATACCAGTACATGCTCATGATCGCGAGCAGCATCAGCACCGAGCCGGTGAAAGTATAAAGGAAGAATTTGAAGCTGGCATAGACGCGCCGCTCATGGCCCCAGATGCCGATGATCAGGAACATCGGCGCCAGGCTGCCCTCGAACAGCACATAGAACAGCACCAAATCCAGGGCACAGAATACCCCGATCAGCATCGTCTCCAGCACCAGAAAAAGTGCCATGTATTCGACGACGCGCGTCTGAATACTTTTCCACGACGCGGCGATGCAGAATGGCATAAGCCCGGCGGTCAAGACCACAAACAGTACGGAAATACCGTCCACGCCCATGTGGTAAGAAATGCCCCCGCCCAGCCAGTCCACCCGCTCGACAAGCTGGAAGCCCGGATTGGCGGGGTCGAACGCCGCCCATACCATCAGCGACAGAACAAACGTGACGATGGTGGTGCCCAGCGCGATCCAGCGCGCGCCGGTGGGCCTAGGCAGCGCCAGAATGGCCGCCGCGCCTATCAACGGCACGAAGGTGCAAAGCGAAAGCAAGGGAAGATTCATGGATTGCCCCCCAGCACCACCATGAACCAGGTGGCCAGCGCCACCGCGCCCAGAAGCATCGCCAGTGCATAATGATAAACATAGCCGGTTTGCAGCTTCACAGCACCGCGCGCCGCATCCAACACCCGCGCTGCAACACCGTCCGGCCCCAGCCCGTCGATCATCGTTCCGTCGCCACGTTTCCACAGGAAACGGCCCAACTTCAACGCGCCGCGCACAAACAGAAAGTCATACAGCTCGTCGAAGTACCATTTGTTGTAGAAAAACAGGTAGAGCATGCTGCGGCGCGCCTGGATGGCTGCGGCCAACGCCGGATGCAGGATGTAATAATAATAAGCGATCAGGAATCCGCCGATGGTAAAAACCAGCGGTCCCATCTCCACCCACAGCGGCAGACGGTGGCCTTCCTCGGTCAACCCCACCACCAATGACAGGCGCCAGAAGGCATGTGCGCCTTCGCCGATGAAGCGAGGCGCGAAAACCATGCCGGCAAATGTCGCGCCTACCGCCAATACCGCCAGCGGCACCAGCATGACCAACGGCGTTTCATGCACCTCTTCCAGCTTGGGGGCGTGGTGATGGCCGTCATCACCGGCACCGTGATGATGATCCAGCCCGCGATAGCGGCCATGGAAGGTCATCAGGAACTGACGCCACGAATAGAAGCTGGTCATGCCCGCCGCGACCAGCAGCAGGATGAAGGCATAACTGCCGACGCCGGAACCCGCCAGATATGTGGAATTGATGATCGCATCCTTGGAATAGAAACCGGCCAGGCCCACGCCAAGAAGCGGAATGCCCACACCCGTCAATGCCAGGTTGCCGATCAGCATCATTGCCCAGGTGAAGGGAATCCGGCGAGACAGCCCACCCATCCTCCGCATGTCCTGCTCATGGTGCAAAGCCTGGATCACGCTGCCAGCGCACAGAAACAGAAGCGCCTTGAAGAAAGCGTGCGTGAACAGGTGGAACATCGCGGCGTTGTAGGCCGTCACGCCGGCCGCCGCGAACATGTAGCCAAGCTGGCTGCATGTAGAGTAGGCGATCACCCGCTTGATGTCGTTCTGGAACAAGGCCGCCGAAGCGGCGAAGAAAGCCGTAGTGGCGCCGATCACTGTGACGAATGCGAGCGCGAAAGGCGCCTGCTGGAAAATTGGCGAACATCGGCAGACCAGAAACACACCTGCCGTAACCATGGTGGCGGCATGGATCAGCGCGCTGACCGGTGTGGGGCCTTCCATCGCGTCCGGCAACCAGGTGTGCAGGCCGATCTGCGCTGATTTGCCCATGGCGCCACCAAACAGCAACAGACATAGCGTGGTCAGGACATCCACGCTGTGGCCGGCAAAAACAAAACTCTTGCCTGCCATGGCCGGCGCGGCAGCGAAAACGCTGTCGAAGTCCAGCGTATGGAACACGGTCCAGACGCCGAAAATGCCCAGGGCGAACGCGAAATCGCCGACGCGGTTGACAATAAACGCCTTCATCGCCGCCGCATTGGCGGCGGGTCGCGTATACCAGAAACCGATCAGCAGGTACGACGCCAGGCCGACCCCTTCCCAGCCGAAGAACAACTGCAGAAAATTGTTCGATGTCACCAGCATCAGCATGGCGAAGGTGAACAGCGACAGATAAGAGAAGAAACGCTGCCGGCTGGGGTCATCGTGCATGTAGCCGATGGAATAGAGATGCACCAGGCTGGACACTCCCGTCACTACCACCAGCATCACCGCGGTGATCGTGTCGACACGGATGGTCCAGTCCGCCGTGAAGCTACCGGAGTGAACCCATTCCAGGATCGGAATGATCTGGGTAGCGCCGCCGCCCAAGGCCACCTGGGTGAAGACCACCATAGACAGGGCTGCGGAAAGGAACAGCAACCCCGTGGTCACCAGCTCGGAAAGGCGGGAACCGATCAGCCGGCCCAATAGGCCAGCGATGGCACAACCCAAAAGCGGAAGGAAGACGATGGCGGCATACATGCGCGTCAGCCCTTCATCAAATTGACGTCTTCAACCGCGATAGTGCCGCGGTTGCGGAAGTAGACGACCAGAATGGCCAAGCCGATGGCGGCCTCGGCCGCAGCTACGGTCAACACGAACAGCGCGAACACCTGCCCCACCAGATCGCCAAGATAGGCGCTGAAGGCAACAAAATTGACGTTCACCGCCAAAAGGATCAGTTCGATTGACATCAGAATGATGATGATGTTGCGGCGGTTCAGAAAAATGCCCATCATGCCGATCGTGAACAGGATGGCGGCGACGACGAGATATTGGCTCAGTCCGACGGTCATGCTCATGCCCCCTCGCCTGGCTTGATGTCGATCATGTCAACAGCCATAGCCGCAGTGCGAGCGTTCTGTATCGAAATCACCTGACGGCGCACGCCTGGCCGGCTTCGCAGCGTCAGCACGATCGCACCAATCATCGCGACAAGCAGAACCAGTCCCGCAATCTGGAAGTAATAGACATAGTCGGTATAAATGATGTGGCCCAGCGCAGCGGTATTGGTCACACCCTCGGGTGTTGCATGAGCCTTGGCGGCCGACGCGGCTGGACTCAGAATCCAGGCTGTCCCCGCCATCGCCAATTCCACCACCAGAATTACGCCTATCAGCGCTCCGAAAGGAAGGTATTGCAGCATTCCACGTTTCAATTCAGCGAAATCGATGTCCAGCATCATCACGACGAACAGGAACAGCACGGCGACCGCGCCGACATAAACCACGATCAGGATCATCGCCAGGAACTCGGCCCCCATCAGCACGAACAGACCGGCGGCGTTGAAGAAGGCCAGGATCAGGAACAGCACCGAGTGCACGGGATTGCGCGCTGCGATGACCATCGTCGCGCTAGCGATCAGGATCGCCGAAAAAAAATAGAAGGCTATAGCCTCGAACATGCGTTTCCCCGCGCCTAGTTCCGCCGTCAGCGGTAAGGTGCATCCAGTTCCAGATTGCGGGCAATTTCCCGCTCCCAACGGTCGCCGTTCGCGAGCAGCCGGTCCTTATTGTAGTAAAGCTCCTCCCGCGTCTCGGTCGAGAACTCGAAGTTTGGCCCTTCAACGATTGCATCCACCGGGCAGGCTTCCTGACAGAAGCCGCAATAGATGCACTTCACCATGTCGATGTCATAGCGGGTTGTACGGCGGCTACCATCGGCACGCGGCTCAGCCTCGATGGTGATGGCTTGGGCAGGACAGATCGCTTCGCAAAGCTTGCAAGCGATGCAGCGTTCTTCTCCATTGGGATAACGGCGTAGAGCATGCTCGCCGCGAAAGCGGGGACTGATCGGGCCTTTTTCGAATGGATAGTTCAGCGTCGCCTTGGGCGCGAAGAAATAGCGCATAGAAACCAGAAAACTTTCTATGAATTCCCAGAAGAATATCTGGCGAGCAGTACGGTCCAGGCTGGCCATGGCGAACCTCTCATATATGCGGGCGGACGAACACTACCCATCCGGCCGTCAACACCACCCAGATCATCGAGGTGGGAAGAAACACTTTCCAACCCAGCCGCATGAGCTGGTCGTAGCGGTAGCGCGGCACCATGGCCTTCGCCATCGCAAACAAGAAAAAGAAGAAGCATATCTTGAGGATGAACCAGATGATGCCAGGGACCATGGTGAAAGGCGCTATATTCAACGGCGGCAGCCATCCTCCCAAGAACAGGATTGAGCACATGGCACACATCAGAACGATCGAGAGATACTCTCCCAGAAAGAAGAGTAGAAACGGAGTGGAGGAATATTCCACGAAGAATCCGGCCACCAGCTCACTCTCGGCTTCCACCAGGTCAAACGGCGGACGGTTGGTTTCGGCCAAGGCCGAGACGAAGAAGATGGGCAGCATGGGAAACAGAATGGAAAAAACGTTCCAGTGAAGGAACGTGAAGACCCCGGTCGTCGCTTGAGCGCGCACGATGTCCGATAGGTTCAAGGAGCCGGCGAACAGCAGCACGGTAATGATGACGAAGCCAATCGAGACTTCATACGACACCATTTGGGCAGCAGCCCGCAGCGCCGATAGGAAGGGGTATTTTGAGTTGGACGCCCAGCCAGCCATGATGATGCCATAAACGCCGAGTGATGACATAGCGAACAAGTATAGAATACCGACATTGATATCAGCCACGACCCACCCCTGATCGAGCGGCACCACCGCCCAGCCGGCAAAGGCCAGCGTGACGGTGATGAGAGGGGCGATCATGAAGATCACCTTGTTCGCGCCAGCCGGTATGACAATTTCCTTGAACAGGAACTTGAACAGGTCGGCGAATGTCTGAAGTAGGCCGAACGCCCCTACCACGTTTGGACCACGGCGCATCTGCACCGCCGCCCAGACTTTACGGTCCGCCAGCAGCAGATAGGCAATCATCACCAGCAGCACGACATCGAAGATCAGGATCATGATGGATTGGCTGAGGAACCAAGCCCAGCCGTGGGGCAATCCCAGCGCATTCTGGAAGAAATGGATGAGCGCCATCGGTTATTCCGCCGCCATCTTGCCCGCGCCGATCACGAATTCGCGGCTGCACAGCGCCATCGTCTCGCTGGCACGGGCAATCGGGTTGGTAAGATAGAAATCCGCTATCGCATGCACCACAGATGCCCCGTCCAACACTCCGGGCGCGCCCACCGAGCTCCATGTCGCCGAAGACGTGTCGGCATGGACCGGTACTACATTCAAAGAAGAGAAGTGACGGGCCTCAGCCACCAGCGCCTTCAGCAACTGTCCGTGGTCGTCATAAGGAAGCTTCGCACCCAATACTTCGGACAGCGCCCGCAAAATCGCCCAGTCTTCTTTGGCCTGACCAGGCGGAAAGACCGCACGGCGGCTGCGCTGAACCCTGCCTTCGAAATTGACGTAAAGCCCGTCCTTTTCGGTATAGGCGGCGCCAGGCAGGATTACATCCGCATTGTGGGCGCCCGCATCACCATGACTACCCTGGTAGACGACAAACGCCCGACCCAGATGGGCAACGTCGAACTCATCTGCACCTAGCAAATAGATAAAATCGATCTCCCCTTTTTGTGCACCATCGACGATCCCGGATACGTCTCGTCCGCCATCCAGCGGCAGGAAACCCAGATCGAGCCCTGCCACACGCGATGCTGCCGTATGCAGGATGTTGAACCCATTCCAGCCGCCTTCCGCGTGGCTGCCCGACGGGCCGATCATGCCGGTATCGCCAGCGACTTTTGCCGCCAAATTCAGCAACGCTGCGCCATCCTTACGCGTGATCGCACCAGCTCCCAGTATGATCATCGGGCGCTGGGCGTCGGTCAGCACCTTGGCAAAGGCATGGCTTCCATCCGCAATTTTCGCCAGCAACGCCACATCGCTTCCTAACTGTTCGACCGGATAAGTCAGGTCTACGACCGGGCCGATATTTGCCAGCTTTACGCCGTTGGCCAGCCATGCTTTGCGAATGCGGGCATTGAGTACCGGCGCGTCCCATCGTGGATTGGCACCTACCAGCAGGATAGCGTCAGCTACTTCCACGCCCGCGATGGTGGAGTTGAACAAATAAGTCTGGCGCGGCGATTTCCCGCCATCCCCCGTAAGGCCGATCTTCGCGCCATCCTGCCGGCAGTCCAAGTTCTTCACCTTCAGTACTGCCATGAGATCCTTCAACGCCTTGATCTCTTCAGCAGCAGCAAGGTCGCCGACGATGGCGGCCATGCGATCCGGCGACGTTTGTTTGATCCGGGCCGCAATCGCTCCAAATGCTTCGGACCAACTGACGGGCTTCAGCTTGCCATTGACGCGAACATAGGGATGGTCCAGACGCTGACGCGAAAGCCCGTCACAGGCATGACGGGTTTTGTCGCTAATCCACTCCTCATTCACTTCCTCGTTCAGACGCGGCAGTACACGCATGACCTGAGGCCCACGCGAATCCACGCGGATGTTGCAACCCTGCGCATCCATCACGTCCACGCTTTCGGTTTTCTTCAATTCCCACGGGCGGGCGTTGAAGGCATAAGGCTTGCTGGTCAGCGCGCCTACCGGACATAGGTCGACCACGTTACCCGAAAGCTCGCTGGCGAAGGCCTTTTCGAGATAGGTGGTAATCTCCATGTCTTCGCCGCGACCAGTAGCACCCAGATCGGGTACGCCCGCGACTTCGGTGGCGAAGCGCACGCAGCGCGTGCATTGGATACACCGCGTCATGATAGTCTTAATCAGCGGCCCCATATACTTATCTTCAACCGCTCGCTTGTTCTCATTGAAGCGGTGGAAGGCGGCGCGGCCATAGCCCATCGCCTGGTCCTGCAGGTCGCATTCCCCACCCTGATCGCAGATTGGGCAATCCAACGGATGATTGATAAGCAGGAATTCCATCACGCCTTCACGTGCCTTGCGAGCATAAGGCGAAGTGGTGTTGATCCTGGCGGGCGTACCATCCTTATTGGGGAAGATATCCTTGACCTGCAGGGCGCACGAAGCCTGCGGTTTGGGGGCGCCCACCCATTCGACTAGGCACATGCGGCAATTACCCGCGACCGATAGGCGCTCGTGAAAGCAGAAACGCGGAATTTCCGCGCCGGCCTGTTCGCAAGCCTGCAGCAAGGTGATGGTTTCTTCCGCCTCGATTTCCTTGCCATCGATGATCAGTTTGCGCGTGGCCATGTCCTACTCCGCCGCTCGCGCGTTCGACACGCTATCTCTTGCGAACTGAGCAATGCGTTTCTCGATTTCCGGCCGGAAGTGCCGGATCAGGCCCTGGACTGGCCAGGCCGCAGCATCGCCTAGCGCGCAGATGGTGTGACCCTCGATCTGCTTGGTGACTTCCTGCAACAAATCGATCTCGCCAACCCTGGCGTTGCCTTGGACCATTCGGGTCATTACCCGCCACATCCAGCCGGTACCCTCGCGACATGGCGTGCACTGCCCGCAACTTTCATGCTTGTAGAAATAGGACAGCCGCTGGATAGCCTTGATAACGTCAGTGGACTTGTCCATCACGATCACAGCGGCAGTACCAAGACCCGACTGCACTGCCTTAAGACTGTCGAAATCCATCAGCACATCATCACAGATCGATTTCGGGATCAGCGGCACCGAGGCCCCGCCCGGGATAACCGCCATCAAGTTGTCCCAGCCACCGCGCACGCCGCCAGCATGGCGATCAATCAGCTCGCGCAGTGGAATGCCCATTTCCTCTTCGACATTGCAAGGCTTGTTCACATGACCGGAGATGCAAAAAACCTTGGTGCCGGTGTTGTTGGGACGGCCGATTCCGGCGAACCAATCTGCGCCGCGACGAATGATAGTGGGTGCCACAGCTATGGATTCAACATTATTGACCGTCGTGGGACAGCCATAAAGGCCCACATTGGCGGGGAATGGCGGCTTCAGGCGCGGCTGGCCCTTCTTGCCTTCCAATGATTCCAAAAGCGCGGTTTCTTCGCCACAGATATAGGCACCCGCGCCATGGTGGACATAAAGCTCAAAATCCCAACCGTGGACATTATTCTTGCCGATCAGTCGGGCGGCATAGGCTTCATCGACCGCGCGTTGCAGCGCCTCGCGCTCGCGGATGAACTCGCCGCGCACATAGACGTAACAGGCGTGCGCGCGCATCGCGAAACTGGCGATCAGGCAACCTTCGACCAGCGTATGCGGGTCGTTGCGCATGATGTCCCGGTCCTTGCAGGTGCCCGGCTCCGATTCATCGGCATTGACGACTAGATAATGCGGCCGCTCCTTCACTTCTTTGGGCATGAAGGACCATTTGAGACCGGTGGGAAAACCGGCGCCCCCCCGGCCACGTAGACCGCTCTTCTTCATCACATCGACTATGGCTTCTGGACCCATGGCCAGGATCGCCTTTGTATTGTCCCACTGACCGCGTTTCTTCGCAGCTTCCAGGCCGGGACTCTCAAAGCCATAGAGATTGGTAAAAATACGGTCCTTGTCGGCAAGCATCAGGTGGCCGCTCCCGGAGGTTTCTGCTTCGGTGCCTCACGGTCCGACGCGGCCTGTGTAGGCTTCTTGGCCTCCTCATCCGTGGTGCCGCCGCCGGCGGGCGCATAGGCCGCGTATTTTCCAATTACCGAACCATCATAAAGCGCTGGGTCCTTCAGCGTGGTGACCGCACCCTCCGGCTCGGAGGAAAAGCGCCCATTCTGAGGCCCTGCCTTGATGGTCTTGCCTGCACGCAGATTGACAATCAGCCTTTCGGTAGTGGGGCCGTCCAAATCCTCATAGAAGTCGCTGCCGATCTGCAGCATCGGCGCATTTACACAGGCACCCAGGCACTCCACTTCCATCCAGCTGAACTTGCCGTCCGCCGACACGGTCTGCGGACGAGGGTGGATATGCTTCTTGCAAGCGTCCACCACCGCGTCCGAGCCGCGTAGCCAGCAGGGCGATGTGGTGCAAACCTGAACAAGCCAGGTGCCTACCGGCTCCAGGTTGAACATGGTGTAAAATGTCGCCACTTCCAGCACGCGGATATAGGGCATGTCGAGCATCTTGGCGACAGCCTCGATCATGGGGTGGCTGACCCAGCCTTCCTGCTCCTGGCCGCGCCACAGAAGCGAGATCACGGCGCTAGCCTGCCGGCCTGGCGGATACTTGGCGATGGTCATCTTCGCCCATTCCGCATTCGCCTGGCTGAAGGCGAAGCTGGCAGGCTGCATTTCGGGCGGAGCAAGGCGGCGCAGCGACATGAGGTTACTTTGTGAAATCGACGCGGCTGATCAGCCCGTCCTTGAAGGTATAAATGGCGATGATCTCGAACTCTTCGCCGCCAGGCACTCGTATCACCTGTTCGTGGTCCACCACCGTGTTGCCAACGGCGATGCGGTTCTTCAACACCGCCTTGTTCCGGGGATATTGGGCAAAGGCATCGGCATAACGCGCCTTGATGGCATCGCGGCTGGTTTGGGTCGGCGTGCCATTCAAACCCGACACCACACAATCTTCCGCGAAGAAGCCGACATAGGTATCCAGGTCCTGGGCATTGTAGGCGTCGAGTTGCTTCTGGGCGATGTCGATGTTGGGGTTGGACTGCGCGGTCACCGGTCCACCTCCCCAAACACGATGTCGAGCGATCCCAAGATAGCCGAAACATCGGCCAGCATGTGACCTTTGGACATGTAATCCATCGCCTGCAGATGGACATAAGATGGCGCGCGTATCTTGCAACGATATGGCTTGTTCGAACCGTCGGCCACCAAATACACGCCGAACTCCCCCTTGGGCGCCTCCACTGCGGCATAGGCTTCGCCCACGGGTACGCGATAGCCCTCGGTATAAAGCTTGAAGTGGTGGATGAGCGCTTCCATCGAGGTCTTCATTTCGCCGCGACGGGGCGGCACGATCTTGTTGTCGGTGGAGACGACCGGTCCAGCGGGCATCTTCTCGATGCACTGGCGCATGATCTTGGTCGATTCGCGCATCTCTTCCATGCGCATCACATAGCGATCATAGCAATCGCCATTCTTGCCAATTGGGACCTTGAAATCCAGTTCACTGTAACATTCATAGGGCTGACTGCGCCGCAAGTCCCATCTTACACCGGTGGACCGTAGCATCACGCCCGACATGCCCCACATCTCTGCGTCGGCGCGGGTAATCACGCCGATATCGACATTGCGCTGCTTGAAGATGCGGTTGTCGGTCAACAGGACCTCGATGTCATCCAGCACCTTGGGAAATTCATCGCAGAACTTCAGAATATCCTCAGCCAGGCCCGGCGGCATGTCCTGATGGACTCCACCGGCGCGGAAAAAGGCCGCATGCATGCGGCTGCCAGAGATGCGCTCATAGAAGACCATCAGCTTCTCGCGCTCCTCGAACCCCCACAGCGGGGGAGTGAGCGCGCCAACATCCAGCGCTTGTGTTGTCACATTGAGCAGGTGATTCAACAGGCGGCCGATCTCAGAATAGAGCACGCGGATATATTGGCCGCGCTTGGGGACCTCCAGGCCCAGCAGCTTCTCAATCGCCAGGCAAAAAGAATGCTCCTGGTTCATTGGCGCGACATAATCGAGCCGGTCGAAATAGGGAATCGCCTGAAGATAGGTCTTGTGCTCGATCAACTTCTCTGTGCCGCGATGAAGCAACCCTATATGCGGATCGACGCGGGTAACGATCTCGCCATCCAGGTCCAGGATCATGCGCAAGACGCCATGCGCGGCTGGATGCTGGGGGCCGAAATTGATCGTCAGATTGGGCTCTTCGGATGGCCCGTTGCTGGTCTCGGCAGGAATGGCCTCGAGCGTGACTTGCTGGGTCATGGCTTCTTTCCCGGGTCGCCGGAAGTGGCATTAGGCGCCATGGCAGCCTTCTCATCGCCGGGCAGTATATGGGGAGCGCCCTCCCAGGGGCTCATGAAATCGAAGTCGCGAAACTCCTGTACCAACTGCACCGGCTGATAGACTACGCGCTTAAGTTCGTCGTCATACCGCAACTCGACATAGCCGGTAAGCGGAAAGTCCTTGCGCAACGGAAACCCGGAGAAACCGTAATCGGTCAGGATGCGCCGCAAGTCGGGATGATTATCGAAGACAATACCGTACATGTCGAAGGCTTCCCGCTCGAACCACCCGCCGGCAGGATAGATCGGAGTAATGGAGGCAACAGCTTCTCCATCCGCAAGCTGGGTCTTGACACGGATGCGCGCATTCTTCGCCAGCGACAGCAGATGATAGACCACGTCGAAGCGCTTCTCGCGTTGAGGCCAGTCGTTGCCGCAGATATCGACGAGTATCTTGAAATCGCCGGGGCCTTGAAGCCATGTCATCACATCTATGATGTCGGCGGCCTTTACATCCACGGTCAGCTCACCACGCGCCAAGAAGGTGCCGGCGATCTTGCCTCCCAGCGCTTCGTTCAAGCTTTCCGCGATTGCGTTCAGATTCGTCATTCAGCGCTCGATCGTTCCTGTGCGGCGGATCTTCCGCTGGAGAAGCAAGATGCCATAGACCAGCGCTTCGGCAGTGGGGGGACAACCGGGAACATAGACGTCTACCGGAACGATCCGGTCGCAGCCGCGCACGACGGAATAACTGTAATGGTAGTAGCCGCCGCCATTGGCGCAGCTGCCCATGGAGATGACATAACGCGGCTCCGGCATCTGGTCATAGACCTTGCGTAGCGCAGGTGCCATCTTATTGGTCAGAGTGCCGGCGACGATCATGACGTCGCTTTGGCGCGGCGAAGCGCGTGGCGCGATCCCGAAACGCTCCAGGTCATAGCGCGGCATCGATGCCTGCATCATTTCAACAGCGCAGCAGGCGAGCCCGAAGGTCATCCACATCAGCGAACCCGTGCGCGCCCAATTGACCAGCGACTCGGCACTGGTGACCAGAAAGCCCTTGTCGGCCATTTCGGCCTGCAGCGCTTTGAAATACGGATCGTTGTCGGCGACGGCATTGCTAGCGCCGTCCACTCCGGCGCGGGCGCCGGTGCCATAGCCATTCTTCATGGGGTTCACTCCCATTCGAGTGCCCCCTTCTTCCATTCGTAGATAAATCCCACCGTCAATATGCCCAGGAACACCATCATCGACCAGAAGGCGAAGATGCCGGTTTCGCCCAGCGTGATCGCCCACGGGAAAAGGAAGGCCACTTCCAAGTCGAAGATGATGAATAGCAACGAGACCAGATAGAAGCGGACGTCGAATTTCATGCGCGCGTCCCCGAAGGCGGGGAAACCACATTCATACGCAGACAGCTTTTCGGGATCCGGTTTGAAGGGTGCGACAAGCAGGGGAACCGCGATCAGCGCGCCCCCCAATACCGCGGCCAGCCCGATGAAAATCAGGATCGGAAGATATTCCAGCAGCAGCTTTTCCATGACCAAGACCCCAAGTCCACCAGCAGAGGCGCCCCCCCTTCTGGACGGACCGCTATTTTTTCGCGGGCGCAGTATAGGCAGGCACATCCCGCGCGCAACGCGGTGTAAAGGAAGATTCGCGCTCAAAAAACAGGAAAATTGAGGTGTCGGAAGGCGCGCCGAAAAGACCGGGGAATCGGCAATCAGTTGCGAAAAATTCTTAACTAAACGCAACCTTGTGGTTCGGCCTGTCGCCAGCCGAAGCACGTTAAGAACGCCTCCGATGCCATTCCGGGGAGCAACCACGTCTGCTAAGCGCCTTAGCGCCAGCGACCGGGCGCAAGCAGACGAAGCCGGGACGTTGCGGCGCAATAAAAGTGCCATTTTCACGAGGAAAATGGCGG
Source organism: Hyphomicrobiales bacterium (assembly GCA_040255825.1). Taxonomy (GTDB): domain Bacteria; phylum Pseudomonadota; class Alphaproteobacteria; order Micropepsales; family Micropepsaceae; genus Rhizomicrobium. Next base: position 32,341 of record JBDZVS010000014.1, on the reverse strand, counting down.
GAGCGACGGGGCTCGAACCCGCGACCTTCGGCGTGACAGGCCGACACTCTAACCAACTGAGCTACGCCCCCGCGTGCGGTTGTCCCTTGCGGGATGCGCGCGAAGGCGGCCCATGTACGGGCGGGGCCAGCACCTGTCAAGCACTCCTGCTAATTGGGCACCGCCGGCGGCGGGGCATCGGGGCTGCTATCGGGCGGATTCTCGCGGGGCGCATGCCGATACCCCTCCGGCCGCTGGCTCCGATTGTTATCGGGAGAGTCGGCGCCCTGTCCGACCGGTTGTCCCCGAGACTTTTGGCCCATTTCCTCCCCGGTCAGCTTTCCGTCGCCATTGCGGTCCAGTTGATCGAACAAAGAGAGCGGCGCGGCAGAGAATTCCCGGAAGTCGATGCAACCGTCGCGGTTCCAGTCTATCAGCGGGGTAGCAGTGGATTGATCGGCATCCTGGCGCTTTTGATTGATGGCGGCGGCCTGCTCCTCGTCTAGGCAACCGGCGTGGCGCACATCAGCAGTATCGAACTCGGACCGCAAAGCCGCCATAAGTTCCTTGCGCTCCAGCACACTTCCCGAACCTTCATGATAGCGCAGCAGCATGGCGACTGGCCCACCGTGATAATTCTCGTCCCGCGGCTTTTCAGCCGGTCGCATCCAGGGGGGAACATCCTGCCGGGTCTCACCGCACGCCGCCAACACCAGGATCAGGGGGAGAAGAACAAGGTGCTTGGCGCGCAACGGCAGATCCATTCTTTGGCCGCGACACTAACCGGGCCCACACCGTTTGGCGAATGACACCAAAGAAAGATATAAGCCCCGTATCCTCTGGATTAGGGCGGTTAGCTCAGCTGGTAGAGCATATCGTTTACACCGATAGGGTCGGCGGTTCGATCCCGTCACCGCCCACCACCAGACACCGCCCGTCCGCGACATGGGGCCGTAGCGGGCGGAATATGGAGCTGAAAATCTAAATCGGCCGCGGCAGACGCCGTAACCCCGTCCTGCTCCACAGCCATGTGGCCAACAGCACGCCGCTGGCCAGGAGGATTATGAAAATAAGGACGTGCCCCACCCATCCCAACACCACCTTCGTAGCCACCACGAGCCCCCAGACCAAGGCAAGGACAGCGAGCGCCGCCGCATGTACCGCCAGCCAGACCAGTACAAGCAGTCCAGCAAGGCGGGCCCAGGCAGCGGCGCGAGTGGGCATGGATTCCATCAGTTCAGAGAATCCTTGAGCTGTTTTCCAGGGCGGAAACGCGGCGTCTTGGACGGCTTGATGGTGATTTCCTCACCGGTCTGGGGGTTGCGCCCCTTACCCCCAGCCCGCGTCGCCACCACGAAAACCCCAAAACCCGTCAGGCGCACCTCCTCACCCTCCTTCAGCGTCGCAGCGATGAGGTCAAACACCCCATCCACGGCCTTGGCGGCATCATTCTTGGCAAGGCCGGTGGTGTCGGCCAGCTTCTGGATGAGATCGTTCTTGTTCACGGATGTGCTCCTTTTCCTGCGATTCCTGTCCGCAGGCGCGACTCTAGGTGCGGCGCGCGCACCCCGTAAAGGCAAAAAGGCACGGAATCCGCGGAAAAGCCGGCTTCCCGGATGAAAGAAAAAGGCCCGGACCTATGGTCCGAGCCCATTTCCTTAATGTTTCCCGGCCTTTCGGCGAAGCCCTGCAGGCGTCCCTTAGTGGGTCACCACCACATCGCTATCTCCGTCGGCCAGGGGAACTGAAGCAACAACCTCGGGCTCCACCCAATCGATGGCCTCTGGCTGACGCGTCAGCGCCACTTTCAACACCTCTCCCACAGTGGAAACCGGAATGATCTTCAGACCCGTTTTCACGTTGTCGGGGACTTCGGCCAGATCCTTCTCGTTCTCCTTGGGAATGATCACCGTGGCGATTCCCGCCCTGAGAGCGGCGAGCAGTTTTTCCTTCAACCCACCGATCGGCAAAGCCCGGCCGCGCAGGGTGACCTCGCCGGTCATTGCCACATCACGGCGTACCGGAATGCCGGTGATCACCGAAATGATCGAGGTCGCCATTGCCAACCCGGCCGAAGGACCATCCTTGGGGGTGGCGCCTTCGGGCACGTGAACATGGATGTCGATCTTGTCGAAGAGCGTCGGTTTGATACCGAAACTGGTCGCCTTGGAGCGGACATAGGAACGCGCCGCGTCGATCGACTCCTTCATCACCTCGCCCAGCTTACCGGTGGCCTGGAAGCGGCCCTTGCCGGGCAGCATCACCGACTCGATGGTCAGCGTCTCACCGCCCACTTCGGTCCACGCCAGCCCGGTAACGACACCGACCTGATCCTCTCCTTCGATCTCGCCGAAACGGAACCGGCGCACGCCGGCATAGTCACCGAGATTCTCCGGCGTAACGACAACCGAGGTCGTCTTCTCGGAGATGATCTCCTTGATGGCCTTGCGGGCGAGATTGGCAATCTCACGCTCCAAACTGCGGACGCCCGCTTCGCGGGTATAATAGCGGATCAGATCACGTAACCCGTCGTCCGTAATTTTCCATTCGTCGTCCTTCAGCCCATGCGACTTGACCTGCTTGGGGATCAGGTGACGCTTGGCGATCTCGATCTTCTCGTTCTCGGTGTACCCCGGGATACGAATTATCTCCATCCGGTCCATCAGCGGCTGCGGCATGTGCAGGCTGTTAGCCGTAGTGACGAACATCACATCGGACAGGTCGAAATCGACTTCCAGATAATGGTCGTTGAAGGTCGAATTCTGTTCGGGATCGAGCACTTCCAGCAGCGCACTCGAAGGATCGCCACGGTAGTCTGCGCCCAGCTTATCGATTTCGTCCAAGAGGAACAGAGGATTGGACGTCTTCGCTTTTTTCATGGACTGGACGATCTTGCCGGGCATGGAGCCGATATAAGTGCGCCGATGGCCACGAATTTCGGCCTCGTCGCGCATCCCACCCAGGCTCATGCGCACATACTCGCGTCCGGTCGCCTTGGCGATCGACCGTGCAAGCGAGGTCTTGCCCACGCCGGGCGGTCCGACCAGGCACAAAATTGGCCCCTTCAGCTTGCCAACACGCTGCTGGACTGCCAGGTACTCCAGAATACGCTCCTTGACCTTCTCCAGGCCGTAATGATCGTCGTTCAGTATCTTTTCGGCAGCAACGATGTCGCGCTTGACCTTACTCTTCCTGCCCCAGGGCAGTGAAAGCAGCCAATCCAGGTAGTTGCGCACCACGGTGGCTTCAGCGCTCATGGGCGACATGGAACGAAGCTTCTTGACCTCGGCCGTTGCCTTTTCACGCGCTTCCTTCGACAGCTTGGTCTTGCGGATGCGCTCTTCCAGTTCGTTCATCTCGTCGCGGCCTTCATCGCCTTCGCCGAGTTCCTTCTGGATCGCCTTGAGCTGCTCGTTCAAATAGTACTCGCGCTGGGTCTTTTCCATTTGGCGCTTCACCCGGCTGCGGATTTTCCGCTCGACCTGCAGGACTCCGATCTCGGCCTCTATCAGAGCCAGGATCTTCTCCAGCCTCTCAGTGGTCCGGAAGGTTTCCAGCAGCGCCTGACGGTCGCCTATCTTCACCGACAGGTGCGAGGCGACGGTATCGGCCAGGCGCGCCGGATCGTCGATCTGCGCCACCGCGGCCAGGGTTTCGGACGGAACCTTCTTGTTCAGCTTGATGTACTGCTCGAAATTGGCCTTCACCGTACGCATCAGGGCTTCTGATTCCTGGGCCCCCGCGGTCTCCTCGGCGATCGGCTCAACCGTCGCCTGGAAAAAGTCGGTACGGGGGGAGAAACCAGTGACGCGGGCACGGCCTTTGCCCTCCACGAGCACGCGCACGGTCTGGTCGGGCAGCTTCAGGAGCTGAAGCACGGTAGCCATGGTGCCGATGGTGTGCAGACCCTCGGTCGCCGGATCGTCCTCGGCGGCGTTCTTCTGGGTCAGAAGCAGTATCTGCTTCTCATCGTTCATCACCTCTTCCAGGGCACGCACGGATTTCTCGCGCCCAACGAAGAGCGGAACGATCATATGGGGAAAAACCACGATGTCGCGCAGCGGCAGAACCGGTGCGGTGTTCGGAACGGACTGAACTGTGTTGGTGGCGTCATCCGCCATGGCATTGCTCCTACCGGCCAGCCGCCGGCCTTTGATATCCGGTCCCCCAATCGGCGGGCCCCCTGGCTGATTGCCGCTTGCGCGGGCGTTGAAGAGCCGCTCGCGAAAGCCGGCTCCGAATACAGTAACGTGGGCCCCCTAAGGGTTGGTTTCAAGCCATACCCAACCCCTACCGGCGGTAAGTTCCCCGGTTCTCTGCGGGAATCGGTGGGGAACATGCATTTTTGTCTCCGCCGTAGCGAAATGGACGCATGGGCCGCTATGTTGGACAAAAAGGGAGGGATGGGGATGCTGAATCGTCGCGACCTGAATGTGGGGCTTGCCGCCAGCTTTGCAAGCGCACTTTGTCCCGTTACCGGGTGGGCACAATCGGACATTCCCTTCTATGGCAGCTTGGGCCCCGATCTCGTCCTCTATGACCTCGACGTCGCGGGCGCCAGCCTTCGACGCCGGTCCGACATCGGTCTGCCGGCCAACCTGCAATATGCTTGGCCGATCGCGGCAAAGCGGCTGCTGTACGTCGTAGCCAGCAACAGCCAGCCGCCCAGCGGACCCACCGGCGCGGCCGGCGGCAACAGGAAGCATTACGCCCTGGCCTTCAAGGTGGGGGCCGACGGAACGCTCAGCGAACATGGAGCGCGCAGGGAGTTGCCGGTGCGGCCCATCCACTGCTGCACCGATATCGGTGGCCGCTATCTGCTCATCGCCTTCAATATCCCCAGCATGGTTCATGTCTATCGCCTGAATAGCGACGGCACCATCGGCAATGAAGTTGCCCAGGACCCGGGGCTGGATTTCGGCGTCTATGCCCACCAAGTGCGGGGGACGCCGTCAGGACAGACAGTCACTCTTTGCAGCCGCGGCAATAACCCACGACCCGGCAAGGCGGAAGATCCCGGTTATATCGAGGTATTCGGATTCAAGGAGGGGCGGCTCTCGAACCTGCAGAAGTTGGCGCCGCACGGAAACGGTATCGGCTTTGGCCCTCGCCACCTGGATTTCTCCCCGGACGGCCGCTTCGCCTTTGTCTCGCTCGAGCGCGAAAACGCGCTTTGCGTCTATGGCATGACGCCTGACGGGCGCTTCTCGGCCGAACCGCTGTTCTTCAAGACCGCGCTGGCGGCCCCCCGCACGATCCATCCAGGCCAGGGCGTCGGGCCGATCCATGTCCATCCGAACGGCCGGTTCGTATACCAGACCAATCGTGGCTCAGGCACGGTGGAGAAGAACGGGCGCAAAGTCTGGAACGGCGGTGAGAACAGCGTCGCGGTGTGGAAGATCGATCCTGCCACGGGCGAGCCCACCCGCATCCAGAATGCGGACGCACACGGCTTCGAACTGCGGACCTTCGTGATCGACCCCACTGGCAAGCTGCTGGTGGCGGCCAGCACCACGCCGCTGGACGTGGAAGAGCATGGCCAGGTGAAGACCGTCAGCGCCGGTCTTTCACTCTATCGTATCGGGGACGACGGCAAACTGGCCTTTGTGCGCAAGCACGACGTGGACACCACGGACGGCATCCAATTCTGGTGCGGCCTGCTGACAATGGGATGAGAGCCCGTTTTCCCGAGGTGCGCATGACACGCGGCCCGAGGAAAATCAGGAAGCGGACTTCTCCCGCGCCTCACCCTTGTCCGAATAGGTGTAGAGCGGGCGCGCCTTGCCATCGACCACGTCGGCGGTGATCACCACCTCCTGCACGCCCGTCAGGGTCGGCAGTTCGAACATGGTCTCGAGCAGGATGCCTTCCAGGATGGAACGCAAGCCCCGCGCGCCGGTCTTGCGCTGGATCGCCTTCCGCGCGATCGAGTGCAGCGCCTCTTCCTGGAAACGCAGCTTGACGCCTTCCATCTCGAACATGCGCTGATACTGCTTGGCCAGCGCGTTCTTCGGGCGGGTCAGAATCTCGATCAGCGCCGTTTCCGACAGGTCGCCCAGAGTCGCCAGCACCGGCAGTCGACCAATAAACTCAGGGATCAAGCCGAACTTCAGCAGGTCTTCCGGCTCGATCTCGCGCAGCAATTCGCCGGTTCCCCGCTCGTCGGGCCCCTTGGGGTTGGCGCCAAAGCCCATCGAGGAGCCGGCGGTCCGCTGGGCAATGATCTTGTCCAGCCCGGCAAAGGCGCCGCCGCAGATGAACAGGATGTTAGTCGTGTCAACCTGCAGGAACTCCTGCTGCGGATGCTTGCGCCCACCTTGCGGCGGCACGGAGGCGACGGTGCCCTCCATGATCTTGAGCAGCGCCTGCTGGACCCCCTCGCCCGAGACGTCGCGAGTGATCGAGGGATTGTCCGACTTGCGGCTGATCTTGTCGACCTCGTCGATATAGACGATGCCGCGCTGGGCGCGCTCGACATTATAGTCGGCAGCCTGCAGCAGCTTCAGGATGATGTTCTCGACATCCTCGCCGACATAGCCCGCTTCGGTCAGAGTCGTGGCGTCGGCCATGGTGAAGGGCACGTCCAGGATGCGGGCCAAGGTCTGGGCCAGCAGGGTCTTGCCGCAGCCAGTGGGGCCGACCAGCATTATGTTTGACTTGGCCAGCTCGACATCGCCGTTCTTGCCGGACGAATTGATGCGCTTGTAGTGGTTGTGGACCGCGACCGAGAGCACCTTCTTGGCATGGGCCTGGCCCACGACATAGTCGTCCAGGACCTTGAAAATCTCCTGCGGTGTGGGCACGCCCTCCTTGGATTTCATGAAGGAGGTCTTGTTCTCCTCCCGGATGATTTCCATGCAGAGTTCGACGCACTCGTCGCAAATGAAGACGGTGGGACCGGCAATAAGCTTGCGCACCTCATGCTGGCTCTTGCCACAGAACGAGCAGTAGAGCGTGTTCTTGGATTCGCCGCCGCTGGCCTTGCTCATGATACTTTCGCAACCTTCCACCGCGGGCTGGCCCGCCTGGCAGCTTCAGCCTGGACGGCATTTGCTGCTTTGAACAGGACCGGGCCACCGAAGCAGCCCAGCCTCCCAACATTCGATCATGTTAGTGCGGGCCGGATCAAGATTTGTTTAATCCGCGCTCCGGCTGGAATTTTCCAGCGATTTCGGAACTTTAGCCCGGAAACCGCCAATCTCTTTCTCCCGAAACCCTTTTCAGGACTGGGTTTCCGGCTCCGGGCGGCGTTCCATGACCTGGTCGACGAGACCGAACGCCTTGGCCTCATCACCGGTCATGTAGGTGTCGCGGTCGAGCATTTTTTCAATGGCCTCCACCGTCTGCCCGGTATGGTGGGCATAGATTTCGTTCAGCCGGCGCTTCATCTTGACGATTTCCTGGGCGTGGCGGGCGATGTCAGCCGCCTGACCGTAAAAGGCTGCGCTGGGCTGATGCACCATCACCCGCGAATTGGGCAGGGCGAAGCGCTGGCCCTTTTCGCCGGCGCACAGCAGCAGCGAGGCGGCCGATGCGGCCTGGCCGATGCAATAGGTGTGAATCCTGGGCCGCACATACTGCATGGTGTCGTAGATGGCGAGCCCGGCCGACACCACCCCGCCCGGCGAGTTGATGTACATGTGAATCTCTTTCTTGGGGTTCTCGGCCTCAAGAAACAGAAGCTGCGCGGTCAAAAGACTGGCACCATAATCCTCGATCGGACCGGTGATGAAGATCAGCCGTTCCTTGAGCAGGCGCGAATAGATGTCGAAGGCGCGCTCGCCCCGGGCGGTCTGTTCGACCACCATCGGCACCAGGGTGTTCATGTGAATGTCGCGCGGGTCGGCCATACAAACGCCTTTCGATTCGTGCGGAGAAGGTAGCCGAAAATCCACGGCATCCCTTAACTATACTCGGGGTAATATAATGCTTCCGGGCCGGTTTGCGAGGCCGGGCGGTCAGGCCTTGTTGTCGGCGTCCCGGACAGGCTCGTCCTCAGGATCGGCAAAGAGCGTCTCCCTGTCCACCTTGCGCTCGCTGACCTGGGCCAGTTCGGCAATGAAATCCACCACCTTCTCCTCGAACAAGGGTGCACGGATCTCGGCCTGGGCCTGGGGATTGTTGGCGTAATACTGGAACACCTGCTGCTCCTGGCCGGGGAACTGGCGGGCGCGCGCCAGGATGGCACGCTGGACCTCGTCAGGCGCGATCGAGATGCCGTTCTGCTCGCCCAGCCTGCCCAACACGAGCCCCAGCCGCACACGCCGCTCGGCGATCTTGCGATATTCGGCCTTCAGCTCGTCCTCGGTCTTGCCTTCGTCGGCGGCGGTCTTGCCCTCCCGCTTCAGCTCTTCCTCGACCTGGGCCCAGATGTTCTTGAATTCGTGCTCGACCATGGCCGGGGGCAGCGGAAAGTCATGGACATTGTCCAGCGCATCCAGAATGCGGCGCTTCAGGTGCAGGCGACTGGCCTGGGTGTAGTCGCTCTTGATCTGGTCGCGCACCCGATCCTTCAGCGTGGCCAGATCGTCCAGGCCCAGTTTCTTGGCCAGTTCGTCGTCGATCTTGGTTTCTTCCGGCGCCTTCACCTCCTTGACCGTCACCACGAACAGCGCGTCCTTGCCGGCCAGATCGGCGGAGTGATACTGCTCCGGGAACTTTACCTTCACATCGACCGTGTCGCCGGCCTTGGCGCCGATCAGTTGATCCTCAAAGCCGGGAATGAACTGGCCCGAACCCAGGGTGAGGCTGAAATCGCTGCCTTTGCCGCCCTCGAACTCCACGCCGTCGACACTGCCGACAAAGTCGATCACCACCGTATCATCCTTCTGCGCCGCCTCGCCCTCGGGGCGGGGGGCATAGGAGCGGCTGTTCTGGGCGATCCGGCTCAGGGCCTCGTCAATGTCGGCATCGGTGATGTCGGCGGTGATGCGCTCGACCTTGAGTTGGGAAACATCGGTGGTTTCAAACTCGGGCATCAGGTCGACGAAGACATTGAAGGTGAGGTCGGCCTTGCCGTCGACCACGGCCTGTACATCGCCCACCGGCTCGATGCGCGGCTGCAGGGCGGGCTTGAGCGAATGCTCGGAGATGGCTTTCTGGCTGCCCTCGCTGACGGCGGCTTCCACCACCTCGCCCATGATGGATTTGCCGAACTGCTTCCTGAGGAAAGAGACGGGGGCCTTGCCCGGCCGGAAACCCTTCATGTTGATCTGCGGCTTCATCTCCTCCAGGCGGGCGTTCACGCGGCTGTCCAGCTCGCTGGCGGGAACGGTCACCGTGAACTGGCGGTGCAGGTCTTCGCTAACCGTCTGGGTAATCTGCATTTCGAACGTCCTCACCTTGATACGGGCCTGAGCCCAACTTTTCCGCCGCCGCCGGGCGGCCCAGCAGCAAATCCGCGCCGCCCCGCGAACCATTTGGATGGTGCGGGCAGAGGGATTTGAACCCCCACGACTTGCATCACTGGAACCTAAATCCAGCGCGTCTACCAGTTCCGCCATGCCCGCGGGCTTTTGGCAATTTCCCGCGCCGAAGCGGGCCCCTATAGCAGGGGTTTTCGGGGGTTGCTAGAGTTCAGGAAAGCTCGCGGACCCAGATGGCGACATCCCAGTAGCGGCCGAATTTGCGGCCGAATTCCGGGAGCAGGCCGGTCTGCCGGAAGCCCAGCGCAGCATGGAGGCGGTTGGAGGCCATATTGGGCTGGGTGACCCCGGCATAGACGCGATGGATGTCCTGCCCCTGGATGCTCTCGAACAGGGCCTCGTAAAGCCGGCGGCCCAGTCCCTGGCCGCACCGGTCGGGCGCCAGGTAGATGCTGGCTTCCACCGTGGTGTCATAAGCGGCGCGGTCACGGAACCGGTGAGACGAAGCCCAGCCGATCGCCTGCCCGCCCGCTTCCGCAACCAGGCATTGATGGCGGCCGGCGGCGGAAAAATGCGTCAGCCATTCGGCCCGGTCGGCGACGCTCTTTTCCCCGGTGTCGAAGGTGTTTGGGGTTTCACGGACGTAGTAGTTGTAGATCGCCGCCAGCGCGGCGGCGTCGCCCGGTTCAGCGCGTCGGATCGTGGTCATGGCAGCGGCCTTTTCAGAAAGGTCGCGACGTCTCCGAACGGCGCAATGCCACCAGGGGCCGGGGCCGGTGCAAGGGACACCGTGCCGCTCATCCGCGCACCAGCTCGACAGCATGGGCCTGCCCCGCCAGGATTTTTGGTATCATTTCCGGCAGGTCCTCCGCGATCAGTCCGGGACCGAAGGCGGTGGCCGCCGCCCCATGCAGCCATGCCCCCGCACAGGCCGCTTCAAACGGGGCCATCCCCTGGGCCAAGAGCCCGCCGATGAAGCCCGCCAGCACATCCCCTGCCCCGGCCGTCGCCAGCCACGCCGGGGCGTTGGTGTTGATCGCGGTCCGTCCGCTTTCTTCGCCTTCTTCGGGCGGGGCGGCGATCACGGTATCGGCGCCCTTCAGCAGCACCACCGCGCCGCTGCGGGCGGCGGCCGCGCGCGCGGCTTCCACCTTGCTGTCGGCGTTTTCCAACAGGCCGGGAAAGATGCGCGAGAACTCCCCCGCATGGGGCGTCAGCACCGAGCGGCCGTGCAGCCGGGCAAACAGCGCCTCGGGGTCGCCGCGGAAGGAGGTCAGCGCGTCGGCATCCAGCACCAGCGCCGGCCGGTGATCGGGCGCGCCGGCGGCCAGGGCGGCGGCCACCATCTCGCGGGTCTCGCCGCTGACACCAAGGCCCGGCCCCATCACCACCGCATTGAGCCGCCGGTCGGACAGCAAGGCGGCCAGCCCTTCCGCCCCTTCCGCAGGCTTGACCATAACGGCCGTGAGCTGGGCGGCATTGACCGTCAGGGCATCGGGCGGCGACGCCACGCTGACCAGCCCGGCGCCGATACGCAGCGCGCCGCGCGCCGCCAGCCGGGCCGCGCCGGTGGCGTGGGACGGCCCGCTGACCACCACGCAATGGCCGCGGGCGTATTTGTGCCCGTCCAGGCGCGGCCAGGGATAGCACCACAGGGCCGGTGAATTTTCGTGCAGCCTCACCGCTGCCGCCCCGGGCGGGATGCCGATGTCGGCCACCACCACCGGGCCGCACAGGATACGGCCCGGCAACAGCAGATGGCCCGGCTTCTTGCGGAAGAAGGTTACGGTGAGGCCCGCCCGGATGACGGTCTCGCCCAGTGGCATGCCGCTGTCGCCCGACAGGCCGGAGGGCACGTCGACCGCGACAATGGGAAGGCCGCTGGCGTTGGCCCCCTCCACTGCGGCGGCATAAGCGCCTTCCAGCGGACGGGCCAGGCCCGCGCCGAACAGCGCGTCCACGATCAGCGCGGCGCCGGCCAGCGCCCCTGGCGACAGCAGCGTGGTTTCGCCGTCCCAGCGCGCCGCCATGTCAGCAGCATCGCCTTTGCCCACGCTCCCCCGCGCCACGCAGACCTCGAAGCCCCGCGCCTTCAGCAGCCGGGCCACGACATAGCCGTCGCCGCCATTGTTGCCGGGCCCGCACAGCACCACCGCGCGGCAGGGGGCGAAACGGGCGGCAATCTCCTCGGCCACGGCGCGGCCGGCATTCTCCATCAGGGTCAGCGACGGCACGCCCGCGGCGACCGCAAAAGCGTCGGCGGCACCCATTTCGGCCGTGGTCAGAACCTCATTCATCTATCCACCAGGGCGAAGGGGCAAAAGGCAGGAAAGGCGCGGGCGTTTTGGTACCATTTTTTGCCCCCCTCCCCTTTATCCAGCGGCGCCATCCGCGCCCGTCACGGCCGGATCATCACCGCCGCGCACCAGGCGGGCAAGGGCGGAAATCATGCCGCGAAATAGCGTTCCAGCCGCGCCACCGCGTCCTCGATCAGGTCCCGCTTCTTGCAGAAGGCGAAGCGGACATAGGTGTCCGGGGTGCCGTCGGCGTAAAAGGCTGACAGCGGGATCAGCGCCACCCCCGCCTCGCGGATCAGCCGCTCGCAGAAGGCGAAGTCCTTTTCGTTGGTCAGCCCGGAGATCCCGGCGGTCAGAAAATAGGTTCCCTCACAGGGCAGCACCTCAAAGCCGATGCGCCCCAGCGCTGCCGCCAGGATGTCGCGATTGGCCTGAAGCCGCCCGGTCAGCGCGGTGGGAAAGTCCATCGCATGCGCCAGGCCATGCGCCACGCCCAACTGCAGCGCCGGCGGGGTGGTGAAAGTGAGGAACTGGTGCGCCTTGGTCACCACCGAGACCAGTTCGCGCGGCCCCGTCACCCAGCCGACCTTCCAGCCGGTCATGGAGAAAATCTTGCCGGCCGAGCCGATCTTCAAGGTGCGCGCGCGCATGCCCGGCAGGGTGGCGAACGGAATGTGCGGGCGGCCGTCATAGGTCAGGTGCTCATAGACCTCGTCGCAGATCACCACCGCCTCGGTACCCTCCACCACCCTGGCCAGCGTTTCCAGTTCTTCGCGAGTGAAGGCGCGGCCGGCCGGGTTGTGCGGCGAGTTGATCAGCACGGCGCGGGTCTTTGGCCCGATGGCGGCGCGCAACGCCTCTTGCGTCAGGCGCAGGTCGGGTGGCGTCAGCTTGACGGTACGGATCGCCGCGCCGGTGGACTGGACGATGGGGCGATAGGAGTCATAGGTCGGCTCTACCAGCACGAATTCCTCGCCCGCCGATGCGGTGGCCAGGATCGAGGCCGCCAGCGCCTCGGTGCCGCCGGAGGTGACGACCACCTCGTCTTCGGGATCATAGGCCAGGTTATAGAAGTGCCGGGCATGGGCGCTGACCGCCTGGCGCAGCACCGCCAGCCCCTTGGAGGGCGGATACTGGTTGGGGCCGTCGACCAGGGCGCGGGCGGCCACCTCACGCAGGGACAGGGGACCGTCCTCGTCGGGAAAGCCCTGGCCCAGGTTCAGCGCGCCGTGGTCCATCGCCAGGAAGGTCATATGCTGGAAGATGGAGGTGGGAAGGCCGGCGAAAACGGGATTGGGCATGTGCATGGACAGGGAATGTGGCGGCGGCTCCGCACCTTACAGGGCGATGCCGAAGATGGAACCCGCCAATGCATTCGGGCCGCGACCGCGCCCGGCCGGGGTCCGCCGGCCCGCAGAGACGGCGCGCTCGCCGTGAGCGACAACAAGGCAACCCGCAGCGAAATGGCGCGCCCATAAAAAGGGCAGCCTGCACGCTTATTGGGCTGTGGTTTCCGCCCGCTTTTTCACCAACTCCTAATCCACTGAATCTGCTCGTTTTTTCGTGGGCCAAAACCGGCACGAGTCCTGCTAATGGCAACGGGCGCCGCGGCCCTTTCTGCCGCGCGAAGGAGCACGCATGAAGAAGATCGAAGCCATCATCAAACCCTTCAAACTGGACGAGGTGAAGGAAGCGCTGCAGGAGGTGGGCGTACAGGGCATCACCGTCACCGAGGCCAAGGGCTTCGGCCGCCAGAAAGGCCATACGGAATTGTATCGCGGCGCCGAATATGTCGTCGACTTCCTGCCCAAGGTGAAGATCGAGATCGTCATCAACGAAGACCGGGTCGAAGCCAGTGTCGAAGCCATCCAAAAGGCTGCGCGCACGGGCCGCATCGGCGACGGCAAGATTTTCGTCCTGAATGTCGAGGAAGCCATCCGTATCCGCACCGGTGAAACCGGCGCGGACGCCATCTGAAAACCACTATCGCCCCGTCGGGGCCACGCGAGCGCCGGCGCCAGCCGGAGCGACCACCGAGATCAATGTTGAGGGAAAGACTCCAATCATGGCCGACAAGAAGACAACCGCCGCCGACATCCTGAAGCTTATCAAGGACAAGGAGGTCAAATTCGTCGACATCCGCTTCACCGACCCGCGGGGCAAGTGGCAGCACGTCACCTTCGACCTGTCGATGGTCGATGACGACTTCCTGGAGAACGGGACCATGTTCGACGGCTCGTCGATCGCCGGCTGGAAGGCGATCAACGAGTCCGACATGCTGCTGAAGCCGGACCTGGACACGGCGGTAATCGATCCCTTTTTCGCCCAGACCACGCTGGTGCTGGTCTGCGACGTGCACGAGCCGCTGACCGGTCAGACCTATGCGCGCTGCCCGCGCTCCATCGCCAAGGCGGCGGAAGCGTATCTGGCGTCCTCCGGCATCGGCGACACCACCTATTTCGGCCCGGAGGCCGAATTCTTCATCTTCGACGACGTGCGCTTCGACGTGCAGATGAACAAAGGCTTCTATTACGTCGATTCCAAGGAAAGCGCCCACAATAGCGGCACCGAATATGAAGGTGGCAATCTGGGGCACCGTCCCCGGGTGAAGGGCGGCTACTTCCCCGTGCCGCCGGTCGACAGCGAGCAGGACATGCGCGGCGAGATGCTGGCCATCATGGGTGACATGGGCATCCAGCCGGAGAAGCACCACCACGAGGTCGCCGGCGCGCAGCATGAGCTGGGCTTCAAGTTCAACACGCTGACCAAGTGCGGCGATTACATGCAGATCTACAAGTATGTGATCCACCAGGTCGCCCAGGCTTACGGCAAGACAGCGACCTTCATGCCCAAGCCCATCTATGGCGACAACGGCTCGGGCATGCATGTGCATCAGTCGATCTGGAAGGGCGGCAAGCCGCTGTTCGCCGGTTCTGGTTATGCCGACCTGTCGGACACCTGTCTTTATTATATCGGCGGCATCATCAAGCACGCCAAGGCGCTCAACGCCTTCACCAACCCGTCGACCAACAGCTACAAGCGCCTGATCCCCGGCTTCGAGGCGCCGGTGCTGCTGGCCTATTCCTCCCGCAACCGCTCGGCCTCGTGCCGCATTCCCTTCTCGCCGTCGCCCAAGGGCAAGCGCGTCGAGGTCCGCTTCCCGGACCCTGCCGCCAATCCCTATCTGGCCTATGCCGCGCTGTTGATGGCGGGCCTGGACGGCATCGAGAACAAGATCCATCCGGGCGGCCCGATGGACAAGGACCTCTATGCCCTGCCGCCGGAAGAACTGGCGAAGGTGCCGCAGGTCTGCGGCTCGCTGCGCGAGGCGATGGACAGTCTGCGGGCGGACCACGACTTCCTCACCAAGGGCGGCGTGTTCTCCAAGGACTTCATCGACAGCTATATCGAGCTGAAGATGGAAGAGGTCTATGCCTTCGAGCACACCCCCCATCCGGTCGAATTCAAGATGTATTATTCGGTCTGATCCGCGCCGAGAATGCCTGCAATATCGCACCCCCGAGCCGGAAACGGTCCGGGGGTGCTTCCATGTCCGGCGTCGCTCAGGCGGCAGCCACGGTCCCGACCGCCAGTTCGGGCATCCGCACCGGCAGCACGACGAAAACGCTGCATCCCTTGCCGTATTCGCTTTCCAGCCAGGCCCGGCCGCCATGCAACTCGGCCAGGCCGCGCACCAGCGCCAGCCCCAGCCCCGTGCCGCCGGACTGGCGGTCGAAGCGGTTGTCCACTTGATTGAAGGGCGTGAATATCTTGTCCAGCTTGTCGGGCGGCACACCGGGGCCGTTGTCGCGCACCATGATCTGGAAGCCGCCGTCGCTGGCCATGCCGCCGACCACCTCGATGCGCCCTCCTTCCGGGGTGAACTTGACCGCGTTGCTGACAAGGTTGATGAGCATCTGCTTGAGCGCGCGCTCGTCGGCATAGAGTGGCGGTGCGCCGGCCTCCACCGCGATCGCCAATGTCTGATCCTTTTCGCGCGCCTTGGTTCCGATCAGCTTCAGCGAGATGTCGAAGACGTGCGCGGCATCCAGCGGATGGGGCGCGATGTCCATGCGGCCGGCCTCGATCTTGGCCACGTCCAGAAGGTCATTGATCAGCGACAGAAGATGGGCGCCCGAGGAATGGATGTCGGCGGCATAATCGCGATAGCGGTCCGACCCCACCGGCCCGAAACATTCCTGGGCGATGATCTCGGAAAACCCCAGTATGGCGTTCAGGGGTGTGCGCAGCTCGTGGCTCATATTGGCCAGGAAGGCGGTCTTGGATGCATTGGCGGCCTCCGCCTCGAAGCGCTTCTTCAACGCCTCGTCGCGCGCTTCCTCGAGCTCGCGCGCCATGTCCTCGACCTTGAAGCGCAGACGCGAATCCTCATCCATACGCACCACCAGCGGCCGGCCGGTGTGCCAGAGTTGCAGCGCGATGAAAGGGGTCATCACCCCCACCATCACATCGACCGACAGCGGCGAAGCCAGGAACCGCGCCGCAGTCATCAACGTGATCGGGGCAAGGCTTGCGACATACATCACCATGTTGCTGCCGCGGCTGACCACCAGCGCGGCGATCACGGCCATCACCGCACAGGCCAGGAACATGTGGTTCATGGGTTCGTTGGCATCCCAGCACAGCCAGGGCATCAGGCCCCAGGCGGCGCTGGTGCCAAGCTGGGTCATCACAAAGCGGTGGAACCAAGGCGTCGCATCGTCCTCGCTGCAGCCGTAACGCTCATAGGCGGCGCCGACCATCGCGATGATCGTGATGACCGCGCCGATCGCCAGGGGCAACAGCAGGGCGCGCAGGACAGGCACGCTGCCGAAAGCGCCGGTGGCCTGAGAGCACAATAGCGCCGCCACGAGCGCCCAGAGCGGTGAGGAATAACGGGTCGCGCGCATCGAACGCGCCGCCAGGCTCAGTTGCGCGCGAAGAACCCGCGGATCGGTCCGATGCTGGTCGTTTTGAAAGAAAGGCACGCCTTTTCCCACCTTGGCGTCCAAGGTTACGGCCCCGGCTGTTAATTTTTGCTGATCCGCGCGGCCTGCTCCGGCTTTCGCGCTCTGGTGCCTTTTGGCTCGCTTTTCAGGCTTAAGGGAAAGTAAAAAGGAGCGCCGGCGGCGAATCGCCGCCCATCCAAAACCCAGCTATAGCGCCATGGCCCAATCCCCCACCAAAAAGCCCGACCGCGACCTGTTCGACTCCGCATCCCCTGCTTCGCGCGCCTATACCGCCAAGGATATCGAGGTGCTGGAGGGCCTGGAGCCGGTACGCCGGCGCCCCGGCATGTATATCGGCGGCACCGACGCCAACGCCTATCATCACCTGGCGGCGGAGATTCTCGACAACTCGATGGACGAAGCGGTGGCGGGCCATGCCGGCCGCATCGAGCTGGAGCTTCGCCGCGACAATGTGCTGGTGGTGCGCGACAATGGCCGCGGCATTCCGGTCGATCCACATCCCAAGTTCAAGAACAAGTCGGCGCTGGAAGTCATCATGACCACCCTGCATGCCGGCGGGAAATTCGACGGCAAGGCCTATGACACCTCGGGCGGCCTGCATGGCGTGGGCGCTTCGGTGGTCAATGCCCTGTCGGAGTGGATGGAGGTCGAGGTCGCGCGCGACAGGCATGCCTGGAAGATGCGCTTCGAGCGCGGTCACGCCATCGGCAGGCTCAAGGACCTCGGCGCCGTCAACCGGCGCGGCACCATCACCAGCTTCAAGCCGGACGCCAAGATTTTCGGCGAGGTCGGTTTTTCTCCCGCCCGGCTGCACCGCATGGCCAAATCCAAGGCCTATCTATTCCGCGGCGTGGAAATTCGCTGGATCTGCGATCCGTCGCTGATCAAGGACGACACCCCGGCCGAGGATACGCTGCACTTCCCCGGCGGCTTGCGCGATTTCCTGCAAAGCGAGGTCGGCAAGGAAAAGACCGTCACGCCGCGTGATTTTTCCGGCCGCACCGAAAACAGGGCCAAGGAAAATGGTTCGCGCGGCGCGGTCGAGTGGGCCGTCACCTGGGCGCCGGGCCGGGACGGCTTCATCCGCAGCTATTGCAACACCATCCCCACGCCCCAGGGCGGCACGCATGAACAGGGGTTGCGCAACGCACTGACCCGTGCCCTGCGCAACCACGGCGAACGCACCAACAACCGCAAGACCAGCCTGATCACCGCCGACGATGTGATGGACAGCGCCTGCGCGGTGCTGTCGGTCTTCATCCGCGAGCCGGAATTCCAGGGCCAGACCAAGGACAAGCTGTCCAGCCCCGACGCCCAGCGCCTGGTGGAGACGGTGGTGCGCGATCATTTCGACCACTGGCTGGCTGAAAGCCCGGCCGATGCCGACAAGCTTCTGGCCTTTGCGATCGACTGCGCCGAGGACCGCCTCAGGAAGCGCCAGGAGAAGGAGGTCAGCCGCAAGGCCGCGACCCGCAAGCTGCGCCTGCCCGGCAAGCTGGCCGACTGCACCCGCGACGCCGCGGAAGGCACCGAGATTTTCCTGGTCGAAGGCGACAGCGCCGGCGGCAGCGCCAAGCAGGCGCGCGACCGCGCCACCCAGGCGATCCTGCCCCTGCGCGGCAAGATCCTGAACGTGGCCAGCGCCGCGGCGGGCAAGCTGGCGCAGAACCAGGAACTGTCCGACCTGGTGCAAGCATTGGGCTGCGGAACCGGGAACAAATATCGGGAGGAAGACCTGCGCTACGAGCGGGTGATCGTGATGACCGACGCCGACGTGGACGGCGCGCATATCGCCTCGCTGCTGCTGACCTTCTTCTATCGCGAGATGCCCGACCTCATCGGCGGCGGGCACCTGTATCTGGCGATGCCGCCGCTTTACCGGCTCACCCAGGGCGGAAAGACCGTCTATGCCCGCGACGACGCCGACCGCGAGCGGCTGCTGAAATCGGAATTTCGCGCCAACGCCAAAGTGGAAGTCTCGCGCTTCAAGGGCCTGGGCGAGATGATGCCGGCGCAGCTCAAGCAAACCACCATGCGGCCGGGCCATCGCACCCTGGTCCAGGTTCAGGTGCCGGACGACGACAGCAAAAGTACCGAGGGTCTGGTGGAGCGGCTGATGGGCAAGAAGCCGGAACTGCGCTTCCAGTTCATCCAGGAGAATGCGGCGTTCGCGGCTGAAGCCATCGACATCTGACGGCGGGCCAATTCTGCTTCCTCTATATTCGTCATGGCCCGCCTGAAGCGGGCCATGACGAAATAGGGCTACCCATCAAGCCCGGCGACCGCTGCCAGCAGCAGCGCCAGCGTGAACGTCGCCAGCGCCGCCAGACCGTGGCGTCGTCCCGCCATCAGCGGCATCAGCCCCAGCAGCGTGAAGGCGGCAGTCAGCGTGAACAGCGGATGCAGCGCCAGCCCGCCAATGTCCTCGGTTCCGGCATTGAACGGCACCCAGACCGCCAGCGCCGCCAGGGCGCACAGCAGATACGCAAAGCCCCGCCCGCCACGCACCGTCGCCAGCAGCAGCGGCGCGGCGACCAGAGCCGGAAACAGGAAATAGGGACTGAAACCCGGCAGCCAGACGGCGGTAACGACAGCAAGCCCGGCGAACCACAGCCAGCAGGCGATGGGGCCGGCCCAGCGCGCGGACAGCAGCGCCGCGCTCCAGACGCCGAACGCCAGTGCCCAGCGCAGCCAAACGGACTCGAACAGATGCGGGCCGCTCCCGATCCAGGCCGCCAGCCCATGGAGCACAAAGCCTGCCGCAACGCAGAGGACCAGCAGCAGCACCGGCGCCAATGCCGCCGCGATGGGCCGCCCTCGCCGCTCGCGCGGCGTCAGCCAGCCGGCCAGCGCGATCGCAAGAAACGCGGCGATCGACAGCGGCAGCGCCCATGTCAAGGGCAGGCGCGGCAGCCAGGCGCGGAAGATATCGAGATAGATGGCGTTGCCGCTTTTCAGGGCTTGCGGGTCGGCGGTAGCGAGCGCCGCCGTCATCGCCAGCACATTCTCGCCCTGGTGCTGCAAACTGCGCGGGCTGATGTTGGCGCGGCGGTCATTGGCGGAATGATAGTCCTCAACGCCGCCGATGAAGGCGAAATTGACGCCGGTGACGCCCGCCGCCAGGAACGGCGTCAGGTCGGTATCGTTGGGAAGCCGCTTGTAGATCTCCGCATAGACCGATGAGGCGGAAGGATGCGGCGCGGCGCGCGCATAAAGGCCGATCAGCGCGGCGTCGCCCGGACTGGTCTGGAACAACAGGCTGGGGCCGCGATTGCCCCGCGCTTCGACATTCACCACCGCCCCGGTGCGCGCCCTGGCGGCCGGATCGCGGACATAGGCGGCGGCGCCCAAAAGGCCCTTCTCCTCGCCATCGGTGAACAGCGCCGCGATCGGGCGCCTGTCAGGTGGGAGGGTGCCGCTGAGGCGCCGCGCCTTCAGCGCGCGAAGTGTTTCCAAAACCACGGCGACGCCCGAACCATCATCGGCGGCGCCGGGGCCACGCGGCACCGAATCGGTGTGCGCCACCAGCAGCACTTCGCGTCCCGTGCCGGGCACGGCATGGGCATAGATGTTGGTGACGGTACCGCAGGCGCGCCAGCGGCGGTGGCCGTAACAGCTTTTCTGCGTCTGTTCCTGGTAGGGAACGCCGATCCGGTCCAGCTCGGCTTCCACCCGCTTGCGGAAGGCAGCTGCCTGGGGTGAACCGATCGGACGGGGGCGCTCGGGGCCCAGCAGCCGCGCCAGCACGGCATCGGCGCGGGCGGCGGAGAAGACCGTGGCGGGCGCATTGGCGGGCAGCGGCGACGGCCCTGTTCCGTACACGGACAGAATCCAGAAGCCGACTGCCAGCAGGCCAAGCGCCCATGACCGCATCCATGCCACGCCTGAAAGTTCCCCTTTCCCGTACTTTAACGGCCTGACCTTAGTGGCCTGGCCTTGCTTTTTCAGCGAATATCCCTATCTATCGCTCTGGTAAGAGCCGCTTTGCCAATCCGGGCAGCGGCCTGGGCGCCACACCGAGCGCCCCTTTTCAGGAGCGTGCTACGACCAGTGTGACGACCTCCGGCGCGGAAGCCGGAATGGATGAAGTTATTGAAACTTCTGCGACTTCTTCCCCAAGCGAAAACGTGACCGGCAACGGCTTTGACGGGCTGGGCCTTTCGGACGACATCCTCAAGGCGGTGGCCGACAGCGGCTATACCAACCCGACCCCGATCCAGGCCCAGGGTATCCCCGTGGCGTTGCAACGCCGCGACCTGATCGGCATCGCCCAGACCGGCACCGGCAAGACCGCCAGCTTCACCCTGCCCATGATCGAAATGCTGTCGCGCGGCCGCGCCAAGGCACGCATGCCGCGCGCCCTGGTGCTGGAGCCGACCCGCGAACTGGCCGACCAGGTGTCGGAGAGCTTCGACAAGTACAGCAAATATTCCAAGCTCACCCAGGCGCTCCTGATCGGCGGCACCGCGATGGACGAGCAGATCAGGAAACTGGATCGCGGCGTGGACGTGCTGATCGCCACGCCGGGCCGGCTGATGGACCATTTCAACCGCGGCCGCCTGCTTCTGTCCCAGGTCAATATCCTGGTGATCGACGAAGCCGACCGCATGCTGGACATGGGCTTCATCCCGGACGTTGAGGATATCTGCAAGAAGCTGCCCTTCACCCGCCAGACCCTGTTCTATTCAGCAACCATGCCGCCGGAAATCCAGCGTCTGACCGACCAGTTCCTGCACAATCCGGTACGCATCGAAGTGGCGCGCCCCGCCACCACCGCCACCAACATCGCCCAGGAGCTGGTGGAGATTCCCGCCAACGACTGGGCCAAGCGTGAGGCGCTGCGCCGCCTGATCCGCGAGAACGAAGCCACGCTGCAGAACGCCATCGTCTTCTGCAACAGGAAGCGCGACGTCGATGTGGTGGCCAAGTCGCTGGCCAAGCACGGCTTCGACGCCGCCCCCATCCATGGCGATCTGGACCAGAGTCTGCGGACCAGAACGCTGGACCGTTTCCGCGCCGGCGAGCTGAAGATCCTGGTGGCGTCGGACGTCGCGGCGCGCGGGCTGGACGTGCCCTCGGTCAGCCATGTCTTCAATTTCGACGTGCCGATCCACGCGGACGACTATGTCCATCGTATCGGCCGCACGGGCCGCGCGGGCCGCAGCGGCCAGGCCTATATGCTGGCGACGCCGCGTGACGGCAAATATATCGAGGCGATCGAGAAGATCACCGGCCAGAAGCTGGCCCGCCGCCAGATGACCGACATCGAAGTGCGCGACGATCACCGGCCCCGCCGCGACGGGGATCGCCGGGCCGACCGCGGCCGCCGCGGCGGACGCAGCCGGGGCCATGACCGCCGCCCCCCTGACGGGAAATATCACGATCACGTCGCCGCCATGGAGCCCGCCGCCGCGCAGGCCGATACTCCCGCAGCAACCCCGGCCACCGCCGAAGTCCGGGCCGAGGCGCCGCGTGAAAAGGCACCGCGCCGGGATGATCGGCATGACGGCAACAGGCCGCGCGAAAAGCCCCGCCAGGAACGGCGCGAGCGCGGCAGCCAGCGCGAACACAATGCACGCGCCGCCCGCCCCGAAGCCGTGGACCATAGCCAGCTGCCGGCTTTCCTGTTCCGGCCGGCCAGCGTGAAAAAGCCCGAACCGCAGGCCGATTAGCCCCGCCGAAACCCGTATGCCGGTGCACGCCCGTTTTCTTTAACGGTTTTTAACGGTGCGAAGGGCAGGATTGCGGCCGCATGGCGGGATTGATCCCGGCCCAGGGGATTGTTGTGTACAAGCCGGAACGCGAACAGGCGCTTGCCAAGACTGCCCTGGCCCTGATGGGCGAGTGCGGCGTCGTTGCCACGCCGGACAATTTCGAGCTGTTCTATGCCTACGCCTCGGGCGAGAACGCCGCGATCACTCAGGCGATGAGCGCGATGGTCTCGGACCGGCGGCCCTTCACGCCCGAAATCCTGATGGACCTGCGCCTGCGTTGCCTGTCGGGCGCGCGCGCGGCGCGGGCGATGGAAGATCTGGGCCACAATATGCGCGGGGTGATCGACGATGTGCTGAACAAGCTGGAAGCGTCGGCCCGCGATACCAGCAATTACAAGAACACCCTGTCGGCCGCCACGGGCGAGCTGGGCGCCAGCTTCAGCGGCAGCGACCGGACCCCCGCCGACCTGCGCGCGCTGGTGGACGGCCTGATCGCCGCCACCCGCGTCATGGAAGCGCGCACCCGCAGCCTGGAGGGCGAGCTGCAAGTCTCGTCGCAGCAGGTCAATGAACTGCGCTCCAAGCTGGACAATGTCCGCAAGGAAAGCATGACCGACCCGCTCACCGGCATCGCCAACCGCAAGGCGTTCGACGATGCCGTGCATCAGGTGCTGGAGCAGATGGCCCTGGGCAATGGCGAGGACGTCGCGCTGCTATTGTGCGACATCGACAATTTCAAGAAGTTCAACGACAGTTGGGGGCACCAGACGGGCGACCAGGTGCTGCGGCTGGTGGCGGGCTGCCTGGCCGACAACGTCAAGGGCCGCGATACCGCCGCCCGCTATGGCGGCGAGGAATTCGCCGTGCTGCTGCGCGGCACCGGGCTGGCGGCCGCCACGCGCGTGGCCAACCAGATCCGCGAGTCGGTGCAGTCCAAGAAGCTGATCAAGAAATCCACTGGTGAAGTGCTGGGCACCATCACCATCTCCATCGGCGTGGCCCAGTTCATGCCGGGCGAAAGCGCGGACACCGCCATCCGCCGGGCCGATTCCTGCCTCTACGGCGCCAAGCATCACGGCCGCAACCTGGTGGTGAACCAGAACGACCCCCGGATGGCGGCGCTGGAGCCCAGCGCGGCTTAAGTGTTTAACCCCATCCGCCACAGCTCGGGTCGTCTCCGGCGACATCCCGTTGTGGCACCTTCCCCTTTTGGGCGCGCCGATGCGCGCAAGCGGGAGGGAAGCTGTCGGTTGTCGATGGTCGCCCGGCGAAATGCCGGGCTCGAGTCATGACTGGGCCGGCGTGATCTGGACAGACTCGCCGCAGCCGCAGGCCGATGTCTGGTTCGGGTTCCTGAAGAGGAAGCGCGCGCCGAATTTTTCCTGAACGAAATCGAGCTCGGTGCCGATCAGGAACAGGATGGCCTTGGGATCGATGAAGATCTTCACGCCATTGTCCTCCACCACCTCCTCGAAGGGCTTGGCTTCGGACGCATATTCCATCGTATAGCTCATGCCGGCGCAGCCGCCGTTCTTGACGCCCACGCGCACGCCCAGATAGCGGCCATCGGCGCCGGCCATGATCTCGCGCACGCGCGCGGTGGCCGCATCGGTCAGGCGCACCGGCTTGGGGCGCTCGCGTCTTGGTCGGGAAGGCGTCTGCGTTTCCATCAGAACATGTTCAGTTCGAGCTTGGCTTCCTCGCTCATACGGTCCGGCGTCCAGGGCGGGTCGAAGACCATGTTGACCGTCACCTCGCCGATGCCTTCGACGGTCTGCAGGGCGGCCTGGACGTTGCCGGGCATTTCCCCGGCAACCGGACAGTTGGGCGCGGTCAGCGTCATGTCCACGGTGACGTCCTTGCTGTCGGAGACATCCACCTTATAGATAAGCCCCAGTTCATAGATATCAACAGGGATCTCCGGGTCGTAAACGGTCTTGAGCGCGCTCACCAGTTTGCTGGTGAAATCGTCGAGTTCCTGCTGGCTCAGCGCGGGCATATCGGCCTTGTGGGCGGCGTCGCTCATCTGGCGCCCTCCTCCACGGTGTTCCTGCCCTCTTCAACCGCATTCCTGAACGTATGCCAGGCAAGCGTGGCGCACTTGACACGCATGGGGAACTCGCTGATTCCGCCCATCACTTCCAGCATCTCGCGGTCGTCATCGGACAGGTCGGGTGCGGGCTCGCCTTTCACCAGATGCAGGAAGCTCTCCATCAATTTCTCGGCGTCTTCCTTCGAGCGGCCTTTCAGAAGATCGGCCATCATCGAGGCGCTGGCCTGGCTGATCGCGCAGCCCTTGCCTTCAAAGGCGATGTCGGCCACGCGGCCGTCCGCATCCAGCTTCAGATAGACGGTGACCCGGTCGCCGCAGAGCGGGTTGTAGCCTTCCGCCTGATGGCTGGCGCCGCCCATGGCGCCGTAATGGCGCGGATGACGGGAATGATCCAGGATCACTTCCTGATAGAGCTCGCGCAGCGCGTTATCCATGCAGCACCTCGCGCGCCCGGGCCAGGCCGGCGACCAGCGCATCGACATCGGCGCGGGTGTTGTAGAGCGCGAAGCTGGCGCGGGTGGTGGAGGTGACGGCGAACCGTTCCATCAGCACCTGGGCGCAATGGTGGCCGGCGCGCACCGCCACCCCTTCACGGTCCAGGATGGTGGCCAGGTCGTGGGCGTGCATGCCATCGGCCTCGAAGGACAGGATCGCGCCTTTGCCGGGCGCGTCGCCGATCACCCGCAGCCAGTTGAACCGGGACACCTGATCGCGGGCGTAAGCCAGCAGCGCATGTTCATGCGCCGCCACCGATACGCGGTCGAAGCCCATCAGCCAGTCCAGCGCCACCGCCAGCCCCGCCGCTTCCAGGATCGGCGGGGTGCCCGCCTCGAACCGCGCCGGCGGATCGGCATAGCTGATGCGATCCTTCGTCACCTCGCGGATCATCTCGCCCCCACCGTTGAAGGGACGCATGGCCTTCAGATGCGCCCACTTGGCATAAAGCGCGCCGATCCCGGTGGGGCCGTAAAGCTTGTGGCCGGTGATGGCATAGAAGTCGATGTCCAGCGCCTGGACATCGACGACCTCGTGCACCGCGCCCTGGCAGCCATCGGCCAGCACCGGCACGCCCTTGGCATGGGCGCTCGCCACGATGTCCTTCAGCGGCGTCACCGTGCCCAGCACGTTGGACATGTGGGTGATGGCAACCAGCTTCGTCTTCGGCCCGATGGCGGCATCCAGGGCGCCCACATCCAGGCTGCCGTCGTCGGCGACATCGACCCAGCGCAGCACCGCGCCGCAGCGCTCGCGCAGGAAGTGCCAGGGCACGATATTGGAATGATGCTCCATCACCGAGAGCACGATCTCGTCACCCGGCTGGATCCGCGGCATCAGATAGCTGTAGGCGACCAGGTTGATCGCCTCGGTTCCGCCCTTGGTGAAGACGATCTCGTCCTCGCGCGCCGCGTTCAGGAATTTCTGCACCGTGCGGCGGGCGGCCTCATAGCGGTCGGTGGCGGCCGCCGACAGGAAATGCACGCCGCGATGGACATTGGCATAATCGGTCTGGGCGAAATCGGTCATGGCATCCAGAACCACCGCCGGCTTCTGGGCGGAGGCGCCGCTGTCGAGATAGACCAGCGGCTTGCCATAGACGGTGCGCGACAGGATGGGAAACTGGGCCCGCGCCGCTTCGACATCGAAGGGCATGGCGATCTTGACGGGTGCGGTCATGTCACCGCCTCCAGCGCGGTCAGCAATTCGGTGCGCGCCAGCTCGCGACTGTCCGCATTGGCGATTTGCGCCACCGCGTCTTCCAGGAAGGCCTGCAGCAGCATGCGCCGGGCCTGGGCCTCGGGAATGCCGCGGGCGCGCAGATAGAACAGCGATTCCGCATCCAGGTCGCCGACCGCCGCGCCGTGGGCGCACTTCACATCGTCGGCGAATATTTCCAGCTCGGGCTTGAGGTCTGCTTCGGCCGCCTCGCCCAGCAGCAGCGCCTTGGCGGTCTGAAGGCTGTCGCTGCCGTTGGCGCCCGTCGCCACCGTCACCCTACCCTGGTAGACGGCGCGGCCCTTGCCCGCCGCGACATGCTTGAACAACTGGGTGCTGTTCGTGTTGCCGACGGCGTGGGTGACATGGGTGGTCACGTCGCTGTGGCGGCCATCCAGCAGCGCCACACCCGACAGATGCGCCTGGGCGCCCTCGCCCTCCAGCGCGATGTCGAGCTCCATGCGCGACAGGCGCGCGCCGAAGCCGGTAAAATGGCCGCGATAGACGGCACCGGCGGCCAGCCGCACCGCGGCTTCCTCCACCAGCACGGCCCGGTCCAGCGCCGGGCAGATGCGCAGATGCTCCAGCCGCGCCCCTTCGCCCAGCACGATCTCGAATCCGACATTGCGGAAGTCGCCATTGCGAATATCACCGGCGCCGACACCTTCGACAAGGTTGAGCGCGGCGTCCTTTTCCACCACCAGCAGGGCGCGGACATGGCCGATGCCGGTGAAGTCCAGCTTCAGGGGCTCGGCCGGCGTCAGCCCGGCCGGCAGGCGCAGGGCGATACCGCCATCGGCCAGCGCCAGCGAGGCGGCGCTCATGGTGTTGCCGCTTTCGCGCGCGAAATTATCGCGAACCCAGACGGGGGGATCCGGCCGCGCCAGGTCCCACGCT
The DNA here is from genome assembly GCA_040255825.1 of Hyphomicrobiales bacterium. Taxonomy (GTDB): domain Bacteria; phylum Pseudomonadota; class Alphaproteobacteria; order Micropepsales; family Micropepsaceae; genus Rhizomicrobium. The sequence goes on along the minus strand of JBDZVS010000014.1, from coordinate 5,353 downwards.
TCCATGCCGTAGGGCAGGCTCCTGACCAGATATTGCGCCACCACCGCGCCGATGCCGGTTTCGCCCAGCGCGGCGCGCAGGTCGGAATATTTCCATTCCTCGATGCGCCGATGGGGCACGCCGCGCTCGCGCACCAGCGCCGCCGCGTTGGCGCGGCGCTGTTCCGACAGGGCGATGGCCGAAAGCGCTGTCATGCCGGGTACCTCATGCCGCCTGGCCCACGATGTGCTCATAGCCCTTGGCTTCCAGTTCCAGCGCCAGTTCCTTGCCGCCTTCGGCGACGATGCGGCCCCTGGCCAGGACATGGATGCGGTCGGGGACGATATAATCCAGCAGGCGCTGATAGTGCGTGATCACCAGCATGGCGCGCGCCGGGCTGCGCAGCGCGTTGACCCCTTCGGCCACCAGACGCAGGGCGTCGATGTCGAGGCCGGAATCGGTCTCGTCCAGAACCGCCAGCTTCGGCTCGAACAGCGCCATCTGGAGAATCTCCAGCCGCTTCTTCTCGCCGCCGGAAAAGCCCACATTCAGGGCGCGCTTGAGCATCTCTTCCGAGACATTCAACGTCTTGGCCTTGGCGCGCACCAGCTTCAGCACGCCCACCGCGTCCAGGTCGGATTCGCCGCGCTGGCGGCGCTGGGCGTTCAATGCCGTCTTCAGGAACGCCATGGTGGTGACGCCGGGAATCTCCACCGGGTACTGCATCGCCAGGAAAATGCCCTTGGCGGCGCGTTCTTCCGGCGGCATGGCAGCCAGGTTCTCGCCGTCATAGACGATGGAACCTTCGGTGATGTCATAGCCGGCGCGGCCCGCCAGCACATAGGAGAGTGTGGACTTGCCCGAGCCGTTGGGTCCCATGATGGCGTGCACCTCGCCCGCCCCGATCGAGAGCGTCAACCCCTTAAGGATTTCCTTGCCCTGGACGGCGACATGAAGGTTCTTGATCTCAAGCATGATTAACCTACCGAACCTTCCAGCGAGATGCCCACCAGCTTCTGGGCCTCGACCGCGAATTCCATGGGAAGCTGTTGCAGGACTTCCTTGCAGAAGCCGTTGACGATCAGCGACACCGCCTCGTCCTGGGGGATGCCGCGCGCCAGGCAATAGAAGAGCTGGTCTTCCGCGATTTTCGATGTCGTCGCCTCATGCTCGACGCGGGCGGTCGGATTGCGGCTTTCGATATAGGGCACGGTATGGGCCCCGCAGTCGCCGCCGATCAGAAGCGAATCGCACTGGGTATAGTTGCGGGCATTCTTCGCCTTGCCGTAGACGCTGACCAGGCCGCGATAGGTGTTCTGCGCCTTGCCGGCCGAAATGCCCTTGGAGATGATGCGCGAGCGGGTATCGGCGCCCAGGTGAATCATCTTCGTGCCTGTGTCGGCCTGCTGGAAATGGTTGGTGATGGCGATGGAATAGAATTCGCCCACCGAATGGTCGCCGCGCAGGATGCAGGACGGGTATTTCCAGGTGATGGCCGAGCCGGTCTCCACCTGGGTCCAGGAAATCTTCGAGCGCGCGCCGCGGCAGTCGCCGCGCTTGGTGACGAAGTTGTAGATGCCGCCCTTGCCTTCCTCGTCGCCGGGATACCAGTTCTGAACCGTGGAATATTTGATCTCGGCATCGTCCAGCGCCACCAGCTCGACCACCGCGGCATGAAGCTGGTTCTCGTCGCGCTTGGGCGCGGTGCAGCCTTCCAGATAGCTGACATAGCTTGCTTCGTCGGCAATGATCAGCGTGCGCTCGAACTGGCCGGTCTCCGAGGCATTGATGCGGAAATAGGTGGACAGTTCCATCGGGCAGCGCACGCCCTTGGGCACATAGGCGAAAGTGCCGTCCGAGAACACGGCTGAGTTCAGGGTGGCGAAGAAATTGTCCGTCACCGGCACCACCGTGCCCAGATACTTCCTCACCAGTTCGGGATAGTCGCGGATCGCCTCGCTGATGGGGCAGAAGATCACGCCCGCCTGGTTCAGCTTTTCCTTGAATGTGGTGGCGACCGAGACGCTGTCGAACACCGCGTCCACCGCCACGCCGGCCAGCGCCATCTGCTCGTGCAGCGGGATGCCCAGCTTGTTGTAGGTTTCCAGCAGCTTGGGATCGACCTCGTCCAGGCTCTGCTTCTTCGGCGCCTTTTTGGGCGCGGCGAAGTAATAGGCATCCTGGTAGTCGATCGGCGGATAATGCACCCGCGCCCAGCTCGGCTCCTTCATCTGCACCCAGCGCCGGTATGCGGCCAGCCGCCATTCCAGCATCCAGTCCGGCTCGCCCTTCCTGGCCGAGATGTAGCGGACGGTATCCTCGCTGAGCCCCTTGGGCGCGCGCTCCATCTCGATGTCGGTGACGAAGCCGTATTTGTACTTCTCGCCGATCTCGGCGACGGTCTTGCGGGTCTGTTTCTGCGCGGCGCTGGACATCATGCGGCCCTATCGGTTGTGGGCGAGCGGCGTGCGCGCTCGGTCAGCTTGACCAGCGATTCCACCGCGGCCTGTACATCTTCGATCGTGCTGTTCCAGCCGAAGCTGGCGCGCAGCGCCGCCTCTGAAAGTTCGGGAGCAATCCCCATCGCCGCCAGCACATGGGAGGGCTCGATCCGGCCGGACGAACAGGTGGCCCCGGCGCTCATGCGCACGCCGTCCAGGTCCAGCGCGATCAGCGCCGTCTGCGACGCCACGCCGGGAATCGCGAAATTGCTGGTGCTGCAAAGGCGCGCCGCATCGGCGCCGAAAATCGCCGCGTCGGGCACCGCCTTTTTCAGCGCCGTCTCGAACCGTTCGGTCAGGTGCGCCAGCCGCGCGCGCTCGCCATCGGCATCGCGCAGGGTGTGCGCCGCCGCGCCGAAGCCGGCAATGCCGGCCAGATTCTCTGTGCCCGCGCGCAGGCCTCGCTGCTGGCCGCCGCCCAGAAGCTGCGGCCTGAGCGGTGCGCCATCGGCCACGACCAGCGCGCCCGCGCCCTGCGGCCCGCCCATCTTGTGGGCCGACAGCACCATGTAATCGCACAGCGAAAAATCCAGCGCGATCTTGCCGGCGGCCGGCACCGCATCGACCAGCAGCAGCGCGCCCACCTCGCGGCACAGGCGCGAGACTTCAGCCAGCGGCTGTATCACCCCGGTCTCGTTGTTGGCCGCCATCACCGCCACCAGCGCCCGGCCCTCGCCCTCGCGCAACGCGACACGAAGCGCCTCGGTATCGACGACGCCCCCGGCCGTCACCGGCAGGGTGGTGAGTCCCAGCCAGGGCAGGTCTTCGGCCATGCGCCGGGCGGTGGCCTGCACACAGGCATGTTCGATGGCCGATACGAACAAGCGGGTGATGCGTGGGCGCCCATCCGATTCCTGCGCGTCCAGCGCGCCCTCGACCGCGCCCCGCAGCGCCAGCGACGCCGCTTCGGTCGCGCCGCTGGTGAAGATCACCTGCTCGCTTGTCGCGCCAATCAGGGCGGCGACCTTGTCGCGCGCGTCGTCCACGATGGCGCGGGCAGCGCGGCCGTTGGCGTGGACGGAAGAAGGATTGCCGCAAATGCCCAGCGCATGGGTCATGGCGGCCAGGCTTTCGGGCCTCAGCGGCGAAGTCGCATTGTGATCGCAATAATGCATGACGTACTCGAAACTACTCCGCCGCGACGGTTTGGCCGTTCGCGGGCATGTTCTTGTCCGCGTCGAAGCCGACATCGTTGCAAGGCCGCGCCCGGCCCAGCACGCGGCGCTCGACCACATCGGCCAGGCTGACCGACGACAAGAAAACGTGGATCTGCTGGCCCAGCTCTTCCCATAGGTCATGGGTCATGCAGCGGGCGCCCGACTTGGTGCAGCCCTTGGTGCTGCCGGTCTTGCAGCGGGTGGCGGCGATGGGCTCGTCCACCGCCATGATGATGTCAGCGATCCGCACCTGGTCCGCCGGACGCGACAGGCGATAGCCGCCGCCGGGGCCGCGCACACTGGAAACCAGGCCGCCGCGCCGAAGCTTGGCGAAAAGCTGTTCCAGGTAGGACAGCGAAATGTCCTGGCGGTCGGCGATATCGGCCAGCGCCACGGGGCGGGGCTCTCCCATCGCGGCCGGCTGCGCGGCGTTTCCGGCCAGATCGGCCATAGCCATCACCGCATATCGTCCCTTCGTGCTCAGCCGCATGAGCGCAGTTCCTTCTGTCGCCGGACCCCGAAACGGGCGTTTTTCCTTGCTTTTCCACCCCTTTCCCGGTGTAGAGAGGGGCCAGGGAAAACCCGGTCGACTGGGATATAGAGTTCCTGAGTAGGTCGGTCAAGTATTCGCATCGTTTTGATGGGCAAATCGGCAAGGCATTGAAAAAACTGCGGATATTCCTAGCCTTCGTGGCGTGAATTCCAGAGTTTTTTGGTTGCAGATTGCCGTGGTGGGGAAAACGAGAATCCATGCCTGATATCATCCTGCCCGGCTCGGCCGGCCGCATCGAAGCGCGCTACCAGCGGCAGAAGGCCAATGGCGCGCCGATGGCGCTGGTCCTGCACCCCCATCCCCAGTTTGGCGGGACGATGAACAACCCCTTGGTCTATGACCTGTTTCATATGTTCCACGGGCTGGGCTGCACCACCGTGCGGTTCAACTTCCGCGGCGTGGGCCGCAGCCAGGGCAGCTTCGACAACGGGGCGGGCGAATTGTCGGACGCTGCCGCCGTGCTCGACTGGATGAACACGCTTTATCCCAATCCCAGCCATGTATGGGTGTGCGGTATCAGCTTTGGCGCCTGGATCGGCATGCAACTCCTGATGCGCCGGCCCGAGATCACCGGCTTTGTCTCCATCGCACCGCCCGCCAGCATGTATGATTTCGCCTTCCTGGCGCCGTGTCCCGCCTCCGGCCTGATCGTGCATGGCACCAGGGACAATGTCGTGCCCGAGACCGACGTGCAGAAGCTGGTGGACCGGCTGACCGCCCAGAAGGGCATCAGGATCACCTACAACAAGATCGAGGGCGCCAACCACTTCTTCGACAAGCATGAGGCCGAAGTGGTGAACACGGTGAAGGCGTATGTCTCCAACATGATGAGCAGACCAAGGGAAGGCCGCTGAAGCGGTTTTCCCGCAGCCGGCCGTTCCCACGTCGCCAGGAACCGCGATCAAATTTCACAGCAAACTGGATGGCCCGCATGAAGCGGGCCATGACGATC
>JBDZVS010000014.1:0-111 GCA_040255825.1 Hyphomicrobiales bacterium | reverse complement strand
ATTGACTCATCTCGCCCTCGCTCAGGTTCGTCAGCGGGCGCAATTCACGACAAACCGGATGGCCCGCATGAAGCGGGCCATGACGATCATTGACTCATCTCGCCCTCGCTC
>JBDZVS010000013.1:42989-54798 GCA_040255825.1 Hyphomicrobiales bacterium | reverse complement strand
CCCACCGGCTGGCGGCGCTACGTCTATTCGACGAACCACAAGGACATCGGCACGATGTACCTGGTGTTCGCCATTATAGCGGGCGTCGTCGGCTCGCTGCTGTCCGGCATGATGCGGCTTGAGCTGCAGGAGCCGGGCATCCAGCTGTTCCACGGGCTGGCGGCCATGGTCTACGGCGTGAACGGCGACGCCGCGCTCGACGCCGGCAAGAACATGTATCTGGTGTTCACCACCGCCCATGGCCTCATCATGATCTTCTTCTTCGCCATGCCGGCGATGATGGGCGGATTTGGCAACTGGTTCGTGCCGCTGATGATCGGGGCGCCCGACATGGCGTTCCCGCGCATGAACAACATCTCTTTCTGGCTGCTGCCCTTCAGCTTCGCGCTGCTGATCCTGAGCATGTTCGTGGAGGGCGACTCGGGCGGCATCGGCATGGGCGGCGGCTGGACCATGTACGCCCCGCTGTCCACCACCGGATCGCCCGGCCCGGCGATGGATTTCGCGATCTTCTCGGTCCATATCGCCGGCGCTTCCTCGATCCTGGGCGCGATCAATTTCATCACCACCATCTTCAACATGCGTGCGCCGGGCATGACCCTGCACAAGATGCCGCTGTTCGTGTGGTCGATCCTGGTGACCGTGTTCCTGCTGCTGTTGTCGCTGCCCGTCCTGGCCGGCGCCATCACCATGCTGCTGACCGACCGCAATTTCGGCACCACCTTCTTCAATCCGGCCGGTGGCGGCGACCCGATCCTGTACCAGCACCTGTTCTGGTTCTTCGGCCACCCCGAGGTGTACATCCTGATCCTGCCCGGCTTCGGCATGATCAGCCATGTCGTGGCGACCTTCTCCAAGCGTCCGGTGTTCGGCTATCTGGGCATGGCCTATGCGATGGTCGCGATCGGCTTCATCGGCTTCCTGGTCTGGGCGCACCACATGTACACGGTGGGCCTGTCGGTCGACACCAAGGCCTATTTCGTCTTCGCCACCATGGTCATCGCGGTGCCCACCGGCATCAAGGTGTTCAGCTGGATCGCGACGATGTGGGGTGGCTCGATCGAGTTCAAGACCCCCATGCTGTGGGCGATCGGCTTCGTCTTCCTGTTCACCGTGGGCGGCGTGACCGGCGTGGTGCTGGCCAATGCGGGCGTCGACGTCGTGCTGCAGGACACCTATTACGTCGTGGCGCACTTCCATTACGTGCTGTCGCTGGGCGCGGTGTTCGCGATCTTCGCGGGCTTCTACTTCTGGTTCCCGAAGTTCACCGGCTACATGTACAATGAGACGCTGGGCAAGGTTCATTTCTGGATCACCTTCATCGGTGTGAACCTGGCCTTCTTCCCGATGCACTTCCTGGGCCTGGCCGGCATGCCGCGCCGCTATGCCGACTATCCCGACGCCTATGCGGGCTGGAACTACATCTCGTCGATCGGCGCCTTCATCGCGGGCTTCGGCGTCCTGGTGTTCCTGGTCATCGTGGCCGAGGCCTTCATCAGGAAGCGGAAGGCGGGGGACAATCCCTGGGGCGTGGGCGCAACCACCCTGGAGTGGACGCTGCCGTCGCCGCCGCCCTTCCATCAGTTCAACGAACTGCCCACCATCCGCTAAGGGAACCCGAACGGCCCATGTCGCTTTCGCTTGTCGAACCTCGCGTCACCACCGTCGGCGACTTCTTCGCGCTGCTGAAGCCGCGCGTGATGAGCCTGGTGATCTTCACGGGGCTGGCCGGGCTGGTGGCGGCGCCGGGCCAGATCCATCCCCTGACCGCGTTCACGGCGCTGCTGTGTATCGCGGTCGGGGCCGGGGCATCGGGGTGCCTCAACATGGCCTATGACCACGATATCGACCGGCTGATGGCGCGCACCGCCACCCGGCCGATCCCGCTGGGCCGTGTCGGGCGCGACGATGCCCTGGCCTTCGGATGGGCGCTGGCGGTGGCGTCGGTCGCCACCATGTTCCTGTTCGTGAACCTTCTGGCGGCGGGGCTTCTGGCCTTCACCATCTTCTTCTACGTCGTGGTCTATACCCTGTGGCTGAAGCGGCGCACGGCGCAGAACATCGTGATCGGCGGGTTGGCGGGGGCGTTGCCGCCGGCCATCGGCTGGGCCGCGGTGACGGGCGATGTATCGGTGGCGCCGCTGCTGCTGGTGGCGATCATCTTCATGTGGACGCCGCCGCATTTCTGGGCGCTGGCGCTGTGGCGGTCGGGCGATTATGCGCGCGCCGGGGTGCCGATGCTGCCGGTGGTGAGGGGCAAGCCGCATACCCGGGTGCAGATCCTGCTCTATACGCTGGTGCTGGTGCCGCTGGGCGTGGTCCCCACGCTGCTGAATGTGGGCGGTCCGCTCTATCTGGCGGCCAGCGCCGGAATCGGGCTCTGGTTCCTGTGGGAGGCGGTTTGCGTCCTGCGCGAGACCGATGAGGTAAAGGAGCCCGCCGCGCATCGTCTGTTCGGCGTCTCGCTGCTTTACCTGGCGGCGTTGTTCGCAGCCCTGATCGTCGAGAAGCTGGTGGGCCTGCATCCGCTTTCGCCGGCGGCGCTGTCGCTTCTGGTGCCCGGCGCGTGAAAGACGACGACGATGCAGGGCGCGCGCGCCGCAAACGGAACATCGCTCTCGCTCTGGTTCTGGGCGGGTTCGCGGTGCTTGTTTATCTCATGTCCATCGTGCAATGGCACGGTGGGCAATAACATTGGGGCCTGATGCTATGTCGAGCGATGTGAAACACGATTATCACCTGGTCGATCCCAGCCCCTGGCCGGTTGTCGGCTCGATGGCGGCCTTCGCGATGATGGTCGGCGCGGTGCTGTGGATGCACAAGGGCTATGCCGGCTTCGGTCCGCTGGCGGGCGAGCCCTGGGTGTTCCTGATCGGCCTGGCGGGCGTGCTCTACACCATGGCCGGCTGGTGGCGCGACGTCATCAACGAGTCGGTGGTTCAGGGCGCCCACACGCCGGTGGTGAAGCTGCACCTGCGCTACGGCATGCTGCTGTTCATCGCCTCCGAGGTGATGTTCTTCGTCGCCTGGTTCTGGGCCTATTTCAACTCGGCGATCTTCTTCAACGACGCCAGCATCGGAAGCTGGCCGCCCGCCGGCGTCACCACGCTCGATCCCTGGCACCTGCCGCTGCTGAACACGCTGATCCTGCTGACCTCGGGCACCACAGTGACCTGGGCGCACCATGCCATCCAGACCGGCGACCGCAAGGGCGCGATCCAGGGCCTGGCCCTGACGGTGCTGCTGGGCGTCAGCTTCACTGCCGTGCAGGCCTGGGAATATGCCCATGCGCCCTTTACCTTCGGCATGAACCATCTGGCGCTGGCGCCCTTCACCGACCCGGCCCATATCGACCTGGCCGCGGGCGCGGGCAATTTCGACGCGATCTATGGCTCGACCTTCTTCATGGCGACGGGCTTTCATGGTTTCCACGTCATCGTCGGCACCATCTTCCTGACCGTCTGCCTGTTCCGCGCCATCCAGGGCCACTTCACGCCCACCCGCCATTTCGGCTTCGAGGCGGCGGCCTGGTACTGGCATTTCGTCGACGTGGTGTGGCTGTTCCTGTTTGCCTGCATTTATGTGTGGGGCGAGGGACCGGTCACGATGGGCTAGTCTTTTGGCCCCTGAGCGCGTCGCGCCTTCGCGCATGGCCACCGTGGCGTTCACGCGCTGTCGCCATGAGCCGCGCGGCGCCCTGCTCAGGGGATCAAAGTCCCTCGCCGAGGCGTGACGTGACGCCCCCGCCCAATACCGTCAAAGCCATCTTCCTCGGCCTCTGTCCGCGCTGCGGGCAGGGGCCGTTGTTCGCCGGCTATATCGCGGTGCGCAGCGCCTGTCCGTCCTGCGGGCTGGACTATGCCATCTTCGATCCGGGCGACGGCCCGGCGGTGTTCGGCATCCTGATCGTGGGCGCGATCGTCTGCGGCCTGGCGCTGTGGACCGAGTTCACCTTCCAGCCGCCCTTGTGGGTGCATGCCGCGCTGTGGGGGCCGCTGATCGTGATCCTCACCGCCGTCTTCCTGCGCCTGTCCAAGTCGGCGCTGCTGGTCCTGCAGTACCGGCACAAGGCGGGCGAAGGCCGGGTGGAATGACCTTCCGCCCCTATCCCGGCCTGACCATCGCCTGCACCGTCCTGTTCGCCGTCCTTTGCGGCCTGGGCGTGTGGCAGCTCGAGCGGCTGCAGTGGAAGCTGGGATTGATCGCACAGGTGAACGGCCATATGCGCGCCGCCCCGGTCGGGCTGGACCGCGTGCTGGCGATGGATGCGGCCAATGCCCAGTACCGCCGCGTCACCGTCACCGGCCGTTTCGATCATGCGCGCGAGGCCTATGTCTTCGGCGCCGATGCCGCGGGCGATCCGGCCTATCATGTGCTGACGCCGCTGCGCACCGGGGACGGGCGCTGGCTGATGGTGGACCGGGGTGTGGTGCCGAAGGACCGGCTGGATCCGGCCAGCCGCGCCGCCGGAAATGTCGTTGGGCCGGTTCGGGTCACCGGCGTGTGGCGCCTGCCGGACGGGCCGGGCTGGTTCACGCCGCCGCCGGATCGGGCACAGCGCATCTGGTATGCCCGCGACCTGAAGGCCATCGCCGCCGCCGACCACATCACCCTGGCCGCCCCGGAGCTGATCGAGGCCGACGCCACGCCCAATCCGGGGGGCTGGCCAAAGGGTGGGCAGACGGTGGTGACCTTCCGCAACCAGCATCTGTCCTATGCCGTCACCTGGTTCGGGCTGGCGGCGGGTCTGCTGGGGGTCTGGCTGGCCTATCACCTTTCCAAGGGCAGGATTTCCTGGAAATAGCCGCCCTGCCGGCGGGGGTAGCCGCCGCGGGGCCTGCGGCCCTATAAGGACCGCCCATCAGGCTCGCCCGCCAAGGACCGCGCAAAAGGCTGCTGTCGTGAATTTCATCTCCACGCGAACCGTTTTCTCCGGGAGCGCCCCCGAAACCTCCTTTGCCGATGTCCTGCTGGCGGGGCTGGCGCCCGATGGCGGTCTCTATCTGCCGCAACACTGGCCGCAGTTCAGCGCCGGCGAGATCGCCGCCTTCCGGGATCTGGACTGGAACGAAGCCGCCTTCCGCATTCTGTCGCGTTTCACCGAGGGCGCGTTCGCGGACGACGAGCTACGCCAGGCCATCGCCGCCGCCTATGCCGGATTCGACGTGGCCGAGGTGGCGCCCCTGACGCCGCTGGCGGAAGGCCAGTTCCTGCTGGAGCTTTTCCACGGCCCCACCCTGGCGTTCAAGGATGTGGCGCTGCAGATCCTGGGCCAGCTCTTTTCCCGCGCGCTGGCGCGGCGCGGCGGGCGGGCGAGCGTGGTGGCGGCGACCAGCGGCGACACCGGCTCGGCCGCGATCGCGGCGCTGGGCGGCCTGCCCAATATCGATGTCTTCGTGATGCATCCGAAGGGCCGGGTCAGCCGGGTGCAGCGCCTGCAGATGACCACCAGCAGCCACGCCAACGTCCACAACATCGCGCTGGAAGGCAGCTTCGACGACGCCCAGTCGATCGTGAAGCGGCTGTTCGCGGATGCGGATTTCGCGCGCGATGTTTCACTGACGGCCGTCAATTCCATCAATTTCGCCCGCATCGCCGCCCAGGCCATCTACTATTTCACCGCGGCCGCGCGGCTGGACGTTCCTGTCACCTTCGTCGTGCCCACCGGCAATTTCGGCGATGTCTTCGCCGGCGAGGCGGCGATGCGCATGGGCCTGCCGGTCCGCAAGCTGGTGATCGCCACCAACGCCAACGACATCCTGGTGCGCGCGCTGGAAACTGGCGTCTATGCCCCCGGCCCCAGCCATGCCACGCTCAGCCCGTCGATGGACATCCAGGTGGCGTCGAATTTCGAGCGCGCGCTGTTCGAGGCCAGTGGTCGCGACGCCGGCTGGATCGCCGCCGCCATGGCCGGCTTCGCCCGCGACCGGCGGCTGGAATTGCCTGCCCCGGCGCTGGCCGCTCTTCGCGCCCGCTATGACGCCCATGCCTTCGACGATGCCGCCACCCTGGCCACCATCGCCGCGGTCAAGGCCGAAACCGGGCGCATCCTGGACCCGCACACGGCGGTTGCCGCCAGCGCCGGACGGCTGATCGGCCCCCGGCTGGCGCAGGAGGGCGCGGCGGCGGTGATCCTGTCCACCGCCCATCCCGCCAAGTTCCCCGACGCCGTGGCCAGGGCCACCGGCGCCCCGCCGCCCGTGCCGGGGCGGCTGGCGGCCCTCGAGGCCCTGCCGGAGCGCATGGAAACCCTGCCCCCGGATGACATTTTGATTAAGCGTTTCATCTCTTCTAGACTGGCCGCATGAACCCTGAAATATCCAATCTTTCCAATGGATTGACCGTCGTGACGGACCCCATGCCGGGGCTGGAGAGCGCCGCCGTCGGCGTATGGGTCAACACCGGCACCCGCAATGAGGCCCCGGTCCAGATGGGCATCTCGCACATGCTGGAACACATGGCGTTCAAGGGGACCGAGCGGCGCAGCGCCCGCGTCATCGCCGAGGAGATCGAGGCGGTGGGCGGCATCCTGAACGCCTATACCAGCCGCGAGCAGACCGCCTTTCATGCCCGGGTGCTGAAGAATGACGTGCCGGTGGCGCTGGACATCATCGCCGACATCCTCATCCGTCCCACCTTCGAGGCGGGCGAGCTGGAACGCGAGCGCCAGGTGGTGCTGCAGGAGCTGGGCCAGGCGCGCGACACGCCCGACGACATCATCTTCGATCATCTGCAGAACGCGATGTTCCAGGACCAGGCCATGGGCTGGCCCATCCTGGGCGAGGAAGCCACGGTCGGCGCATTCTCCCAGCAGATGCTGCGCGATTACATGACCGCCAATTATCGCGCCGGCGCGATGACGCTGATCGCCTCGGGCGCGGTCGAGCATGGCGCGATGGTCCGGCTGGCCGAGGATCTGTTCGCGCAGTTGAAGCCCGGCGCCATCCCCGCGCCTGCCGCCGCGCGCTATACCGGCGGCGAATTCCGCCAGGAAGAAGAATTGGAACAGGCGCACCTGGCCTTCGCATTGCCGGGCCTGGCGAACGCCGATCCGGATTTCTTCGTCGGCCAGATCTACGCCACCGCGCTGGGGGGCGGCACCTCCTCGCGGCTGTTCCAGGAGGCGCGCGAGAAGCGCGGCCTGTGCTATTCGATCTATGCCTTCGCCAACGGCTTCCAGGACAGCGGCTTTTTGGGCATCTATGCCGGCACCGGCGAAAAGGAAGCCGGCGAGATCGCCGCCGTCGTGGCCGGCGAGATGCAAGCCATGGCCGCCAACCTGACCGAGGCGGAAGTCGCCCGCGCCCGTGCCCAGATCAAGGTGTCGCTGCTGATGGGGCTGGAACGGCCGGGCTCGCGCGCCGAACAGATCGCCTGTCAGTTGTTCGCCCTGGGCCGGTTGCAGTCTCCCGCCGAGATCGTCGCCCAGCTCGACGCCATCGATGCAGCGCAGGTGCGCGGCTATGCGGTGCGGCTGATGCAGTCGGCCGTTCCCGCCATGGCCGCCATCGGTCCGGTGTCGCGACTGGAAAGCCATGCGCGCTTCGCCGCGCGGTTTGGCGGCGCCGCCATGCCGAGTGCGGCGGAATAATGGTCAAGGCCGCGCTCGCCAAGACAAGTCCCATCGCCTTCATGCGCGGGCTGACCTTTCCGGGCGGCCAGCAGCCGGTGATCCAGGGCGATGGAATCTATCTGCGCTATCCGCGCATCGGCGATTATGCCGCCTGGGCCAAGCTGCGCGGCGACAGCCGCGAATTCCTGGTGCCGTGGGAGCCGGTGTGGGCCAGCGACGAGCTGACCCGCGGCTCGTTCCGCCGCCGCATCAAGCGGTATCAAAAGGAGACGCGGCTGGATTCGGCCTATGTCTTCTTCGTGTTGCGCAAGAGTGACGATGCGTTGCTTGGAGGCTGCACCTTGTCCAACGTGCGGCGCGGCGTGACGCAATGCTGCACGCTGGGCTATTGGATCGGGCAGAAATTCGCGCGCCAGGGCTATATGACCGCGGCGGTAAAAGCCCTGATTCCCTTCGTGTTCCGCACGCTGGGCCTGCACCGGATCGAGGCGGCGTGCCTGGTGCAGAACGAAGCATCCAGGAATCTTCTGATGCGCGCCGGTTTTTCGCAGGAAGGATTGGCGCGCCGCTATCTGATGATCAACGGCCAGTGGGCCGATCATCTTCTATTTGCTTTGCTCAAGGAAGAAGCGCAGCTAGGTTAGCGGCGCGGGTGCGCGCCCCAGACGCCGCGCCCTTCGATCCAGATTGCGAGATTGATGAAGACAGCACGCCTCATCGCCCTGTTCTGGGCGTCGCTATTCGCGCTTTTGTCCGCGCCGGTCTTGTCCGTGCCGGCGCTCGCCGCCGATCCCTCGGTGAATTTCGGCAGCACCGAGAATGTCCTGCCGCTCAAGACCGTGCTGACGCCCTATCACGCGCCCGGCCGCACCACCGAGGAAGACGGCTCGGTCTGGTATCTGCTGCAGGTCAACAACGATTCCGTTCGGCCGGCCACGCGCGTGCTGCTGGCCGGGCAGCCGCCGCGCATGGCGCTGTCGGTTCTGCCGCATCGCACGCGGCCGGCCATCCTGGGGGTGGCCAGTTCCGATTCCGGCACGGTGGTGGAGACCGCCACCGCATATGGCCACCGCGCCTGGCGGGTGATCGTGCCGCCCGTCACCACCGTCAGCCTGGCGATCCGGGTGGCCAACGCCGCCACGCCGCCCGCGCTGTTCGCCTGGACCGAGCCGGCGCTGGCCTCGCACAATCGCCAGCTCGCCATCTTCATCACCGGCGTGGCCGCGCTGATCGGCGCCGCCGCCCTGGTCATGGGTGGTCTGGCGGTGCTGATCGGCCATGCCGCGCCGCGCTGGGTGGCGCTGACCCTTTTGCTGATGCTGTTCAGCTGGCTGGCGGGAACCGGCATGTTCGACGCCAGCCTGGCCACGCCCATCGGCGGGCCTTACGGCCTTTCGGCATTTCTGACGGTGCTGGCGCTGGTGGCCGGCGCCCGGCTGGCCAACGCCATTATTCCGTTGCGCGATACCTGGCCCAGATATGAAAAGCTTTTCCATCGCGTGCTCTATGGGTTCATCGGCCTTGGCGTGCTGGCCTATCTGGGGCTGCCGGCCGCGACGCTTCTGACCGACATCGTGATCGTGCTGGGCTCGGTCTGCGTGGCCCTCTATCTGATCGCCTGCGGGCGCAAGGGCTACAAGGCGGCGCAGGTGATCGCGCCCAGCGCGGCGGCTTTTGCGCTGGTGGCGATGGCGGCGGCCGTCACCGCGGTGGGCGGGTTGGGCGAGAGCCTGACGGGGCCCGCCGCAACCGGCGGTTTCGCCGCCGCCGGCGCGATCCTTCTGGCGCTGGCGGTGATCGCCAGCGAGGAGATCGCGGTCCTGCCGTTCCTGCATGGAACGAACGCGGCGCGCCTGTTGGAGGCGCAGGCCGATGACGGCGCCCCCATCGACGCGGCGACGCCCGCCAAGTCCCTGGCGCTGGTGGCGATCGGCGCGGCGCATCAGGGAATCTTCAACCTGGATTTCCGGGCCGGCCTTCTGACGCTGTCGCCGGGGGCTGCCGCGATGGTGGGACTGCCGGCGCGGGAGATCACGATCTCGCATTCGGACTGGACGGCGCTGATCCATCCCGAGGACCGCGACATTTACAACCGCGCGCTGGAGGAATACCGCCATCGCTCGGGCTTGGCCTTCCGCCTGGAATTCCGCGCCCGCGGCCAGAATTCCACGCCGGAGAAAGGTCCCTATCGCTGGCTGGAACTGCGCGCCACCATCGTGACGGGAGAGGATGTGCCGTCGGACTGTCTGGGGCTTTTGTCCGACGTGACCCAGCGCAAGGAGCAGGAATTCGCGCATGCCTTCGCTCAGGGTGAAAGCTTGGTCCTGGCCCCTGCGCGTGACGCATTGACGGGGCTCGGCAACCGGGTGGCGCTGATGCAGGCGCTGGACGGCCTGGGTGGGGACCTGGACCGCGCGCTGTTGGCGCTGCTGGATATCGACCGCTTCAAGGCCATCCATGCCAGCCTGGGCGACGCGGGCGCCGATGAGGTCTTGAAGCAGGTGGCGGCGCGGCTGGCGATTCCAGACCAGCAAGCGCAGGTGTTCCGCGTCGGAGGCGACAGTTTCGCCTTGCTGTTTACCGATCCGCGCCAGGACCCGTCCGCGCTGGGCGAGGCCCTGGCGCAGGCGCTGGCCGCGCCCTGCCGCGTCGGCGAACGCGACATCTTCGCGCCCGGCAGCGTGGGCCTGGCCCAGGGGTCGCAGAGCGAAGACCCCATGCTGCTGATCCGCAATGCCGAGCTGGCGCTGCTGTCGGCCAAGCGGCAGGGCGGCGGCGCCCGTCTTTACGCGGATGATCTTGCGGCCACGGCATCAAGCGATCCGGTGGCGCTGGAAAGCGAGCTGCGCCATGCGCTGGCGGACGGCCAACTGGACGTCTTTTACCAGCCGATCATCCGGCTGGCCGACCGCAGCGTCGCCGGTTTCGAGGCGCTGCTGCGCTGGCAGCATCCGCGCAAGGGCCTGGTTGCGCCCGGCGATTTCATCGCCCACAGTGAGGAGACGGGCCTGATCGTGGCGCTGGGCCGCTTTGCCCTGGAACGGGCCGCTGCCGACCTGGTGCGCTGGCAGCGCTATTTCCCCGTGCGGCCGCCTTTGTTTGTGAGCGTCAATCTTTCCCGCCGGCAACTGATGGATTCCGGTTTCGAGGCCATGTTGCGCGCGGTGCTGGCCGGCAACGCCATCGCACAGGGCACGCTCAACCTGGAAATCACCGAGAGCGCGGTGGCCGGCGACGGACGCCTGGCCAGGACGCTGGCGCATGTGCGCGCGCTGGGGGCCGGCCTGTCGCTTGACGATTTCGGCACCGGCGCCTCGGCCCTGAGCGAGTTGCGCACCTTGCCGGTGGATACCGTCAAGATCGACAAAAGTTTCCTGGAACGCCGGGATGGCGAGGATCGCGGCATCGACAATGACAGCGAGGTGATGCTGCGGTCGATCGTGACCATGGCCCACGACCTGAAGCGGCGGGTGGTGGTCGAAGGGATCGAGAGCGAGGGCGACGCCCAGTTCCTGGACCGGCTGGGCTGCGAATTCGGCCAGGGTTATTTCTTTTCACCCGCCCTCGATGCCAAGGGGGTGCTGGACTATATCGCCCGGCACTACAATATTACCGCCACGACCGAACCGGGCTGACTTGTCGAAGGGGCCTTTTCCCAGGAGAGCATGATGACGATCAAAGTCGGCGACAGGGTTCCTTCCGTCACCCTGATGGAAATGCACGACGGCAAGCCAACGCCCGTAAAAACGGACGATTTCTTCAAGGGCCGCCGCGTCGCGCTGTTCGCGCTGCCCGGCGCCTTCACCCCGACCTGCTCGGCCAAGCATGTGCCAGGCTTCGTCAACAATCATGACGCCCTCAAGGCCAAGGGCGTGGACGCCATCGCCTGTCTTTCGGTGAACGATGCCTTCGTGATGGGCGCCTGGGGCAAGGACCAGAATGCCGACGGCAAGGTGCACATGCTGGCCGACGGCAATGGCGAGTTCACCGAAAAGGCCGGCCTTGTGATGGACGGCACCAAGTTCGGCATGGGAAAGCGCAGTCAGCGCTATTCCATGATCGTCGAGGACGGCGTGGTCAAAAGCCTGAATGTCGAGGAGCCCGGCGCGTTCGAGGTGTCGAGCGCCGAGCACATGCTAAGTCAGCTTACCAGCAGGCTGGGGCAACTCACCTAGACGCGGAGCGACAGGCAGGCGAGAGAATCGAGCCGTCGCCTGCGCGACCAGACAGAATAGT
>JBDZVS010000013.1:0-42889 GCA_040255825.1 Hyphomicrobiales bacterium | reverse complement strand
CGAGCCGTCGCCTGCGCGACCAGACAGAATAGTCAGCGACAGGCAGGCGAGAGAATCGAGCCGTCGCCTGCGCGACCAGACAGAATAGTCAGCGACAGGCAGGCGAGAGAATCGAGCCGTCGCCTGCGCGACCAGACAGAATAGTCAGCGACAGGCAGGCGAGAGAATCGAGCCGTCGCCTGCGCGACCAGACAGAATAGTCAGCGACAGGCAGGCGAGAGAATCGAGCCGTCGCCTGCGCGACCAGACAGAATAGTCAGCGACAGGCAGGCGAGAGAATCGTGCCGTCGCCTGCGCGACCAGACAGAATAGCCAGCGACAGGCAGGCGAGAGAATCGAGCCGTCGCCTGCGCGACCAGACAGAATAGTCAGCGACAGGCAGGCGAGAGAAACGAACCGTCGCCTGCGCGACCAGACAGAATAGTCAGCGACAGGCGGGCGAGAGAATCGAGCCGTCGCCTGCGCGACCAGACAAACAGTCAGCGCGGGATCGCATCCCGCGCCAACCGGTCGGCGCGTTCGTTCTCGACATGGCCGCAGTGGCCGCGCACCCACACCCACCGGATGCTGTGGCCTTCCATCGCCGCATCCAGCGCGCGCCACAAATCCTCGTTCTTGACCGGCTTTTTGTCGGCGGTTTTCCAGCCGCGCGTTTTCCAGCCCCTCAGCCATTGGGAAGCCCCGTCCATCACGTAGCGGGAGTCGGTATGGATGACGACCGGCCCCTTGCGCTTGAGCGCCGTCAGTCCGGCAATCACCGCCGTCAGCTCCATGCGGTTGTTGGTGGTGACCGCTTCGCCGCCCGACAATTCCCTTTCCCGGCCGGCATGACGCAGGATCGCGGCCCAGCCACCGGGCCCCGGATTGCCCGAACAGGCGCCGTCGGTGAAAATATCGATGGCGTCGGGGCGGGGCGCGCTATGCGTGATTGGCCGCTGCGTATCCGTCAAAGCCCATATTCTCCTGCGTGGCGGACCTGGCGATGAAAGCGCAGCTTTCGCGCATATTCCCGCGGGTCCTTGGGACGGACCAGCCAGCTTTCGTCATGGTTGATCCAGTCATAGGTGCGCGTCAGCAGGAAGCGCAGCGCCGCGCCCTGCGTCAGAACCGGCAGGGCGGCGGCTTCCGTCTCGTCGATCGGCCGGTGCGCGCGATAGGCCGCGATCAGCGCCTTGCCCTTGGTGATGTTGTAGCTGCCGTCCATCTCGAAGCACCAGCTGTTCAGCATCACCGCCAGGTCGTAGGCGAAGAAATCGTTGCAGGCGAAATAGAAGTCGATCACACCCGACACGCGATCCTTCATGAACAGGACATTGTCGGGAAAGAGGTCGGCATGGATCACGCCGGCCGGCAGGCCGCTGGGCCAGTTCGCCTCCATATCGGCCAGGCTGGCGGCGATCAGCCGGGTCAGCCCGTCCTCCACACCGTCGGCATCGCCGATGGCCTCGGCCAGCGGCCGCCAGCCGCAGAGGCCCAGCGCGTTGCGGCGGCCGAGCCCGAAACCTTCACCCGCCTTGTGCAGGTCGGCCAGCACGGCCCCGGCGGCGGCGCAATGGGCCACGCCCGGACGGCGCAGCGAAACCCCGCTGAGGAAGGACAGGACCGCGGCGGACCGCCCGTTGAGCGTCACGAGCTGGCGGCCCTCCCGGGTTCTGAGGGGCAGGGGGCAGGCGATGCCCCGGCGGGCCATATGCTCCATCAGGCCCAGGAAAAAGGGCAGGTCGCCGTCGGCGACACGCTTTTCATACAGGGTCAGGATGAAGGCGCCACGGTCGGTTTGCAGGTAGAAGTTGGAATTCTCCACCCCTTCGGCGATGCCCTTGAAGGCCAAAGGCAGGCCGATGTCGTAGAGCGTCAGCAGTTGCTCCAGATCCTCGAAGCTGACATCGGTGTAGACGGCCATGGCCGCTGGTCCTCGGCTGGGAGGCCTTTCCGGCCGCCCTTCTTCAATCAATACCTGGTTTCAATCCCTGGCCGGCTTGGCTAAAGTCCGCCGCCCGACGCCGGCGGCCGAGAAGTCGGCCGCGTGCGCCAAAATGTCAAGCATTGGCATTGGGTTGACGCGGGCAGGGATTTATCGAAAGCCTGAATTGCGATGCGTGCGTGTCCGATCCGTTTTGCCCTCCGTTTTGCCGTGGTCCTAGCCGCCCCGGTCCTGCTCTGGGGTTGCAGCTCCCAGATCACGATCTGCCCGGTGGCGGCCATCCTGGCCGACACCGCCACCATGACGGTGTTCAAGCCCGGCACCGTTCCAGATCCGGCCAACGAGCTTTATACCGTCCAGATGGTGAATGCCGAGACCAGCTGCTCCTACAACCGCCGCGACGGCACGACCAGCTCCGATCTCACGCTCACATTCCATGCCACCCGCCCGCCCAGCGCCATGGCCGCGACCTATTCGGTGCCCTATTTCGTGGTGGTGAGCGAGAACGCCAAGCTCTACGACAAGAAGATCTATACGCTGCGCTTCTCCTTCGCGCCCGGCGCCGTCAGCGCCGACATCAAGCAGTCTCCGCGCGGTGCGGAGATTAAGATCGCCAACGGCAAGCTCCCCTGGAATTACGAGCTTCTGTCGGGCCTGCAGGTGACGCCGGCGCAGATCGCCTACAACAAGAAGATGGGCCGCTACCTGCCATGACGTCTCTGGTGGCGGCGCTTTCGCGCCTGGCGGGACAGGCTTTCGCCGCCGAAGGTCTTGCGGAGAGCTTCGGCCAGGTCCAGGTGTCGGACCGGCCCGACCTGGCGCAGTTCCAGTGCAACGGGGCATTGGCGGCGGCCAAGGCAACCAAGGCAAATCCCCGCGCCATCGCCGAGAAGATCGCCGCGCGGCTGAAGGCGCAGGCCATTTTCTCCCAGGTCGCCATCGCCGGGCCCGGCTTCATCAATCTCAGCCTTACCGATGCGGCGCTGGACGAGCATGCCGGCGCGCTGGCCGCCGATCCGCTGCTGGCCGGGCCGCAAACCGGCACGGGCAGGACGGTGGTGATCGACTTCGGCGGTCCCAACATCGCCAAGCCCATGCATGTGGGGCATCTGCGCTCCTCCATCATCGGCGACTGCCTGCAACGGCTTTTTCGCGCCAATGGCTGGCATGTGGTCAGCGACGTGCATCTGGGCGACTGGGGCCTGCAGATGGGCCAACTGATCAGCCAGATCGCGCTGGACGGCATCGCGCCGGTCTATTTCGACGCCAATTTCGTCGGCCCCTATCCGGAAGAGTCGCCCGTCAGCATGGACGACCTGGAGACGCTCTATCCGCGCGCCTCGGCCGCCTGCAAGGCCGATCCCGAGCGGCTGGAAGCGGCGCGGCGCGCCACCGTCGACCTGCAGGCCGGGCGACCCGGCTATCGCGCGCTGTGGCGGCATTTCGTGAAGGTCTCGGAAGCGGGGCTGGAGCGGGAGTTCGGCGCGCTAGGCGTGAAGTTCGATTTGTGGAAAGGCGAATCCAGCGTCGATGCGCTGATCCCGCCGATGCTGGAAGACCTGCAGGCGCGCGGCCTGGCTGAGATGAGCGAGGGCGCGCTGGTCGTGCCGGTCGCGCAGGACGATGACAAAAAGCCGCTGCCGCCGCTGATTCTGGTCAAGTCGGAAGGCGGCGTACTGTACGGCACCACGGATCTGGCCACGGTGATCGAGCGGGTGCGCGAGCTGAATCCCGACCTGATCCTGTATGTGGTCGATCACCGCCAGCACGGTCACTTCGAGCAGGTGTTCCGCGCCGCCGCCAAGGCGGGCTATCAGGGCCGCGCCGAACTGGAGCATGTCGGCTATGGCACCATGAACGGCGCCGACGGCAAGCCATTCAAGACCCGCGCCGGCGGGGTGATGAAGCTGCACGATCTGATCGGCATGGCCACCGCCGAGGCGGCCCGGCGCCTGGCCGAGGCCGGTATCGGCGCCGATTATCCCGCGGAGGAACAGGCCGGGATCGCCCGCAAGGTCGGCATCGCCACCATCAAGTTCGCGGACCTGTCGAACCACCGCACCACCGATTACGTCTTCGATCTGGAACGCTTCTCGCGGTTCGAGGGCAAGACCGGCCCCTATCTTCAGTATGCGGCGGTCCGCATCCAGTCGATCCTGCGCAAGGCGCAGGAGCGGGGCGACCGCCCCGGCAGTCCCGCCATCCATTCGCCGGAGGAGCGCGGCCTGGTCCTGCGGCTTCTGGGCCTTGGCGACGTGATGGCGGCGGCGGAAGCGGCGCGCGCCCCGCACATGCTGTGCGAATATGCCTTCGCGCTGGCGCAGGATTTCAGCCGCTTCTATGGCGCCCATCACATCCTGTCCGAATCGGACGCGGGCCTTAAGGCCTCCCGGCTGGGGATGTGCGCCCTGGTCCTGGCGGTGATGGTCCGGGTGCTGGACATTCTGGGCATCCAGGTTCCCGAAAGAATGTGAGTAACTTCGGGCCGTTCCGGGCGCGAATTGACTCCATGGGACCCCCCTCTATGATGCCGCGCAACAGGCCCGCCCGCCGGGAGGCGCGCGCGCCTGGCCAACATACGACCCCACGCGGGAGACGTTCGTTCGTCTGGCGGCCCTGGTTGGCCGGGACGGAACGAAGGCCGAAGGAGCAACCGCCCCGGAAACTCTCAGGCAAAAGGACCGCGACCGGGTGATGAACTTCTGGAAAGCGGCGATGCCCTGGCACCGCCCACCGAAGGGGTAATCCGGCAGCGATCTCATCTGGGATCCCCGGGGAAATCTCTCAGGTCCGATGACAGAGGGGCCGCGCGTCCGGTGGGGCGCGTGGACTCCAGCACCGGGACCTTGATGAGCACTTCGTCTGAAACATTGCGACGCACGCCGCTGCATGCCCTGCACCTGGAGCTGGGCGGCAAGATGGTGCCGTTCGCCGGCTATGAGATGCCGGTGCAGTACAAGGCCGGCATCCTGAAGGAGCACCTGCACACGCGGGCGCAGGCGGGGCTGTTCGACGTCTCGCATATGGGCCAGGCGTTCCTGTCGGGCGACACCGCCGCGCTGGAAAGGCTGACGCCCGCCGATGTCGCCGGCCTGAAGGAGGGGATGCAGCGCTATGGCCTGCTGCTGACCCCGCAAGGCACCATCAAGGACGATTTCATGTTCTCGCGCCTTGCGGGCGAAAAGGACCTGTATCTCGTCGTCAATGCCGGCACCAAGGACAGCGACTTCGCCTATATCGCCGGGCAGTTGGCGGGCGCCACCACCCTGACGCCGCGACCCGATCGTGCGCTTTTGGCGCTCCAGGGCCCGGCGGCCGCCGATGTGCTGGAGCGTCACGCGCCGGGTATTTCCACGCTCGCCTTCATGCAGGTCCGGCGCGCCACCGTGGCGGGCGCGCCCGCCATCGTCAGCCGCACCGGCTATACCGGCGAGGACGGCTTTGAGATTTCGCTGGAAGGCGCCGACGCCGAACGTGTCGCCCGCGCCTTGCTGGGCGAGGCGGAGGTGTTGCCCATCGGGCTGGGCGCGCGCGACTCGTTGCGCCTGGAAGCGGGCCTCTGCCTTTACGGCCACGACATCGACGAGACCACCGATCCGGTGGAAGCGGGGCTGGTCTGGTCGATCGGCAAGCGCCGCAAGGCCGAGCCGACCTTCCCCAATGGCGCGAAAATCATGGAGGAGGTGGGGACCGGCACGGCGCGCAAGCGCGTCGGCATCCGGCCCGACGGCCGCGCCCCGGCGCGCGAGGGTACCGAGATCACCGATGGCGAGGGCCACGTGATCGGCCGCGTCACCTCGGGCGGCTTTGGCCCCAGCCTGAACGCGCCCATCGCCATGGGCTATGTCGATAGCGCTTATGCCGATGAGGGTACGGCGTTGAATCTGATCGTGCGCGGCAATGCGCTGCCGGCCGCCGTCGTGCCCATGCCGTTCGTTCCCCATCACTATAAGCGATGACCACGTCCTCACCCTCGGCAAGCTGCGGGTGAGGAAGAATTGAAAGCTCTCGTGCTTGTCGAAGCATGGGCAAGGAGAAAGAAATGAGCGAAGTCCGTTACACCGACCAGCATGAGTGGATCCGCCTGGACGGCGAAGAGGCCGCCGTGGGCATCACCCGCTATGCCGCCGAGTCGCTGGGCGATGTCGTGTTCGTGGAGCTTCCGGCGATCGGCAAGGCCGTCAAGGCCGGCGGCGAGGCCGCGGTGGTGGAAAGCGTCAAGGCAGCCAGCGACATCTATGCGCCGGTGTCCGGCACCGTCAGCGCCGCCAATGCCGTGCTGTCCGCCGAGCCGTCCAAGGTCAATGACGACCCTGAAGGCGAAGGCTGGTTCTTCAAGCTGAAGGGCGTCAGCGCGGACGAGTTTGGCAAGCTGATGGACGAGGCGGCTTACAAGAAGTTCGTGGAAACACTCTGACAGGATGACTGCCATGACCCGCTTTCGCGGGCCATGACGCTGAGAGGCATTGATGCGTTACCTTC
This sequence comes from Hyphomicrobiales bacterium, assembly GCA_040255825.1. Classification (GTDB taxonomy): domain Bacteria; phylum Pseudomonadota; class Alphaproteobacteria; order Micropepsales; family Micropepsaceae; genus Rhizomicrobium. The sequence continues at coordinate 36,483 of JBDZVS010000013.1, read as the reverse complement.
CCCTTACGCCCGATGATCGCCGCGCCATGCTGGCGAAGATCGGCGCGCCCGATGTCGATGCCCTGTACCGCGACGTGCCGGCGTCGGCCCATGTCGGCCTGTCGGCCTTCGACCTGCCCGATACCCAGGGCGAGATGGAAGTGGAGCGGGCGCTGTCGAAGCTGGCGGCGAAGAACATCGCGGCGGGCGCGGCGCCCTTCTTCTGCGGCGCGGGCGCCTACAAGCATCATGTGCCCGCCAGCGTCGATCACCTGATCCAGCGCAGCGAATTTTTGACCAGCTACACGCCCTACCAGCCCGAGATCGCGCAGGGCACGCTGCAATACCTGTTCGAGTTCCAGACCCAGGTGGCGCTGCTGACCGGCATGGAAGTGGCCAACGCCTCGCTCTATGACGGCTCCACCGCCACCGCCGAGGCGGTGCTGATGGCCCAGCGCGTGACCAAACGCGGCAAGGCGGTCCTGTCGGGCGGGCTGCATCCCCATTATGCCCAGACGGTCGAGACGGTGGCGGGCCTGGCAGGCCGGATGGTGCGTGTGCCGGTGACGCCCGGCAAAGCGGAAGACATCATCGCCCTGATCGACGAGGAGACCGCCTGTGTCGTGGTGCAGTCGCCGGACGTGTTCGGCCTGATCCGCGACCTGCGCCCCGTCGCCGAGGCCGCCCACGCCAGGGGCGCGCTGCTGGTCGCCGTGGTCACCGAAGCGGTGTCGCTGGGACTGCTGGAGCCGCCGGGCGCGCAGGGCGCGGACATCGTGGCGGCGGAAGGCCAGTCTATCGGCAATGGGCTGAATTTCGGCGGGCCCTATATCGGCCTGTTCGCCACGCGGGAGAAATTCCTGCGCCAGATGCCGGGACGGCTGTGCGGCGAGACGGTGGATGTGGAAGGCCGACGCGGTTTCGTGCTGACGCTTTCGACCCGCGAGCAGCATATCCGCCGCGAAAAGGCGACCAGCAACATCTGCACCAATTCGGGCCTGTGCACCCTGGCCTTCACCATCCATCTGTCGCTGTTGGGCGAGGAAGGGCTGACGCGGCTGGCGCGGCTGAACCATGCCACCGCGTCGGCGCTGGCGACGCGGCTGGCGGCGCTGCCGGGGGTCGAACTGGTGACGGACGCCTTCTTCAACGAATTCACCATCCGCCTGCCTAAGGCCGCCGCTCCGGTGGTCGAGGCGCTGGCGGGCAGGGGCATCGTCGCGGGCGTGCCGGCATCGCGCCTGCTGCCGCATGAGCCGTCCACCGCCAACCTGCTGATCGTGGCGGCGACGGAATGCGTCAGCGACGCCGATGCCGATGCGCTGGTCGCGGCGATCAGGGAGACGCTGTGATGAGCATGAACAACCAGGGCCGCCCCACTTCGCTCGATGGCGGCGACAGCCGCCGCCGCGCCGTCGCGCCCGGCACCATCACCCCGGAAGAACTGCCCACCATCTCGGGCGACCGCGGCCTGGACCATGAAGAAAAGCTGATCTTCGAACTGGATCATGGCGCCGTCGGCGTCGACATTCCCGACGTGCAGGTATCGGCCGAGCGGCTGGGCGGCATGCGCCGCAGCGGCGGGATCGGCCTGCCGGGTCTGTCGGAGCCGGAAGTGGTGCGCCACTATGTGCGCCTGTCGCGGAAGAATTACGCCATCGACAGCGGGCTTTATCCGCTGGGCTCGTGCACCATGAAGCACAACCCGCGCCTGAACGAGAAGATGGCGCGGCTGCCCGGCTTCGGCGACCTGCATCCCCTGGCGCCGCAGTCCACCACTCAGGGCGCGCTGGAACTGATCGCCACGCTGATGACCTGGCTGGAGCGGTTGACCGGCATGCCGGCGGTGGCGATGTCGCCCAAGGCGGGCGCGCATGGCGAACTGTGCGGGCTTCTGGCGATCCGGGCGGCGATTGCCGCGCGGGGTGAGACGCGCACCCGCATTCTGGTGCCGGAATCGGCGCACGGCACCAATCCCGCCACCGCCGCCTTTGCCGGCTTCACCGTCGATTCCGTTCCGGGCAAGGCGGACGGGCGCGTCGATGCCGAAGCGTTGAAGGCAAAGCTGGGGCCGGATGTGGCGGCGATCATGCTGACCAATCCCAACACCTGCGGCCTGTTCGAGGGCGAGGTCGTCGAGATCGCCAGGGCGGTGCATGACGCCGGCGCCTATTTCTATTGCGACGGCGCCAATTTCAACGCCATCGCCGGGCGGGTGCGGCCGGGCGACCTGGGCGTCGATGCCATGCACATCAACCTGCACAAGACCTTCTCCACCCCGCATGGCGGCGGCGGGCCGGGCGCCGGTCCGGTGGTACTGTCGCAGCGCCTGGCGGCCTTCGCGCCGCTGCCGCTGCTGGTGGCGGACGGCAGGGGCCTGCGCCTTATCGAGGATGCCGCGGATGCGCCGGCGGGCGCAAAACCCTTTGGCCGCATGTGCGCCTTCCACGGCCAGATGGGCATGTTCGTGCGCGCGCTGGCCTATATGCTGTCCCACGGCCGCGACGGCGTGCGCCAGGCGTCGGAAGACGCGGTGCTGTCAGCCAACTATATCCTGGCTTCGCTCAAGGACGTGATGAGCGCCCCGTTCGGCGACGGGCCCTGCATGCATGAGGCGCTGTTCGACGACAGCTTCCTGGAAGGCACGGGCGTGACGACGCTGGACTTCGCCAAGGCGATGATCGACGAGGGCTATCACCCCATGACCATGTATTTCCCGCTGGTGGTGCATGGCGCGATGCTGATCGAGCCCACCGAAAGCGAAAGCAAGGAGTCGCTGGACCGCTTCATCCATGTGCTGCGCGAACTGGCCAGGGAAGCCCGCGAGGGTAAGATTGCGCGTTTCGCCGGCGCGCCGCGCCTGACGCCGCGCCGCCGCCTGGATGAAACGGCGGCAGCGCGCAGGCCGGTGCTGCGCTGGAGAAAGCCGGACCCGGTGAAACAGGCGGCGGAATAGGATACTATCGCCCCTGGGGCTTAACAGGGGCGGTTATGGACGAGATACGGATCGGAAAGCCGCAAGCCATAGGCTTTGCAGGCGCACTGTTTCTTGCGATCGGCTGTTTTGTGCCGCTGGTGCATCTGCCGATCGTAGGCAGCATCAATTATGTCTATAATAGCCGAGGCGACGGCATGATCGTCCTGGCAATGGCGGCGGTGTCCGCTGTGCTGGTATTCCTGGGGCATTACCGCTTTCTCTGGATCAGTGCGGGCGTGGCGGCTGCTGTCTGCCTTTATACCTTCTTCAGGTTGGAATCCGTGATCTCCGACATGCATCGCACGATGGACACCGACCTTGCGGGCAACCCATTTCGCGGCCTGGCGGACGCGCTGGTGTCTTCAATCGGCCTGGAATAGGGATGGGTGGTGCTGGCGCTTGGAATCGGCACGCTGGTGTTTGCCGCCGCGAGAGGCGGCGGCAACGCCGACGAGCGGGAAGTCTGACTACTCGCAGCGATGAACCGTCAGTCCCGGCGGCGGCAACGTTTTGGCGTCGCCACAGGCGACATCCAGTTGCTTCTGCGTCAGGCCTTTGACGCGGCGAAGGTCGGTGCCCAGGAACGATGTGATGGAGGTTTTGGCTCCGGTCAGGTCGGCGCCGTCCAATTTCGCCCCCGCCAGATTGGCGCCCGACAGGTCGGTGCCCCGGAAGCTGGCGCCGGTGAAATTGGCGAAGCTCATGCACATCAACGTGGCGTTGGCGCCGTCGAAATCGGCGCCATGCAGATCGTGCGCCTTGACGCAGGTGTTGGTCAGGTCGGCGCCGCGAAGATCGCAGCCCACGCAATCGACGATGCCGCCATGGATCTTCGCCACCTGGGCGGGATTCGCGGCCAGGGCCGGGATGGACAGCGCCAAGGGTGCCAGAAAAAGGGAAAGCAGAAATATCAGCCGCATTGTCTCAAACCGGTACATTCGGGTTGCGCCTGGTGAGACGGGCAGCAAATACCATGCCCTTCCGGCGATGACCGGAACTTTTGGTCTCGCTATCATGTTTGCGACAGATGCAGTGTGATTTTTCCCGGACGGCGGTCAGGATGCGGATGCTCGCGGCCCGCATGCGGGCGCATGCGGCCGAGACATCGCTGGAGGTGTTCCGGCGCAAATTCGAGTGCGCCGCTTCCGAGCTGGAAGAAGCTGCCATCGACCTGGAAAGTCGCGCGGCCAGCCGCGAGCGTCTGGCTTCCTGAGCCTTTCAAGCGCCGGAAGAATCCGCCGCCGTGCGCTCAGGAACAGCCGCTGGTCGAGCCGCAGGTGTTGCACTTCATGCAGGTGCCGTTGCGCACCAGCGTGAAGTTGCCGCAACTGCCGCAACTGTCCCCCTCGAAGCCCTTCAGGCGGGCCTCGGCGGCGCGGCGGGCGTGGCTGTCATGGCCAACGCCGCGGCCGCCGGCTTGCATCGCCGCTTCCAGCGAGGCGACCTGCGCGGCGACCGGCGAGACGAGCTGGGCTTCCACTCCTGCGCGGATCTCCGACAGGTCCAGCATCGCCTGCCCGAGGTCGGCCTCGTCGTCATGGGCGTCATTGTCGGCCATCGGCACGTCGTGATGGTCCTCGTCATGCAGCATCCTGGGGGCGGCGCCGCCGCGCACCACGGTCATCTGCACGCCACGGCCGCGCAGATAGCCGGTGGAGGCGACCTTGGCGATGGCGACCTCCGCAGGCGGCGTGCCGCCCTCGCCCTTGTCGCCCAGATCCTCGTCGGCCGAAGGCACGACATGGGCCAGGTCGGTGCGGCCCAGATAGGAGACCGCCAGCTCGCGGAAGATATAGTCCAGCACGCTGGTGGCGTTCTTGATGGAGTCGTTGCCGATCACCAGGCCCGCCGGCTCGAAGCGGGTGAAGGTGAAGGCGTCGACGAATTCCTCCAGCGGCACGCCATATTGCAGCCCCACCGAGATGGCGATGGCGAAATTGTTCATCAGGCTGCGGAAGGCGGCGCCTTCCTTGTGCATGTCGATAAAGATCTCGCCCAGCCGCCCGTCTTCATACTCGCCGGTGTGCAGATAGACCTTGTGCCCGCCGACGATCGCCTTCTGGGTATAGCTCTTGCGGCGGTGAGGCAGCTTTTCCCGCTCGTGGCTGCGCACCTTCTCGATCACCCGCTCGACGATGCGCTCGGTGACCACGGTCTGATGCGCGGCTTGCTGGCCGGCGGCGAGCGGACGCGCCGCCGCATCTTCGTCCTCCTCGTCATCGAGGATGAGGTCCCTGCCGGCCAGCGGCTGGCTGAGCTTGGAACCGTCGCGATAAAGCGCATTGGCCTTCAGCCCCAGCTTCCAGGACAGCATATAGGCCTCGCCGCAATCGGCCACGGAGGCGCTGTGGGCCATGTTGATGGTCTTTGAGATGGCACCCGAGATGAAAGGCTGCACCGCCGCCATCATGCGGATATGGCTTTCCACCGACAGCGCGCGCTTGCCGACGCGGCCGCAGGGGTTGGCGCAGTCGAACACCGGCAGATGCTCTTCCTTCAGGAAGGGCGCGCCCTCCAGGGTCATGGCGCCGCAGACATGCAGGTTGGCGGCGTCGATATCGGCCTTGGTGAAGCCCAGCGCCTTCAGCATGTCGAAGCCGGGCGCGTCCATCGCCGCTGCGTCCAGCTTCAGCACCTCGGTGCAGAATTGCGGGCCCAGGCTCCATTTGTTGAAGACGAAGCGTATGTCATAGGCCGATTCCAGGGCCTCCTCGACAAGGGCGATTTCGCCGTCTCCGAACCCCTTGGTGCGCAGCGCCTCGTGGGTCAGCCGGCCGCGATGGCCTTCCAGCGTGCCGTGGCCGACCGTGTAGGCGACGATGGCGTCGATCTCGGCCTCGCCATAGCCCAGGGCGGCCAGCGCCTCGGGCACGCAGCGGTTGATGATCTTGAAGGTGCCGCCGCCGGCCAACTTCTTGGACTTCACGATCGCGAAGTCGGGCTCCACGCCGGTGGTGTCGCAATCCATCACCAGGCCGATGGTGCCGGTGGGCGCGATCACAGTGACTTGGGCGTTGCGGAAGCCGAATTCCCGGCCCATTGCCAGCGCGTCGTCCCAGGCGCGGTGGGCGGCCTCAGCCAGATCCTTGCCCGAAAGCACATCGCCGGAAATCGCCTCCAGGTCCAGCGGCACCGGCGGTATGGACAGCTTCTCATAGCCGGTGGCTTCGCCACGGGCGGCGCGCGCATGGTTGCGGACCACCCGCAGCATGGCGTCGGCGTTGGCGGCATATTCGGGGAAGGCGCCAAGCTCGGCGGCCATTTCCGCGCTGGCGCAATAGGCGGCGCCCGTCATCAGCGCGCTGATCGCCCCGGCAAGGGCGCGGCCCTCGCGGCTGTCATAGGGGACGCCGGCGCTCATCAAAAGGCCGCCGATATTGGCGAAGCCCAGCCCCAGGGTGCGATAGTCGTAAGAAAGCTGGGCGATCTCTTTCGAGGGGAACTGCGCCATCATCACCGAGATTTCCAGCACGATGGTCCACAGCCGCACGGCATGGGCGAAAGCCGGCACGTCGAACGAGGACCTGCCCTCGGCTTCGGCCTTGCGGAACGCCATCAGGTTCAGCGACGCCAGGTTGCAGGCGGTATCGTCCAGGAACATGTATTCGCTGCACGGATTGGAAGCGCGAATCTCGCCGCCGGCCGGGCAGGTGTGCCAGTCGTTGATGGTGGTGTGGAACTGGATGCCCGGATCGGCGCAGGACCAGGCGGCCTGCGAAACCTTGCGCCACAGATCGCGCGCCTTGACCGTCTTCGCCACCGTGCCGGTGCCGCGCCAGGTCAGGCTCCAGTCTGCGTCGTCCCTCACCGCCTGCAGGAAGGCATCGGTCACGCGCACCGAATTGTTGGAGTTCTGCCCCGAGACCGAGGCATAGGCGTCGCTGTCCCAGTCGGTGTCATAGGTGCGGAATTCGATATCCTTGAAGCCCTGACGCGCAAAGCCGATCACCCGCTCGATATAGTTGTCGGGGATCATGGATTTGCGCGCCGCGCGAATCTCGCGCCTGAGGGCAGGGTTCTTGGCCGGATCGAAACAGTCGTCGTTCGAGCCCTCGCAGTTCACGCAGGCCTTCAGCACCGCCTTGAGATGCCGCTCGGCCAGCTTGGAGCCGGCCACCATGGCGGCGACCTTCTGTTCTTCGATCACCTTCCATTCGATGAAGTCCTCGATGTCGGGATGGTCGATATCGACGATCACCATCTTGGCGGCGCGCCGGGTGGTGCCGCCCGACTTGATTGCGCCCGCCGCGCGGTCGCCGATCTTCAGGAAACTCATCAGGCCCGACGACTTGCCGCCGCCCGACAGGCGCTCCTCGGCGCCGCGCAGGGAGGAGAAGTTGGTGCCCGTGCCGGAGCCGTATTTGAACAGGCGCGCCTCGCGCGTCCACAAATCCATGATGCCGCCGTCATTGACCAGGTCGTCCTTGACCGACTGGATGAAGCAGGCGTGGGGCTGGGGATGCTCGTACGCGGAGTCGGAGCGGGTCAGCCGTCCCGTCTTGTGATCGACATAATGGTGGCCTTGGCCGGGACCGTCGATGCCATAGGCCCAGTGAAGACCGGTGTTGAACCATTGCGGGCTGTTGGGGGCGCATTTCTGCGTCGCCAGCATGTGGCACAATTCGTCATGGAAGGCCTGGGCGTCGGCCTCGGAATCGAAATAGCCGCCCTTCCAGCCCCAATAGGTCCAGGTGCCCGCCAGCCGGTCGAACACCTGCCGGGCCGACCGTTCGCCGCCGGTGTCGGCGCTGGCTGCTTGGCGCCGCCACAGGAAGCCGGGCACGCCGTCCTCCGGCACGGGGGTGAGCACCTTGGGCACGCCCGCCTTGCGGAAATATTTTTGCGCCAGCACATCGGCCGCCACCTGGCTCCAGCCTTCAGGAACCTCGATGCCGTCCTGGGCGAACACCACCGAGCCATCGGGATTGCGAATCTCGCTGCTGGTGTCGCGGAAGGCGATCCCCTCGTAAGGCGAGTGGCCCTCGACCGTAAAATGGCGGCGGATACGCATGGTTCTGACCCCGGTTGCTGATGACGGCCCGGCCTCCTCTCCTGGAACCATTGGCGGACAAGCCTCCGACCGCTGGGACGCCGTCCCGGCGGCGGAATTCCCGATCCGCCAGATTTGGTGGTCACAGGAGATGACCGGCCCCAACTATGGACCCGGCAAAATCGGGCACGCAAGCAGATAGTGGTTAAAGAGCCAGACGCCCCTAGATATTGTGGCAGCCGCGCCCGCCAAAAAGCCGCGAGTCAAGCGGGTGGCGGCGGAAGGCGCCGAAATATTTTTGCGGAACTTTCGTGCACAGTCTGGCCCGGCCCTTTGGGCGGATTGTGGATTGATGAAAAAGGCGCATCCGGCGTCGCGCGCCATTGGCTTTAGCCGCCCCCAATCCCTATAGTCGCGGCGAATCCCGGACAGGCCTCCATGCCCTTTTTCAAGATGATCTTTTCCTGGTGGAATACCGCGACCTGGGGCACCTGGTTGACCACCTGGCTGAGCGGCGTCGCGGTCGGCACCGACGGCTTCGGCAACCGCTACTACCAGAATAAGGACGGCTCGCGGCGCTGGGTGATCTACAACGGCACTGTGGAAGCCAGCCGGGTGCCGCCGGACTGGCATGGCTGGCTGCACCACACCTATGGCGAGCCGCCGACCAGGGCGCCGCTCAAGGCCAAGAGCTTCGAAGCGCCGCATCAGCCCAACCTGACCGGGACCGATGGCGCCTATCGGCCTGACGGCAGCCTTGCCAAGGGCGGCGTGCGTCCGCCGGCGACGGGCGACTATCAGGCCTGGAAGCCCGAATAATCCGCCATGTCGTCGGCAGCGCGCGCCATGCAGCAGAATAATGTCGGCGAGACCCTGGTGGGGCTGGCGGTGGTCATCCTGGCGCTGGTGATCGGCGCTTTCGTCTATTTCGCGCGGCACGGCGAGGCCGGGATGTCCGGCTATGAGCTCAATGCCCGCCTGCCCAAGGTGGACGGCCTGGGCGTGGGCACGGAGGTACGCCTGTCGGGCATCAAGGTCGGCACCGTGACCGACCTCGAGCTGGACCCGCGCAACTATCTGGTCACGGTCCACATGAACATCGACAGCGGCGTGAAGGTGCCGGCCGATTCCTCGATCCTGGTGACGTCGCCGACGCTTCTGGGTTCGTCCTATCTGTCGATCAATCCGGGCGGCGACGACAAGATGCTCAAGCCCGGCGGCTATTTCGAGAATGTGCAGGGCTCGATCGACCTGATGAACCTGATCGGCCGCTTCGCAACCGGCGCGCCCACGTCCAACCAGCCGCCCCCGCAGCGGCAGGCGCCCCCGGCGCTGGGGGATGGACCGTGAGGCGGGTCTTGCCGGCTGTGCTGGCGGGTGGCGCGCTTCTGGCTGTCGCGGGCGCGGCACAGGGACAGGTCGCCCGGGTTGCGCTGGCGCCGGTCGCCAACAGCGCCGGACCGGCCTCTCCGGGCGCGGCGGAGCCGTCCAAGCCCGCCGGCCCGGTGGTCCTGATGATGCGTGGGCTGGACAAGATCACCGGCCGGCCCACCGACATCACCGCGCCCATCGGCAAGCCGGTGCAGTTCGCCACCCTGACCATCACCGCGCGCTATTGCTATTCGACCCCGCCCAGCGAAACGCCCGAGACGGCCGCCTTCGTGCAGATCGACGATCACCGTCCCGATCAGCCGGCCCGGCGCATCTTCTCGGGATGGATGTATGCCTCCAGCCCCGGCCTCAACGGATTGCAGCATCCGCTTTACGATGTGTGGGTGATCACCTGCCGCGGCTCCAGCGCGCCGCAGGCCGTAGTCTCGTCCGGCCCGCCGACCGAGGTGGCTTCGCCCGACGCTTCCGACACCGATGAAAAGATCGAGGAACTGCCGCCCGACGCCGGACGCTAATCCGGCCCGCCGGGCGCGTCCGGCCAGGCCGCCTGGCGGCCCAGCGCATCCTCCAGCAGCTTCAGATACTGGCCGCGCGGGATTTCGATGGCGCCGAATCGCAGCAGATGGCTGGTGATGAACTGGGTGTCCAGCAGGACATAGCCGCCGCGCCGCAGCATATCCACCAGATGGACCAGCGCCACCTTGCTGGCGTCGGTGCGGCGCGAGAACATGCTCTCGCCGAAGAACGCCGCCCCCAGGCCCACGCCATAGAGTCCGCCCGCCAGCGCGCCGTCCTGCCAGCATTCGACCGAGTGGGCATGACCGCCGGCATGCAGCGCGCTGTAAAGGTGCAATATCTCATCGTTTATCCAGCTTTCCTCGCGTCCCGGCGCGGGTGCCGCGCAGGCGCGGATCACCGCGTCGAACGCCATATCGCTGGTGACGGTGAAGGGCGTGCCCCGCATGGTGCGGGCCAGCCGCCGCGGCACATGGAACCGGTCCAGGGGAATGATGCCCCGCCGTTCCGGCGAAACCCAGTAAAGCGCGGGATCGTCGCGCCGCTCCGCCATTGGGAAAAGTCCCTCGGCATAGGCGCGCAAGATCAGGTCCGGCGTGAGTCTGGGGCCGTGCAAAGTCCGTCCTCATCCTTCGACTTGGCTCAGGATGAGGACAAAATACCATCCTCACGGTGAGCCTGTCGAACCGTGAGGATGGCGCCCGAATCCTATTTCTTGTTCACCGCGAAGCTGCCGGGGCCGGCCGCGGCCAGGTAGAGAAAGATGAAGCAGAAAAGGATGGCGGCATCGCCGCCATTCACGGCCGGATAGACGCCGCGCGGAAAGTGGCCCAGGAAATAGGCGAAGGCCATTTCGCCCGAGGCGACAAAGGCGGCGATGCGGCTGTAAAAGCCCAGCGGAATCAGGATGCCCGCCACCAGCTCGATGATGCCGGCCGCCAGGATCAACGGCGGCAGGGAGCCGTGTCCCATCGGCGCGGGAAATCCGACCAGCTTCATCAGACCATGCTCGAGGAAAAGAAGACCCACGACGATGCGGGTGATGCCAAGAATCAGGGATGCGTATCTTCCGAGAAAACCCATGCGAACCCCTCCCGGTTTCGTTGCGGGGCAAGCCTAGACGATAACCGGCTTTTGACCTAGAGCGCGATCCGGGCGAGCGGATACCGCGAGACCGGGAAATGCGCGACCGACCAGCAAGCTGGAGCATGATCCAGATTCAAGGAAGATGGATCATGCTCTAAGGGGCCTGGAATCAATGCTCCAGGCCGGCGAGGTATTTCTCCAGCCAATGGATGGAATAGTCGCCGTCGATGATGTCGGGCTCGCGCACCAGCTTCTGGAACAGGGGGATGGTGGTCTCGATCCCGCCCACAACCAGCTCGTCCAACGCCCGACGCAGGCGCAGCAGGCATTCGTTGCGGTTGCGCGCATGCACGATCAGCTTGCCCGCCAGGCTGTCGTAATAGGGGGGTATGCGATAGCCGGAATAGATCGCGCTGTCGAAGCGCACCCCCAGGCCGCCAGGGGTATGGAATTCCGCCACCTGTCCGGGCGATGGCCGGAAGGTGAAGGGGTTCTCCGCGTTGATGCGGCATTCGATGGCATGGCCCTCGAAGATGATGTCTTCCTGCCGCAGCCCCATCGGCGCCCCGGCGGCGATGCGGATCTGCTCGCGCACGATGTCGATGCCGGTGATGGCCTCGGTGACCGGATGCTCCACCTGCAGGCGGGTATTCATCTCGATGAAATAGAAGCGGCCGTCCTCATACAGGAATTCGATAGTGCCCGCGCCCAGATAGCCCAGTTTCGCCAGGGCGCGGGTGACGGTGCCGCCGATCTCGTCGCGCTCGCTGGAATTGAGGGCCGGGCTGCCGGCTTCCTCCCACACTTTCTGGTGGCGGCGTTGCAGCGAGCAGTCGCGCTCGCCCAGATGCACCACGTTGCCGTGGGAATCCGCCAGGATCTGGATCTCGATATGGCGCGGCTTCTGGAGATATTTCTCCATATAGACGGTGTCGTTGCCGAAGGCGGCCTTGGCCTCGGCGCGGGCGGTGGAAAGCGCGAAGGCCAGTTCCTCCGCGCTGTTGGCCACCTTCATGCCGCGGCCGCCGCCGCCGGCGGTGGCCTTGATCAAAACCGGATAGCCGATCTCTTCGGCAAGCCGGGCCGCGTCGGTGTCGGACACCTCGCCGTCCGAGCCGGGCACGGTGGGAATGCCCAACGCCTTCACCGTCTGCTTGGCGGTGATCTTGTCGCCCATCATGCGGATATGCTCGGCGGTGGGGCCGATGAAGGTCAGGCCGTGCGCGGCGATGATGTCGGCGAATTTGGCGTTCTCCGACAGGAAGCCATAGCCGGGATGGATCGCCTCGGCGCCGGTGATCTCGCAGGCCGCGATGATGGCGGGAATGTTCAGATAGGATTGCGCGGCGGGCGCCGGGCCGACACAGACGCTTTCGTCGGCCATGCGCACATGCATGGCCTCGCTGTCGGCGGTGGAATGGATCGCCACGGTGGAGATGCCCATCTCCTTGCAGGCGCGGATGACGCGAAGCGCGATTTCGCCGCGATTGGCGATGAGAACCTTTTCGAACATGTCAGGCGATGACGCAGAGGGCCTGGCCGAACTCCACCGGCTGGGCATCGGCGACGCAGATTTCCTTCACGGTGCCGGCCCTGGGCGCGGTGATGGCGTTCATGGTCTTCATCGCCTCGACGATGAACAGCGTGTCGCCTTCCTTGACGGTCTTGCCGACGGTGATGAAGGCGGGCTTGCCCGGCTCGGACGCCAGATAGACGGTGCCGACCATCGGCGAGGGGACCGTGCCCGGCTGGGGTCCGGCGGCGGCCGGCGCGGGGGCCACCTGGACCGCCGGCGCGGCCTGGACCGGCGCCACGGTGGAAATGGCCGTGGATGCCGTAACGGCGGCGCGGCTGACGCGGATGCGCGCGCCCTCGCGTTCGATCTCGATCTCGGTCAGGCCGGTCTCGTTCAGCAACTCGGACAGGGCGCGGATGGCATCGGCGTCCACGCTCGGCTTGCCCTTGCCGCCCATCAGGTTCTTCATGTCGTCCTTGATGCTCATTTGGAATCCTTCAGAATCTCGCCGATGGCGTCGATGGCGCGCAGATAGCCCTGTGCGCCCAGCCCCATCACGATGCCGGTGGCGCCTTTGGAGACGTAGGAGTGGTGGCGATAGGGCTCGCGCTTGTGGATGTTGGACAGATGCACCTCGATCAGCGGGATGGTCAGCATCTGGATCGCATCCAGGATCGCGACCGAGGTGTGGCCGTATCCGGCCGGATTGAGGATGACAGCGGCGGCGGCGGTGCGCGCCTCCTGCAGGGAATCGACGATCTCCCCCTCATGGTTGGACTGGCGGAAGACGATCGACAGGCCATGCGACGCCGCCTGGGCCGCGCACATCTTCTCGATCTGGGCCAAAGTGGTATGACCATAAACCTCCGGCTCGCGCGTCCCCAGCAGATTGAGATTGGGGCCGTTGAGAAGGAAGATCGGTAAGGCCTTGGATTGATTTGTTTTTTTTGCCATAGACAGTCCGTGAGGCTGGGCGATTCAAGCCTTATAATCGTAGCCGGCACGGAACGGAAATGCTTAAGGTGATCCCGACATGGCGATGCAAGTAACCCTGAACGGCGAGGCGCGGCAATTGGACGAGGGCCTGTCGGTACGCGGCCTGCTGGTCAATCTGGGGCTGGACCCGGCCAAGATCGCGGTGGAACGCAACCTTCAGATCGTGCCGCGCTCGAGCTATGACCAGGTGGCGCTGGCCGATGGCGACAGGCTGGAGATCGTGCATTTCATCGGCGGCGGCAACGCGCCCCTTGCGCTTCCGGTCGAGGACAAGCCGCTGGTGATCGCCGGCCGGGAATTCAAATCGCGCCTGATCATCGGCACCGGCAAGTACAAGGATTATGCCCAGAACGCCGCCGCGCTGGCGGCCAGCGGGGCCGAGATCGTCACCGTCGCGGTGCGGCGCGTGAACCTGACCGATCCCAGCCAGCCGATGCTGGTCGATTACATCGACCCGAAGAAAACCGTGTTCCTGCCCAATACGGCCGGCTGTTTCACCGGCGAGGAGGCGGTACGCACGCTGCGCCTGGCGCGCGAGGCCGGCGGCTGGACTCTGGTCAAGCTGGAAGTGCTGGGCGACCGCAAGACACTCTATCCCGACATGATCGAGACGCTGCGCGCCACCGAGATGCTGATAAAGGAAGGCTTCCAGGTGATGGTCTATTGCAGCGACGATCCCCTGATGGCCATGCGGCTGCAGGAACTGGGTGTGTCAGCGATCATGCCGCTGGCGGCGCCGATCGGCTCGGGCCTGGGCGTGCAGAACCCGGTCGGCATCCGCATGATCGTCGAGCAGGCGAAGGTGCCGGTGATCGTGGACGCGGGGGTGGGCACCGCCTCGGACGCCGCCATCGCGATGGAGCTGGGCTGTGACGGCGTGCTGATGAACACCGCCATCGCCGGGGCGAAGAATCCCGTGCTGATGGCCGAGGCGATGAAACATGCGGTCGAAGCGGGACGGCTGGCCTATCTGGCCGGGCGCATGCCGCGAAAGACATACGCCGATCCGTCCAGCCCGCTGGCGGGACTTATTTAGTTTAACCCCATCTGTCGCAGCTTGGTCTGCCTGCCACAGACACGGCGCTGCGCCGCCTCCCCTTCCCTTAAGTGGACTTGGTCAACTCTTCCAGTTCGCCGTCCTGGACCATGCCGGGGTGCATCTGGCCGTTGACGACGAAGGTGGGCGTGCCGTCGATGCGCACCTTGGCCGCCAGTTCGTGGCTGCGCTTGATGACCTCGGCCACCTCGGGCGCCTTCATGTCCTGGCGCAGCCTGTCCATGTCCAGCCCCGATTTCTGGGCAATCGCGAAGATCGCACTGGCGTCCACCGGGTCGGTATTGCTCATCATCGCGAAGTGGAAGGCGATATACTTGTCGGGCTGGTTGCGCGCCGCGACCGAAGCTTGGGCCGCCAGCATGGCGTTCGGGCCATGGATGTCCAGCGGCAGCTCGATGAAGGAAAAGCGCGTGTCGTTCTTGTGCGCTTCGTAGAAGCGGCGCACTTCGGGCAGCGAGGCGCGGCAATAAGGGCAGTCATAGTCGTAGAACTCGACCACGCTGTTCTTCGCGTCGGCCGGGCCGGTGACGAAGGCGATCCTGGGATCGAAGAAGCTCTTTTGCCCCACCTTGTTCAGGGCGCTCGCCTGCTCGGCCAGTTTCCGGGCGTCGTCCAGTTGCTGCTGGCGGCCGATCATCGCAAGCGCCATCTCCGGGTGACGCATCAGCCAGGCCTGCATCTGGCCGTCGTTGATGGGCATCATGCCCTGACCTGCCAGGGCCATGACCATGGCCACCGCCAATATGGCGCCGCCGATGGCGCCGGCCAGGATTGCCGTCATGCCGCGCATGAATCCACCTTCACCGCTGTTGGCGCGCCAGCGGCCCGGCCGCGCCGACGATGTCGCTGGCGCGCTGCCAGTCGGGCGTGCCCTGGGGCAGCTTGGCCCGTGCGCGGGTGGCGAAGACCAGAGCCTTCTGCATGTCGCCGCCGTTGAAATAGAGTTCTGCGGTGGACAGGTTGGCCATCGGCTCGTTCTTGAGCGTGCTGTAGGCCTGGGCCGTCTCGTACCAGGTGAACAGGTCGTCATGCTCGGCCAGCAGGGCGACCTTGAGGTTCTTCAGCGCCTCACCCGCCAGCGAGGGATCGTCGGTGCCGAGTTGCGCCGTCGCCAGTTCCTGGCGCAGCAGCGGCGCCCTGGGTCGCAGGTCCACCGCCTTCTGATAGTCGGGAATGCCCTCGCGCGGGCGGGCCATGCTGACATAGATCTGCCCGCGCACTTCATAGAAATAGGGATTGTTCGGTTCTTCCTCGATCAGGCTGTTGATCTCCTCCATCGCCTTCTGGAAGTTGGGCTGGCGCATATAGGCCATGGCGCGGGCATAGCGGGCGGGCGCGGAGGTGTCGGAGACGGGATAGCGCGTCAGCACCTGCTTCACCGGCAGCACGAAGCCGGCCAGCTTGGCCTGGACCATCTCGAAGGTATGCACGCTTTCCGGCGAGTCCTGCACCTCGCGATAGGGAGACGAATCCACCATGTCCTGCAGGTCCATCACGCGGTCCTGGCCGGTGGGGTGATCGACGGCGAACTTGTCGATCTTGTAGGCGCTCATCGCCTCTTGCTGCGCGAAGCGCTGGAAGGTGCGGTACATGCCCACGGGCGACTGGTGGGTGGCCAGAAGCAGCTTGGCGGCGATCTGGTCGGCGGTGGATTCCTGCACCCGGCTGAAAGCGGCGAACTGAGCCATGGCCATGGACTGGCCGACCTGCATCATCGCCAGTCCGGCTTCGCCCGCCCCCGCCACCATGGCGGCGATGCCGGCCACCAGCGACAGCAGCATCGGCACTGTGGCCTTCTTGATGGCATAGGAGGTGCGGGTCAGGTGTCCGGCCGAGATATGGCCGGTCTCGTGCGCCATCACGCCGATCAGTTCATTGGGCTTCTTCAGCCACAGAAGGATGCCCGAGAAGATATAGATGTCCGCGGGCTGGGTGGCGAAGGCGTTGATCTCGGGGCTGCCCATCAAATAGACGTGCACATTGTTCACATCGAGCCCCGCGGCCTTCGCCAGCGGCGCCTCGTAGCTGCGCAGCATCTCCTCGGTTTCGGTGTCGCGCAGCACGCTCATGCCCTGGGCCATGGCGGGCAGCGCCACGGCCGCGAACGTGCCCACGAAACCGGCCGCGAACACCAGGCGACGCAGATAGCGGCGTGCAATCGGCAAGTACGACAACTCCTTCGCGCCGGGCTTCGCACGATGGCCGCCCGATCCCAAGCCCAGCACGGCGGACGGTATGGGCTGGGCGCGGCAAAAGCAAACCCGGCTTTCATCCGCGGCGTCGCTCGGGCATAAGGGGCCGGCAATCGACGCTTCGGATTAAAGAGCCTTCATGCGCCGCACTCCTGCCTTAATCGCCGTGCCCCTGATGCTTCTGCCCTTGTCGCTTCTGGGCGGATGCTCGGCGACGCGCTCGCTGGGCGAAAGCCTGGGATCGGTGGTCGGCCTGAGCGGCAGCGACGGCAATATCGTGTCGGGCGATCAGAGCTCCGTCGCCCGGCATACCGGCATGACTGTGGCCGATGAGCCGCTGGCGGCGCGGGCCGGCGCGCGCGTGTTGCAGGAAGGCGGCAATGCCGCCGACGCCGTCACCACCATGTTCTTCACCCTGACGGCGACCTATCCGGTCGCGGCCGGTCTGGGCGGCGGCGGCATCTGCCTGCTGCGCGATGCGGGCGCCGCGCAGGTGGTCGAGTATGATTTCCTGGCGCGCGCGCCCGCCGGCGGCGGCCCCTTTGCCGTGCCCGCGGCGGTGTACGGATTCCACGATCTGCAGAGCGCGCGGGGCGCGCTGCCCTGGCAGCGCATGGTCGCGCCGGGCGAGGCCTATGCCGCCGCCGGCTTTCCGGTTTCCGAGGCGCTGTCCACCCGGCTCGGCGAAGCCGCGAATGTGGTGCGGCTGGACGCGAGCCTGGCGTCCGAATTTCTGGACGAATCCGGCCGGCCGCAGCCGGTGGGCACGGTCGTGAAGAATCCCGATCTGGCGCTGGCCCTGGGGCGTGTGCGGCTTGAGGGCAATGACGGCTTTTACAAGGGCACCACCGCCGGCGGCATCGCCGCCTATTCCGCGGCACAGGGCGGGGCCATCACCGCGGCGGAACTGGCTGGCGTCCGCGATATGCAGGGCCCGGCGCGAGTCCGGACCGTGGGCCGGTTGACGGCCTGGGTGCCGGGACCGCGCACCGGGGCAGGGGCCTTTGTCGCCAGTCTTCTGGACAATGTGGCGCGCGCCCAGGCGGGCGGACAAAATGGCGAGGCGGCGGTGATGGCCGCGGCGCGCGAAAGCCTGACGGCGTTCGGCGTCACCAGCCTGCCCAAGGACATGGGCTCGACCGGTTTCGCCGCGGTGGATGACAGGGGCCAGGCCGCGGCCTGTGCGGTGACGCTGAACGGGCCGTTCGGCTCGGGCCGCACCGCGACAGGGACGGGCGTCACTTTGGCGGCTTCGCCCGCGGCGGGCCCAGCAGGTCTGGCCGGCGCCTTCCTGGCGCCGCTGATTGCCGCCAGCGGCAGTGACGTGGCGCTGGCGGGCACCGGCTCGGGCGGCCCCAATGGGACGGCGGCGGCGGCCTATGCGCTGCTGGCGTCGTCGGGCGGACGCCTTCTCGACCGCACCACCATCCGCTCCACCGGGGCGGCGCCATTCGACACGGTCAACATGATCTCCTGCGAGAACGGCATCTGCGTGGCGCTGCCCGATCCGGGCGCGCACGGCCAGGGCGCCGCGCCCGATCCCGGCATCGAGGCGCCGTGAGCCGATAGGCGCGCGGGTTGGCTTTGCCTATTCGCTGCTGAACCGACGTTGCCACCAGCCTTTTCGCGTGGGCTTGGCGGCCTCGCCGGCCTTGTCATCCTCGCGCGGGGTGGTGTCGGGAATGTCGTCGCTTAGCGACCAGACCGGCGCGGACGGCTTGCCGGGCATGGCGGGCGCATCGCTGGGCGTGGTGTCGATTTCGTCGGCGATGCTGCCGAAGCGGTCGGCGTCCGAGGCGACGCGGCGTGGCGTGGGCTCGGGCTCGGACGCTGCGGGCGAAGACTGTTCGGCCGGCGCGGAAGCCTGGTCGGCGGCGGGCTGTCCGCCGGTCTGATCGCCGCCGGCAATCTGGGTCTCGGCATTCTGCGTCTCGGCATTCGCCGGATCGCCCTGGTTCTGCTGGTTGCGGCGCCGCCCGCCGCGCCGGCCGCGACGGCGGCTGCGCCAGCGCGCGCGCCGGCCGCCGCGCTGCTCGCCTTCCTCGCCTTCGGCCCGCGGTCCATCGCTTCTGGCGCCATCGCCCTTGCCGTCTTCGCCTGCCTCCTCTCCTTCGCTTTCGGGCTCGTCGCGGTCCTCCTGGTCTTCCTCCTCCCGAGGCTCCTCGTCCTCGGCGGTTTCCGGTTCGGGCGCGAAGCCGGCCTCTATGCCCACCGCCTGCGGCTGGCGCGGCCGCTCGGCGGGATTGCGCTGGCGGGTGCGCTCGATCTCGAAGCTGCCCGCGGCCAGCCCCTCCGCCGGCACGAAGGCGATCTCCATTTCGTGCTCGGTCTCGATGCGGTCCAGCTCGTGGCGCTTCTGGTTGAGGATATAGATGGCCACGTCGTTGGCGATCTTGACGGCGACTGCGGCCGAGCGGTTCTTCTCGCCCTCTTCCTCCAGCGCGCGCAGGACCCGCAAGGCGGTGGATTCCACCGACCGCACCAGACCGGTGCCGGCGCAATGGGGACAGGTGACGGTTGAGCCGGCGATCACGCCGGCGCGCAGGCGCTGGCGGCTCATTTCCAGAAGGCCGAACTGGCTGATCTTGCCGATCTGGACGCGGGCGCGATCGTTCTTCACCGCGTCGCGCAGGCGCCGCTCGACCTCGCGGTCGTTGCGGCTCTCCTCCATGTCGATGAAGTCGATCACGATCAGCCCGGCCAGGTCGCGCAGGCGCAACTGGCGGCCGATTTCGGCGGCGGCTTCCAGGTTGGTCTTGCGCGCCGTCTCCTCGATCGAATGCTCGCGCGTGGCCCGGCCGGAATTGACGTCGATGGAGACCAGCGCCTCGGTCTGGTTGATGACGATATAGCCGCCCGACTTCAGCGTCACGGTGGGCGAGAACATGGAATCGAGCTGGGATTCGATGTGCATGCGCTGGAACAGCGGCACCGTGTCCTTGTAGTGATGGACATGGCGCGCATGGCTGGGCATCAGCATGCGCATGAATTCCTTGGCGTTGGCATAGCCTTCGTCGCCTTCCACCACGATGTCCTGGACATCCTTGGTGTAGAGGTCGCGGATCACCCGCTTGATCAGGTCGCCTTCCTCATAGACGCAGGCGGGTGCGTTGGAGGACAGGGTCTTTTCGCGGATCGTGTCCCACAGGCGGACCAGATACTCATAGTCGCGCCGTATCTCCAGCTTGGTGCGGTTCTCGCCGGCGGTGCGGATGATCAAGCCCATGCCCTCGGGCAGGTCCAGGCCCTGAGCGGCGCTCTTCAGGCGTTTGCGGTCGGCGGCGTTGGTGATCTTGCGCGAGATGCCGCCGCCGCGCGGCGTATTGGGCATCAGCACGCAATAGCGCCCGGCCAGCGACAGATAGGTGGTCAGCGCCGCGCCCTTGTTGCCGCGCTCCTCCTTGACCACCTGGACCAGGATGATCTGGCGGCGCTTGATGACTTCCTGGATCTTGTAGTGCTTCTTGCGCACCCATTTCTGGGGCGGCCGCTGGACCTGCAGGGCCTGGCTGTCGTCTTCATTGCCGGATTCGGCCTGGAGTTCATCCCCGTTTCCGTCCCGCTGCGCATCGGCGAAATCATCGGAAGATTGTTCGTCCGAAGGACTGACCGCTTCGATCTCGCCTTCATTCTCCTCGGCGGCCTCGGCATCGGCCACCGCGTCGGCGTCATCGGCATAGTCGGCCAGGCGTCGGGCGCCGGCCTCGGACTTGGCGGGCGCAAGCGCATCATCTTCCGCGCCGGCGGGGCCTTCGCCCCCGATCTCCTCATCATGGCCTCCTTCATCGAGATCGTCTTCGGAGGCGTTTTCTTCGCCGGAAGCCGCGCGGCCCTTCCGATTGTCGAAGACCTCGTCCTCCTCGCCGTCCGGTCCGCTGCCGGATGCGTCGCCGGGGGTCTCGTCCTCGGGCGCGGCGTCCAGCGGCACCAGCGGCGCCATCTCGGCTTCGCCTTCACTTTCCTCGGCGGAGGATTCATTTTCTTCTTCTTCGGCTTCGCCATTGTCGCGGGCGCTCTTGCCGCCGATGTCGAAGGATTCGATCTCGTCCTCCTGGCGGCGGCGAGCCTCGGCTTCCTGCTCGGCCAGCAGCGCCTGCCGGTCGGCGACCGGGATCTGGTAATAGTCGGGGTGGATTTCCGAGAAGGCCAGGAAGCCCTGGCGGTTGCCGCCATATTCGACAAAGGCCGCCTGCAGCGACGGCTCCACGCGCGTCACCTTGGCCAGATAGATATTGCCCTTGAGCGGCCGCTTCGAAGCGGCCTCGAAATCAAATTCCTCGACCTTGGAACCGTCCAGCACGACGACCCTGGTCTCTTCCGGGTGGCTGGCGTCGATGAGCATGCGCTTGGTCATGAAAGTCTCCGGCGCGCGCATGAGGGGGCTCGCTTCGCTGAGCGGCGAGCGCAGGCCTGATGGGGCGCGCATAGTTGGGGGAATGGGGGCGCGCGAATCCCTTCGTCAAAGCGGCCACCAGAAAGCTCTGGTTCGTAGCCGTGACAGCGTCGGAAGGGCGCGCGAATTCGTCAGTCATTCTACTTCTGGCCGAAAGGCCGCGATGAATGGCCCGGGAGCCATTGCCCGGGGCCAGTAAGGGCCCGAGAGCCCGATAACCGGCTTTCAGGGCGAAATGCCCGGGAAAGCCTGTGAAGCCCTGAACGGCTGTCTTGCGATTGCCGCGATGGCGCTGCCCAGGGATGGCCGGCCGGACTGTTGCTGAATCGCATGGTCCGCCGGACAGGGTTTTGTAGGGCCCTGCGGCGGTTTCAACAAGGACATTCTGCCCGTCCTGGCTGTAGGCCGGAATAGCTGGCCCTTTCTGGAGAGGCCGGCCGGACCGAAATGTCCTGCCGCGGGCTTGAAATCCCCCAGTTTGGAACTGTTATATTATGTCGCCAAGGCCCCGGTGGCGACCAAATGTTCCACGATTTTGCCAAGACTTGAAAAAGTAAAGCCCGGCCCGCCCAAAACGAGGCCCAATTACCACACGCGGCCGCGGGCGCTGTGCATTGTCTTGCGGCGCCTGACCGCCCGTGCGTCGCTGCCGAGCTGGCGCCAGATCTGTCCGTTCGCAAGGGTCACGATGAATTTTCCGAACGGCTGAAATCCAGGCCGGTGATTTCGGCGCTCATTCGCTCGGGCCCGGCCGGTTCGGCACGGGAGGCGCGAACCGCTTTGCGGTTCTTGGATCGTGCCCTAGCAAAAGCGAAGGGGCGAAACAATTCGCCATGCTGGTGTCCTGATTGCGAAATCCGCCGGCGCGGTAGCGAAGTTCGGAACACGACACTAGGCTGCACGCAGTTGATTCGGGCTCCGGAGCAAGGCAAGAGAACAGGTGCGCGTTCTGGCCGTTTTCATCGCCGTTTTTACTCTGGTGCTGCTGGCGCCGGCGGCGATGGGTGACGATCCGATCTCCCGCCTGATGCGCAGCAGCGAAAAGCTGCCCCAGGCTCCGGCCAGCGCCAAGCCGGCTGAGAACGCTGCTGCGCCCAGCGTGGGCGCCAAGCCCAAGGGTCCCATTCCCATCGTGATGAGTGCGCGCATTGGCGAGCATGACGACCGCACGCGGCTGGTGCTGGAACTTTCCGATCCGGTGAACCTGCGGGCCTTTTCCCTGGCCAATCCCGACCGCGTGGTGATCGACATGCCGCAGGTGGCGTGGAAGCTGGGCGCGCCGCCGCGGCCCAGCGGTTATGGCGCGATCAAGAGCTATCGCTATGGCCTGTTCCGCGCCGGCAATTCGCGCATGGTGGTGGACCTGAACCAGCCCGTCCGGGTGGCGGACACGCTGGTGCTGCCGCCCTCCAACGGGTTCGGCTATCGCGTGGTGATCGACCTGTTTCCCACCAACCGGGCCAAGTTCGACGCCACCGCCGGCTGGCCGGCCGATCTGAAGAAGCGCGAAAGCGACGCCGAAAAGCTGGCTGCGATCATCGCCGCCGCCCAGGCGCCGGAGCGCGAGGCGGCGCGGCTGAAGGGCAGGGGCACGGGCAAAGGCAAGGTTGTGGTGATCGACCCGGGCCATGGCGGACTGGATTCGGGGACCAGCGGCGTCAACGGCCTTTTGGAAAAGGATCTGGTGCTGGCCGAGGGCCTGCGCCTGGCCAAGGTCCTGAAGGCGCGCGGCTACACCGTCTATATGACACGCAACAACGACACTTTCATCCCCTTGCGCCAGCGCGTGGCGACCGCGCGCGCCGACAATGCCGACCTTCTGATTTCGCTGCATGCCGATTCCAACCCCAACCCGGAGGTGACGGGCCTGTCGATCTATACTCTCAGCGACGGGCGTTCCGACCGCGAGGCCGCCGCCCTGGCCAGGCGCGAAAACCAGTCCGACATCATCGCCGGTGTCGATCTGTCGGGCGACAACAATCCCGTCGCCCCTATCCTGATCGACCTGGCGCAGCGCGACACGATCAACAAGTCATCGCGCTTCGCCACCACGGCGCTGGCCAGCCTGAAGGGCGTCACCGACATACTGGCGCGCAGCCCGCATCGCTCCGCCAGTCTTGCGGTGCTGGTGGCGCCGGATGTGCCGGCCGTGCTGATCGAGCTTGGCTATCTGTCCAATGCAAGCGATGCGGCGCAGATGAACACCGAAAGCTGGCGATCGCGCGTGGCCGGGTCCATCGCCGATGCGGTCGACCATTATTTCGCGCCACCGGCGCGGCAGGCCGCCAGCCGGGCGGCCCTGGCGGACAGGTCGCAATGATGCCGCAATCGCGCCAGGATGCACGGAACTCCGGCGGCCAGGTCCTGATGGCCTTGGCCTTTCCAACCGGGAGCGCGGCAATTATAAATCATCCCGTCCCCATGCAGATTGCGGCTTGATGCTTTCCCGTCTGATGAAATGGTTCGGCCTGGCGATGGCCGCGCTCGCTGTCGTCGCCATCGGCGCGCTGGCGGTCTATATCGTCACCATCACCCGCGACCTGCCCAGCGTTCAGACGCTGAAGAATTACGCGCCGCCCATCACCACCCGCGTTTACGCCGGTAACGGCACCGTGGTGGGAGAATATGCCCGCCAGCGGCGCATTTTCATTCCCGCCGCCTTCATTCCCAGGCTGGTCAAGCAGGCCTTCACCAGCGCCGAGGACCGCAATTTCTACAGCCACCCCGGCATCGACCCCTCGGGGATCCTGCGCGCGGCGATCAAGGATGTCGGCCTGGTGCTGCAGGGCCGCCGGCCGCAGGGGGCCTCCACCATCACTCAGCAGGTGGCGCGGAACTTTCTGCTCAACTCCGATGTGAAGTTCAGCCGCAAGATCCGCGAGGCGATCCTGGCGGTGCGCATCGACGCGACATACCCGAAAGAGAAGATTCTCGAGCTTTACCTGAACGAGATCTATCTGGGCGAGAACTGCTATGGCATCGGGGCGGCCTCACTGAACTATTTCGGCAAGTCGCTGGACGAGCTGGATGTCGCCGAGGTGGCTTTCCTGGCGGCGCTGCCCAAGGGGCCGGCCAATTACGACCCGCGCCGCTACCATGCCGCCGCCGTGGCCCGGCGCAACTGGGTCATCGACCAGATGAACGACAATGGCTACATCACCAATGCCCAGGCCGACGCGGCCAAGGCCGAGCCGCTGGTCACCCAGACCCGCCCGTTGGGCAGCCAGGCTGCGGATGTCGCCTATTACGTCGAAGAGGTGCGGCGCCTGCTCATCAACAAGTACCATTATGACGGCCTGTACGACTCGGGTCTGCAAGTGCGCGCCTCGCTCGACACGCGCCTGCAGAACTTCGCCGTCAGCGCGCTGCGCGCCGGGCTGGTGCGTTACGACCGCCGCCATGGCTGGCGCGGCGCCAAGCTGCATGCCGACATCAAGGGCGACTGGAAGCGTGAACTGGCCAAGCTGGCCAGCGATCCCGACCATCAGTCCGGCATCAAGACCTGGCAGTTGGCGGTGGTGCTGGACTATCAGGGCAAGAACGCCACCATCGGTTTTGCCGACGGCTCCACCGGCGCGATCACCTATGAAGGCTACAAATGGGCCAAGCCGGAACTGCCGCATCAGCGCTGGGGCGCAACGCCCACGCGGCCGCAGCAGGTGGTCAAGCCCGGCGATGTCGTCTTCGTCGAACCGCTCGATCCCAAGGACGGCGCCAAGCCTGGCGAATATGGGCTGCGCCAGATACCCGAGATCAACGGCGCCATCGTCGCGATGGACCCGCATACCGGCCGGGTGCTGGCCTTGTCGGGCGGCTTCTCCTACGCCTCGTCCCAGTTCGACCGCGCCATGCAGGCGATGCGCCAGCCCGGTTCCTCCTTCAAACCCTTTGTCTATGCCGCCGCGCTCGAGAATGGCTATACCCCCGCCAGCAAGGTGCTGGACGCGCCTTTCGTGATGGACATGGGGCCGGGCCAGGGCGTGTGGCGGCCGGAGAATTTCGAGCATGAATTCCTGGGCGAGACCACGTTGCGGCGGGGCATCGAGCTGTCGCGCAACGTGATGACGGTGCGCCTGGCCGCCCAGGTCGGCATGGACAAGGTGGTGCCGCTGGCTGTTCGCTTCGGCGTCTATGACAAGATGTCGCCCTATCTGTCGAACTCGCTGGGCGCGGCGGAGACGACGCTGCTGCGCATGGTCACCGGCTATTCCGAATTCGTGAATGGCGGAAAGAAGGTCGAGGCGTCGCTGATCGACCGCATCCAGGATCGCAACGGCAAGACCATCTGGCGCCACGACAACCGCGATTGCCAGGGCTGCAACGATCCCAACTGGCACGGCCAGGAAGAGCCGCTGCTGGCTGATACGCGCCAGCAGATCATCGATCCCAGGACGGCCTACCAGATCGTCTCCATGCTGGAGGGCGTGGTTCTGCGCGGCACCGGCCGCACGGTGCAGGCGGTCGGCAAGCCGGTGGCCGGCAAGACCGGCACCTCCTCGGATGCGAAGGATACCTGGTTCGTGGGCTTCTCACCCGACCTGGCGGCCGGCGTCTATGTCGGCTTCGACAATCCGCGCACCCTGGGCAAGTACATCACCGGCACCGACGAACAGGGCGCCACCGTGGCCGCGCCCATCTTCCGCGACTTCATGAAGGATGCGCTCGCCGGTCAGCCCGCCATTCCCTTCCGCGTCGCGCCCGGTATCGAGGAAGTCTCGATCGACTATCATACCGGCAATCCGGTGCCGCCGGGCACGCCGGGCTCCATCATGGAAGCCTTCAAGGCGGGCAGCGCCCCGGGCGAGGCGGGAGCGCCCGGTCCGATGGGCGATGTCACCCAAGTCTCCAGCCCCGGCGGGATGGGCCAGCCCAATCCCAATGCGCCGCCGCCGGCTGCGGTCGATCAGGGCACCGGCGGCCTTTATTAGGCAAAGTGTCATGGCCCGCGAATGCGGGCCATCCAGTTGACAAAAAAGCCGTTACCGAGGATTTGACTGACCCCTGCTTGCCGCAGGAAATTTGTAGACCCAAGTGGTCCGCATTCGCGGGCCACGACACCGAGAGTAGAATGCGCCCCGAGATCGAACGCACCGCCGCCGATATAGAGCAGGCCATCGCCCTGCTGAGGAGGCATCTTTGACTGGGATGCCGCCAATCGCCGCCTGGACGAATTGAACGCCCGGGCCGAAGACCCTTCGCTCTGGAACGATCCGCAGACCGCGCAGAAACTGATGCGCGAGCGCCAGAAGCTGGAAACCGCGATCGCGACCGTCACCCGGATCGGGAACGACCTTGCCGACGCGCGGGGCCTGATCGAGATGGCCGAGGCCGAGAACGACGCGGCCATGGTGGCCGATGCCGAGAATTCGCTGAAAGAACTGGCGCGCCGCGCCGAACAGATGCGCCTTCAGTCCATGCTGTCGGGCGAGGCGGACGGCAACGACACCTATCTGGAGATTCACGCCGGCGCCGGCGGCACCGAAAGCCAGGATTGGGCCCAGATGCTGTTCCGCATGTACACGCGCTGGGCCGAGAACCATGGCTACAAGCTGCAACTGATCGAGGAAAGCGAAGGCGAGGGCGCGGGCCTGAAATCGGCCACCCTGCTGGTCAAGGGCGATAATGCCTATGGCTGGCTGAAGACCGAAGCGGGCGTGCACCGGCTGGTGCGCATCTCGCCCTTCGACGCCAATGCGCGCCGGCACACCTCTTTTTCGTCCGTCACCGTCTATCCGGTGATCGACCAGTCCATCGACATCGACATTCCCGAAAAGGATGTGCGCATCGACGTCTATCGCGCGTCGGGCGCGGGCGGCCAACATGTGAACAAGACCGAAAGCGCCGTGCGCATCACCCACCTGCCGACCGGCATCGTCGTCGCCTCGCAGAGCGAGCGCAGCCAGCACCAGAACCGCGCCATCTGCTGGGACATGCTGCGTTCCAAGCTCTATGAGATCGAGCTGGAAAGGAAAAAGGCCGAGACCGGCGCGTTCATCGGCGAAAAGGCGGAGATCGGCTGGGGCCACCAGATCCGTTCCTACGTGCTCCAGCCCTATCAGCTCGTGAAGGACCTGCGCACGGGCGTGGAGAGCCGGGTGCCGCAGGACGTGCTGGACGGGGACCTCGATGCCTTCATGGCCGCGGCCCTCGCGCAGGAGGTCGGCGGCAAGCCGCCCGAGAAGATCGAAGACCTCGAATAGGCGCCGCCCTGCCGGGACTCAGCCCGCCTGGCCCAGCGCCCGCAGCGTTCCGGCCAATATCGCGGGCGGGGCCGCCCCCGCTTTGCCGGGCGAGGCCATATCCTGTGCCTTGTCGGCCGCCGGATTGTCCGAGTGGCGGCAACTGCCCTCGAAGAAGGCACCCGATTCCACCGCGATGGCTTCGTGCAGGATGTCGCCTTCCACATGGCTGGTGGAGGCCAGGAGAATCTTGCGCGCGTTGATGCGGCCGACCACCTTGCCGCGCACCGTCACCTCCTCGGCCTGGATTTCGCCGTGGATCTCGGCTTTCTCGCCGATGACCAGGCAGGCGCCCTGCACATCGCCCTCCACCCGGCCCTCGATCTGGATGTCGCCGGTCGAGGTGAGGGCGCCGTTGACCACCAGGTCGGCGCTGATGATCGAGGGGACAGTCCCGCGCGGGTTGCGTCCGGGTCCCGGCTGCGGCGCCTGTGGCGCGGCCTCGGATTGCTTTGCCCTGCTAGAGAACATGGCGGCCTGCCTCTATGAAGTTGTTCGGATTCTTCACGACATTGTCGTACCATACTTCGTAGTGCACATGCGGGCCGGTGCTGCGTCCGGTCGAGCCGACACGTCCGATCGCCGCGCCCTTGGCGATCTTCATGCCGGCTCTCACCGTGATCTTGGACAGATGGCCATAGCGCGTGTGGATGCCGAAGCCGTGATCGATTTCCACCATGTTGCCATAGCCGCCGCGCTTGCCGGCGAAAACCACCTTGCCGGCCGCGGTGGCATGCACCGCCGAACCCCAGGGGCCGGCGAAATCGATGCCCGGGTGAAAGGCATAGTGGCCCGTGAATGGATCCATGCGCACGCCGAAGCCGCTGGTGCGATCGAAATTGGCGCTGGGCACCGGCCGCGCCAGCGGGACATGGGACAGGGCGGCGGACAGGGTGTTCAACTGGCTGAGCGTGGCGGCCGCGCCCAGATAGGCGCGGGTGAAGTCCGCATCGGAAACACCCTCGATACGCACCTGATCCAGCGGAATTTCCGGGCCGCCGACCCCTTCCGATTCCAGGCGCCGCGCCAACTGGTCGGGATTGATCCCCGTTCGGCGCATCACCGCGCGCAGATCGCTGACGCTGCGGTCCAGTACGGACCCCGTCCTTGCCATCAGCGTCGTTTCCGACCGGCCGATATGGGCGACCCGCGCCGTCTGCTCCGCCAGCGCCCGGAGCGCCGGATGCTGGATATAGGCGGTCGCATACGTGCGCTGCGGATGGACCGCATGGCGTACATCGTTGGCGGCGGAGTGGAAGAAGCCGGTCACTGCCTTCCAGGCCCGTTGCAGCAGTCCGGGCCGCGGCGGCCGTGCCGCCGTGCGGGCCTGTGGCGCGGCCGGCCCGGGCATCATGGTGAGTTGCGAGCTGCCGCCATCGCCGTTGCCGTCGAAATAGGCGGATGGCGCCTCGATGCCAGGACTGTCGGCCGCGAACCGGTCCGGTTCCCGCGGTCCGGCGGCGCCGGGCACAATCCCCGCCATCTGCCTGGCCTGGGTGCTTCTGTTGAGGAAGCCGGCAATGGCGTTCTGCTTGGCCTGAAGCTGGTCGGCGGTCGCCTTGAAACGGTCCTCGGCGGTGACCAGCGCGCCGTTCAGCGCGTCATAGGACATCTGCAGGTCCGCCACCCGGCCCTCATAGGATTGCTGCATCTGCTGGTAGCGATGATCCTTTGCGGCGATGATGCGGTCCTTGAAGATCACGTTGACGGTGGCGAATGCCACCCAGCCCAGGAAAATCAGGGTCAGGCCCGCCAGCGTGGCCTGAAGCGAAGGGCCAAAGGTGAAGAACTGCACCCGGCCGTCGCTGCGGATATAGATCTGCCGCTCCGGGAATGTGGCGTGCAGCCAGGCCCATGCGCGCTCGAGCAGCGTCGCCCTCGCGGTATCGGCGTCGTGGGCGGCCTCATGCCCCATCGCATCGGCCGGGCCGGTCAGGCTCTTGTGCCAGAAGAAGGAGCGCGAGGCCGACCGCGGGCGAAGGTGACCCATCAGGTTGCGCAGTTTCGCGGCGATCCTCAAAGCGCTTTCGCCGCGTTCAATACGGCCTCCACATGTCCGGGCACTTTTACCTTGCGCCAGGCCTGCACGATCCTGCCTTTGCCATCCACAAGAAAAGTCGCCCGCTCCATGCCCATATACTTGCGGCCGTAAAGCGTCTTTTCGCCCCACACGCCCCAGGCCTGGGCCACCTTGGTCTCCGGGTCCGATGCCAGCGCCACCGTCAACTTGTGCTTGCGGCGGAACTTCTCATGGGATTGAAGGCTGTCCTTCGAGACGCCGATCACGCGCACGCCCAGCTTGTCGAACGATTTTTGCGCGGCGCTGAAATCCAGCGCCTCGCGGGTACATCCCGAAGTGTCGTCCTTGGGATAGAAATACAGCACGAAGGGCGCGCCCTTCAGCCGGGCCAGGGAAAGTGTTTCGCCTCCCTCCAGGGCGAGCATGAAGGCAGGCGCGCGGTCCCCGGCGGCCAAGGTCCCGCCAGGCCGGGGTCCGGATGCATTCCGGGAAGCTGCCTTCCGGGCAGCCCGAGTTCCAGCACTTTTCGTTCCGGCCATGCCCCGGTCCGCCAATTCCCCTTGAAGGCGGCGGATTAAAGCCTATCCCGGCTGGCCGGGCAATCCGCGGGGCGCGTGAATCCAGGGCCATTCCCGACACAAGGGGCTGGAACATTTGCCCTTTTTAAGCCTAACAGAGGTAGTAGAGAGCGGCGCCCGGTCAGGGATGGCCTTGTCGCGCGTCGCGCCCCGGCAGGGGGTGGACCCCTTTGAACAGAAGACCCGCGTGACGCTGCCCCTCGCCCGATACATCAAGGCTCATCACATCAGCGGTGCGGCGCTGGTGCTGGGCATCGTCGTGGCGGCGGTCGTCTTCTTCACGGTGGGCGCAGGTGTGCGGCTTCTGATCGGGCCGGTCTCGCTGGGTCCTCTGCGCGGCACGCTGGCCGCCGCCATTCATGACGCGCTGCCGGGCATAGCGCTGGACTATGACCAGGCCGCCATCGAATGGAGCCGCGACGAAGGTCGGGTGAACCTGGTGGTGCTGGGCGCGCGCATGTACGACAGCCGCGGCCGGATCGTCGCCCAGGCGCCCAAGGCCGAAATCGATCTTGCCGCGGCGCCTTTCCTCGGCGGGCATGTCGTGGTCCGCCGCATCGCGCTGGTGGGCGTCCGGCTCACCCTGGTCCACACCGCCGATGGCGGCATCCGCCTGGGGCTCCAGAAGGACCGGGACAGCGAAGACCTGATACGGCGCATCGGCGATGTGATCGAGGCCAGGGGCGGCACCGGCTCGTCCCTGGAGAGCTTTGCGGTGCGCAACGCGCATCTGGCCATCATGGATGAACCCAGCGGCCTGTTCGTGGTGGCGCCGCGCGCTTCCCTCACCATGCGCTCGCGCGGGTCCGACATCATGCTGGCCTTCGACGCCGATACCGAGATTTCCGGCCGCAAGAGCCATGTCACCGCCAATCTTCTGTTGCCCTCGGGGGGCGCACCGTTCCGCGGCGACCTGACCGTGAACGGACTGGATCTGCGCGCGCTGGCCGCCAATGCCCCGCGCTATGCCATGCTCAAGGATGTGCCGCTGACCGCCAGCGCCTCGGTCCGCTTCGCCATGCGGTCCGGCGGCAGGCTGGAAAATGCCGATTTCGACCTGACCGCCCACGGCGACATCCCCGCGTCCACGCTGAAAAGCAAGGCCCTGCATGTCCGGCAGTTCCGTCTGACCGGCCATTATGACGGCGCCGGCGGCAAGCTGACGCTCAAGGCCGCCGATCTGGATGCGCGCGAGGGCCGCATGCGCGGCCGCGGCAGCGGCACGTTCATCTATGCCGGCGGGGCGTTGGAGCGGGTCAAGGCGCACCTGGTTTTCGATCACATCCTGGTGGACGCGCCGGGCCTGTTCCAGCAGGTGGTGGGCTACCAGTCGCTGGTCGCGGACGGCGCCTGGCTGCCGGGCGCGCGCCGGTTTGAAGTCTCGCGGGCGGTGCTGGTCGCGCCCGGATTCAACCTGGCCGCCTCGGGCGCGCTGACATTGAACGATGCAGGGTCCCCCGGGCTGTCCGCCCACGCCGAGATCGCCCAGTTGCCGGTGCGCACGCTGCTGCGCTACTGGCCGCTGCCGCTCGCGCCCGGCGCGCGCGAATGGATCGACCGCAACATCTTCGCCGGCACCATCGGGCCGCTCGATGCCAATTGCGATTTCGCGCCCGGCGAGATGGACCAACAGGTCCTGCCCGAAGAGTCGGTGAAGATGACCTTCTCGATGCAGGGCGTGGAAGGCAGCTACATCAACGGCCTGACCCATGCGACCGGGGTGAATGGCGATGCGCTTCTGACCGGCGACACGTTCCGGGCCAGCTTCACCGCCGGACGGATCGGCTCCATCCTCGCCAGCCGGGGCACCGCCCTGATCCCCGACCTGCACAAGGTGGGCACGGTGGGCAGCTTCACCGTGCATGTCGATGGGGCGATGCCTGACATCATGCGCCTGATTGACATGGCGCCTCTGAACTATGCCCGCCGCTTCGGGATCGATCCGCGCCAGACCGCCGGCGCCGCCGGGGCCGACCTGTCCTTCCAGGTGCCCATGCTTGCCGACCTGCCGGTGGACGATGTCGGCATCGGCGTGAAGGCGCATGTCGACGGCTTCGGCGTGACGCTGGGGCGCATCAAGGTCCATGACGGCTCGGTCGACTTCGACATCGACAATGACCGCCTGCACCAGACCGGCGTCGTCGGCATCGCCGATTCGCGCATGACCGTGGACTGGACGGAGGATTTCAAGACCCCGGCCAACATCACCACCAGGCTGACGGTGAAGGGCGATCTGACCGAAGCGGTACGCGCGCAACTGGGCGTCAATCTGCAACGCTATTTCCACGGCACGGTCCCGGTGACGGCCCAGATCAGCGGCCATCGCGGCGCATTGGTGCAGGCCGACGTCGCGGTCGATTTCACGCCGGCGCGGCTGTCGGTGCCGATCGTCAATCTCGAGAAAGATCCCGGCCAGCAGGCCAGCGGCCGCATCCTGGCCAATTTCGCGCCCGGCAATGTCCTGACCGATGAAACCATCCGCATCGAGGGACCGGTCCTGAACGCCACCGGATCGGCGGTGTTCGGGCGCGACGGCGATCTTGTCAGCCTGAACTTTCCGTCCATCCGTATGGGAGCGCTGAACGATCTGGCCTTTCAGTTGCGGCGCGGGCCCGCGGGCAACGATTATACGCTGCGCGGCCATTCGCTGGACGGCTCGAAGGTCGGCCGCAACGGCACCGCGCAGGGAGGACGGGGCACCCGCGCCAACCCCGCCGACGACAAGCCCGAGGGCCCCTTCCATATCAGCGTGCAGCTGGACCGGTTGGCCATGCGCGACGGCGTCTCGATCATGCCGTTCAGCATGGACCTGACCGGGGTGGGTGAGCGCCCCGCCACGCTGTCGCTTTCCGGCGCGCTGGCGCAGGACAAGGCATCCGACCCGGCCGGCGCGCGCATCGCCGCCAACATCGTGGCGGTGCCGCAGGGCCGTCGCCTGACGCTGACGGCGGCCGACGCCGGACTGCTGGCGCGCGGCCTGTTCGCCTTCGAAAGCATGCGTGGCGGGGTGCTGAATGTGACGGCGGTCCTGCCGGGGCGCGCCACCGATTCCACCGATGCCAAGACGCCGGATTTCACTGGCACCCTGACGGTGACCGATTTCCGCATGGTCAACCAGTCGCTGCTGGCGCGCCTGTTCTCGGCCGGCTCGCTGACCGGCATGGTGGACCTGATGGGCGGGGAGGGCATGACCCTGGAGAGCCTGGAGATGCCGTTCAGCTCCAAGAACAATGTCATCAGCGTCAATGGCGCGCGGGTCGCCGGGCCGGCGATCGGCGCCAGCGCGGACGGCTATATCGACCGGCCCAAGGGGCAGATCGCGCTGAAAGGCTCGCTGGTGCCGGCCTTCGGGCTCAACTCCTTCATCAGCAATGTGCCGGTGATCGGGGATATCCTGGCCTCGAAGAAGGGCGAGGGCATCTTCGGCGTAACCTATTCGCTGACCGGCGATGCGGAGCATCCCGACATCAGCACCAATCCGCTGTCCATGCTGACGCCCGGCATCCTGCGTCGCATCTTCGAGGGGCATATTCCCACCGCCGCCAACGCCCCGTCGAATGCGCCGCAAAAAGGGCAGAAGCCGCCGCAGCCTGATCCACAAGCGCACAATAGTGAATAATACCTCCATGGCCGGCCTTGAGCCGGCCATCCAACTTACGGTGTTATAAAAGTTGGATGGGCGGGTTCACCCTCTGACCGCGCTTCGCGCGGTTCGGGGACCCGCCCATGGAGAGGTGGCTGGGGATTAATCCATATTCTCACCGGCCGGCCCCGCTTCTAGACTAGCGCCGGGCCAGGAGCGGTTTGCTGGACGAGTGTGTGGCGCCCTATTCCGTTACCTTGACCAGCATGTGCTTTTTGCGGCCGACCGAGAGTTTGATGACTCCTTCGGCGTTCTTCATGGTCAGCGTCAGCATCGCCTTTTCGTCACCGATGACTTCATCGTTCACGCGTATGCCGCCACCATTGATGAGGCGCCTGGCTTCTCCGTTGGATTTCGTCAGTCCTACGTCGGTGAGGGTTTGGGCGAGGGAGCGGCCGGTCACGCCAAATACCGCCTTGGAAAGTTCGCGTGTCGGAAGCCCCTCGGCGCTGGCGCCTTCCTCGAACGCCTGCCGCGCCGTTTCCGCCGCTCCGTCCGCCGCGGCTCGGCCATGCAGGATGGCGGTGGCCTCGGTCGCCAGCACCTTCTTGGCCTCGTTCAGTTCGGCGCCTTGCAGGCTTTCCAGCCGCGCGATCTCCGCTTCCGGCAGGTCGGTGAACAGGCGCAGGAAGCGGCCGACATCGCCGTCCTCGGTGTTGCGCCAGAACTGCCAATAGTCATACGGGCTGACCCGGTCGGCATTCAGCCACACCGCGCCGGCTGCCGTCTTGCCCATCTTGGCGCCCGAGGCGGTGGTGATCAACGGCGTGGTCAGGCCGAACAGCTGGGCGCTTTCCATGCGGCGGCCCAACTCGATGCCCGACACGACATTGCCCCACTGGTCCGAGCCCGAGGATTGCAGACGGCAGCCATAGCGCTTGTAGAGCTCGACGAAGTCATAGGCCTGCATGATGGAATAGTTGAATTCCAGGAAGGACAGCGGCTGTTCGCGGTCCAGGCGCAGCTTGACCGATTCCATGGTCAGCATGCGGTTGACCGAGAAGTGGCGGCCCACCTCGCGCAGGAAGGGGATATATTCCAGCTTGTCCAGCCACTCGGCATTGTCCACCAGGATGGCGTCGGACGGCCCGTCGCCGAAGGTGAGCAGATGGCGCACGCCTTTCAGGATGGACTGCTTGTTGGCCTCGATCTGCGCGTTGGACAGAAGCTGGCGCGTTTCGTCCTTGCCCGACGGATCGCCCGCCTTGGTGGTGCCGCCACCCATCAGCAGGATAGGCTTGTGTCCGGCCTGTTGCAGGCGGCGCAGCGTCATCAACTGCACCAGATTGCCCACATGCAGGCTGTCGGCGGTACAGTCGAAGCCGATATAGGCAGTGACGCGCTCCCTGGCGAACAGGCCGTCCAGATCGGCGGGCGCCGAGCAGTCGTAATAGGCTCCGCGCGCCGTGAAGGTGCGAAGGAATTCGGACTGGAATTGCGGCGATGGCGGCATGGGAACGTCTCAACCCTCATGCTTCGACAGGCTCAGCATGAGGACGTTATATATTAAGGTGCCTTGCATCCCGGCTTGTCGAGGGACGAAGGGTGAGGGAAATAGCACAAATGCCCGGAATACAAAAAGTCATCGGCCTGATGAGCGGCACCTCGCTGGATGGCGTCGATGCCGCGCTGCTGGACACCGACGGGCGCGATATTGTCCGCCCCGGCCGCGCCCTCACCATTGCCTATGACGCCGCCACGCGCGGCTTGCTGGGCGCTGCGCTCGCCGAGGCGCGCACGGTCGTACAGGATGCGCCGGTATCGGAAGGCCAGGCGCCTCTGGCCATCCGCGAGGCCGAACGCCGCCTGACCGAGGCGCACGCCGCCGCGATCCAGGCGCTGCTGAATGGGGCCGGCCTGACGGCGCAGGCCGTGGCGCTGATCGGCTTTCACGGCCAGACCGTCCTGCACCGGCCCGAACGGCGTCTGACCTGGCAGATCGGCGACGGGGCGCTGCTGGCGCGGCTGACCGGCATCGACGTTGTGAACGATTTTCGCAGCGCCGACGTGAAGGCCGGCGGCCAGGGCGCGCCGCTGATGCCGCTTTATCACGCGGCGCTCGTGCGGCAACTGGGGACAGGCTCTGGGGCCAGCGAAGGCGGAGGGGGTTCACCTGTCGTCTCCCCCTTCGGTGCGCAGCACCGGGAAGGGGGAGGTGCCGTAGCTGGCCCTGGGGCCAGCGAAGGCGGAGGGGGTTCACCTGTTGTCGTGGTCAATATCGGGGGTGTGGCCAATGTCACTTATGTAAGTGGCGAGGCTGTGCTGGCGTTCGATACCGGGCCCGGCAATGCGCCGATCGACGACTGGATGTACACCCATTGCGGCCGCGCGGTGGATGAAAACGGCGCCTTTGCCGCCGCCGGCAAGGTGGACGAGGGCGCGCTGGCGGCCATGCTGGACAATCCCTACTTCGCGCGGCGGCCGCCCAAATCGCTGGACCGGATGGATTTCGGCATGGACGCGGTAAAGGGCCTGTCACCCGCCGACGGCGCGGCTACGCTGACCGCCTTCACCGCTGCGTCGCTGGCAGCGGCCGGCGCGCATTTCCCGCAAAGACCGGCGCGATGGATCGTCAGCGGCGGCGGCCGCCACAACAAGACGATGATGGCGATGCTGAAGGCGCGGGTAGACGCGCCGGTCCTGTCGGCCGACGAGGTGGGATGGGATGGCGACGCGCTGGAGGCCCAGGGCTTCGCCTATCTGGCGATGCGCTCCAGGCTGGGACTGCCGCTGTCCTTGCCCACCACGACCGGCGTAGCCCGGCCGATGACCGGCGGGAAATTCTGGAAGGCCTGATGATCGTCATGGCCCGTCGCTACGCGCTGGGCGCGCTAGCGACCATGCGGGCCATCCAGTTTGTCGTGAATTGCGCCCGCTGACGAACCTGAGCGAGGGCGAGATGAGTCAAT
>JBDZVS010000004.1:0-246105 GCA_040255825.1 Hyphomicrobiales bacterium | reverse complement strand
ACGACGCCACCGCGCTGATGCAGGTGGCGGCGGGCACCAGCCTTCTGGGCGGCCGCCTGCACATGGAAGTCGCCGCGGAATTCCACAACGCCGCCGGCGTGCAGCCGCGTCTTCCGGTCTCCTACAACCAGTTCGGCCCGCACATCTATCCGGGCGGCCGCGAGTTCTTTTCCCAGGTCGGCAATACCAGCTATTCGCTCAGCGGTACCGGCTCGGGCCTGACG
The DNA here is from genome assembly GCA_040255825.1 of Hyphomicrobiales bacterium. Lineage (GTDB taxonomy): Bacteria > Pseudomonadota > Alphaproteobacteria > Micropepsales > Micropepsaceae > Rhizomicrobium. Next base: position 245,881 of record JBDZVS010000004.1, on the reverse strand, counting down.
GGCGTGCCGGCCGGCTATACCGGTCCGCGCCAGATCGTCGGCAACCTGGCGCAGAGCATCACCAACTATCCCTATGTGATGGTGAACTCCGGTCCCAAGCAGGGCACCATCTTCGGCGCCAACGGCCAGGCCGCTCAGTTCGACTATGCCGGCGGCTGTACGCCGGTGGGCAATGGCGGCTTCACCGCCAACGGCGGTGTCACCGGCTCGATTGGCGGCACCTGCTTCGGCACGCCGTCCGATCCGGGTGACCAGACCGCGCGCCAGTTCACCCACTCGCTGGTTGATCCGATCACCCGCGGCAACATCTATGGCCGTATCTCCTACGACCTGACCGACGACACCGAGATCTATGCCACGATCAACATCTCGAACGTGCGCACCCAGAACATCCCGGCGCAGGGCAACTCCAACAAGGGCAATATCGGCATCAAGTGCGATAACGCCTTCCTGCCCCAGACCGGCATGTTCGGCATTGGCCTCAGCTATGCCCAGACCATCGCGGCCTGTAATACGATGTATGCAGCCGCGGCCTATAACGGCGTGACCGCGAACAACCTGCTGGGCCTCAATAATGCCGGTACCGCGCCGCTGCTGAACCAGAACGGTTCTCTGGCCGGTCCCACGCCGACGGCGACGGGCGGCACCATGCAGGGCTTCTCGATCACCACCACCAACGGCAACATGAACCTGGACCAGATCGTCAACTTCCAGCGTGACATGCGCCGTTATGTGATCGGCGGCGACGGCGCCTTCAATATCTTCGACATTGATTTCACCTGGGACAGCTATTTCCAGCACGGTGAGAACGACACGGCGGTTCACATCCTGAATATGCCGCTGAAGAATCGCTTCAACCTGGCGATGGACGCGATCCAGCTGGCCGACGGCTCGATCGTCTGCCGCGATCCTTCCGCCCGGGCCAATGGCTGCGTGCCGTTCAATCCCTTCGGCACCTCGATGCCCAGCCCGGCGGCGATCACCTATATCGACAACCAGGCCAATGGCGCCAAGCAGGGCGGCCCGGAGATGCGTCAGTTCCTGCGCCAGGAAGCCTTCGGTCTCAACTTCAACACCAGCCCGATCAAGAACTGGGCCGGCGATATCTCGGTGGCCTTCGGCTACGACTATCGTGAAGAGGCCTTTGCCCAGACCGCCGACCCCTATGCGGGCGGCATCACGGCTTCGACCCCGGCCAGCGCGATCTACCCCTGCACCGATCCGTCGATCGACTGCCAGGCTTCGGGCGGCGCCACCGGTCACGTCAATCCAGGCAACTGGAACGCCGGCAACTACACCAGCGGCCAGGGCAACTATCATGTGAACGAAGTGTTCCTGGAAACCGGCATCCCGCTGATCAACGACTCGACCTGGGGCAAGGCCGATCTCGACCTGGCCGGCCGTTTCGAGCGCTACTCCACCGCCGGCGACATCGTCGCCTGGAAGGTGGGTCTGACCTGGGATACGCCGATCCCCGGCGTGCGCCTGCGCACCCTGCAGTCGCGTGACGTTCGCGCCCCCAACCTGGCCGACCTGTTCCTGCCGCGCCAGACCCTCAATGGCGGCTTCTGCAACCGCTTCGCCGATCCGGACTGCCTTGGCAACCAGGTTGCGGGCGGTACCAATGCCGGCAACCCGCTGCTGACGCCTGAAAAGGGCCAGACCACCCAGCTTGGTGTGGTCTACCAGCCCGATTTCCTGCCGGGCTTTCAGGCTTCGTTCGACTATTACCGCATCATCGTGAAGGGCATCATCGCCGCTTCCGGTGGCCAGACCGTGGAAAATCTCTGCTTCCAGGGCATCACCAGCTACTGCTCGCAGCAGTTCATCCAGACCAAGAACGGCCAGCCGCAGACGAGCGCGGTCGGCAACCAGGGTCTGGTGGGCGATCCCAACCAGGTGCTGTCGATCACCGCCATTCCGTTCAACTCGGCGGGCCTGCTGACGGACGGCTTCGACGTCGAAGCCAGCTATCAGTTCGATCTGCAGGACTTCGACGTGCCCGGCGACTTCGTGTTGCGGCTTCTGGCCAACCACACCATGAAGTTCATCTCAGACCCGCTGCAGGCCGGTCAGTTCGCCACCGAACGCGCTGGTGTGCTGGGCGGCGGCTTCAACAGCGACACCTACAGCGCCAACACCGGCAACGTGCTGACCTGGAAGGTCACCGGCCAGCAGAGCTGGCAGGGTGACGTGCTGGGCCTGACCCTGACGGAGCGCTGGTTCGCCGATGGCGTGATGTTCGGCAAGTGGCTCGATCAGGGCATCGCCAGCCCCGGCAACCGCTATGTCGTCTGCTCCAGCGGCTGCCCGACCGACACCAACCAGGTCCACACGGTCAACTACCAGTATGTGCCGTCGGTGATCTATTTCGACATCGGAACGACCTACAACTGGACCGACACGACCCAGTTCTACTTCAAGGTCAACAACGCCCTTAATACCAGCCCGCCGAACACCGGCAACAGCGAAGTCAACAACACGCTGTATGATGTGATCGGCCGCTTCTATCAGGTCGGCATCCGCATCAACAATTGATTGGCACGGAATGCGTGCAAAAGGGCTCCCGGAAACGGGGGCCCTTTGTTTTTGTTCCATTTTCCCCGGTTCGTGGCCGAAAGCTGCACGGCGGCGAACGGTATCGTTCAGATCAGGTTCATGGCCGATCTGTCATGGTGCTGCTCAATGGTGCTGATGCACCGCTTGTGCCGGGCTTTCCGGCGCAGAGAAAGGAGCAGTGTCATGTTGAAACGCCTGGTTTGCGCCGCGCTTGCCCTCTCGCTGTTGGGTGCCACCGCCGCGTCCGCGCGGCCCTGGTCGGGCAGCAGGCATTATGACCGCGGCTCCCACTACAGCTACAGCCATCACGGCTGGCGTGGCCATCGCGATAATGGCGCCGGTGTGGCGCTGGGTATCGGCCTGGGCCTGTTCGCGCTGGCGGCGATCGCGTCGCAGAACGACGACCGCTATTACGATTACGGCCCTCCGCCTCCGCCGCCCCCGGCCTATCGCGGTGGCTATTACTACGGTTACTGATTCCAAGTCCCCATGGCGGGCCCCGGCGGTGCCGGGGCCCGCTGTCTTTTTGCGTCATGGCTGCCCCGCTTGCGCCCAGGCTCTCCCCAGCCTAAACGGGACCCGCAAGACCAAGGACACAAATGTCCCCGCCTGGCGCTTCCCGTCCGCATTTTCGGACCATTGCCCTCATCGTCGGCGCCGCCATGCTCATGGAACAGCTGGACGGTACCGTCCTGGCTACTGCCCTGCCCAGCATGGCGCGGGAGCTCGGGGTGCTGGCGCCCAGCCTGTCCATTGCCCTGACGGCCTATCTCATCAGCCTTGCGATCTTCATTCCCATCTCGGGTTGGGTCGCCGACCGTTTCGGCGCGCGCACCGTGTTCCGCAGCGCCATCATCGTCTTCACCCTGGGATCGATCCTTTGCGGCCAGGCGCCCAACGTCCCTTTCCTGGTGGCGGCGCGTTTCTTCCAGGGCATCGGAGGCGCGCTGATGCTGCCGGTCGGCCGTCTCATTCTGATGCGCAGCGTCGAAAAGCGCGACCTTATCCAGGCCACCTCCTGGGTGTTGATTCCCGCCATCGTGGGGCCGATCCTTGGGCCGCCATTGGGCGGTTTCATTGTCACCTATCTGGATTGGCGCTGGATATTCTACATCAACATCCCCATCGGCATCCTGGGCGTTGTCCTGGTCAACCGCTACATTCCCGACAGCCGCGCTGACGGCCCGCAGGGGTTCGACCTTGCCGGCATGGTGCTGTCGGCCCTGTCGCTTGGGCTTCTGTTGTTCGGCTTTGAGCTGGCGAGCCAGGATGGCTGGCTCACGACGGCATTGATTCTTCTTGGGGTCGGCGGATTGGCCGGGCTGGGCTATGTCCTTCACGCGCGGCGGGTCAGCGAACCGGTCCTGGATATTTCGCTGATGAAGATTCCCACCTATGGGACATCGGTGATCGCCGGCGCCATCACCCGGGTCACCCAGGGGGCCCATCCCTTTCTGCTGCCCCTAATGATGCAGCTGGGCTTTGGCTTCACCGCGGCGCAGTCGGGCCTGATGACGCTGGCGACAGCGCTGGGCTCGATCGCGGCCAAGCCCGTGGCGCCGTCGATCCTGCGCCGCTTCGGCTTTCGCGACACGCTGATGGTCAACGGGTTTTTCGCCAGCGCCGGCTATGCGATCTGCGGGCTGTTCCGCCCGGGCTGGCCCATAGCCCTGATATTCGCGATGATGGTGATGAGCGGATTTTTCATGTCGATCCAGTTTACCGGCTACAACACCATCGCTTATGACGAGATCCCGCCCGAGCGGATGGGAACGGCCACCAGCTTCTACACCACCTTCCAGCAGTTGATGTTGTCGGTTGGCATCTGTGCCGGGGCAGCGGCGCTGCAGCTTGCGATGACGCTGCGCGGTCACGCCCATCCCGCGCTTGGCGATTTCACCGTGGCCTTCTGGACCGTAGCGACCATCTCGTTGGCCGCCACCATCTGGAACCGGCGCTTTTCGGACGAAGCCGGAACGGAAATCAGCGGCCACACGCCCCGCAGCTGGCGCGGTGCGCAGCCGGCGGGCGTTCCCGAGGAATTCACCTATCAGGATGTCGAAGATGACCAGTTCCATCGCCCGCTGCGGCACCTTCGCGATCGGTAACGAGATCGCGGTCCACCGCATGGGCTTCGGCGCCATGCAGATCACCGGTCCCGGAACATGGGGGCCGCCGCGCGACAGGGCCCAGGCGCTGAGGGTCCTGCGGCGGCTGCCCGAGTTGGGCGTGAACTTCATCGATACCGCCGATTCCTATGGCCCCGATGTTTCGGAGAGGCTGATCCGGGAGGCCCTGCATCCCTATGAGGGCCTGCTGATCACCACCAAGGCAGGCTTTGTCCGCAACGGACCGCATATGTGGCGCCTCGATTGCCGGCCCGAGCACCTGATCGAGGCCGCCCACAGGAGCCGCGAGAAGCTTGGCGTCGAGCAGATCGGCCTGTGGCAGCTTCACCGGATCGACGGCCGCGTGCCGCGGGACGAGCAGTTCGCGGCGGTCCGCCAGCTTCTGGATACGGGCGTCATCCGCCATGCCGGCCTGTCCGAGGTTTCGGTGGACGAGATCAAGGCGGCGGCCAGGATATTCCCAGTCGCCACGGTGCAGAACGCCTACAACCTGGCCGACCGGGGCAGCGACGATGTGGTCGATTACTGCCAGGCCCACGGCATCGGCTTCATTCCCTATTACCCGCTGGGCGACGGCAGCCTGGCGCAGGCAGGCGGCGCGCTGGACCGGCTGGCCAAGGCCAAGGGCCGCACCGCCGGACAGGTCGCCCTGGCTTGGCTGCTGAAGCGCTCGCCGGCGATGCTGCCTATTCCCGGCACCTCGAAGCTCGCGCATCTGGAAGAGAATGTCGGCGCCTGCGCCGTCGAACTGAGCGAAGCGGAATTCGCCAGCCTGGAGCGGCGGCGCTAAGCAAAGAAAAACGCGCCCGGCTTTCACCGGGCGCGTTCTGTGATTCAGACCAGAGAGGCTATTTCGCGCCGATGCGCACATCTTCCAGGATGCGCTTGGCGCGCGTGGTGTTGAAGATGCCGCAGGAACAGAAGCGGGCCATCGCTTCGGCGCCCTCGCGCGGCGTGCGGCGGTTCTCGCGCACGAAGCTCATCATCTTCTGCGCCAGGTTGATCGACACCATGCCGTGACCGCACATGGTCGACAGCATGATCGCCTGCTTGCCGGGCGTGTTGTCGCCGACATGCTCGAAGCCCAGCGAATAGGCGATGGAATGGCGCGGAATGCCCGCCGCCTTGCAGGCGTTCTTGGCGTTGTCGATCGAGGAGGAGATGTTGACCGAGATCCCCAGGTCTTCCTCGGTAAGGCGCTTGACGAAGGCTTCGGCGTTGGCGCGGTTATCGAACACCGCGGCCATGGTTCCGGCCTTGTTCATGCCTTCCAGGACCTTCTTCAGGTTCGGCCTGTTGCGCTTGCCCCAGTGGCCGAAAATGCTCTTGCTCCTGGTGGGGCGCAGGCTGCCGCCATGCAGCGCGTCCCCCAGGCTGACCGGATGGTACTGGGCGGCAATGGTCATGAACCGCTTCTGGACCGCGAGCGCGTCGCCGCTCTGGCCGGCGGCCTTGCTCTTGGCGGGCAGCGAAAAGACGATGTAGTCGTCGACGAAGCTATCGGCCTTGCCGTAGCGATGCAGTGTGTTGGTCATGCGTTCACCATTTCCTTGGGCGCCGACACCGGCGCGGCATTGGTCAGATCGCGAAGCACCTTGCGGCCCAGCCCGATATTGGTCTTGGCCCGCTGCGGGTCGTAGCCCAGCTTCTGCAGGATGGGCAGGACGATGGTTTCCTCGCCATTCTCGTCGCAGCGGACGCCGACGCCGATCACCACCTGGGTGTTGATGCGTTTTTCCACGTCCCAGATGATGCGGATGACTTCCTCGCAGCGTTCCACGGGCACCTTTATCTCGATGATGGCGCTCATCACCTTTTCGTTCAGGATGTCGGCGCGAATCTCGCCCGTGGTGACATCGGTCATCAGGGTGGTGATGGGGTTGTTCTTCTCGAACGACACGCCCGCCTTGGCCAGCGCCCGGCTCATCTCCTGGAAATCGCGGAAGCGCGCGCCGATGCCCGGACGGCCCAGCTCGATGGTGAAGCCGATTTCGCCGATGCCGACGCGGCCGGTGACATCGTTGGTCTTCACTTCCTCGGTGCCGCGGCCGGAGACGCCGGTCGATTCATGGGGCACGCGCGGGTCGGAAAAGGCGCGGCGCACCACGCGCGGCCATTCCAGCTGGTCCGGCTCGAACGCCGAGGTCGGGCACACATCAGGCTCCGGCTCGAAGCGGATGCGGAAATTCGCCAGGGTGCGGCGCACGAAGCGCACCGTCCTGGGTGGCAGCACTTCCTTGGAAAGGCCGTTGTAGCAGGCGTAGCACTCCACGCATTCGTCGCGGTTGATGGTGGCCCGCTGCAGCAGGGGGTCGATATAGATCGCGCCCATGGGACAGACATAGGTGCAGTTGCCGCAGGCGACGCACTTCTTGGGGTTGATACGCATTGTATTTCCTTCCGGGGAAAAACATAGGCCAATCAATAGGTTCAGCCAACAGGGATATTTGTATCCGACCGCAGAGCCGATGCAAGTTCTTTTGCTTCAAGCCTGCCGGAAAGTCAGGTTCTTGCGAGTAATTCGCAACTGTGGATCACTTTTCCTGGTTATTATTGTATTTTACATGACAAGAAAACGATCCCCGTATCGTGCGGCGTACCGCATCGCCAGGGCGACCGGGGCGCTCGCATCGGCTCGTCCATATATTCCGGGCGAAGGCGGCCAAAGTGGGAGGATTGGCGCGAGGCGCGGGGTGGGAGGCAAACCCGGCGCGGACTGCAAAAGAATTTTCGCCCGTGCCGGACTGCCGGGGAGGCGTTTCAATCGGCCCGCGATTCATTCTAGCCTCGTGCACACCCAGAAGCGGGCGATACGGGAGGGGCAAACGCCATGAGTCATTCCGGGTTGCTGTTGTGCGCTGTACTGCCGGCCTTGGCGCTGGCGTCTTCCGCGGTCCTTGCGCAGTCCAGCGTACCGCCCGACCGGGCCGGGGCGCCCTTCAACACCCCCGCCACGCGCTATGTCGCCGACATGGATTTCTTCAAGCTGCCGCCGGGGCGCAAGATGGGGTCGACCAGCGCGGTCCAGGGCGACTCGAAAGGGCATATCTGGGTGGTCGATCGCTGCGCCGCCAATGGCTGCGAGGCCAGCACCCTGGACCCGATCATGGAGTTCGACGCGAACGGCAATTTCATCAAGGCCTTCGGGGCGGGGACGCTGCTGTTTCCGCACGGGCTTTTCATCGACGCCCAGGATAACCTGTGGATCACCGACGGCCATGTCGATGTCAAGCGGCGGCTGGGCGATGTGGTGCGGAAATTCTCGCCGGACGGGCGGCTGCTGATGACGCTGGGCCGGCCCGGCATCGCCGGCAGCGGGCGCGATACCTTCGATGCGCCCAGCGCCGTGCTGGTGGCGCCCGACGGCAGCGTCTTCGTGGCCGACGGCCATATCGAGGGCCAGGGAAGCGCCCGCATCGTCAAGTTCGACAAGAACGGCAAGTACCTGATGGCATGGGGCGGCCATGGCAGCGGGCCGGGGCAGTTCGAGGTGCCGCACAGCCTGGCGATGGATTCGGCGGGCCGGCTTTATGTGGCGGACCGGGGCAACAACCGCATCCAGATCTTCACCCAGGACGGCAAGTTTCTGGGCCAGATGCACCAGTTCAGCCGCGACAGCGGCATTTTCATCGACAGGAACGACATCCTCTATGCCACGGACTCGGAGTCGCGCGGCGCGCCCGGCTACGCCTATCATCCCGGCTGGCGGCGCGGCATCCGCATCGGCAGCGTGAAGGACGGGGTGGTGACGGAGTTCATTCCCGACGACGATCTCGATCCCGACATCGGCACCACCAGCGGCGGCGAAGGCATCTGGGCCGACGGCAGGGGGCATGTCTATAGCGCCCAGGTCGCGCAGATGCGGGTGGTGCGCTATACGCTGAAGTGATACCGCCTCATGCTTCGTCCCCGACAAGCGCGGGATGAAGACGCTTTACATCAAGTATAACTCCTCATGCTGAGGCAGTCGAAGCATGAGGGGTTCAGTCGCGCGGGATGATGGCGCCGGACTGGGCGACGACTTTCGCCGCCATCGCCAGTCCCGCGCGGGCGGCATCGGGCGGCGGGGCTCCCATCAGGCGCGCGGCGAGATAGGCGCCGTTGAAACTGTCGCCCGCGCCGGATGTGTCCACCACCGCCGCCGCCTGGGTGGGCATGGCGATGGTCTGGCCGTCGAAGCGCAGGATGCAGCCGTCCTCGTCGCAGGTCAGCGCGATTTCCGCATTTGTCATCGTGGCGGTGAATTCGACCTGCTTGCGCGGATCGTCGATGCCGTACATCAGCTCGTAATCCTGGCGGCTGGGCAGCACGATGGCGGCCGGCTTCACCATCGCCTCGAAACAGGCGCGGGCTTCGTCCATCGATGGCCACAAAGCAGGGCGGATGTTGGGATCGAAGGCGACCTTCGTGGTCAGCGATCCCAGCAGCGCGATCGCATCCTTTCGGTCGGCCGGGTCGAGGATCGCCAGCGAGATGCCCGAGACATAGACCAGCCCGGCGCCGTTCAGCAGGTCCGCCCCGCCGCCCGCCACCAGCCGGCGCAGCCACTGTTTGGCGGGCGTGTCGCCCCGCCAGTAATGGAATTTGCGGTCGCCCTTGTCGTTGGTCTCGATCAGGTAGAGCGCGGGCCGCGCGCCGGGGATGCGAAACACCAGCCGGTCGCCGATGCCTTCGCCGCGCCAGGTGTCGATCATCCCCTCGCTGAGGGCGTCGTCGCCGGTGGCGGTCAGGAACTGCACGTCCAGGCCGGGGGCGCTGCGCTTGAGATAGACGGCGGTGTTGTAAGCGTCGCCCGCAAAGCCGCGCCGCAGATGCCCGTCGGCCACCGGGCGCAGCTCGACCATGCATTCGCCGATGGAGATGGCGGTGGTCATGCGGCCACGCGTCCCTGGGCCAGCGCGCGGGCCTGGCGCGCCATCTCGGTGGCGCGGTCATAGGCGCCTTCCTCGGACAGATCGGGCGGCACCATCCAGGAACCGCCGGCGCAGATCACGTTGGGCAGCGCAAGATAAGAGGTGAGGTTCTTCGGCGATACGCCGCCGGTGGGGCAGAAGCGCACCTGGGGAAAGGGTCCGCCCAGCGCCTTGATGGCGGGGGCGCCGCCGCTGGTCTCGGCCGGAAAGAATTTGAAGCTGGACAGGCCCAGCGCCAGGCCGCGCATGATGTCGGAGGCGCTGACCACCCCGGCCAGCAGCGGCACGCCCCGGGCGCGCGCCGTGTTGGCGACATCTTCGGTCAGGCCGGGGCTGACGATGAAGCGCGCGCCCGCATCGGCCGCCTTGTTCAGCAACGCGCCGTCGATGACGGTGCCGGCGCCGACGATGGCGTCCTTGACCTCGGCGGCGACGGCGCGGATGGCGTCCAGCGCGTCCGGCGTGCGTAATGTGATCTCCAGGATGTCCAGGCCGCCCGCCACCAGGGCGCGGGCCAGGGGCACCGCCTGGGCGACATCCCGGATCACGATCACCGGCACGATGCGCGCGCGCCTCAGTTCATCCTCGAAAGCCATGGGTCCGCCTCGCCGGTTGCGGCGCCGTTATAGCGGCAGCGGGCAGGCTTCGGTAGCCCGGCACAAGCGCCCGGAAACACCTGGCGGGAAACCACCTAGCGGGAGGCCGCACGGCTCGTATCGGGCCTCGTGTCAGCCCAGTTCGTATTGGGGGTGAAATGGCCGGTGGCGCGAAGCTCGTCCAGCACCTGCTTGTAGCGGATGAAGAAAGCGCCTTCCGCCTGGGGCGTGATGTTGTTGTGGTCGGAACGGGGCATGGGCACCGCCTCCTTGGGACCCTTGATCGCATTGAAGGCGGAAAAAACGCCGAAGGGCGGTGAGGTCGTGTCGATGAAGCCCAGCGCCACCAGGCTCTCGGCGGTGATGGCGGGCGCGAAATTGACCGTATCGAAATAGCGCGCCGTCTCCACCACCCTCGGATCGTCGATGGGCCAGTCGGGATAGCCGCGCTTGCTGCCGTGCAGGTCGGCGCTGATGTCGGCCCCGGCCGGGACGTTGACGATCATGGCGGTCACGCGGCCGGGATTGAGGCCCGCGACGGCGAAGCTCTGCTGGCCGCCCATGGACATGCCTTCGATCACCGTGGTCTTGCCGTCCCAGTCGGCGCGGCTCTGGATATAGTCGAGGGCCCGGGTGTCGCGCAGATACATGTCCAGGAAATAGGAGGTTTCGCGGCTGGTGTCGCCGATGCGGGCATAGTCCAGCGGTGCGGTGGCCTCGTCGGGCGCCATGTCATGGGCATCCACGTCGAAGGCCAGCCAGCCTTCCTTCGCGCGGTCTATGACCACACTCTTTTGTAGCGGATAGACCCCGGCATATTGATAGAAGACCAGCGCCGGATGCCGGCCGCCGCCCTTGGGCACGGCCAGATAGCCGTGGACGTGGCTGTTCAGGCTGTCCAGCGTGACGGTGTAGAGCTTCACCCCCGGTTCGCCGGTCGGGGTGGGCACCAGCCTGGCGTTGATGGGCACCCGTTTCAGCAGCGCCAGCTTGTGGGCCCAGAAGGCATCGAAGTCCGCCGGTTTGGGCACCGGGCTCCTGATCTGTTCGGGCGCGACCGCGGCGCCGGCGATCATCTTGTCCAGCTCCTGGCGCGTGGGCGGGGTCTTGGGCGCGGGGGCGCCGATATAGCTCAGCTCCAGGTAAAGCATGCCCGGATGATCCAGCACGGTCTCGATGGTGCCGTTGCCTGAGGACAGGTCGATGGTGCCCGACTTGAGGACGGTGAAATTGTTCTCGCGCAGTTCGTAATGGTACTTGGTGTAGCCGGCGCCCAGCAGGGCATGGATGGTCCAGCCGGCGCGCTCGCCGATGCGGTAGATGCTGTTCTTGTGGAACGGCTTGAAGACCAGGTTGACGTTGGGCAGGACCTGGGCGGCGGTGGGCCCGGCCGCGGGCAGCGGGGCAAGCAGCAGCAGCGCCAGCAACGCGATCGCGGATTTTCTCATGGCACGTCCCTTCGCGGATTGACGGTATCGGTACCAGCTAGTGTCCCGATTCCGAAATTCGCATGATCTCCATATCGGGTTCCGGGCGAATTTCGGAATCGAAGGACACTGGCAATCTATTGAATCTAGTGTCGTTTCGGTTCCGAAGTTCGCCTAAGCGGGTCTATATCGGTGCTGTAGCGAACTTCGGAACCGCGACACTAGCTGTGGTAAAGTGCGCAAATCAGAGCAGGGGGGACCATGACGGGATCGCGTGGACGAAATTTCACCGTCGCCCTGCTGGCGCTGTTCACCGCCGGGGCGGCGGTCTCGATGCGCGCGGTCACCGCCGTGCACATGCAGCATGATTTCCTCGATCCCATCGACCCCGTGCATGCGGGCGAGATGCTGGGCACGGTGCTGGGCGCGGCCTTCGCCAGCTTCGCGCTGACGCTGTTCCTGGTCAGCCCGGTCCTGGCGGCGATCGGCTTTCGCCGGGCCTTCATCGCGGCGGCGGTCTTCCTGATCGCCGGCTTCGCCATCGCGGCGGGCGCGGGAAGCTTCGGCCAGGTCTATGCCGCGCTGCTGGCGGGCATGGTGATCCAGGGCATCGGTTGGGGCCTGGTGGAGACGACGATCAATCCGCTGGCCAGCGCGCTCTATCCGCAGGAGCGGGTGGCGCATCTTTCCACCCTGCATGCCTGGTACCCGGCCGGGCTGGTGGTGGGCTCGCTGATCGGGCTGGGCGTGGACGGCGCGGGACTGGCCTGGCGCTGGACGATAGCGCCGGTTGGCCTGTTCGCGCTGGCCTTCGCGGCGCTTGCGGCGCGAGGCAGTTTTCCGCCGGTCAGCGCCTCCACCGACGCGCCGGTCAGCCCACGCGAGATGATCGCCGCGACGCTGCAAAATCCCACCATCTTCTTCTGGGTGGTGCTGATGATGTTCACCGCCTCGACCGAATTCGCGCCCGGCCAGTGGGTGGATGTGGCGCTCAGCCAGATCGTGGGCATGCGCGGCATCCTGTTGCTGGCCTATGTCAGCGGACTGATGTTCGTGATGCGCCATTTCGCCGGCCCGCTGGTGCGCCGGTTGGGCAATGTGGGACTGCTGATGTTCTCGGCGGTGCTGGCGACCATCGGGCTGTTTGCGCTGGGCTCGGCCGACAGTCCCGTCACGGCGCTGGTGGCGGCGACCGCCTGGGGCTTCGGCGTCTGCTATTTCTGGCCCACCATGCTGGCCACGGTGGCCGAGCGCTATCCGCGCAGCGGCACGGTGGTGTTCGGACTGATGGGCTCGGCGGGCGCGGCCTGCACCTATGTCGTGCTGCCGTATCTGGGCGCGGTCTATGACAAGGCGCGGCTGGCCGCGGCGGGCGGCGATCCGGCGGTGCTGGCGTCGGCGCAAGGCGAGCAGTTGCGCCATATCCTGACGGCGGCGGCGTCTGCCTCCTTCCGCACCGTGGCGCTGATCCCGCTGGTGCTGATCTTCGTGTTCGCCGGCGTGGCAGTCGCCGACCGGCTGCGGCGCGTCAGAAGCAAGCAAAGGGGTACCACATGAAATCGCGCCTGCTGCTGACCGCGGCTTTCGGCACCGCCACACTCCTGGCCGCTCATGCGCAGACGGGGGCGGGTGAGGCCGAGATGCACCGCCGTGCCGCCAAGACGGCGGCGGGCACGCTGTTTCCGGGGCTTCTGGCCGCCATCTGCGTGTCGCCCGATCCGGCGACGGTGGTGGGCGACGGCAGCCACAGGCGCCCCGATCCCGACCGCGCCACCTGGTACGCGCCGCCGGCGCGGATGTTCGAAAATCTCTACTGGATCGGCACGCGCATCCATTCGGCCTGGGCGCTGAAGACCAGCGGCGGCATCATCATTCTCGATACGCTTTATAACTATGCCGTCGAGCCCGAGATGGTGGAGGGGCTGAAGAAACTGGGCCTCGATCCGGCCGATGTGAAATATGTCATCGTCAGCCACGCCCATGGCGATCATGACGAGGGCGCCTACCTGTTCCAGCAGCGCTATGGCGCCCATGTAGTGATGGGCGCGCCCGATTGGGATTCCATCGAGAAACAGACGGCGATGCCGGGCGGGCCGCCGAAGCGGGATATTTCCGTCACCGCCGACCGCGACATCACCCTGGGCGACACCACCGTGCATGTGCTGGTCTCGCCGGGCCACACGCCCGGCACGCTGTCCTATATCTTTCCGGTGAAGGACCATGGCCGCACCCTGACGGCGGTCTATTCGGGCGGCACCGGCTTCAACTTCCCGCACGACGCGGCCCATTACGACACCTATATCGCCACCCAGCGGAAGATGGCGGCGGCGGCGGCCAAGGCCGGCGCGACGGTGCTGTTCTCCAACCATTCGGTCTATGACGACGCCTTCGATCGCTCGCGCCTGGTGAAGCTGCGCGCGCCCGGCGAGCCGCACCCTTACGAGATCGGCGCGGCGGCGGTGGGCCGCTATTTCAAGGTGGGCGAGGAGTGCGCCCTGGCGGCGCGGGCGGACCTGAACGGGTGAGGCCGTCCATGCGGCTCAGAGCGCAAGCGTGCCCTTGAGGCCCAGCACGATGATGTCCTTGCGCGCGCCCACCCCACCCGGGTGGGAGATATATTGGAAATTGGGCGAGATTTCCGCGCCTGGCATCAGGATGGCACGATAGTCGAGTTCGGTCACGAACTCGGTATGCTGGACCGGCAGGAAGGGCAGCCCCGCCCTGTTGTTCAGCACCTGGCCGTTGGCGACGCGGCCATTGACGTGGGTCGTGCCGAAGGCCAGGGCGATCTCGTCGTCGGGCCGGCCGGGAATAGCGCCCTTGTATATGCCGCCGACTCCGAACTGGTTGTCGAGCATGGAGGTGCTGCGGTCCGATTGGGTGAAGTTGACGAACAGCGTGAGGCCCTTGCCATTCGTGCCCAGGGGTGCCTTTTTCGGCGGCGCCTCGCCGGTGACCTGCTGCTTGGCCGACAGGAAGAAACCGGACCGGCCATGGTCCACAAGCGGATCAAGGCCGGTCAGCACAGCCGGGCCGCGATTGACATCGTAAAAGACGTCCGGGGCGCGCATGGTGCTATACCAGCCGCCGATCTGGTAGTCCCCCGGAAGATCGAACATCAGGGCCGGCTTCCATTCGAGCTTGAATGGGATCAATTCGCCCTTGCCGCCGGAAAAGTCGAAATTGAATCCGCGCGCCAAATTGCCGGGATTGATCTGATAAACGCCGATCTCGGCGTCGAACATGTCGCTCGCGCTCAGCTTGGCGCGGACGCCCCACTGGCTGACGGGCGAGTTGAACCAGTAATCGCCGTCGATATTGCCCGCGGGCGGCCCGCAGAAGCTGAGGTTCTGGAAGTTGCAGGCGAAGACGTCGAAATCGCCGCCGGGATTGACCCGCCCCAACTCGATATTCAGCGCCTTGCCGAAAAAGTCCTGCGCCAGGGAGAGTTGGGTCAAACGCCAGATGTCGCCCCGGCCCCAAATCTCCTGCACTTGCATCAAGGTGTCCAACGCGCCCGCGCCCTTCAGGCTGGCGCCGAAACGGTCGGTGATCTTGGCCTCCAGCGAGCCGCCGTCATCGCCGATCAGCTTGCCCAGATCGACAAGGCCTGCCAGATCCAGCTCGCCCGCGCCGGCCGCGGCCGGATGGGCGCCGCCGACCGGATTATAGGCGCCTTCCGCGATGGCGCGGACCTGGAATTGCCAGCCTTCATCCTTCAGGCGCGAGCGTTCGCCGCCCCAGTCGCCGGTGATCCCCGGCTGGAACGTCTTGTCATTGGCGAGGGCAGGGCCCGCGCCAAGCAGCAGCGCCAAGCCCGCGCACACGATCGCACTCCATTTTGCCGCCCGGCGTCCGCGCGCGTCATTTTCAATGGCGATGATCCCCCCGGTGCGCATCAGGGCAACGCGAACGCGACCACCTGGTCGCTGATGCGTGATGTCAAGAGCGGATTGCCGCCGGCGCAGAACACGACATATTCCTTGCCGCGATAGGTATAGACTGCGGGTATCGCGACGGCGGGCGCATCGACATCGGCTTTCCACAACACGTCACCGGTTTTCAGGTCGATGGCGCGTACCCGCGAATCCATCGAGGCGCCGATGAAGATGAGGCCGCTTTTGGTGATGACCGGAGCGCCGATCGTGACCGAGCCCCAGGATTGCGGCATGTAGAAGCCCCAATACTGGATCTGGCCGAACGGCTTCTTCCACACCAGATCGCCCGTCTTCAGGTCATAGGCGGAAAGCGAGCCATAGGGCGGCGCCCAGCAGGCCATGTTCAGCCAGTTGAAGTAGTTGTGGATATAGACCCCGTATGGCGTTCCCGATTGCGCGGAATAGTCTGCCGCCTCCTGATGGCTCATGCCGGTGGTCTTCTGCTCATAATCCTTGCGGGTCAGGAGCTGGTATATCTGCGCCGTGTAGGAATTATTCACGACATAAAGCTGATGCACGGGATCGACGGCGCCGCCGCCCCATTCCATGCCGCCGGTGGTGCCTGGATATTCCAGGCTGCCTTGCAGGCTGGGCGGGGTGAAGCGCCCGTCATAGCGAAGCTTCTTCAGCATCCGGCTGCACTGGCCGGCGCTCATCAGGTCGGCGATCCAGGACACGCCTGTCCATTTTGCCGGCACCGTCGGTTGGGGATGGTGCACGAAAGGCTCGGTCGGCGGGCTCAGCTCCCCGGGAACGTCGGATTTGGGAATCGGCGTCTCCGTGACCGGATAGACCGGTTCGCCCGTCATCCGGTTGAGCACGAACAGGAAGCCCTGTTTCGTCGATTGCACCAGCGCCGGGATGGTCTGCCCGTTCTTTTTGATGTCCACCAGCACCGGCGCGGAATTGGTGTCGAAATCCCAGATATCGTGATGCACCAACTGGCGGCTCCAGATCACCTTGCCGGTTTGCGAATCGAGCGCCGTGACCGAGGTGGCATAGGGCAGCGGCTGCTTGCGATTGCCGCCCCAATAGTTCGGGCTGGGAGAACTGACCGGCAGATAGACGATGCCGGTCTTCGGATCGACCGACATGCTGGCCCACACATTCGCGGTGCCGGAATTCTTCACCGCTTCGGGCGGCAGCACGTTGAAGGTCCATTTGAGCTGGCCGGTACGGGCATCCACCCCGAAGACATTGCCGGCGGGCGCGTGACGGCCGATCGCCCAGTCCTTGCCGCCCCAGCCGATGATGAGTGTGTCCCCGAACACGGTCGGCGGCTGCAGGATGGACATCGGCCATGTGCCCTTGGCGGTATTCCACTGGTCGATGTCCAGCACGCCGTTGCTGGCGAAGCCGGTACACGGCTTGCCGCTGTCGGCATCGACCGCATAGAGCCTGGCGGTCATCGTGCCGATATAGACGATCTTCTGGCAGGGGCGGCCCGGCGCCGGATTGGCCGCCTGCCAATAGGCGACGCCGCGCGATTTCATGCCGGGCTGCGTCAGCGCCTTGAGCGTCTCGTGGGGGTTGAATATCCATTTCACTTTTCCCGTGTCGGGCTGAAGCGCGAAGATGCGGTAAAAGGGCGTGCCGATATAGACCGTGTTGTTGGCGAAGATCGGCGTGGCCTCGAAATAGGATACCGGGGGCTGGCCGAACTCCTTGTCGGACAGATCGCCGGTGTGGATCTGCCAGGCGATCTTCAGGTCCGCGACATTCTCGGGCGTGATCTGCGTGGCGGTGGTGTACTTCTGCGCCATCAGGTCGCCGTTGAAGGTGCTCCATTGGTTGGCGGGCTGCGAGCCCGGCTGGGCCTGCGCTGGCCCGCTATCCGCCCCGCGCATGGGCGCGGCGCCCAGCCCGGCCAGCAGGAGGAAGAATGCCAGAAGCGGTCGAATGGATCGCAGCGTCATGGCGCGGCTTTCAAGGTGCGCGGGGCATCGGTCACATGCATGATCCAGCCGATGAGGCCCACGAGCATGAGAAGGATGACCGCATAGGATTCCAGGAAGTAGGCGCACACGGCGGTGCCGGCGATGTCCAGGACGATGAGGACTTCCAGCAGGGCCACGAGCCAGTGCGGCATTGTCAGGCGCGCCAGGCCAAGCGAGGCGATCAGCATCAGCGCCGTCGAAACCACGACCAGCAGGGCGCCCCAACTGTGGGCGATGGTCCCGTGTGGCGTGAAATAGGCGATGAGGAGAAGGACAAGGCTGATGACGGCGGCGATGGCCATCAACCATGCGCCATGGATACAAGTACCTGTTCTGGTGCCGGGCATTGGCGGTCCTGGCGGGTGCGGGAGCGACCGGTGTGAGCACCGGACAGTAAGTTGACGGATCGCTCAGGGAATGTGTCGTGTTACGATATGTTCCTGCAACATTGTGAAATCGCGTTCATCCGGAGCGGCGGTCGGTTGCGTCCAGCATCCGCTCCAGCCCTCCGAGTTCGTCCGCCTCGCGGGCCGGCTTGTCCCAGCGGATGCGGTTGATGCGCGGAAAGCGCATGGCGATGCCGGATTTGTGGCGGCTGGACCGTTGCAGACCCTCGAACGCGACTTCCAGCACCAGGCCGAAATCCCGGTCGGCCCGCACTGCCCGCACCGGGCCGAACCGTTCCACCGTATTATCGCGGACGAACTTGTCCAGTCGCTTCAGTTCCTCGTCGGTGAAACCGAAATAGGCCTTGCCCACAGGCGTCAGCATCAGGTCGCCATTGGCATCGCGTCGCCAGACTCCGAATGTGTAGTCGGAATAAAAGCCGCTGCGCTTGCCATGACCGCGTTGGGCATACATCAGCACCGCGTCCACCAGATGCGGGTCGCGCTTCCACTTGAACCAGGGGCCTCTGGGGCGCCCGGCTTCGTAAGGAGAATCCCAGCGCTTCAGCATCAGCCCTTCGGCCACCTGCGGGTCGCCGTCCGGCGGGCGGCCGCGCAGCTGGGCCAGCATGGCCCAGTCCGCGAAGGGTTGCAGCGGCGAAAGATCGATGCGGGGATTGCGCAGAGAGGTCACGAACGACACCAGCCTTTCGCGCCGGTCGCGGAACGGCAGGTGGCGAATGTCCTGGCCGCGCTCCACCAGCAGGTCATAGGCGCGAATACCGGCAGGATATTGCGCCATCAGCTTTGCATCGGCGGTCTTGCGGTTCAGCCGCTGCTGAAGATCGCCGAACGGCCGGGCGTGACCGTCCCGGAAGATCAGGAGTTCGCCGTCCAGCACGCCGTCGAAATCCAGCGCCGCGACCACATCGGGAAAGGCCGGCGCCACGTCCTCGCCGGTGCGGCTGTAGAGCCTGCGCACGCCCTTTTCGCTGACCGCCTGCACCCGGATGCCGTCCCACTTCCATTCGGCGGCATAGTCGGCGGCATCGTAGCGCGCGAAATCCCCCGTCGGCGGATCGGGCTGGCCGTCTATGGCCTGGGCCAGCATCACCGGACGGAAACGGCCCGGCGTCAGCGCGCTGGGGCGGCCGCTTCGTCCTTCCAGCCAGGCAAAGAGGTCGGCATAGGGCGGCTCCTGGCTGTGCCACACATCCTCGATGTCGTGAATCTTCACACCGCCCAACAGGGCAAGCGCCTGCTTGGCCAGCCGCGCCGACACGCCCACGCGCAGGCCGCCGGTCAACAGCTTCAGCAGCGCCCAGCGCCCGGTCGCGTCGGCGATCGCATCCAGCCAGCCTTCCAGCAACTGCTGCACCTGGCGGCGCGACGCATTGCGCAGCATCTCCACCACCTCGGGCAGTTCCGGTTCGGAGCCTGTGTCCGGACTGGCCGGCCATATCAACGCTACTGTTTCGGCCAGGTCGCCCACGAAATCATAGGAGAGCGCGAAAAGCTGCGGGTCCAGCCGCGCCTCGGCCGCCTTGCGGATGAAGCCGGCCTTGGCCGTTTCGAAGCGCAGCGCGCCGGTCAGGCTGGCCAGCGCCCAGCCCCGCTCAGGGTCGGGCGCGCCCGCCAGATAGTCCCTGAGCAGGATGAGCTTGGCGTTGCGGGCGGGGGTGAAGGCCAACTGGTCCAGCAGGCGGGCGAAGGCGTGCATCAATCGTCCTCGTCGCCGTAACCGGAAATCTCCAGCGCGCGGGCGGCCAACCCGTTCAGCGTGGCCCAGCGCAGCAGGCCATCCTCGTCGCCATGGGTGATCCAGACCTCCTGCGGCTTCAGCTCGGTCAGGGTGTCGGTCAATTCGTTCCAGTCGGCATGGTCGCTCAACACCAGCGGCAGTTCGACCTGGCGCTGGCGGGCGCGGGCGCGTACCTGCATCCAGCCGGAAGCGAAGGCGGGCAGGGGATCGGCGAAGCGGCGCGCCCATTTGTCGGCGATCGCCGAGGGCGGGGCCAGCACGATACGGCCGGGCAGGCGGTCGCCGCCGCTTTCGGTGGCCGGCGCCAGCGGACCCAGCGGCACGCCCTGGGCTTGGTACACCGCGTTCATGGCCGCGATCGCGCCATGCATGTAAAGCGTGTCGCCATAACCGGCCTGACGCAGCAGGCGGATCAGGCGCTGGGCCTTGCCCAGGGCATAGACGCCCACCAGATGGGTGCGACCGGGAAACTGCCCCACCGACTTCAGCAGCCGGGCGGTCTCGTCGGCCGCATCGGGAAAGCGGAACACGGGCAGGCCGAAGGTGGCCTCGGTGACGAAGACATCGCAGGGCACGGGCACGAACGGCGGACAGGTGGGATCGCGCCGGCGCTTGTAATCGCCCGAGACCACGATGGTCATGCCGTTCCAGGAAAGCACCACCTGCGCAGATCCCAGCACATGGCCAGCGGGAGCCAGGGTGACGCGCACGCCATTGCGCGAAACCGCCTGCCCATAGGAAACGGCTTCGGTGACACCGGCGAAGCTCTCGCCATAGCGGGCCTGCATGATGGCCAGCGTGGGTGCGGTGGCCAGGACACTGCCATGACCGCTGCGGGCATGATCGGCGTGACCATGCGTGATCACCGCGCGGGCCACGGGTCGGACCGGATCGACGTGGAAATCGCCGGCGGGGCAATAAAGCCCTTCCGCAGTCCGGCGCAGCAGGGAGTCAAAAGACGGCATCGGCGGCCCGCAATGCGCTGGCGACTATCCTTTCTTCCCGAGGGCCTGTTCGGGAAGGCGGCGGGCATCGCCGTCGCGGATGCCCGCCGTTCCGGTCATTTCGTCGATGCCGTGGCGGTCCTGTCCAGCTTCTGCGCCATGCTCAGATGCATGCGGATCGTCGGATCGGTCTTGGCGGCGAAGGCCTTGACTGCCGCATTGTCCCCATCCTTGGCATAACCCCGAAACAGGATGTCGGCTTCCTTGTGGGCGGCGATCTGCTGGGTGACATAGCGGTGATCGAAATCCGCCGCGCTTGCGCCGCGCAGATTGTCCAGCATCCCCTGCCGGCGATCGTCCACATGGGCGGGCGGCGTCACCTGGATATTGTTGCTCGCCAGAATGCCCTTCAGCGTGTTCGTCGTCTTGGTGTGGGCATCTATCATTTGTTGTGCGAATGCCTTGACCTCTGGCGAGCGGGCGCGCTGCACCGCGATCTTGCCCGCTGCGACCTCATACATGTCGCTGGTGGCGGCTGCGGTGACAAAGCCCTTGGTGGTGCTGGTCATCTGGGCGGAGACATGGCCCACGAGACCGGCCGTGGCATCCTCCACGCTGCTCATGGTTTCGGAATTGGCGCCGGGTGCCGGGCTTTTATGTCCAGGTTGGTCGGGCGGCGCCGCCAAAGCGGCGCCGGTCATCAGGAACAATGCCGATGCGGCGCCGAGCAAGGTATGTTTCATGGCAAAATCCTCGGTGAGGGTGCCCCTCGGTCAGAAAACGCCGGCCACGGGGGGAAGTTGCCCCGCGGCAGCCTCGCGATGTGCAAAAGCGCCGGCCTGCGGGAACCCTTTCTTTCGCGTGCCGACGCGCTATTTCCGTCGAAGGCCAGGCGGTCGAAACCGGTCGGCCTGACCAGCTCGGATTGGCGGATCGCATGCTGTGGCGAGCGCGCCCGATGGGGCAGCCGGGCCGCATGTTGCCGCGCCTAGAACATCCCTCTAATCTCGGCCGGCTTTTGTTTCGACCTTGCCATGGAGTAAGCGATGACAAATGCCTTCCCTTATCCCACCAGCCGCCGCAGGTCCCTGAGCTTGCTGGCGAGCGCGCTCGCCGTGGCGGCGAGCCCCGGCCGCGCCTTTGCCCAGTCTTCAAATCGGTCTTCCAGGCTGGCATCGATGAAGATCGCGACCATCGGCGCCGGCCGCGAGGGCGGTGCGCTGGGCACGCTGTTCGCCAAGCTGGGTCATCCGGTGCTCTTCTCCTCCCGGCATCCCGAAAGCCTCAAGGATCTGGTGGCCGCGGCCGGTCCCACCGCCCGGGCCGGCACCACCGCCGAAGCGGTCGCGTTCGGCGAGGTCATTTTCCTGGTCGTGCCATATACCGCCGTGGCGCAGATCGGGCAGGAGTTCGGTACGGCCCTGGCCGCCAAGCCGCTCGTCCTGGACGTCTCCAATCCCATTCCGGCCCGCGATGGCCAGGATTTCGTGAACCGGATCGCAAGCGAAGGCGGTCCCGGGCTGGTGACGGCAAGGCTGCTCAAGGGCGCCCGTGTCGTGCGGGCCTTCAATGCGTTGAGCTATGCGTCGCTGGAGAAGCTCGCGCGTCAGTCGGGCGAACGGACGGGCGTTCCCATCGCCGGCAACGACCGCAAGGCGATCGACCTTGCCGAGCGCCTGATCCGCGAGGCGGGCTTCGAGCCGGTGCTGGTGGGAGACCTGGCGAAGGGCCGCTATCTGGTCCCCGGAACGCCGCTTGGCGGCGTGCACACGCCGGATGATCTTCGCCGGATCGCCGCGACCCTGAAATAAGCGAGCGAGGTTGCCGGTAAGCCGGACGCCCGATCCTGAAGGATCTGGATGGCGAGCGGATGCGTCGTTTTATCCCGCTTAAAGATGTATGTCTCATATTGCTTTAAACGGTTCGCGGGAATAACTTTCCAACGAGGCGAAGACGCCCGCGACGAGTTCATGATGTCGGACCATCCGTATCAGCCGGTTCGTTCTCGGATTGACGAGAGAGCAGCCGCCGTTCTGGTCCCTGTTTCATCCGGGTCCGAACCGGCGCGAGAGCCGAGCGTCTGCGGCCGCCGAAGCCGCCCAAAGCCTGCGGTTCTGCACCTTTTTCGGGCGGGGACGATGGATCGTCCCGCGGGAAGCGGTGCCGTTCGAGAACGCCAAAGCAAGGGAGTTTGAGATGAGCGATCACCCCGTCAGCCAGCATAGCAACCAAAGCAAGCAGCCGAAGGCGTTCGCCACGCCGATGGACGCGATCATGCATCCGCATGTCTACCGGCTGGCGCTGGTATGCTGGCTCTGTTTTCTGGCCGTGTTCTGGGTGACGTTCTGGACCAGCTCCAACGCGCTGTTCCAGGTCGTGATCGGGACCGTCTATGCCGCGATGTTCTTCGGCGTTCCCTATGAGATGAGCCGCATCTATCCCGGCGACAGAATGAAGGGACGCTCGTTCCTGGGCTTCATGAGCAGACCATTCCAGGCCAGCACCGGCTCGATGCACGGCTATGAGGCGGTGTTGCAGGTCATAATGGTCCCGATGCTTCTGACCCTGGGTGGTACGGCCATCGGGATCATCATCCGCCTGGCGAAAGCAGGCGCCTATTAAGTCGGAGCGGCGGTGGTTCTGGTCGCCTATATCCTGCTGCCGGCGCTGTGGGCCGGGCTGCTGATCGGCGTCTGCTTCATCGCCACGCCGGCCAAATACCTGGCCCCGTCACTGGCGCGCCCGGTCGCGCTGGATGTGGGACGGGCCACCTTCACCGTCTGGAACGATGTGGAATGGCTGGTCCTGGCGATGCTGGTGCCGCCGCTGCTGTTTGCGCCGGCCGGGCGTTTCACCGCTGTCGCCACCCTTGTCCTTGGCGTGCTGCTGTTCATCCAGTCGATGATCCTGCTGCCGGCGCTCAATGCCCGTGTCACCACGATCCAGTCCGGCCGCAAGCCGGCCGGATCGCTCGACCACAGAACCTATATCGCAATCGACGGATTGAAGCTGCTGATCCTGGCGGCGGTGGTGTGGACACAGGTCGAAGAGATCGCATCGCGGCTGTCGCACTGACGAGTTGTTGTTCAGCCGGTTGTTCAGCGCGTGAAATCGCGGCTTCGTATGTTTGCGCGACTCACTATGTTCCCCTTATGTCTTGCGCGGGTTTACATGCCAACGCCAATTTCCTAGTAGGGGCTGCCACAGAATAACGGAGTCAATACTGGAAATGGCAACACGGAAAAAGGCCAAGCGCACACGCAAACTCTCGCGCAAGCTCTATACGAAAGAAGATATAAAGGCGCTCAAGGCCCATTCGAAGGCCCGCACGCCGGTTGCGAAGATCGCCAAGGCGATGAAGCGTTCGGTCGCATCCTTGCGCAACAAGGCGGTGACGCTGGGCATAGGGCTCGGTCACAGGCGCTGAAGCGCACGCCATATTTCACGGCCGCGCACCAAGCCGCTGCCTGCCCGTCATGACAGGTTCTCGCTGATCCGCACGAGCTCCCGCGGCTTTCGCACCGTCAATTTCTGGCTGTGGCTGGTCAGCCAGCCGGCTTTTTCCCAGGCAGTAAGGATGCGGCTCGCGGTGTGCAGCGTTGTGCCGGAAATCTCGGCCACGTCCTTGCGCCGCAGGGGAAATTCAATCGCGGTGCCGTCCAGCACGGCGTGACCGGCCTGGCGCGCCAGGCGCAGTACCGCGCCGGCCACGCGTTGCTCGGCGCGCTGGGTGGACAGCTCGCGAATACGCTCCTGCATCTCCTGCAGCCGCCGGCCGACGATGCGGATCATGTTGGTGGCGACGGTCGGGTGCTTGCAGATCAGCGCGACGATATCGTTTTCGCTCCAGCTTGCCTCGGTACAGTCCGTCGCGCTTTCGGCGTCCGCCGGATACTGGCCATCGGTGAACAGGGCAACGGCGCCGAACAATTCGCCCGGCTGGATGAACCGCATGATGGCTAGGCTGCCGTCGCCGCCGCCCTGCGAGATGCGCACGCTTCCGCTCAGCAGGATATGCGCCCGCACGCCGTCTTCGCCCTGTTCGAATATCCGCTGGCCCCGCTGCCAGCGCCGCACCCGCGCCGCCGCGCTCGCGGTTTGCGCCACTTCGGGCGGCAGGCCCTGAAACAGTTCGCTTTTCTCAAGCGCCCGGGCTATTCCATCGTCGCGGTCTTTCATGGGACCATCCTAACAAAATAAAGGCCTTTCGGGCAGCAGGTTGCGCTGGGACAAATAGCCGAGGCGCGGGCGGAGCTAGCATGGTCTTTGCGATACGAGGATAGGGGTCATGCAGGATGTGATTCTGGCGCGTGCGCTGCACGTTCTGGGAGTCGTGATCTGGATCGGTGGCGTGGCGATGGCCACGATGGTCGTGCTGCCGGCGGTTCGCGCGGGCCGGCTGGGCACGGATCGTCACGAGGCCTTTCAGGCGATCGAAAGCCGCTTCGTCTGGATCGCCCGCTCGGCGGTCCTGGTGGTGGGCCTGTCGGGTCTTTACATGCTGGCCCGCCTCGATCTGTGGAGCCGCTTTCGCGGCCTGGAGTTCTGGTGGATGCACGCCATGGTCTGCCTGTGGCTCATCTTCGCCTTCATTCTCTTCATCGGTGAACCCTTCATCCTGCATCGGCGGTTCGCCCGGCGGGTCGCCGCCGACCCCGACGCCGCCTTTGCGCGCCTGCACCGCCTGCACTGGATCTTGCTGCTCTTGAGCCTGATCACCATCCTGGGCGCCGTGGCGGGCGCTCATGGCTGGACGCTGTTCACTTCATGAGTGTCTGTCGGCATGATCGGGACGCCATCATCATGAGGACAACGTCATGAACGCGGCGAGCGGACGAATGCCCACATGGCTGACCTATGGGTTCCGGCCATTCTTTCTTGCCGCCGCCGTTTGGGCTGCGGTCGCGCTGGCGGTCTGGATCGCGATGCTGACGCAAGGCGTTGCCCTGCCCAGCCGCTTCGACGCCATGACCTGGCATATCCATGAGATGCTGTTCGGCTTCGTGATGGCGGCGATCGGCGGCTTTCTGTTGACGGCCATCGCCAACTGGACCGGAAGGCCGCCCGTGAAGGGCGGATTGCTGGCCTTGCTGGCCGGGCTCTGGCTGCTCGGTCGCATAGTCTGCATCCTCTCGGGATTGTTTCCGCCGGCGCTGTCGCTCGGTGCGGACCTGGCTTTCCAGATCGCCCTGATTGCGGTGTGCGCGCGAGAGCTTGTCGCCGGAGCGAATTTCCGCAACCTGATGCTGCTCGGGCCTCTGACGGTGCTTACCGCCGCCAATCTCCTCATGCATCTGGAGGCGGCCGGAACGCCGGTGCCGGCGGGGCTGGGCTGGCGCCTCGCGCTGGCCGCCGTCCTGATTCTGATTTCGGTGATCGGCGGGCGCATCATTCCCGCTTTCACCCGCAACTGGCTGGCCAAACGGCAGGCGCAATCCCTGCCCACCGGGCACGGGGCGGTCGATCGGCTGGCGCTGGCATCGCTTCCGATTGCGCTTCTGGCATGGGCTTTCCTGCCGGCCAGCAAGTGGGCAGGCGACCTTCTGGTCCTGGCGGCGGTCCTGAACGCCTGGCGCCTGTCGCGCTGGCGCGGACATTCCATCCTGCAGGAGCCGCTGCTGCTTGTCCTGCATATCGGATATGGCTGGCTGGCGGCAGGCGCGTTTCTGCTGGGCCTGAGCACGTTGGGCGCGGCGGTTCCGCTGAGCGCGGCAATCCACGCGCTGACGGTCGGCGCCATCGGAACGATGATCCTGGCGGTGATGACGCGCGCCACGCGCGGCCACACCGGACGGCCCCTGACGGCGGATCGCGTGACCGTTCTGATCTACGGGCTGGTCTCGCTTGCCGCGATCGCCAGGATCGGCGCCGCCATCCTGGCGAACATGACGATGCCGCTCCTGACTATATCGGCGGGTTTATGGATCGGCGCCTTCCTGTTGTTCGCTGTCAGCTACGGCCCCGCCCTGCTGCGGCCCCGCCTGGGTTGACACACTGTCTTCACCGGCCTAGTTGCGGCAGACGATGGACCCGATGGATGGCGCCCCGGTCGCCCCGGAACTGGTCGTTTCGCGCTGGTTCAATACCGCCGCGCCGCTGACGCTGGCCGGTTTGCGCGGCAGGCCCGTCCTCATTCACGCCTTCCAGATGCTGTGCCCGGCCTGTGTCGCCCACGGCACGCCGCAGGCCGAAAAGGCGCATCGCATGTTCCGCGAGACGGATCTGCAGGTCATCGGGCTGCACACGGTCTTCGAGCACCATGGCGCGATGACGCCCGAAGCGCTCGAAGCGTTCATCCACGAGTATGGCTTGACGATGCCGATCGGTGTCGACGAAGCGGGTGACGGTGCAATTCCCGTCACCATGGGCCGTTATGGCATGCGCGGTACGCCCACCGTCATTCTGATCGGCCGCGACGGCGCCATTCGGCACCACGGCTTCGGGAAGGAGGACGACATGGTGCTCGGCGTGCGGATCGCACAGGTGCTGGCGGGCAACTGATCCGCCGTTCACGCGGCCAGTCCTTTGCGCCTGTGAAAGGGTTTGGAAGGGCTTTCGCCCTTGAAACCTTTACCTGGCAGCCCAATTATAAAGTGGTGTTACCAGGCTTTCCTGGGCGCGACCCGCGCGGGCCGAATTCACGCCGGCTGCCAGCCGTGTGCCGCACTGCGGCCGGGGAGCCCGTTGGTGTTTTCGCTGTAGGGAGGCGAGCGTGATTTCCGAACAACCGAGGGTCGTCTTGCCGCGATCCCACCACAAGCCATTGAAGAAACTGGTCGCCTCTGCATTCCAGCACAAGCACCGGCTGGCGCCTTTTCTCAGCGCGGAGGTCCGGCGCGCGCTTTTTTGCGAAGACGCGCTTCTGCCGCCGGACGTGGTCGTGCCCGGCAGCCGGGTGAGCTATCGGCTCGACTGGAGCGAGCCGACGGCCTATCGCCCCCTGGTCTACCCGGAAGAGTTCTACGACGAAACCACCCAGATTCCGCTGCTGTCGCCCATCGGCGTCGCGCTTCTTGGTCTGCGCACGGGCGCGGGGATGCCGGTGTTCATGCCCGAGAGCGGATTTCATGCTCTGCGTGTGATCGGCGTGGAGCCACCATCCGATCACACGATGGAGCCTCGCCCGGCGCGGCAAGGGCCTATCGAAGGCAGGCTTTGAATCCCTCCCGCACGCCGGCGAGACTGCCGATGTTACGCTCGGCATGGACCAGATGAATGGAGTGCGAGAACTCCGGCGCATCGGGAACACGGTGAAGTTTGCCTTGCTCGAGGCTGCGCCGCACCGCGCTTAGCCGGAAGTAGCCGCTTCCCCCCGCCAGATGAAGATAGCGCAGGGCAAGCGGGCCGTGCGACACGGAAATGGCGGGGCTGGCCAGTTCGGGGAAGGCGCTTTGCTGGTTGGCCAGAAACTCCGGCCCCCAGTCCACATGGATATAGCGTTCGGGATCGTGGCGGCCGTCCGGTTCGGTCGTGAC
Source organism: Hyphomicrobiales bacterium (assembly GCA_040255825.1). Taxonomy (GTDB): domain Bacteria; phylum Pseudomonadota; class Alphaproteobacteria; order Micropepsales; family Micropepsaceae; genus Rhizomicrobium. The sequence continues at coordinate 217,815 of JBDZVS010000004.1, read as the reverse complement.
CATCACCAGTTTCTCCTCGGCCAGCAGTTCGACAACAAGGTTGGGCCGGCGTGGCGGGCTGTAAAGCACCGCCGCATCGAGGCTTCCATTCTGGACGCGCTCGACAAGCCGGGTGGCGCTGTCCACCTCCGCCCGCAGGGCGATGCCCGGTTGGGTGCGGCGCATCCAGTCAAGCCAGTCGGCAAGGAGCGGATTCCACAAGCTGAGTTCGCCGCCCACGCTGACCAGGTGCTGGCGCCCAGCCGGCAGCGCGATCTGGCGGCGCGCGCTTTCCCATATCTGAACCAGCGCGTTGGCGTGATACAGGAAGCGCTCGCCTGCGGGGGTCGGGCGGGCGCCTGCCTTGTTGCGGACGAACAGCTTGCACCCCAGCTGGTCTTCCAGGGCGCGCACCCGTGCGCTGACCGCCGTCTGGGTCACGTTCAGGCGCTGGGCGGCGCCATGAAAGCTGCCCGTGTCGGCAATGGCCAGGAAAGTCCGGGCGAGGTCTATGTCCACGAGGTTCCAGCAAATAAATTGTTCTCATTGAACAATAACATTCGTTTGTCGCAATGCAACAGAAATGACAGTGTTTTCCCGTTATTTCTTAGCAATAACATCAACCAGTGTGTGAAATATGTTGAACGCCCGACGCGTGGACCTTGAACCAGACGATGCTGGTCAGGAGCCTGCGAAGCAGGCGCCTGTGCCCTCGGTCGTGAGCGAGGATTCAAAGAAGGTCGTCATGCCAGCCAAGCTCACGCCTGCCCAACTGGCGCAGTTGGAGGCACTTGCCAGGAGTCTCGACCGCGAGCAGGCCCTTTGGGCCAGCGGCTATTTCGCCGGACTGGCGGGGATGGGCACGCTTGCGATCGCCGAGCCGCCGCATCAGGGCGACGCCGCGCCGGCGGCCACCGCCGTGACGATCCTTTATGGAAGCGAAACGGGCAACAGCGCCGGGCTGGCGCGCGACTTCGCAAGCCGGCTGCAGGCGTCCGGCATCAACGCGCGCGCCGGCGACATGGACAGCTACAAGGTGCGCGCGCTGAAGGACGAGCGGGTTCTGCTCATCATCACCAGCACCCATGGCGAAGGCGATCCGCCGCAATCGGCACTCAACTTCTTCGAGTTCATCGAAGGGCGCAAGGCGCCCAAGCTGGCCGGTGTGCAGTTCAGTGTCCTGGCGCTGGGCGATTCCACCTATGAAAAATACTGCGAGGCGGGCAAGCGCCTCGACCGCCGGCTGGAAGAACTGGGCGCGACCCGGCTTTCCCCGCGCGTCGATTGCGACGTGGATTATGAAAGCCCGGCGGCGCAATGGATGGAAACGGTGCTGCCGCTCTTGCCGGGCGAGCCGGCGAAGACATCCCAGGTGGCTGCCCTGTCCGTCGTTTCCCCGGCCGCGCCCGCCGCGGTGCCCTTCGACAAGCGCAATCCCTTCAACGCGCCGGTGATCGAAAATCTGGTCCTGACCGGGCGCGGATCGAGCAAGGAGACGCGCCATGTGGAATTCTCGCTGGACGGCTCCGGCCTGACCTATGAGCCGGGCGACGCTCTTGGGCTGATGCCGCTGAACGATACCGCCCTTGTCGAGGCCATCCTGGAACAGACCGGCCTCGACGGGCAAACGCCCGTCACCCACAAGAAGGCCGACATGCGGTTGGCCGCGGCGCTGGCGTCGGAGTTTGAAATCGCCGCCGCCACGCCGCGCTTCCTGGAATCCTGGGCCACGCTGAGCGGCGCGGCGGAGCTGCGGCGTCTTCTCGGCGCCGAAAATCAGGCCGAGCGCAACGCCTTCCTGCACCACCACCATGTGATCGACATCATCCGGGCCTTTCCCGTGCCCGGCGTGAAGGCCGCGGACCTGCTGATGGGGCTACGCCCGCTCCAGCCCAGACTTTATTCCATCGCCTCCAGCCTTTCGGCGGCGCCGGACGAAGTCCACCTGACCGTTTCCACCGTCCGCTACGAACTGCATGGCGAGCCCCGCACCGGCGTGGCCTCGGGCCATCTGGCCGCGCGCGCCGAACCGGACTCGACCATGCCCGTCTATGTCCAGCCCAACCCGCACTTCCGGCTGCCTGCCGATGACGTGCCGATCATCATGATCGGTGCGGGCACGGGCGTTGCGCCCTATCGCGCCTTCCTGCAGGAACGCGAGGCGCGCGGCGCCACCGGCAAGGCCTGGCTTTTCTTCGGCGAGCGCAACTTCCGCAGCGATTTCCTCTACCAGGTCGAATGGCAGGAACATCTCCATAACGGCCTGCTGACGCGGATGGATGTCGCCTTTTCCCGCGACCGCTCCGAGAAGGTCTATGTGCAGCACAGATTGCGCGAGAAGGCGGCCGATCTTTACGCCTGGCTTGAGGAAGGCGCCCATCTCTATGTCTGCGGCGATGCCGCGCAGATGGCGCCCGATGTTCACGCTGCCCTGCTTGCGGCGATCCGGGAACAGGGCCATCTTGGTGACGAAGCCGCCGAGGACTATCTGCGAAACTTGCAACGCGGCCACAGGTACCAGCGCGATGTCTATTGAGTTGATGAAGCCGCCGCATGCCGAAACCGATCGCAGCCGCGACCGGTCGCAGCCGCTGTCCAACCTTGGACCGGACGAGACGCTCAAGGCCGGCAGCAACCATCTGCGCGGCACGATTGCCGAGGGTCTGCTGGACGAAATCACCGCCGGCGTCGCCTATTCGGACCAGAAGCTGCTCAAATTCCACGGCACATACCAGCAGGACGACCGCGACGTGCGTGACGAGCGCCGCCGGCAGAAATTGGAGCCGGCGCATCAGTTCATGGTGCGGGTGCGCCTGCCCGGCGGCGTCTGCACGCCGGCGCAATGGATAAAGCTCGACGCGCTGGCGCGCGCCTATGGCGGCGAAACGCTGCGGCTGACCACGCGCCAGACCTTCCAGTTCCACTGGATTCTCAAACACAATCTCAAGGCCACCATCCAGGGCCTGCACGAGGCGCTGCTGGATACGGTGGCGGCCTGCGGCGACGACACGCGCGGGGTGATGTGCGCGGTCAATCCGGGGCTCTCCGGCCTGCACGCGCAGATCTATGACCTTGCGCGGGGCGCCAGCGACCATGCCACCTGGAAGTCGGGCGCCTATCACGAGATCTGGTATGGCGAAAAGAAGGTCGCTTCCTCGCAGGAAGAGGAAGAGCCTTTCTACGGCAAGACCTACATGCCGCGGAAATTCAAGATCGGCTTCGTCATCCCGCCCAGCAACGACATCGACGTCTATGCCCAGGACCTGGGGTTCATCGCCATCGTCCACGGGCAGAAGCTGGAGGGTTTCAACGTCGTCATCGGCGGCAGCATGGGCCGCACCGACGGCAAGCCCCAGACCTATCCGCGGCTGGCCTCGCTTATCGGCTATGTGCCGCTGGACAAGGTGACGCAGACCATCGACGCGGTGATGAGCGTCCAGCGCGACTATGGCGACCGCAAGGACCGCGCCCATGCCCGGTTCAAATACACCATCGACGACAAGGGACTGGACTGGATCAAGGCGGAGATCGAGACGCGGCTGGGCTTTCCCCTGGAACCCGCCCGTGACTTTGTCTTCGATACCAACGGGGATGTGCTGGGCTGGTCCGAGTCCGATGGCGGACTGGCGCAGTTCACGCTGTTCATCGAGAATGGCCGCATCGCCAGCCGTCCGGGCAATACCCTGATGGATGCGCTTCTGGCCATCGCCAAGGTCCATAGTGGCACCTTCCGGCTGACTCCCAATCAGAATCTCGCCATCGCCGATGTCACCCGCGAGCAGCGGCCCGTCATCCAGGCCCTGCTGGAGCAATTCGGCCTCGCCAACCAGGGCGGGGCGAGCGCGCTGCGCCGCAATTCGATGGCGTGCGTGGCGCTGCCGACCTGCGGCCTGGCGATGGCCGAAAGCGAGCGTTATCTTCCCGGCCTCATCTCCAAGATCGAGACCATCCTGGCGCGGCACAATCTGATCGACGAGCCGATCACGCTGCGCGTGACGGGATGTCCCAATGGCTGCGCGCGGCCCTATAATTCCGAAATCGGGCTTACCGGCCGCGCCGTCGGCAAATACAATCTCTATATCGGCGGTGGATTCCACGGCCAGCGGCTGAACAAACTCTATCGCGAGAATATCGGCGAGGCCGCGATCCTGGAGACGCTCGACGGGCTGTTCGGCCGCTTCGCCGGCGAGCGTAAGCCGGGCGAGCATTTCGGCGACTTCGTCATTCGCGCCGGCATCGTCCCCGAGGTAATCGAAGGACGTCATTTCAACGACTAACCGCTCTCTTGAAAGGAGAAAGACAATGGCATTGCAGCTTGGACAGATCGCGCCCGACTTCACCCAGGACAGTACCCAGGGACCCATCCACTTCCATCAGTGGCTGGGCAACAGCTGGGGCATCCTCTTCAGCCACCCCAAGGACTTCACGCCGGTCTGCACGACCGAGCTGGGCGAGGTCGCGCGGCTGACGCCGGAATGGGCCAAGCGCGGCGTCAAGCCGATCGCGCTGTCCGTCGATCCGGTCGATTCCCATAAGGGCTGGGTGGGCGACATCACCGAGACGCAGGGCTGCGGGCCGGTGAACTATCCCATCCTGGCCGATGCGGACAAGAAAGTGTCGACCCTCTACGGCATGATCCATCCCGAGGCCGATCCCACCGTCACGGTGCGGGCGGTCTATGTGATCGATCCCAACAAGAAGATCCGCCTGATCCTGACCTATCCGCCCAGCGCCGGCCGCAACTTCCAGGAGATCCTGCGTGCCATCGACAGCATGCAGCTCACCGACAAGCAGAAGCTGGCGACGCCGGTGAACTGGAATCCGGGCGATCCGGCCATCATCGTGCCCAGCGTTTCGGACGAGCAGGCCAAGACCCTGTTCCCGCAGGGCTGGAAGACGCTCAAGCCGTATCTGCGGGTTGTCGAGCTTCCCAAGTAAAAAGGTACCTGCGTGGGGAAGAGCGATGGACGACAAGAAAGCGCCCGAAACGATCGCAGCGGCGAACGGCATCGCCGACGATCCGGCGTTCGGGGCCGTCGCTCCTCCCCTCTACCTTTCAAGCACCTTTGCGTTTGAGGGGTTCGAGCGGCCCGGCCGTTTCGACTATAGCCGCACGGCAAACCCCAGCCGTGTCATGCTGGCCGATACGCTGGCAAAGCTCGAGGGCGGTTCCGGTGCCGTGGTCACGGCATCGGGACTTGCCGCGCTCGATGTCGTCCTGTCGCGCCTGACGCCCGGCCAGCTTCTGGTCGCGCCGCATGATTGCTATGCCGGCACCAAGCGGTTGCTCGATACCCGCGCGGCGCATGGCGCGTTCACCGTCAAATATGTCGATCAGGCGGACGGCGCGGCGCTGAAGCGCCTGATGGGCGAAGCGCCCGCCATGATCCTGATCGAGACCCCCAGCAACCCGCTGATGCGGATCGTGGACATCGCCGCGGTAACCGGCGATGCGCGCCAGGCCGGGGCGAAGGTGGTGGTGGACAATACGTTCCTGTCGCCCGCGCTCCAGCGTCCGCTGCTGCTGGGCGCCGATTATGTCGTCCATTCGACGACCAAGTATCTCAACGGCCATTCCGACGTTATCGGCGGCGCCGCCATCGCCAAGGCCGCGGACGACGCCCAGGCGCTGGCCGATTGGGCCAATATCACCGGCGTCATCGGCGCGCCCTTCGACTCCTATATGACCTTGCGCGGCATCCGCACGCTTTTTCCCCGCATCGAACGGCAAAGCAAAACGGCGCAAGCCATCGCGCGCTTCCTCCAGGCTCATCCGGCGGTGGCGCGGGTCTATTATCCCGGCCTGCCGGACCATCCCGGACACGAGATCGCGGCGAGACAGCAAAAGGGTTTCGGGGCCATGCTGAGCTTCGAGCTTTCCGGCGGCACGCAGGCGGTTCGCACCTTCGTGGAACGCCTCAAGGTCTTCATTCTTGCCGAATCCCTTGGCGGCGTCGAAAGCCTGGTCGCCCATCCCAAGACCATGACCCATTCCTATCTCAGCCCGGAAGCGATGGCCGCCGCCGGTATCACGGACGGGTTGCTGAGGCTTTCGGTGGGACTGGAAGACCAGGGCGACCTGCTGGGCGACCTGACCCAGGCATTCGCCGGCTTGGCTTAAATCGCCTCGCCATCCGGCGCGCCGGCAGCGGGATAGACGATCCTTCCATCCGTTTGCGGGACCGCCCCGGCCGTCATGCGGGCGGGCTCCAGCCGGCCTTCGCCCATGATATGGAAAACCGTCTCGCCGGCGGCGATCAGATAGTCGGCGACGATGCGCCTGTGACAGCGCCACCACACCGCTTCCGAGCACATCACGGTACAGCGCCGCATGTGTCCTTCGTCCATGAGATGCTCCAGGCCCGCCCGGAACGCCTCGCCAAGCGCATAGTCGGCATAGTTGTGAAAGCTGGCATTGGTCCAGAAGCCGTTGATCTCGGGCGCCACGGTTCGCGCCTTTCCGCGCAGGCCGCCCAGGGCGGCGATGTGTTCATAGGAAATCCCGAACTCCGCCAGCGCGCCGGGAAGAGTCTCCTTGTTGAATTGCGGGTTGGTCCTGGAGCGCGGCACCGTCCGGATGTCCGCCACCAGGGCGATGTCGGCACTGCGCAACAGCGCCACGAACGCTTCAAGGCTGCGATTGGAATGGCCGATGGTGAAGAAGGGGAGGGTCACGATCCGGGAATATGCTTCAGGGCGCTGCCCTTGTGGGCGGCGACATGATCGGTCTTGTCGCTCTTGATTTCATATTGCGGATCGTCCGGGGAGGCGTGGTGGACATGGCCCTTGTAGTCGAAGTCGCGGGTATGGACCGCGATGATCGTCCCCGACACATGCCCGGCCTCGGAGTTCCAGGTGACATGATCGCCGACCGCGAACTTTTTCGTCATGCATGCCTCCGTTCCTGCTGGTTTCCGGCTGTCATTGTTCCCCATCCATCGCATTCAGCTTGTAGGCGATGGTATAACGCTCCTCATAGCAGATGCGGGTCGGCACGCTGCCGCGATGCAGGATCGCCCCGCGTGCAATCACCAGGCGCCCGGGCCTGGGCTGCACCGCAAGTTCGATATCCTCGGCGTCGTTGTAATAGATGGTCTCTCCGCCCCAGTCCGGCTGCCATTGCAGGTTCGCGTAGTAAAGCGCGGTCACATGGCGTTCGCTCGGATCGCAGTCGCGGTGGAGATAGTAATTGTCGCCGTACACGCTGCAATTGACATAGGCGCGCTGGTCGAAAAAGCCTTCCCCCGGCATGACCTGTCCCACGATCTGGCGAAGGCGGCTGAGAAATGGATCGGTGGCGATCTTGGCCGCCGCGATGTCCGATACCGCCGCCAGGCCGGGAACGCCCGGGCGGCTTTTCTCCTTTCGGATGTAGCGCAAGGTGCGGACAAGCGCGCCGACCTGGTTCACCAGCATCGGGTCGATCATGTTGTCGCAAACGAAGATCTCGCGGCCGCAGATGACGGCCTTGCGGATTTCCGGTTCCTTGCCTGTCAAGCTGGCCTCGACAATATTCTTCTCTCGCTACTGGCGGATGGGGGTGACATCGAAGGCGATTGTGGTCCGCGCCATCGCATCCTGGAACGGGATCGTGCCATGCCATAGATAGGATGGAAACAGGATCAGGCGGCCGGGCGCGGGCTGGATGGCGCGCCGGATCGGGGGCTTCAGCGCGATGTCCAGCTGGGGCTCGCCGAACTTGATCCATCCCTGCCGGTCCTGAGCGACGGCGGCGGGAAGGGCGACATAATAGCAACTGCTGATCCAGCCCTGGGGATGGATATGATTGACGTGAAAACCGCCGTCCCCGAGGCGGGAAGACCACGACCCGGCATAGCGGAAGCCGCCTGTCCGCCGCGACAGGAAGGGATGGCCGGCGTCCGGGGGCATCTCGGCAATATAGCGCGCCACGGCCCGGTCGATCCGGGCCTTCAGCTTTTCCACCAGCGGCAGGCCTGCGCCGAACAGGTTGTCGGATGTCTGGGTGCCGCCGCGCAGCGACTGATCCAGAAATTCGCGCGTATTTGGATGCAGCCGGTCCAGCGCCGCATTCAGCTGCACATTGAAATCGGACATATCGGAAAAGCCGGCCGGCGGTTCCAGGTCGAAGACGCGCACGAAGGTGTCATAGCCGCACAGCATTTCCTCGCGTTCGTCTTCCAGCATCCGCCATGCGACGGCGAGGATGGCAAGAAAAGCGCCATTCCCCGGCGCGCGTGTCAGGCCCTCCTCGCACAGATGCGCCGCCTTTCGCGGATCACCGGCCAGAAGCGCGGTTTCGGCTGCCTGGACAAAAGCGCCGGCCGGAACGCCGGGCCGCGCCAGCAACCGGCCGAGGATCGCGTCCGCCTCCGTGGCGCGGCCGGTGCGGGACAGGACGCGCGCCGCCCCAAGGGCCGCGACCATGTCACCCGGATCGCGCGCGGTCAGCGCGGCGTAGATGGCGTGCGCTTCGGCAAGGCGGCCGGTCTGGCGCAGGAAATGCGCCTTGCCTAGCAGAAGGGGGCGGCTGGTCGGCGCGCGGTCATAGGACTGGAGAAACTCGCCATCGCGCCCCAGCCGATGGAGAAGGGCATTATAATCGTGGTGCAGCCCGGGATCGCCCGGCGCCTGTGACAGCAGCGCGCGGAACACAGCCAGCGCCTCTTCGTGGCGGCCCAGGTTCTGCAGGGCGTTGGCGCGCCGCAAGGCAGCCCTGGGAGAGGGGCTTGCCGCTTCGGCCTCGTCCGCGGCGGCCAGCGCCTCGTGATCCTTGCGCTGGCGTAGCAAAGCGGTGGCCAGTTGCAGGTTGATCTGCGCCTTCAGCTCGGTGTCTGTGGCTTCCGCCAGCGCGCGGCGCAACAGCTTTTCCGCTTCCGCCGGCCGGCCCTGGTCGATGAGCACCGCCCCAAGCGCCAATCTTGCATGGGTCAGTTCCGGCGTCAGCCGCAACACGGTTTGAAATTGTGCCTCAGCCTCGTCCAGGCGGCCGGCATGGTGCAGCAACTGTCCAAGCTCGAAATGCGCTTCCGCCCAATCGCGCCGTAACCCGAGCGCCGACTGCATCGCGGTTTCGGCTTCCCCGACGCGGCCAAGCCCGGCCAGCGCCCGCCCCAGGTTCAGCGCCACCATCGCATCACCGGGCGTCGCCGCATGCGCCTTCGCCAGAAGCCCGGCCGCTTCGGGCAGACGCCCCTGGTTGAGCCGGATAAGGCCAAGCATGGCGGCCACCGCTGCCTGGCTGGCCATCCCCGCCGGGATCAGGGGCGCGATGGCCCGTTCGGCGCCATGCAGGTCGCGCCGCGCCAGACAGGCCTGCGCCTGCGCCAAGGCCTGCGATACCGTGACGGTGGTCATGCGTCTTTATATCCGTTGTACCCAGAACTGGTACATGCCGTTGAAGCTGGCGGGACGCGCCGCTTCAAAGGCGGCCCAGTTGTCCAGCGCGGTGGCGCAGCCATCGCCGGGAAAGTCCGCGCGGTATTGCGCCAGAACCGTTTCGTCCAGATCGAAGCCCAGCAGCGCGAGCCCGTGCCTTTTCAGGAAGGCGCCGATATCGGCAAGGGTTACGGCGGTTTCCTGCACATGGAACAACAGGTCGCGGCAGTTGCTGAGGGTGAAAAAATCCGGCCGCTCCGTTACGGCGAGGAACCGGGGGTGGGGACGCAGATACTGGCGTGCTGCGCGCACGCCCCCCAGCGTCGGCGCAAAGCCGCGGGCGGCCAGCTCCGCCCGCGCCAGCGATAGATTTTGCCGGGCGACGGCACTGTAAAGCCCGATCCTCATCGTCCCGTCCGGCTTCAGCAGTCCCAGCAATAGCCGCCAGCCGGCAAATGGGTCGGACAGGTGATGCAGCACACCGACCGCTTCGATCAGGTCGAAGCGCCGGTCGAATCCCTCCATTTCCAGGATGTCGGCCTGCGCGTATTCAATACGGGTGATGCCAAGCTCGCGGGTCTTGCGCGCCGCATGGCCCAGACTCGCGCGGCTGAGGTCCACGGCCAGGATGCGCGCCTTGCCGAAGGTCAATGCCGTCTCGATGGCGTTGCGGCCGGTGCCGCACCCGGCCACAAGAATGTCGGCCATGGCATGCCTTGCCGGATCGATGGGCCCGGGGCGCGCCACCGCCGTGAAGCGTGGATAGGGGTTTTCCTCATATTGCCGTGCGACCAGGCGCGAAACCGGATCGGCGATGGGCGTCAGCCGTGGCAGGGCGGCTGCCAGGTTCTTTTCCTCCTGCGGCTCGCGCAACTGCTGGGTCAGGATCGCATCGATCTCGGCCGGCCAGCGCCTGTCCAACAGCCGCGTGTCCGCCAGCGGGCGATAGGAGGCCAGCGCCGCGACCTGCCACGGTGCGATGGCGTCGTTCCGCTCCAGCGCCGCAGCAATGACGCGCTCCAGCCTTGCCGCAAGCCGGTTCTCCTGATCGGTGCAGGCGAAGACATATTCGTTGAGAAAGCATTGGCGGGCCAGGGCGCAACGCAAGCCCAGCACGGTGTCGTCCGGTGTTTGCAGCAATGTTGATCGGGTCGATGTCAGGATATCTTCCAACAGCCCGTCCTGATTGGGCGTGCGGACAAGCAACGCCTGCAACAAGTCGTCGCGCGCCAGCGCTGTGACGTCCGTTCCGGCGGCCTTGATCAGGTCCGCGGCGGGCAGGGCCAGGTCTTCCGGCCGACCCCAATTCTCCAGCAGGGCGCGCGACAAAAGGCTTCGCACCACCGCATTGTCCTCGAAGAACTGCATCGCGCGCACGCATGTGACAAAGGTCCGGTGCGTGGCGTCGCAATCCTTCATGGCCAGGGCCGTGGTGCTGGCCCGAAGGGCGGCGACGTGGTCGCCCGACGCCGAATGCGCCAGGGCCATGCGCATCTGGTCGTCCGCCATTTCCTCGGTCATGGTGTCCCTATGGCCGTTTTCCGGCAGGCGGCATGGTGCTGCTTGCGGCTCATGCCGCCGCATTGGAGGGTGGGCCGCGGCGCGGTTCAACCGGAAAATCGGATCGGCAACGGTGGGCAGTTGCGCGCCATCCGGTGCCGTATTGTAATCGGCGGGGCATTGGGGGGGCACGATGCGGGGCAAGACACTGATACTGATGGGCCTGTTTCTGGTCGGCGTGCGGGCGGGCGCGGCGTCCGCGGTCGCTCAGGGGTTGCGTGAGGAGGTTCTGGCGGGCGCGGCGCGCTGTTCCGGAATTGCCAACGATCGAACCTGGCTAGATTGTTTCTATGGTTCGGCCCAGCCGATGCGCGCGCGGCTGGGGCTGCCCTCAGCCCCTGTCGCCCAGACGCGGCTGGTCCCACCCCCCGGCGCGAGCTATCAGGGCGCCGCTCCGCGTCGCGGCACGCCGCGCGCGCAAAAGGGCTTTTTCGCGGAGCTTCTGGGCTCGACGCGGCCCAGCGTCCAAAACATGCCGATGTCCGCATACAGTTTCGATCGTGACGGCCGGTTCACGGTCCGTCTGCCGAACGGTGAAGTCTATGTCCAGGAAGAGAGCGACCTGGCGCATGCGGATTGGCACGGGCCAGCCAGTGCTCTGCTCGTGACCATCCAGCCGGCCGGCGACAAATACGCTCTCAAGGTAAAAAACGAACCCGGCGTTCTCTATCGCGTCCGGCGCCGTTGATCCTGTTCAGCGATACCGATCGCGGCGGCCGCTTTGTTGGCAGTCGCGCGGTTTGTGGTTAGGCTCGCCAAAGAGGCTGTCGTCATTTCCACCATGATCCTCATGGTTTCGCATAGCGCGGACCTGAATCGGTTACGTCGGGATCGGCTATGACCAAAAAGCCGATGCAACCGCGGCTTCCCGGCGCTGGCCCCTCTGGACCGGTCACGCTGGCCCATGTCGCACGGCGCGCCGGCGTCGGGCAAAGCACGGTTTCGCGGGCGCTTCGCAATCATGGCTCGGTTTCCCAGCCGACGCGGGAGAAGATTCTCAAGGCCGCCGCCGACCTGCATTACGTGCCCAACCGCATCGCCGGCACCCTGGCATCGATGACATCGAAGCTTGTGGGGATCGTGATCCCGTCGGTCGGCAATACCGTGGTGCCCGAGGTGCTGGCCGGCGCCAATGCGGTGCTGGAGAATGCCGGTTACCAGCCGGTGATCGGTGTCTCGAATTATGACCGCGAACGCGAAGAGATGCTGATCGAATCCATCCTCAGTTGGCGGCCTTCCGCCCTGATGGTGGCCGGGCTGGAGCATACCGACCGCGCCCGTGAGATGATGAAAGGCAGCGGCGTGCGCATATTGGAGATCCTGGATGTCGATGGCGAAGGCATCGACATGGTGGTGGGCTCGTCGCATCGCGGGGCGGGGCAGGCTAGTGCCGAATATCTCATAGGACGCGGGTATCGGCGCATCGGCTATGTCGGCCACAACATGATATCCGATGTGCGCGCCGGCAAGCGGCTGCAAGGTTTTCGCCAGATCATGGAAAAGCATGGGCTTGAGATATTGGATCACGAATTCTCGCCCGATCGCGGTTCGTCGGTGGAAGGCGGGCGCATCGGCATCGCGCGGCTGCTGGAGCGACGGCGCGATCTGGATGCCATCTATTTCTCCAATGACGACCTTGCCATCGGCGGGTATTTCCACTGTCTTGAGAAACACATTTCCGTCCCCGGCGACCTTGCCCTGTTCGGCTATAACGGCCTGGAGATGGCCAGGCTGACCCCCCAACCTCTCTCCACGATACGGACGCGGCGTGTGGCCATGGGGCATCTGGGAGCGCAGATGCTGCTGGCCGGCGGTCCATCCCAGGTCGTCGATATAGGCTTTGAGCTTATTCCCGGCTTCACCAGCTAAATCATAGGCTTACAGCAAATGTTCGCGATCCGGCAGCATTCCGGCTCGGAATGGAAGCGCTACCATTTTCTTATTGGCAGCGCTGCCAAGGTTGGTTACGGTCTCGCACAACAACAGCAAAATCTTTCCAGGGGGCCTCGATGACATCCAATTTCAAGACGGCATTGTTGTGCGCTACCAGCCTGATCGGGCTGACCACCATCGTCCAGGCGCAGGATAGCAGCACGGTGGAATCGGTGACGGTCACCGGCTCACGTCTGATCTCCGACATCACCGCATCGCCGACGCCGATCACGGCCGTCACCGCGGATCAGCTTCAGTCCACCACGCCGACCGATATTCCCGACGCGCTGAACAAGTTGCCGACCTTCATCGGCGGTCGCACGCCGCGCAGCCAGGACAATGCCAGCCGCAACACTTCGGGCAACGTGCTGTCGCTGCGCAATTTCGGTGTTTCGCGTACCCTCATCCTGCTCGACGGGCATCGCGTTGCGCCCTCCAACGAAGATGGCACCGTCGATACCGACATCCTGCCGCAAATCCTGATGACGCGGGTCGATGTGGTGACGGGCGGCGCCTCGGCCGTTTATGGCTCCGACGCCGTGGCCGGCGTGGTGAACTTCATCCTCGACAAGAAATTCGAAGGCTACAAATACAACCTCAATGCCGGCATCTCGAAATATGAGGATGCGGCCCAGTTCAATTTCGGCCAGGCCTGGGGCTCGTCGCTGTTCGGCGGCCGCGGCCATGTCGAAGTGGCGACGCGCTATTTCCAGCAGGACATGGTGCCCATCACCGCGCGGCCCTATGGCTATGGCGGGCAGGCCTGGGTGCAATCCGGATCCGGCAGCGCGGCCGCGCCCTTCACCAACACGCCCTATGGCCGCACCTACAACCGCTCCGAGCACGGCCTGATCGTCTGCGGCACGGGGTGCGCCGCCAACAATTACCAATTCTCCGTCGGCGGCGGGAATATCGCGCCGGCGATGCATGGCACTCCCACCACGACATCGAATCTCGAATCGGGTGGTGACGGCGGCTATGATAAGTTCGGCACCTTCAAGTCGGCGCTGCGCCAGGCAGAGGCGTTCGGTCGCTTCAGTTACGATCTGACCGACGACATCAATGCCTATGTGCAGACCAGCTGGGCGGAATCGCACAATTACGCGATCTGGTTCCCGACCACGTCCAGTTCGGCAGGCTCCACGCCCAACAGCTATTTCTCGAACAATCCCTATCTGTCGTCCGATGCGCGGGCGTTGCTGATGACCAGCACGCTGACATTGCCGACGTACACCTCAGTGCCCACCGCGGCGGTGGGGGGTGGGATTCCGCCCGCGCCCCCGGCAGGCGTGCCCTATTTCCACGCCCAGGGTTATCTGTTCAACAATATCGATGGCAAGGACGCGGGGCTTCAGAACTACATCTACCGCACCAAGGGCCAGGACCGGTATGTCAATGTCGAAACCGGCCTGACCGGCACTGTCATGAATGGCCGGTTCAACTGGGATCTGTATTTCAATCATGGCGACAGTCGCGTGAAGGTCGAGAATCCCAACAACACCAACAATGCCCGCTTCCTGGCGGCGGCCGACGCGGTGCAGAATCCGGACGGCTCGGTCAGTTGCTGGGTTTCGACCCAGCCGGCCTATGCCTCGCTCTATCCCGGGTGCCAGCCGCTGAATCTGTTCAACCCGTCAGGTCCGTCGGCGGCGTCCTATCGCTACATCACCCAGTCCACCAACTGGGTGTTGTCGCAGACCCTCGACGATGTCGGCGGCTCGATCGCCGGTGGCCTGGGCTTTGGGCTCCCCGCGGGCGAAATCTCGGCCGCCCTGTCGGGAGAAGCGCGCTGGGCGACCTATACGATGCAAAGCAACGCCCTGCCGACCGATTTCGTGAATTGCACAGGCCTGCGCCTGTGCCTGGCGAACGGCAATGCGCCGCCATTGTGGGCGCAGAATGTCAACGCGCCTGTCGATGTCGGCAACAATGTCTACGAATTCGCGCTGGAAACCAATATCCCGCTGCTCAAGGATTTGCCGCTCGCCCAGCGTGTCTCGGTCGACATCGCGGGCCGCTATACCGACTATTCCACCTCGGGGTCGGTCGAGACCTGGAAGATCGGCGGCGACTGGCAGGTCGATGACATGATCCGCTTCCGCGGCACGATGTCGTTCGATATCCGGGCGCCCAATCTGAACGACCTGTACCGGCCCGTCGGCATCTCCTCGACCGGGTTCACCGACCTGCTGACGGGCGGCAACAACTCGACCCAGCTCGTTTCGAGCGGCAATGCCAAGCTGACGCCGGAAATCGCGCGCACCTACACGATGGGCGTGGTGCTGACGCCGGACTTCATTCCGGGCCTGACCATGTCGGTGGACTGGTACACGACCCACATGACCGATGCGATCACCGGCATCACCTACCAGAGCACGGCGGTTCAGCAGATCTGCCTGGACAGCGCGCCCAGCTACAATTCGCCCTTCTGCGCGCTGGCGGTGCGCCCGATCGGCAACCCGGCCGATCCGAACTACAAGGATCCGGTGCTCAACTTCCCGACCCAGGTCTTCAATTCCCCGGTCAACAGCGCAACCCAGCAGATGGAAGGCTGGGATGTCGAGATCGACTATGGCTGGGATATGGATGCGCTGATCCCGGGCTTCCCTGGATCGGTCAACTTCCGTCACCTGCTGAGCTATCAGCCCCTGAACACGACCGTGAACATTCCGGGCGCGGCGCCGACCTGGGCGGTGGCGCCGAAGACCCGCCAGACAACGTTCCTGAACTATCAGGCGGGGGACTGGGGCCTCAGCCTGCAGAACCGCTGGCTGAGCGGGTTCAAGAAGAACAATTCGCCCGTCACCGCCAACAGCCAGAATTATGCGGTTCCGCGCATCAATTCCTATGACGTGCTGGATGTGACGGTGGACCGCAAGTTCGATCTGTGGGGCGGTGATGCGGATGCGTATCTGTCGATACAGAATATCGGCGATACGCGCGCGCCACTTTCGCCCACCAATGCGTCAAATCCGGGACTGTTCTATCCCACCATGAGTTTCTTCGACGATATGGGCCGTTACTTTACCATCGGCATCAGGGGCAACCTGTAGGGTCGCCGGCCGCAAGCCTACCCCCTTGGGCTGGCGCCGTCGGCGGCGCCAGCTCTTTTTTCCTCGAGCGAGTTTGCCAGGATGGAGAATTTGTAAATCAGCCCATCGCCCGCTTTGAAGGAAACTGCCACCGGAGGCGAAACATGAAACCAAACCGCCGCGAAGTCGTCAGCGCAGCGACCGCTGTTGCTGTCTCCGCTACCGCCCCACCCGCCAACGCAGAGGTCACAGCCGGCAGCACCTCCTTGGACGCTCTGGCCAGGGCCAGGGGGCGCATCGGCTTTGGCAGTTTTCTGAACAGCTTCGCGCGCAACCCGGCGCAGAACCACGGAATTCCCTGCGACTTCGACGACGTCAAGGCGCGGCAGGTGCACCTGGCGGACTGCGGGATCGTGACGGCGGGCGTCTATTGGACATGGACCCGCCCGAATCCAAAGGACTTTGTATTCTACAATTCGGATCGCGTCATCGACTGGGCTGAAAGCCGGAAACTGAAGATTCGCGGGCACAATCTGCTGTGGCTGCGTTACGACCGCATGCCGGACTGGTTGAACAACTACGATTTCGGGCCCCGCCCCGCGACCGAGGCGGAACGGCTGCTGCGTGAGAACATCACCACATTCTGCCGCCGCTACGGCACCCGCATCTTCAGTTGGGATGTCGTCAACGAGGCGATCGATCCCCATACCGGCCTGATGCGCGACGACGCGTTCCACAAAAGACTTGGCGACGCGGTGGTGGACATCGCGTTCGACGCGGCCCGCCAGGCCGCGCCCCATGCCTCGCTGGTCTATAACGACTATATGGGCTGGACGGATGGCAGCGCGCGCCACCGCGACGGCGTCCTGAAGCTTCTGGCCCGGCTCAAGACGCAGAATGTGAAGGTCGATACGGTCGGCGTGCAAAGCCATATCGGCCCCGGCCTGATCGGTGATGTCATGGGCAACCTGTCTTTCGATGCCCATGAGCAGGCGAGCATGAAGGCGTTTCTGGACGCGGTGGCGGGAATGGGCCACCGGCTGGCAATCACCGAATTCGATGTAGGGGAGACGGGTTTGCCCCCCGACAACCGGGCACGCGATGAGGCGCATGCCGACATTACGCGGCGCTATTTGCGCTTCATGCTGGATTATCCCCAGCTCGACTATATCGTCAGTTGGGGCATGGTCGATCACCATTCCTGGCTTCAGACCCGCAACATGCGCGAGGATGGGGCGCTGAAGCGGCCGACGCTCTATGATCCCAACTATCAGCCCAAGCTGATGCGCCACGCCATTGCCGAAGTCCTGCAATCGGCGCCGCCGGGGCGTTGAGGCAAAGCGGAGATGCGGCGGGCTTTCTTGTTGGCGGCGATGCTGGGTCTTGCAGCGAGCGGAGCGCGCGCCGCGCAGAATGCCACGGTCTCCGGCGCCTTCATCACCGAACGCCCGACCCTGTTGTCGCTGGGCTTCGAATGGAAGATCAGCGGCGACGACAATCGCAATGCCCAGGTCGCGGTGAGCTTCCGCAAGGCTGGCGGAACTGCCTGGCGCCAGGCGCTGCCGCTGTTGCGCATCGGCGGCGAATTCATAGCAGGCCCCAAGCCCCAATATGGCGGTCTCAACTATTACAACTATACCGTTCCGCCCGGCTTTGCCGGCAGCATTCTGGGGCTTGAGCCAGATACCGCTTACGAAGTTCATTTCGTGATGCGCGACCCGGACGGTGTGCAGGGGCCCGCGGAAAAGACCGTGACGGTCCGCACCCGCAAGGTGCCGGCGCCCGCTGCCGGAGGCCACGTTTATCATGTCTGGCCCTTCAGCCATAAGGGCAAGCTGGGCCCCGGCGATTTCATTGGCCTTCTGGCAGCCTATTACATGGGGGCCGACGAAAGCGATCACAGCAATGTCTTCCCGCCCCGCGTAAGACCCGGCGACACGATCCTGGTTCATGCCGGCGTCTATAAAGACAATCGTTTCGTCTATGGCGGCTTCGACAAGAATGTCGAGACCTACGGCACGTCCTTCGACGGCACCTATTACCTGACCGCGAGCGGCACGCCGGACCGTCCGATCGTCATCAAGGCGGCGGGCGACGGCGAGGTGGTGTTCGACGGCAACGGCAACGACACGCTCTTCAATCTTCTGGCCGCCAATTACAATTACTTCGACGGCATCACGGTGCGGAACACCAATGTCGGATTTCTTCTGGGCGTAAAGGACATCGCCGGCGCCGATGGTTTTACCCTGGTCAACAGCCGCGCCTATAATGTCGGCCGCGTCGTGCGCGATGATTGGGCGAAGTCAAAGGACTATTACATCGCCGACAATGTCTTTCTGGGTCGCCATGATCCGAGCCGCATCACAAGCTGGATCGGTGCCGATGTGTGGGGCAAATATCCCGGCTTCCCCGCTCTCATCACCAGCGAATATGCGGTGAAGGTCTATGGCCAGGGCCATGTCGTCGCGCACAATTACATCGCCAATTTCCATGACGCGATCGACAATGCCACTTTCGGCAATCCCAGCGCCGTGCCGCAGGAACAGGGCGCATCCGTCGACTTTTACGGCAACGACATGTTCAACATCACCGACAACTGCATCGAACTGGACGGCGGGGTCCACAACATGCGGGCCTTCGACAATCGCTGCGCCAATACCGCCCAGCTTGCCTACAGCACCCAGCCCATTTTCGGCGGCCCGGCATACATCTATCGCAATCTTTCCTACAACAACACGACGGCTGGCGGGCTGAAGCTGTTGGACAATCCGGCCGGCATCCTTGTCTACAACAATACGTTCATCGGAAGCGCGGGCGCGCTGGGGCCGGCATCAAACATGCACTTCCGAAACAATCTTTTCGTGGGGGACGGCTGGAAGAAGCCGATCTTCCAGGTGAAGACCTTCACCACTTATTCCAGTTCCGATTACAACGGCTTCGGTCCAAATCCGGTGGCGGGGAATTTCGCCTGGGATGGTCCACCCTTCGACACCGCCAATGGTGGGCGCGTGCATAGGGCCTACGACACGCTGGCGGCCTACCAGAAAGACAGCCACCAGGACGCCCACAGCATCACGGTCGGGTTGGATGCCTTCGTCAACGTCAAGCCCACGAACCAGTCCGATCCCCGGATCCTTTATGCGCCGGAGGATATGGATTTCCGGCTGCGGCCGCATTCACCGGCGATCGACAGAGGCACGGAGCTTGCCACCATCACGGACGGCTTTGCCGGCAAAGCGCCGGACCTGGGGGCTTATGAATTTGGGAGCAGGCCGCCGCACTATGGTCCGCTGGTCTGGCCGGTGGGCGATCCGCCATCGCAGCTGCGCTCGGAAATCGGGCCACCGCATTAACTGGAGAAAGTTTAAACGGCGGCAAGGCGTCCTTTCTTGTGCTTCGCCGGAGCGACCCGTTCGACTCGTTCTTGTAGGTATCTGCCCGACATAGGCCAGGAAGAATCGGCCATTGATGGGGCCGTCGATCACACAAGGCGCCTGGATGCAGTCCGACCGCAAGGCGGCTAGGAAGGCCAACGTCCTCCAGTGTCCGTGCGGCGCCTTGGCGACGAGGCGCTTGCCGCGTGTGCAGTGGCCATGGGTGCGCGTCATGTTGGGCTTGGCCCAAGTCTCGTCGATGAAGACCAGGCGAGAGGGGTCGGGCTTGCCTTGATGGCGCTTCTAGCGCTCGCCGTCTTGCGACGTCAGGCCGGTCCTGCTCGCTTGCGTGCAGGCTTTTTTTGAACCTGATGCCTTCGTCGTCCAGAAGGCGCCACACCGAGCCGTAGCTCGCCGGGATCGCGCGCGCGTGCAGTTCGGCCACCAGGGCACGCGATGTAAGGACCGGCTTGACTTCCAGCCGCCGCAGCATCCAGTCGCGCTGCTCCGCCAGCGAGCGCGGGTGACGCATACCCATCGCCTTGGCCGCAACCGTGCCCATCTCGCATTTGCGCTGTAACCAGCGAAACAACGCTGGCCACGCTCTCCCCGAACGTCTCGGCCACCTCCCGGCATGAGTACCCAGCCTCAACGCGCCGGACCACCCGCTTGCGCAAATCCTCAGACAGTGCTCGAACGATCTATGCCGACCCCCTTACAAGCCAGCACTTTGAATCAGACTCGCCACCTCAACGGAGAATCCCCCATCGATTCAGATCGACAGAATCATGCTCTAGGAAAAGACCGCCAGCCCCTTGTCCAGCTTGACGCCGCCCGTGGCCAGCAGGCGCAGCGCCTGGGGATAGAGCCGATGCTCGACTTCCAGCACGCGCGCGGCGAGCGTTGCGGGCGTGTCGGCGGGGTGTACCGGCACGCTGGCCTGGGCGATCACCGGGCCTGCATCCAGTTCGGGCACGACGAAGTGCACCGAGGCGCCGGACAGCGCCTCTTTGGCTTCGAGCACCCGCTCGTGCACGCGCGTGCCCTTGTAGGCGGGCAGCAGCGAGGGATGAATGTTGAGCAGCCGGCCTTCCCAGGCGCGCACGAAACCGTCCGACAGGATGCGCATGAAGCCGGCCAGGCAGACGATGTCAGCCCCCGCCGCGCGCAGGGCCGCGTCGATCTCGCCGTCGAAGGCTTCGCGCGTCTTGCCCTGGTGCGGGATGATCCGGGTGGGGATGGCGGCGGCGGCGGCCTTTTCCAGCCCGCCGGCGCCCGGCACGTTCGAGATCACCAGGATGATCCGGTAGCTGTCGCCCTGCGCGGCGATCAGCGCGCCGAGATTGCTGCCGCGCCCGGAAATCAGGACCGCGACCTTTTTCAAAGCGCGAGCGTCCCGCGATAGACGACTTTTGCTTCACGGTCTCCAGTGACGAGCCGTCCCAGCCGCACCGCCCTGTCGCCATTTTCCTGGAAGGCATCGATGACATGGCCGGCATGGCTTTCATCCGCCACCGCCACCAGGCCGATGCCGCAGTTGAAGGTGCGCAGCATCTCGGCCTGGGCGATGTCTGCCGTCTTGGCCAGCCAGGAGAAGACCGGCGGAACGGCGATGGCGTCCAGATCCACTTCGGCGTCCAGCCCCTGGGGCAGGCAGCGCGGGAGATTGTCGGTGATGCCGCCGCCGGTGATATGCGCCAGGCCCGTGACGCCCGCATGCATCGCCGCCAGCGCCGACTTCACATAAAGGCGCGTCGGGGTCAGCAGCGCTTCGCCAAGGCTTTTGCCGGGCGCGAAGGGCGCATCGGCGTCCAGCGCAAGGCCGCTGCGAGCGACCACCTTTCTGACCAGCGAATAGCCGTTGGAGTGCGCGCCGCTGGAGGCCACCCCCACCAGCACATCGCCCGGCTTCATCGCCGGCAGCCTGGGCAGGATGGCGTGGCGCTCCACCGCGCCCACCGCGAAGCCGGCCAGGTCGAAATCGCCCCCGGCATAGAGGCCCGGCATCTCCGCCGTCTCGCCGCCGATCAGGGCACAGCCCGATTCGCGGCAGGCGCGCGCGATGCCTTCCACCACGATGGCGGCGCTTTCCACCTCCAGCTTGCCGGTGGCGTAATAGTCCAGGAAGAAAAGCGGCTCGGCGCCCTGCACCACGATGTCGTTGACGCACATGGCGACCAGGTCCTGGCCGATCCCGTCGAAGCGCCGCGTGTCGATCGCCAGCTTGAGCTTGGTGCCCACCCCATCGGTGCCGGACACCAGGATGGGGTCCTTGAAACCGGCAGCCTTCAGGTCGAACAGACCGCCGAAGCCGCCCAGGTCGGCGTCGGCGCCGCGGCGGCGCGTGGCGCGCGCGGCCGGCGCGATGCGCGCCACAAGCGCCTCGCCCGCATCGATGTCGACGCCGGCGTCCTTGTAGGTCAGACCCTTTTGCGTCCCGTCAGGATTGCTGGGCATGGGTTCCGGCTGGCAATGCTCCGCACCCTTTAATCAGCCACCGCCAGCGGCGCAAGCACGCGTGTCCACTCGCACACAGGCGGCCCGCGCCGCGAGCCTTGAAATGGCCGGAATCGGACCGAATGTTCGGCCCGAAAGACCCACGCCGCTCAAAGTGATGCTTTCACCCGATGGGGCCGATCCCTATACTCCCGGGCATTCCAGACAGGTCCCCTGATGATTTCGCGTCTCCGCCGATTCCTGCCCGCCCTTGTCCTTGTGCTGTTCGCGCTGCCGGGGGCGGCATCGGCCGCCGACAACCTGTTCACCGTGCCCGATATTCATGTCGACGCCAGCGCCGCCTCCTCGACCGAGGCGATGAACGCGGCGATCCTGCAGGGCCGGTCCAGGGCCTTCCAGACCTTGTACCGCCGCCTGACCCGCCAGCAGGACTGGGACCGCCAGCCGCCGCTTGACGCCGGCGCGCTGTTGCGGCTGTCGCGCGGCTTCACCATCGCCCACGAGCGGCGCTCCACCACCCGCTATGTCGCGGACATCACCTATGCCTTCAACCCGGATGCGGTGGCCCGGCTGTTGCGCGCCAATTCCATCGCCTATGCCCAGTCGCCGGCGCGGCGCGTCCTGGTGATCGCGATGTCACCCACGGTCAGCCACGGCCCGTGGGCGCAGGCGCTGGCCAACCCGGCTCTGCAGGACGGCATGGTCCCCTATGTGGTGGCCAATGCCGAGGAAGTGGCGGGCCTTTCCGGCCTGGACTTCGATACGGCCGGCTGGAACGACGTGGCCGCGGCCGCGGTGCGCGAACAGGCCGCCCAGGCGGTCCTCGCACAGGCGGTCTACGCCAATGGCCGCGTCACCGTGAACATCCGGCGCCTGGGCCCCGGCGAGGCGCCGGCCAAGACCCAGGTCGAGGTGCCTCTGATGCAGACCGTCGGCACTACCTATCCGGCGGCGGCGGACGCGGCGGTGCGCGCCATCGAGGATATGTGGAAATCGCGCAACGTGATCGACTACAGCCAGCACGGCCGCATCACCGCCGACCTGCGCATCGTCAGCCTGCCGCAATGGGCCGGTGTGCAGAACCAGCTGGCGGCGATGAACAACGTCACCGGCGTGACCGTGGTGGCGATGGACATGGCCTATGCGCGCCTGTCGATCGCCTATATCGGCAATATCGACCAGTTGCGCGACGCGATGGGGGCTTCGGGCCTCACGCTTGTCAGCCGGGGCGGCCAATGGCAGCTCAGCGCCAGCAACGCGCCCTAGGCCCGTTTCGGGTGCACTCGCCCCTCACGGTGTGGGCGTAGAGCGATGCGACATGTGCCGAACATCCTTTCGGCGCTCCGGCTGCTGGCGGCCCCGTTCGCCGCCTGGCTGATCCTGGGCGGGCATGACATCGCTTCGCTGGCGGTGTTCGCGGCCGCCGCGCTGAGCGACGGGCTGGACGGATGGATCGCGCGGCGCTTCGGTTATGCTTCGCGCTTCGGCGCCTGGCTGGACCCGGCAGCCGACAAGCTGCTGATGATATCGTGCATGCTGGCGCTGTTCGGGGTGGACGCCGCGCCGCTATGGCTGGCGGTGCTGGTCGTTCTGCGCGACCTTCTCATCGCGGCGGGGTGGCTTGGCGCATGGATGCTGTCGCTGCCGGTGCAGGTGGCGCCCTTGCGCATCGGCAAGATCTCCACCCTGATGCAGATTTGCTATATCGGACTGATGTTGCTGATGCTGGCATTCGATATCGTTACGCCGCGCCTGTCGGCGGCGGCCGCTTTCGCCACCGGGTTGGTGACCGTTCTGTCGGGCGGGGCCTATGTCGGCTTTTTCCTGCGGGGCCTGTTGTCCGGAGGGCGGGCGGCGTGAACGGTCAGCTCGTCCTGCCGCTGGAGTTGCCCGAAGCATTCGGCCGAGCCGATTTCCTGGTGGGACCGGGCAATGCCCGGGCCGTGGCCTTCATCGATGCCTGGCCGGACTGGCCCCAGCCGGCGGCGGCGCTTTACGGGCCGCCTGCCGCCGGAAAATCGCATCTGGCCGCGATCTGGGCGCGAAGGGTGGGCGCGCCGGTGATCGCCGCCACGGCGCTGGAGCGGGACATCCCGGACGGCCCGCTGGTGGTCGAGGATGTGGCGCCCGGCACCCCGGAGGCGCCGCTGTTTGCCCTGCTGGAGCGGGGCCGCCCGCTGCTGCTGACGGCGGCGATCGCGCCCGACCGCTGGCCGCAGGATTTCGGCTTTCGGCTTCCCGACCTTGTGTCGCGCTGCCGGGCGCTTCTGGGTTTTGCGCTGTGGGCGCCCGACGAGGCCCTGTTGATGGGACTGGCGGTCAAGCTGTTCGCCGACCGCCAGGTAACGGTGCCGGAAGGCGTGGTCAGTCACATGATCCGCTGCCTGGAGCGTTCGCCGGCCGCGGTCCGCGATTTCGTCGCGCGCGCCGACGCCAGGGCGCTGGCGGAAAAAAGGCCGATAAACCTGAATCTTATCAAGGAATTGCTGGCGGGCCCGCCACCGCCGGCGCTGTTCTGAGCCAGGTCGGTCATGACAATTTCACAGTCGTGGGTCTAAGGTCACACATGACCAGTTCCAGTCCGAGCCCGCCTCTGGCGCTCGTGCCCGACGAGTCCGCGGGGCAGGCGAAAGTCGCCACGGACAATGTGGTGAGTCTGGCGCCGGGCGGCAGCAACCTGTCCTTCGATCCCGCCTCGCCGGAGCGCTTCGTCAACCGCGAATTGTCCTGGCTGGCCTTCAACCGCCGGGTGATCGAGGAGGCGCAGAACAGGCGTCATCCGCTGTTCGAGCGGGTGCGGTTCCTTTCCATCTCCGCCTCCAACCTGGATGAATTCTACATGGTGCGCGTCGCCGGCCTGGTGGGCATGGTGCGCGAAGGCCTGGCCGCCCCCAGCGCCGACGGGCTGACGCCGGCCCAGCAGCTGGTGAAGGTGGACGAAGCCGCGCGCGCGCTGATCGCCGACCAGCAGGACATCTGGACCTTGCTGCACGAGGAACTGCGCAAGGAAGGCATCGGCGTGCTGGCGGGCGACGAACTGGAAGAGGGCGACCGCGACTGGCTGGATACCCAGTTCCTGGACCAGATCTTTCCGGTGCTGACGCCCTTGGCGATCGATCCCGCCCATCCTTTTCCCTTCATCCCCAACCTGGGTTTCACCATCGCGGTCCAGCTGAGGAACAGCCGCGACGGCAAGGAATTTTCCGCCCTGATCCCGGTGCCGCCGCAACTGCGCCGCTTCATCCGCCTGCCCGATACGGCCAAGGGCGTGCGCTTCATTCCGCTGGAGCATGTGATCGCGCTGTATTTCGACCGGCTGTTTCCCAGCCATGCGGTGATGGGCTGGGGCATGTTCCGCCTCTTGCGCGACAGCGACGTGGAAGTGGAGGAAGAGGCCGAGGACCTGGTGCTGCTGTTCGAGACGCTGCTCAAGCGGCGCCGGCGCGGCAGCGTGATCCACATCAAGTGCAGTTCGTCGATGCCCGGACGGCTGCGCCAGTTCATCGCCGAGCATCTGGGCCTGGACGATTCGGAAACCGTCATCATCGAAAACCTGATGGGCCTGTCGGACCTGTCCAAGCTGATCCTGCCCGAGCGCCCGGACCTGCTGTTCAAGCCCTATATCCCCCGCTTTCCCGAGCGCATCCGCGATCATGGCGGCGACGCATTCGCCGCCATCCGCGAGAAGGACCTGATCGTCCACCATCCCTTCGAGAGTTTCGACACGGTGGTGCAGTTCATCCGCCAGGCCGCGGCCGATCCCGATGTGGTGGCGATCAAGCAGACCCTCTACCGCACCAGCTCGGACAGCCCCATCGTCGCCGCCCTGATCGAGGCGGCGGAAGCGGGCAAGTCGGTCACCGCGCTGGTGGAACTGAAGGCCCGCTTCGACGAGGCCGCCAACATCAAATGGGCGCGCGACCTGGAGCGCGCCGGCGTGCAGGTGGTCTATGGCTTCGTCACGCTCAAGACCCACGCCAAGACCAGCCTGGTGGTGCGCCGCGAGCAGGGCCAGTTGCACACCTATGTCCATTTCGGCACCGGCAACTATCATCCCAACACGGCGAAAATCTATACCGACCTGTCGCTGTTCTCGGCCGATCCGGCGCTGGGCCGCGACGCCGCCCAGATCTTCAACTTCATCACTGGTTATGCCGAGCCGGTGGCGCTGGAGAAGCTCTCCATGTCGCCCTTCACCTTGCGCGGGCGGCTGGTGGAGGCGATCCAGCAGGAGATCATGCATGCGCGCGCCGGCCGTCCGGCGGCGATCTGGGCCAAGCTGAACGCGCTGGTCGATCCGGCCATGATCGACGGCCTCTATCGCGCCAGCCAGGCGGGGGTGAAGGTCGATCTGATCGTGCGCGGCATCTGCTGCCTGCGCCCCGGCGTGCCCGGCCTGTCGGAGAATATCCGCGTCAAGTCGATCATCGGCCGCTTCCTGGAACATGGCCGCATCGTCTGTTTCGGGGGTGGCCACGGCCTGCCGCACAAGGATGCCAGGGTTTACATTTCCTCGGCCGACTGGATGCCGCGCAACCTGGACCGGCGGGTGGAAATCCTGGTTCCCATCGACAATCCCACGGTGCATCGCCAGGTCCTTGACCAGATCATGGTCGCCCAGATGAAAGACCAGGCCCAAAGCTGGTATATGCAGGGGGACGGACGCTATGTCCGTGATTCCCATGCCGAGGACGCCAATGCCTTTTCCGCGCACATGTATTTCATGACCAATCCGTCGCTCTCGGGCCGCGGCCGCGCGCTGAAGATGCAGAACCCGCACTCGCCGGAACGCCGGTCCTGAGGCGTGCCGTCCGCATCCGAGCCTCGCATCTTCGCAGGAAACACGGCCCGCGCCGGCAAGGCGCGCGGGTCCGTGGCCATCGTCGATATCGGCTCCAATTCCGTCCGCCTGGTGGTCTATGAAGGCGCGGTCCGCACCGCCGCCACCCTGCAGAACGAAAAGTCGATCTGCGCCATCGGCCGCGACATGGTCAGCAGCGGTCGGCTGCACGCGCAAGGTTGCGCGGCCGCGCTGGAGGCGCTGGCCCGTTTCCGGCTGATCGCCGATGGCCTGAAGGCCGACACGCGCGAGGCGGTGGCGACGGCGGCGGCGCGCGACGCGGCCAATGGCGCCGAATTCATCCGCAAGGCCGAAGCGGTGTGGGGCGGGCCGATCCGCATCCTGCCGGGCGAGGAGGAGGCGCGCATGGCCGCCGAGGGCGTGCTGGCGGGTATTCCCGATGCCGACGGCATCGTCGCCGACCTGGGCGGCGGCAGCCTGGACATGGTGTCGGTCAGAGGCGGTCGTACCGGCGCGGCCTTCACGCTGCCGTTCGGGCCGCTCAGGCTGATGGACCAGGCGAAGGGCGTTCCCGACAAGGCGCGCGACATCGTCGACAAGGGGTTGAGGAACCTTGCCGGCGGCCTGTCGGCGCGAACGCTTTATGCGGTGGGCGGCATCTGGCGCAGCCTGGCGCGGGTGGACATGGAGGAGCACCATTATCCCCTGCATGTGCTGCAGCAATATACCATTCCGCGCGGGCGGGCGCTGCGTCTGTGCAAGGTGCTGGCGGGCCTGTCCAAGGACAGCCTGAGAAAGATCAAGGTCGTCTCCAAGCGTCGCGCCGAAAGCCTTCCTTACGGCGCGGTGGTGCTGGAGCGGCTTCTGGAGCAGAGCGACGTCAAGGACGTGGTTATCAGTGCCTATGGTCTGCGCGAGGGTGTCCTGTTCCAGCGCCTGACGGCGCAGGAGCGCGCCAAGGACCCGCTGGTGGAATTCGCCCGCGCCGCCAATGCCCGTCTTGCCCGCGTGCCGGCCCATGCCGATGAGATGCTGGCCTGGACAGGGCCGCTGTTCGAGGGCGAGAGCGCGCAGATGGCGCGGGTGCGCCAGGCCTCGGCCTATTTCTCGGACATCGGCTGGCGGCGCCACCCGGACGATCGCGCCACCGGTGCCTTCGGCCAGGTGCTGACGGCGCCTTTCGCCGGCGCGGGCCACCGGGCCCGCGCGCTGATCGCCGCCTCGGTCTTCCACCGCTATTGCGGCGACGAGGAATTCCCGCAGGGCATCGTGCTGGATGGGCTTCTGGACCGGGAGGACGAAAGGCGCGCCCTGATTCTGGGGTTGACCTGGCGCTTCGTCTTTTCGCTGTCGGCCAGCGCGGCCGGTGAGCTGGCGCACTACCGGCTGCGTCAGACCCCGTCCAAGGTGATCCTGGAGGTGCCCGCCGCGCGTGAGGCGGTGGCGGGAGAGCCGGTGCAGAAGCGTCTGGGCGTGCTGGCGGACGCGCTGGGAAAAAAGGGCGAGATCCTTATCGGCTGACTGCCTTGGCCAGCCCGGGCCAGGCGGCGATCGGCACCTTGGCGACCAGCGCGGCGCCGCCCTTGCCGTCGGGGCGGAAGACCAGGGCCTCTCCGTCGCCCAGCCCGGGTGCGTCAGTGGGAAAGGCGGCGACGATGTTCGGCATATGCGTGACGATGAGCGTGTCGTGGCCCGGCGCGGGCGCCTGGGCGACATGCGCGCGCAGCCAGTTGGCCGGGGCCTTGGCCTGGATGCGGGCCATGCTGTGGCCGCTGTCGCCCAGAGCGGGCACCAGCTCCGGCTTGCCGACATCCAGCAGCGCGACGGTCTGGCGCGCGCGGAAGGTGGGGCTGCAATAGACCTTGCCGATGCCGATCTTCAGGGCATGAAGCGCGGCCCCCATGGCGCGCGCCGTCGCCTTGCCCCTGTCGTCGAGCTGGCGCTCGCGGGCGGTGTTGCCGGGATCGGGCGAGGCCGGCGGGGCGCTGGGCGAACTGGCATGGCGCATGACCAGCACATAGCCGCCGCTGCGGAGGGCGTCGGCCAGCTGGGCGCCCGACAGCGTCGCCGCCGAGGCCGGGCCGGCGAGCGTCAGGGCGGTGAACAGAGCGGTGAGGTGGCGGAACATGTCGATGGCCCCAAGTCTAGCACCGGCCGGCTGGCGGCGGATTGCGATTTTGTTACGATCATCGAAATACGGAAAGGTGGGCGCAATGGGCGATCTGAACCGGCGCGGGGCGATGGCGGCAGCGGGGCTTGGGGGGCTCGGGGGCCTGGCGGGCCTGGCCGCGGCCACGGCGGCAAAGGCGCAGGGCGCGGGCGGAAGCCTGGCCGGTTATGCCGTCAATCTCGACACCTGGTTCCGCGACACGCCGTTCGAGCAGCGTTTCGCGCTGGCGCGGCAGGCGGGCTTCACTATCATCGAATTGTGGAAGGCCGATCGCGGCGACGGCATCGACGCCGCCGCCATCCGCAAGCTGGCCGGCGCCAACGGGCTCTCCATCGTCCAGTATGCGCCGGTGGCGCCCAAATTCGGCGATCCGGCGCAGCATGGCGCGCTGGTAGCGATGATCCGCCAGGTGATCGCCGACTGCCACACACTGGGTTGCGCGAAATTCACCCTGACCGGTCATGACAATGTCGAGGGCATGCGCCGCGAGGCGATGCTGGCGGGCTATGTCACCGGGCTGATGCGCATCGCCCCGCTGCTGGAGGAGGCCGGGATCACCGCGCTGGTCGAACCCTTCAACCGGGTGAACCATGTCGGCCATTTCCTCAATGGCTCCAGGCCCGCCGTCTCGCTGGTGCGCAGCGTGAATTCGCCGCGCCTCAAGTTGCTGTGGGACTTTTACCATATGCAACTCGAGGACGGGGACCTGATCGAGAAGTTCACCGCCGATGCCGATGTGGCGGCGCATGTGCAGATCGGCGACGTGCCGGGCCGCCACGAGCCGGGCACCGGCGAGATCAACCATGCCAACCTGATCGCCGCCGTACGCAAGGCGGGTTTCAGCGGCCCGATCGGACTGGAGTTCATGCCGCTGGACGGGAACTGGCGGCGGGCGGTCCAGGCGGTACGGGCGCTGGGAGTCTGAGGCGCCCGTTCGGCCCCGGAAAATTGCTGCGGCGCATCCAGCAGGGTCCGGGCGCGCCACTTGCGCCCCATCGGCCAAACGGCTTTAAAGGAGCCAAGAGCGGCGAACTGGAGCCGGATGCACGGCAATAAGTTTCGCCTTTCAAAGGTTTAGGAGTGACCCATGGGTAGTATGAGCTGGATTCACTGGTTGCTCTTGGCCGGCGTTGCACTGGTCCTGTTCGGCGGCCGCGGCAAGGTCTCCGAACTGATGGGAGACTTCGGCAAGGGCATCAACAGCTTCAAGAAGGGCCTGGCCGAGCACGACAAGGAAGATCCCAAGGTGATCAACGCTGAGGCCAAGGAGAAGGACAAGACCGCGGTCTGATCCTTCCGCTTGTTGTGAGGGCGCGATCCGGCACGGCGCGCCGTTTCCTTTGGGCCCGTGCTGCCGGATCGCGCGGGGGCGTTTGTCATGTTCGACCTGTTCAGCTGGCAGCACATTGTCCTTCTGCTCGTCGTGGCCCTTGTCGTGGTCGGGCCCAAGGACTTGCCGCGTCTGATGAACATGATGGGCCGCTGGGCGGGCAAGGCGCGCGCCATGGCCAACGAATTCCGCAGAAGCTTCGACGAGATGGCGCGCCAGGCCGAACTGGACGAGCTGCGCAAGGAGATCGACGAGCTCAAGAAGAACAATCCCGTCTCCGGCATCGCCCAGGCGATGGACGAGGTGCAGAACGAGATCGACCGCCAGGTCGCCATGCCCGAAGCGGCGGCCGAGCCGGCCGCGGTCTCGCAGGCGCCGGTGGAAGGCAGCAGCGAGCCGCGGGCGGGCGAGTTCGAAGTGACGGACAAGCCGGCCTCCGACGGCACGCCCGCCGCGGCCCAGGACGCGCCGGCCCGATGATGACCATCCCGTGACCCAGCCCACACCCGAAGACGAAGCGGCGCTGGAAGCGACGCGGGCGCCGCTGATGGAGCATCTGCTGGAGCTGCGCCGGCGGCTGATCTATGCGCTGGTGTCGTTCGGTGTCTGCTTTGTGGTGTGCTTTGCCTTCTCCACGCCGATCTTCAATTTCCTGGCGCGGCCGCTGCACGCCACCACCAACCACCTGATCTATACAGCGCTGCCGGAGTATTTCTTCACCCAGATCAAGATCGGGGCCTTTGGCGGGCTGTGCCTGGGCTTTCCCATGATCGCCGCGCAAATCTGGATGTTCGTGGCACCCGGCCTCTACAAGCACGAGAAGCGCGCCTTCCTGCCGTTCCTGTTGTGGACGCCGGTGCTGTTCATCATGGGCGCGGCCTTCGTCTATTACCTGATGCTGCCCAACCTGGTCGGTTTCTTCGGCGCCTATCAGACGGCGGCCACCGCCACCACCATGGGCATCGAGCTGCAGGCCAAGGTCAGCGACTATCTCGACATGGTGATGACGCTGATCGTCGCCTTCGGCCTGACCTTCCAGTTGCCGGTGCTGCTGTCGCTTCTGGGCAAGGTGGGGATCGTCACCTCCGAAGGCCTCAAGAGCATGCGCCGGTTCGCCATTGTCGGCCTGTTCGCGGTGGCCGCGATCTTCACCCCGCCGGACGCGGTGTCGATGCTCTGCCTGGCGGTGCCGCTGGTGCTGCTGTACGAGATTTCCATCTTCAGTGTGAAGATGATCGAGCGTGACCGCGCCAAGGAGGATGCGGCGCGCCGGGCTGCGGAGGAAAAGCCCGGCACCGATGTGGCGACGACCGCCGACGAATAGGCCGCTGGGACAGGCCGTTTACGCCGCCGCGACGGCGCTGCCCACGCTGATGCGCGTTGCCGGGAAGTTCAGGAACACGGTGGTGCCGGCATTGGGGACGGAGGAAATCTCCAGCGTACCGCCATGCAGCTCCATCATCGCCTTGGCCAGCGGCAGCCCCAAGCCGGTGCCGTTGTGCCGCGCGGTCATGCGATTCTCGATCTGGCCGAAGGGCTGAAGCGCCTTGCCGATCTCCTCCTCGGTCATGCCCATCCCGGTGTCGCGCACGCTGATGCAATAGCCCCCGCCCGGCAGAAGCCGGCCGCCGACATGGACGCTGCCGCCGCTGTTGGTGAACTTGACCGCGTTGCCCAGGAGGTTGATCAGGATCTGGCGGATCATCCGCTCCACCGCCAGAAGGCGCACATCCTCGTCCGGCGCGTCGCCGACCAGCATGACGCCGAATTTCCTGCCCAGCGGCTGCACCATGCTCAGCGAGGCGCAGAAGGCCTGGCGCAGGGGAAACTCCTCCGCCGCTTCCAGGGACATCTTGCCGGCCTCGATCTTGGACAGATCGAGTATGTCGTTGATGATGCCCAGCAGGTAGCGCCCGCTGGCATGGATGTCGGCGGCATAGGACAGGTAGCGTGGATTGTGCACCGGCCCCAGATGCTCGTCCTTCATCACTTCGGAAAAGCCCATGATGGCGTTCAGCGGCGTGCGCAGTTCGTGGCTCATATTGGCCAGGAAGGCGGACTTGGCGCGGTTTGCGTGTTCGGCCTGCTCGACCGAGACCGCCAGCCGCCGCGACATGTGGCGCAACTGGGCGCGCGAGGCCTTGAGCTCGGCGATCACGTCGCGGGCGTAGAGGATGATCGGGCCGGCGACCACGATCAATTCGATCGTCAGGTTCGCCATCGAGCCCAGCCCGACCGGCAGCCCCTCTGCCGTGCGGACGACGAAGTGCAGGCTGACGCCCACCACCACCGTCATCGCCGTCAGGGCCGCGGTCGAGCCCAGCCGCCCCAGCCGTGAAAGCTGGGCATCGAGCACGTCCAAGGCGCGCTTCAGCCGGGCAGGCAGCAGTTTCGTGCGACGGTACAAGGTATCCCCCAAGTCGCTGCATGGTAGGCACGAACCCGTTGCAACCTGGTTTCCCGCGGTATGCCAATTTCGGGGTACTTTGTTAGGGATCGATTAGGCATGGCGGGGCGCCGCCCGCTTTGACCGAAAGGGGCCGGCATGGCATGACCGGCGGCCACGGGAGATTCACGGTCATGCATGACTTACGGGCGATCCGCGAGGATTGCGAAGGCTTTGTCCGGGGCCTGGCGCGGCGCGGGATGGCCGACGCCGGCGCGGTGGTGGAGGCGGTTCGCGCCAAGGACAGGCAGTTGCGCGACCTGCTGGTGGCGCTTCAGGCCAGCCAGGCGCGGCGCAACGAAGCCTCCAGGCTGATCGGCCAGGCCAGGGCGAAAAAGGACGAGGCCCAGGCGCAGGCCCTGATGGCCGAGGTCGCCGGGCTGAAGGAGGAAATCCAGCAGGGCGAGGGGCGCCAGCGCGAGTTGGAAACCGGGCTTCGGGACATGCTGGCGGTGATCCCCAACATCCCTGCCGAGGATGTGCCGGACGGGGCGGATGAAAGCGCCAATGTACCGGTTGCGGCGCGGGCGTTCGGAAGGTTGCCGAAGATCGAGAAGCCGAAGCAGCATTTCGAGATCGGCGAGGCGCTGGGCCAGATGGACTTCGAGCGCGCCGCCAGGGTGTCGGGGGCGCGGTTCGTCTATCTGAAGGCCGACCTGGCGCGGCTGGAACGCGCCATCGCCGCGCTGATGCTGGACACGCATACGGGCGCGTTCGGGTATACCGAAGTCAGCCCGCCGGTGCTGGTGCGCGATGAAGCCATGTTCGGCACGGGGCAGTTGCCGAAGTTCGAGGAAGATTTGTTTTGGGTCAAAGGCTCGGAAGAACGCATTGGGCCCGAAGAAGCTACAGTTCAATTGGCTGGAGCCCCTGGACAATTGAACGTCGAGTTTAAAGGTAAAAGGGCTGCTGAGCTTCAACTGAACTTTAAGGGGAAGGTATATCTTGACCATCCGATTGGGTCATCCAACGGTATCTCGGGGATTACACCCATAGTAGAAAGCCATTACTGGCTCATCCCCACCGCCGAAGTTTCGCTCACCAATTATGTGCGCGATGAGATTTTGAACGAAGCCGAGTTGCCGCTGCGCTTCACCGCCCATACACCCTGTTTCCGCGCCGAGGCGGGCGCCGCCGGCAAGGACACGCGCGGCATGATCCGAATGCACCAGTTCAGCAAGGTCGAGCTGGTGTCGATCACCACGCCGGAACAGTCGGCCAAAGAACATGAGCGCATGACCGACGCTGCCCAGGCGATCCTGAAGAAGCTGAACCTGGCGCACCGGGTGGTGACGCTGTGCACCGGCGACATGGGCTTTTCGGCGCAGAAGACATACGACATCGAGGTGTGGCTTCCGGGGCAGGGCGCCTATCGCGAGATTTCGTCCTGCTCAAATTGCGGGCCGTTCCAGGCGCGGCGCATGAACACGCGCTATCGCGACGCGGCGGGCAAGGTGAAGGGGCCGGTGCATACGCTGAACGGCTCGGGTCTGGCGGTGGGCCGCACGCTGGTCGCCATCCTGGAGAATTACCAGCAGGCCGACGGCAGCGTCGCGGTTCCTGACGCATTGGTGTCGTATATGGGCGGCAAGACCGTGATCGCGAAGGCTTGATGCCTGGGAAAGAAGGCCTGAGGTCTGGGAAATTGCGTATCCTCGTCACCAACGATGACGGCATCCATTCGCCCGGCCTGGTGGTGGCCGAGGCGATCGCCCGCAGCCTGACCGACGATGTGTGGGTGGTGGCGCCGGAGAATGAGCAGTCCGGCGCCTCCCACTCGCTGACCCTGGCAGCGCCGCTGCGCCTGCGCCAGATCGACGAGCGCCACTATGCCGTCAGCGGCACCCCCACCGACTGTGTGATGATGGGCTGCCTGCATCTGCTTGCGGATCACAGGCCGGGCCTGATCCTGTCGGGCGTGAACTGGGGCTCGAACCTGGGCGGCGACATCACCTATTCCGGCACCATCGCGGGGGCGATGGAAGGCTGCGCCCTCGGGATTCCCGCCATCGCGCTGTCCCAGGCCTATGACGAGGAAGACCGCAAGACCATCGACTGGTCGGCGGGCGAGGTCCACGGCCCGGCGCTGGTGCGGCGGCTGGTGGCGGCCGGATGGCCCCGGGATGTGCTGCTGAACGTGAATTTTCCCGCCTGCGCCGCCGACGCGGTTGAGGGCTCTGCCGCGGTGCCGCAGGGAACCTATGACCTGCAATCCACCGAGATCATCCAGCGCACCGATGCGCGCCAGCGCGCCTATTACTGGATCGGCCTGCGCCGCCGCAAAGGCGCGCCGCCGCTGGACAGCGATCTGGGCGCGGTCCATGCGCGGAAAATTTCCGTGACGCCCTTGCACCTGAATCTGACCGAAATGGCAGTATTGGAAAAAATCAAGGCGGTATTGGGCGCTAGCTGACGCGGCCGGTGAACAAAGGGTTAAGCGGAACTTTCCCATGCCCCGTTTTGGGCCAGGACGGTTAATCCGCTTTTTACCCTTGGCGCGGATGATCCCGTTTCGAGACAGCGAAAAGGCATCGTTCGATGGCTTCAATCCGCAAGGCCGCGTTCGCCCTGCTGGCGGTCCTGGCATCGCCCATCGTCGCCGGCTGCATGCCGTCCTCGCCCGAAACCGTGTTCGACTGGAATGTGAACGATCGCGCGCCCCGCACGGCGTACCGGCCCGCGCCATCGCGCCAGGTCGCGTCCAGCGCGGCGCATACCGGCGCGCGCACCTATGTCTACAAGGATTCCGTCTCCAAGAGATCGCTGGCGCCCATTCCGACGCCGCGGCCAAGCCCGCCGGTGCGCCAGGCCAGCCTGGGACCGGCGCCGCGCCCCGACACCTATCCGCCATCGACCGTCAGTTTCGCCTGGCCGGTCACCGGGCCGGTGATTTCCGATTTCGGATCCACCGCCAGCGGCGGCCGCAATGACGGCATCAATATCGCCACCGCAATGGATGCGCCCATCCGCGCCGCGGCCAGCGGCACCGTCACCTATGCGGGCGACGAGCTGAAAGGCTATGGCAATCTGGTGCTGATCAAGCATGAGGGCGGCTTCACCACCGCCTATGCCCATGCCGACCGGCTGGTGGTCCAGCGCGGCGACTTCGTGGCCAAGGGACAGGTGATCGGCTACACCGGGCAGACCGGCGATGTCAGCCGGCCGCAACTGCATTTCGAAATCCGCTCCAGCACCACCCCCGTCAATCCGCGGGCGTATCTGACGACGCGGCAGGCGCGGTCCTGAAACCGGATGGCCCGCATGCGCGGGCCATGACGGATGGAGAGGGGTTCAGTTCGGTATCGGCAAGGAACTGGATGGCTCGCATGCGCGGGCCATGACGGTTGGAGAGGGGTTCAGTTCGGTATCGGCAAGAAACTGGATGGCCCGCGGGCGCGGGCCATGACGGTTGGTGTTAGTCGAGCTTCTGCCCCAGTTCGCCCGCCAAATCCTGGATGAATTGCCACGCGACCCGCCCCGACCGCCCGCCGCGGCCCATCGCCCAGGCCAGGGCGCGCCGCCGCAGGTCCTCCGCGTCGATCTTCAGGTGATAGAAGGCGACATAGCCGTCGATCATGGCCAGATATTCATCCTGGCCGCAGTGGTGGAAGCCCAGCCACAGGCCGAAGCGGTCGGACAGCGAGACTTTCTCTTCCACCGCCTCGCCAGGATTGATGGCGGTGCCGCGCTCATTGTCGACCAGGTCGCGCGGCATCAGATGGCGGCGGTTCGAGGTGGCATAGAACAGCACATTGGCGGGCCGGCCCTCGATGCCGCCTTCCAGCGCCGCCTTGAGCGACTTGTAGCTGGTGTCGTCCTTGTCGAAGGAGAGATCGTCGCAATAGAGAAGTATCCGGCGCCCGGCGCCGCTCGCCAAGTCGCCGCGCAGGACGCGCAGCAGCAGCGGAAGCGTGTCGATGTCCTCGCGGTGGATTTCGATCAGCACCAGATGGTCCGCATCCTTGCGGCCGCGATTGACCTCTTCATGCACGGCCTTGACCAGGCTGGACTTGCCCATGCCGCGCGCGCCCCACAAAAGCGCGTTGTTGGCGGGCAGCCCGTCGGCGAAATGGCGAGTATTGGCCAGCAGCGTCTCGCGCTGGGCTTCGATGCCCTTGAGCAGGGCGATGTCGACATGGGCGACCTGGGGCACCGCCACCAGCCCGCCTTGCGCCGGCTCCCACACAAAAGCGTCGCCCGCGGGCAGTTTCTGCGACATCGGCGGGGGCGCCAGCCGCTCCAGTGCCGCGGCGATGCGTTCCAGCGCCGCCGCGTCGCCCAAGCCAATGATTCCATTATCTTTTGACATTCCGTTTCCTTGCCTGTCGGCGGTTGCAATGGGGGGCCGTGTCGCTATAGTCCGCCCGCGCCACCGAAAGAGCCGACTATGAATCCCAACGATCCCCTGTTCCAGACGCTGACTCTGGCGCTGCCGATGATCGCGATCTTCTACTTTCTTCTCTGGCGCCCGCAAAGCCAGAGACAGAAACAGCTGCGCAACATGATCGGCAACCTGCGGCGCGGCGACACGGTGGTAACCTCGGGCGGCATCCTGGGCCGGATCGTCAAGGCCACGCCCCAGGAGGATCCGGAAATCATGGTCGAGATCGCCGACGATGTTCAGGTCCGGGTGCTGAAATCCTCCATCTCGGATGTGCGCGCCAAGGGCCAGCCGGCCGACAAGGAATAGGCGACCGTGCTGCACATCTCCAACTGGTCGCGCATCATCACCCTGCTGATTTTGGTGGCGGGGCTGGCGGTGGCGCTGCCCAATGCGCTGCCCGACAATGTGCGCGCCAGGATTCCGCACTGGCTGCCCTCCGGCACGGTCAATCTGGGCCTCGATCTGCAGGGCGGTTCGTACCTGCTGCTGCAGGTGGACCTGGACGAGGTCCAGCGCACCAGGATCGAGGCGATGGTGGGCGATGTCCGCGCCGCCCTGCGCAAGTCCCATATCGCCTTCACCGATCTTCGCGGCCGCGGTGACACCGTGACGGTGCGGATCACCGATGCCGCCCGCATGGACGAAGCGCGCACCCTGATACGCAACCTCAACCCTTCGGTGGGCAGTTCGGTCCTGTCGGTGGGCGGCAAGCAGTACGACATGGCCGAGCCGGGCAACGGCGTGATCAGCCTGCACATGACCGACGCCTACAAGACGCTGACCCGCCAGCAGGTGCTGGACCAGTCGATCGAGGTGGTGCGCCGCCGCATCGACGAGATGGGCACGCGCGAGCCCAACATCACCCGCTCCGGCGACGACCGCATCCTGGTCGAGGTGCCGGGCCTGCAGGACCCCAGCCAGCTCAAGACCATCCTGGGCAAGACCGCCAAGATGACCTTCCAGCTCGTGGACGAGCAGGCCAATCCCAACGCCACCGTCGCCCCCATCGGCGACGAGATCTTGCCCATGCTGGACGAGAACGCGCCCAAGGGCGCGCCGGCGCAGAAGATCGTGGTCCGGCGCCGGGTGCTGGTGTCGGGCGACCGGCTGACCGACGCCGGGCAGAGTTTCGATTCCCAGACCGGACAGCCGGTGGTGACTTTCCGCTTCGACAGCGTGGGCGCGCGCCAGTTCGGCGAGGTCACCAAGGCCAATGTCGGCCACCGCTTCGCCATCGTGCTGGACAACCAGGTGGTGACCGCCCCCGTCATCATCAACCCCATCCTGGGCGGCACCGGCCAGATCACCGGCAATTTCACCGTCCAGAGCGCCAATAACATGGCGATCCTGCTGCGCGCCGGCGCGCTGCCCGCGCCGCTGAAGGTGCTTGAGGAACGCACCGTCGGCGCGGAACTGGGCGCCGATTCGGTCAAGGCCGGCCGCTATTCCGCCGTCGCGGGCCTGGCGCTGGTGGCAATATTCATGTTCCTGCGCTACGGCCTGTTCGGCATATTCGCCGATGTCGCGCTGACCTTGAATGTGATCCTGCTGCTGGCGGTGCTGACGCTGTTCGGGGCCACGCTGACGCTGCCGGGCATCGCCGGCATCGTGCTGACCATGGGCATGGCGGTGGATGCCAATGTGCTTATCTATGAGCGCATCCGCGAGGAGCAGCGCAACGGCCGTTCCATGCTGGCCTCGATCGACGCGGGCTTCCACCGCGCCATGGCCACCATCGTCGATGCCAACATGACCCATCTGATCGCCGCGCTGATCCTGTTCCAGCTGGGCCAGGGCCCGGTCAAGGGTTTCGCGGTGGCGCTGGGGGTGGGCATCATCACCTCGTTCTTCACGGCGGTGATGGTCACGCGGCTGATCGTGGTGACCTGGCTGAACACGGCCCGGCCGCGCCGCCTCACCATTTGAGCCCGTCGGCCGCGGTGCGCCCGGACGCCGATGCCGCTCTTGCGGGCAGGCTTGCGGGCGCGTTGCGCAAAGCCGATCCCGACCGCTATTTCGCCAGCCTGTTCGTGCCGGCGCCGCTGCGTCCGTATCTGACCGCGCTTTATGCGTTCAATGCCGAAGTGGCGCGGGTGGCCGAGAATGTGCGCGAGCCGATGCTGGGCGCCATCCGGCTGGAATGGTGGCGCGAGACGGTGGAGAGCGCCGCGCAGGGAAAGCCGCGCAACCATGACGTGGCGCGGGGCCTTGCGAACCTGTTCGGCGCGTGTCCAGTGAAGCCCGAGGCGCTGGAAGCGATCATCGCGGCGCGGGCGTTCGATTCCTCGGCCGAGCGGTTCGGCGATTTCGCGGCGCTGGAAACCTATCTGGATGCGACCAGCGGCGGGCTGATGCGGATCGCGGCGGCCATGCTGGGCGGCGACCCGGCGGCGGTGGCGCAGGCGGGACTTGCCTATGGCCTGATGGGCGTTCTGCGCTCGCTGGATTTCCACAATGCCCGGCACAAGCTGTACCTGCCGCTCGACTTGTTGTCCGCGATCACGCTGTCGCCGGAGGAGTTCTTCCATCTGGAACGGGGCGAGCCGCGGCGGCGGGCGGCAGTGCGCCAGGCCGCCCTGCGCGTGCGCGATCATTTCCTGGCGGCGCGGCGGGGCCCCAGGGCCGACCCCGCGCTGGCCGCCATCCTGCCGGCGGCGCTGGTGCCGGTCTATCTGCGCAACCTGGAGAAACCGCGCGACGTGCCGACTTATAGGCGGCAGTTGGCCTTGCTGAGCGCGGCGATGAAGCGGCGGCTCTAACCTTCCGTCTTCAGGGTTTCGCCGGCCGCGCCCCTGGGCTCGCCGCTTTTGTATTTCACATCGCCGTGGCTGACGCGGCGCCATTCCTTCAACCGCTGCTGGGCGGTCTCGAAGGCTTCATCCAGCACGGCATATACATCATTGTCGGCCTTCTTGTGACCGTTATGGTTGAGGCCGCGGCTGATTACGATCTCCTTGCCCGGCACGCGCAGCACGATATGCACGTCCGGCTGGTTGCCGACCGCCTTCTGGGTCTTGTGCGGCATCTCGATCGCCACCCGGCAACCCACAATATGATCGTGATACTGCTCCAGCCGCGCGACATGGCCGTTCACGGCCGCCTTCAGCGCGTCAGAGGGTTCGATATTGTGGAAGGAAAGCTCGAGGGGGATGTCCATGCGAATGTCCATGCGCTTGCTTCTTTCAAAACGTATGGACTGGGAGGCGGTTTCGCCAGCCCCCCACGCGGTATTTCCCGCGCCTTATTCGGCGGCGTCGCGCTTTTGCGGTGGCGCCCCGGCCAGCCAGGCGTCGGCATCGTCCAGCGCCCGCCGCGCCAGGGCCTGTTTGCGGTCGCGCCCGCGGATGCGGGCCGATTTGGGAATCTCGGGAAACAGGCCGAAATTGACGTTCATCGGCTGGAAGGTCGCCGCGCTCGCCCCGCCGGTGATATGGGCCAGGAGCGCGCCGAAGGCGGTGGTGGAGGGTGGCGGCGTGACGGTCTTGCCCGCCAGCTCGTCCGCCGCGAAGCGCCCGGCCAGAAGGCCGATGGCGGCGCTTTCGACATAGCCTTCGACCCCCGTCACCTGGCCCGCGAAGGACAGATGGGGATGCGATTTCAGGCGCAGTTGCCCATCCAGCAGGCGCGGAGAATTGATGAAGGTGTTGCGATGAAGCCCGCCAAGGCGCGCGAACTCAGCGCCGGCAAGGCCCGGTATGGTGCGGAAGATGCGCACCTGCTCGCCATGTTTCAGCTTGGTCTGGAAACCCACCATGTTCCAAAGCGTGCCCAGCGCATTGTCCTGGCGCAGCTGCACCACCGCATGGGGCCGCGATCCCGTGCGCGGGTCGGTCAGGCCCACCGGCTTCATCGGGCCGAAGCGCAGAGTCTCGGGGCCGCGCGCCGCCATCACCTCGATGGGCAGGCAGGCTTCGAAATAGGGCGTGGACTTCTCCCATTCGCGGAAATCGGTCTTTTCCCCCGCCAGCAGGGCGGCCACGAAAGCGGCGTATTGGGCCTCGTCCAGCGGCAGGTTGATGTAATCGGCATCGCCGCCGCCGGGGCCGACTTTGTCATAGCGCGACTGGAACCAGGCGATGGAGAAGTCGATCGAATCGCGGTGCACGATAGGGGCGATGGCGTCGAAAAAGGCCAGATGCTCCTGGCCGGTGGCCTGGGCGATGGCGCCGGCCAGGGCGGGCGACGTGAGAGGGCCGGTGGCGATGATGGCGCGGCCCCATTCCGGCGGCGGCAGGCTTTCCACCGCCTCGCGCGCAATGGCGATGCGGGGATGGGATTCGATCGCCTGGGTGACCGCCGCCGAGAAACCATGGCGGTCCACCGCCAGCGCGCCGCCGGCCGGCAGCTTGTGGGCGTCGGCCGCGCGCATCACCAGCGAGCCGGCGCGGCGCATTTCTTCATGCAGCAGCCCGACGGCGTTGTTCAGGGCGTCGTCCGAGCGGAAGGAGTTGGAGCAGACCAGCTCGGCCAATGAGTCGGTCTGGTGGGCGAAGGTGGCGCGTGCGGGCCGCATTTCGTGCAGCACTACGGCGATGCCGGCCTGGGCCGCCTGCCACGCCGCTTCCGAGCCCGCCAGGCCGCCGCCGATGATGTGAAGCGTTCCGGTCATGGGCTGGCCTGTAGCAAATCGCGGCGCAAGGCGCGAACCGGACAGAAATCCTAGAGCGCGATCCGGGCGAGCGGATACCGCGAGACCGGGAAATTGCGACCAAACAACAAGCTATCATGCTCTAGCAGGGAACGCCTTGTCCCGGCTCCGATTTAACCATTTGATGGCCGGTATCGTGCGATGCTGGGGGCAGAGGGCCCCGCGACCGGTCCGCGGCAAAAAGCTTTGAGGAAACACGCAGATACGGATGACAGGGCGTGCGGACGCCGCCTATAGTCCGGCAAAAGGATCATGCGAGATGGCCGACAGGGACAAGGCAACCAATTATGCAAGGCTGGCGCTGGGCGCCGGCATCCTGGCCGCCGCCGCGATCGGCGTGGCCGCGTTCGTGCCGCGCCGCAAGCTTGCCCTGGTGACCGAGCCGCTGGTCGATCTGGCCCGCGCCCCGGTTGTCGCCGCCGTCACCGCCTGGGCGCTGGGCCTGTGGCACAACGCCACCCAGCCGCAGGCGCCCGTGTTCGACGATCTGCGCCCCTTCGATGAGTTTTAAGGGCATCTGATGCCGCGTCTGTCCGTCATCGCGATCATCCGCGATGCCTATCTTTTCACCCTGCATCATGTGGGTGCGGTGATCGGCCTGATCTGGGTGCCGATGCTGCTGTCCACGGTGATGGGCTTTTTCACCTTCCAGCGCTACTACAACGACCTGATCGACGCCCTGGCCACCGGCAACGCCGCCAATCTGGGGCCGTCCATCCTGATGATGCTGGGCTATCTGGTGGCGGCGCTGCTGCTTTACGCGGTGATGCTGGTGGCGGTGACGCAACTGGCGCTGGGCGCGCGCCAGGGCGGGGCGGTGGCCCATTTTTCATTCGGCGCGCTGGAATGGCGCATGTTTCGCGCCCTGGCCGGGGTGGCGGGGCTGGGCGTGCTGGTGATGCTGACGGTGATCATGGTCGGCAATCCGCTGCTGAGCCTGCTTGGCGGGACCCATGTGGGCGAGGCGCAGGCGGGCTATCTGCTGATGCTGACGCTGTACGGGCTTCTGGTGGCGGGGGCGCCGCGATTCCTGATGCTGCTGCCAGCGGTGGCGGCCGCCGAGACCGCGCCGGCGCTGCGGCGCTGCTGGACGCTGTCGGCGGGAAATTTCTGGCGTCTGCTGGCGGTGCTGATGGCGATCTTCGTTCCGGTCGTGGTCGTCGCCGCAGTGGCGGAGACGCTGCTGGCCGGACCGTCGCCGGCGCTCAACACCGCCAGCGACAAGATGCTGATGCTGTC
The DNA here is from genome assembly GCA_040255825.1 of Hyphomicrobiales bacterium. Taxonomy (GTDB): domain Bacteria; phylum Pseudomonadota; class Alphaproteobacteria; order Micropepsales; family Micropepsaceae; genus Rhizomicrobium. The sequence goes on along the minus strand of JBDZVS010000004.1, from coordinate 175,106 downwards.
GGGCCTGATGCGCGCGCGCCAGGTGCTGCCGCTGATGAGCGGGCTGAGCTTTCTGTTCTCGCCGGTCCTGATCGCGCTGTTCTGCGGCGCCAGCGTCTCGGCCTGGCGGGCGCTGAAGGGGGAGACCGCGACGCAGGCGGCATGAAGCCTGCGTCGACGGCAAAAAAGAAGCGGGAGGCGTTGGAGCCTCCCGCCGCCGCTCATACGCGGCTTACATCCCTACCGACATCGACTGCTGGCCTTCCTTGAAGATTTCCGGGTTGGCGGGGCCGCTGACCTCGAGTGCGCCGACCAGTCCCCGTTCGACCCGCGAGATGGCGTGGTCGACCAGCTTGTAGGTGCCCGGCACCCGCAGGGTGAATTCGGCGATGGCCGCGCCGCCGGGGGGCACCGTCAGCGTCTGGATGCCGTGCATCGGCGCCATCTCGGCCGAGCCGAGATCGTAGGCGGTGTCGAAAATCTCGCCGATGACGTGGAAGGACGAATCCTTGTTGGGCCCGGCATCGCCGAAGAAGATGCGCACCCGCTCGCCGACCTTGGCCTTCAGCGGATGGCGGCTGGTCAGTGCGCCCACCGCGCCGTTGAAGACGAAATAGTCGGGCGTCTCCGCCAGCAGCCGGTCATAGGACGCGGATTGCGGTCCGGTGGTTCCGAAAGGCTTGGCGGTATAGATCTCGCCCTGCATCACATAGAATTCGCGATCCACCTTGGGCAGCCCGCCGGCCGGCTCGACCAGAATCATGCCGTACATGCCGTTCGCGATGTGCTGGGCATGGGGCATGGTCGCACAATGATAGACATAAAGCCCGGCGGTGGTCGCCTTGAAGGTGAAGCTGCGCTGTTCGCCGGGTCCGGCCATCGTGGCTTCGCCGCCGCCGCCCGGTCCGATGACGGCGTGGAAATCGACATTGTGCATCATCATGCTCTTGGAGTCGTTGGCCAGGTGCACGGTGACCATGTCGCCCACCCGCACCCGCACGAAGGGGCCGGGGACCTTTCCGTTGAAAGTCCAGTAGGCATAGGTGGTGCCGTCCGCCAGCGTGCCGGTGACCTCGGTCGTATGGAGATGCACATCGACGCGCCTGGGGCCGCGCGCGCCGACCGGCGCGGGAAGATCGGCCGGCGGGCGCACGATGTCCACCAGCGTCCCAGCCCTGGGCAGGGCGTCGGCGGTGGTGCCGGGCAGCGGCGGCGCGGCATAATCGGCGGGCGCGGAGGCGACCCGGGCCGGAACGGCGGATGCGACCGCGGCTTCGGGCGAAGCGCCGGCACCGCCGCGCGGCCAGAAGATGACGGTCGCGGCGACAGCCAGCACGGCCAGGCCGCCGGCAAGGGGAAGATCACCTTTTTCGCGGGGAAACATCGAGGCCTCCTTCATGTCGAGGCGGCAGATGGCGTCTGCCGTGTTTCGCCATGCTAGGCCGGCCGGCCCATCCGCGTTTGCTGCCGCGCAATGCCGGATGCTTTTGTCTATTTTGTCGCAGATCGCGGATCCGGCGGGCCGCGCCGCGCGTCGGTGCCGGCTGCGCCCGCTATTCGGCCGCCTTGAGCTTTCTGGCGGATGGCTTTTCCCTGTTCCGGGTCTTCAGCAGCGGCTTGAGATACTGGCCGGTGTAGGAGCGGGCCACCTTCACCACCTCCTCCGGCGTGCCGGACGCCACGATCTCGCCGCCGCCGTCGCCGCCTTCCGGGCCCAGGTCGATGATCCAGTCGGCGGTCTTGATGACCTCCAGGTTGTGCTCGATCACCACCACCGTGTTGCCGTGGTCCACCAGCTCGTGCAGCACTTCCAGCAGTTTCTTCACGTCATGGAAGTGCAGGCCGGTGGTGGGTTCGTCCAGGATATAGAGCGTGCGGCCGGTGGCGCGGCGCGACAATTCCTTGGACAGTTTCACGCGCTGGGCCTCGCCGCCCGACAGGGTGGTGGCCTGCTGGCCGATCGAGATGTAGCCCAGGCCGACGCGCTTGAGGGTTTCCAGCTTCTCGGCGATGGAGGGAACCGCCTTGAACAGTTCGGCGCCGGCTTCCACCGTCATTTCCAGGACATCGCTGATCGACTTGTCGCGGAATTTTACTTCCAGCGTCTCGCGATTGTAGCGCTTGCCCTTGCAGACGTCGCACTGGACATAGACGTCGGGCAGGAAATGCATCTCGATCTGGATCACGCCGTCGCCCTGGCAGGCCTCGCAGCGCCCACCCTTGACGTTGAAGCTGAAGCGGCCCGGCGCATAGCCGCGTGCCTTGGCTTCCGGCAGTTCGGCGAACCAGTCGCGGATGGGGGTGAAGGCGCCGGTATAGGTGGCCGGATTGGAGCGCGGCGTGCGCCCGATCGGCGACTGATCGATGTCGATCACCTTGTCGAGATATTCCAGCCCCTCGATGCGGTCGTGCGGGGCAGGATGCTCGCGCGCCTGTGTCAGCTTGCGCGCCGCCGCCTTGTAGAGCGTCTCGATGGTGAGGGTGGACTTGCCGCCGCCCGACACGCCGGTGACGCAGGTCAGGGTGCCCAGCGGAATCTGGGCGGTGACGTTCTTCAGGTTGTTGCCGCGCGCCCCCGCGATCTTCAGCCAGCGATTGTGCGTGGCCTTGCGCCGCTTTTCCGGCACGGCGATGAACTCCACGCCGTTGAGATATTTTCCGGTCAAGCTTTTCTTGCTGGCCATGATCTGGGCCGGCGTGCCTTCGGCGATGATGTGGCCGCCATGGATGCCCGCGCCGGGCCCCATGTCGATGACGTGGTCGGCGGTGCGGATGGCGTCCTCGTCATGCTCGACCACCAGCACGGTGTTGCCCATGTCGCGCAGGCCCTTGAGCGATTCCAGCAGCTTGCCATTGTCGCGCTGGTGCAGGCCGATGGAAGGCTCGTCCAGCACATAGAGCACGCCGGTCAGGCCCGAGCCGATCTGCGAGGCCAGGCGGATGCGCTGGCTTTCGCCGCCCGACAGGGTGCCGGAGGCGCGCGCCAGGGTCAGGTAATCCAGGCCCACATTGTTGAGGAATTTCAGCCGCGCCCGGATTTCCTTCAGGATGCGGACGGCGATCTCCTGCTGCTGTCTGTTCAGCTTCTTGTCGATGTCCCGGAACCAGGCGTCGGCGTCGCGGATCGACTGTTCGCAAACCTGGCCGATATGGCTGCCGCCGATCCTGACCGCCAGTGCCTCGGGTTTGAGGCGATAGCCGTTACAGACCTCGCACGGCGCCTCGGCCTGGTAGCGCTCCAGCTCTTCCTGCATCCAGGCGCTGTCGGTTTCCTCGAAGCGCCGCTGCATGTTGGGGATGACGCCTTCGAATTCCTTTTTCGTGTCGTAGCGGCGCATGCCGTCGTCATAGGTGAACTTGATCACCTCGTCGCCCGAGCCATGCAGGATCGCCTGCCGCGCCTTTTTCGGCAGGTCCTCCCAGGCGTCGTTCATGCTGATCTTGTAGTGGCGGGCCAGCGCCTCCAGCGTCTGCAGGTAATAAGGTGAGGACGACTTGGACCAGGGCGCGATGGCGCCCTTCTTCAGCGACAGCGTCTCGTCCGGCACCACCAGGGCTTCGTCGAAATAGTTCTGCACTCCCAGCCCGTCGCATTCCGGGCAGGCGCCATGGGGGTTGTTGAACGAGAACAGGCGCGGCTCGATCTCGGGTATCGTGAAGCCGGAGACGGGACAGGCGAATTTCGACGACAGCAGCATCTGCCTGGGCTTGCCGTCCTTTTCCTTTTCGTCGGCGAATTCCACGACCAGAAGGCCGTCGGCCAGGCCCAGCGCGGTCTCGATGGAATCGGGCAGGCGGTTGCCGATGTCCGGCTTGACCACGATGCGGTCCACCACGATCTCGATATCGTGCTTGAGCTTCTTGTCCAGCGCCGGGGCGGCGCCGATGTCATGGAATGTCCCGTCGATCTTGGCGCGCAGGAAACCTTTCTTCTGCAGCTCGGCCAGCTCCTTGCGGTACTCGCCCTTGCGGCCGCGCACGATCGGCGCCAGCAGGTAAAGGCGCGTGCCTTCGGGCAGCGCCAGGATGCGGTCAGCCATCTGGCTGACGGTCTGGCTTTCGATGGGAAGGCCGGTGGCCGGCGAATAGGGCACGCCGACCCGCGCGAACAGAAGGCGCAGATAGTCGTAGATTTCCGTCACCGTGCCCACGGTCGAGCGCGGATTCTTCGACGTGGTCTTCTGCTCGATGGAGATGGCCGGCGACAGGCCCTCGATATGATCGACATCGGGCTTCTGCATCAGTTCCAGGAACTGGCGGGCATAGGCCGACAGGCTTTCGACATAGCGGCGCTGGCCTTCGGCATAGATGGTGTCGAAGGCGAGGGAGGATTTGCCCGAGCCGGAAAGCCCCGTCAGCACCGTCAGCGTGTCGCGGGGAATTTCGACGTCGACATTCTTGAGATTGTGCTCGCGGGCGCCGCGGATGGAGATGTTCTTGAGCATGGGAGACTGCCGAAATGGGGATGGAACCGGAAGAGCGCAAGCCAGGCGCCGCGGGGTCCACATTAGTTGGGGATTGACTCGAATCTGACTAGAACATAATGAGAACAAACGTGCTATGCCCAATGCATAGTGTCGCGCCGGGGCCTATGGTCCGGCCGAACAGGGAGACAGGCGATGGCCGGCAGCGTCAACAAGGTGATTTTGGTGGGCAATCTGGGCAAGGACCCGGAGGTGCGCCGCATGACCAGTGGCGAGCCGGTGGTGAACCTGTCGGTGGCCACCTCGGAAACATGGCGCGACAAGGCCAGCGGCGAGCGCAAGGAAAAGACCGAGTGGCACCGGGTGGTGATCTTCAACGAGAACCTGGCCAAGGTGGCCGAGCAGTATCTGAAGAAAGGCGCCAAGGTCTATCTGGAGGGGGCGCTGCAAACCCGCAAATGGACCGACAAGGACGGTCAGGACAGATACTCGACCGAGGTGGTGCTGAACCGCTTCAACGGCACGCTGGTGATGCTGGATGGGCGCAGCGGCGGGGGTGGCGGCGGCGGCGAAGTGGGCTATGGCGGGGGCGCGCGCGAGCAGCCGGCCAGCTTCCAGCGCGACGAAATGGACGACGAGATTCCGTTCTGACGCAGGCCTTTGCCCCGGGCTTTTCCGGGGTGTCTGGCGCGGCACGGCTGGCGGCTGAAATCTCCTTTGGTATCAAGGTGTTGTTGGGCGGTTTAAGCGGGCCATTTTGCTGGCTTTGACGGCGTCAAAAGTGCTACAAAAACAGCCGAATTCGAGTCCCCTTCTGCCCGCCTTCCGGGACCGAAGCCGAGGACTTCCGAGGACCGTTTTTGAGCGACGAATCCGAGATCAAGCCACCGCCTCCCGAAGGCGGCCAGCCAGCGCCGTCCATCGCGGTCGAAGACGAGTTGAAACGCTCTTATCTCGACTATGCGATGAGCGTGATCGTGCAGCGGGCGCTGCCCGACGCGCGCGACGGCCTCAAGCCCGTGCACCGGCGCATCCTGTTTTCGATGCACGAGAACGGCTATGACTGGAACAAGGGCTATCGCAAGTCCGCCCGCGTGGTCGGCGACGTCATCGGCAAGTACCACCCGCACGGCGACCAGGCGATCTATGACGCCATGGTGCGCATGGCGCAGGATTTCTCCATGCGGGCCCCGCTCATCGACGGGCAGGGCAATTTCGGCTCGGTTGACGGCGATCCGCCGGCGGCGATGCGCTATACCGAAGTGCGCCGCGCCCGCATCGCTCATTTTCTGACCGAGGACATCGACAAGGAGACCGTCGATTTCCGCGACAATTATGACGGCACCGAGCAGGAGCCGTCGGTTCTGCCGTCGCGCTTCCCCAACCTTCTGGTCAACGGCTCGGCCGGCATCGCCGTGGGCATGGCCACCAACATCCCGCCCCACAATCCGGGCGAGGTGATCGACGCGTGCCTGGCCTATATCGAGGACCCGGCCATCAACCTGGAGCGGCTGACCGAGATCGTGCCGGGCCCGGATTTTCCGACCGGCGCGCTTCTGATCGGCAAGCAGAATGCCCGCGCCGCGCTGGCGCGGGGCCGCGGCTCCATCCTGATGCGGGCACGCTGCGCGGTGGAGGAGATCCGCAAGGACCGCGACGCCATCATCGTCACCGAGCTGCCCTATCAGGTGAACAAGGCAGTGCTGATGGAGCGCATCGCCGACCTGGTGCGCGAGAAGCGGATCGAGGGCATCTCCGACATCCGCGACGAAAGCGACCGCAGCGGCATGCGCATGGTGATCGAGCTCAAGCGCGATGCCTCGTCCGAGGTGGTGCTGAACCAGCTTTATCGCTTCTCCAGCCTGCAGCAGAGCTTCGGCGTCAACATGCTGGCGCTGAACGACGGCCGGCCGGTGCAGATGAACCTGAAGGAGATGATCGCCTCCTTCATCGATTTCCGCGAGGAGGTCGTCACCCGCCGCACCAAATACGAACTGGGCAAGGCGCGCGAGCGCGGCCATGTGCTGGTCGGCCTGGCGGTGGCGGTGGCCAATATCGACGAGGTGATCCGCCTGATCCGCGCCGCGCCCGATGCGGCGGCGGCCCGCGAGCAGTTGATGGCGCGCGACTGGCCGGGCGCCGATGTGGCGGCACTGGTCAAACTGATTGCCGATCCGCGCCACAAGATCGAGGAATCGGGCACCATCCGCCTGTCGGAAGAACAGGCCCGCGCCATCCTGGACCTGCGCTTGCAGCGGCTGACGGCGCTGGGCCGCGACGAGATCAATGACGAGGCCCAGAAGCTGGGCCTGGCCATCGCCGATTACCTGGACATCCTGTCCAGCCGCGGGCGGGTCCTGACCATCATCAAGGACGAGCTGACGGAAATCCGCGACGGCTTCGCCACCCCGCGCAAGACCGAGCTGATCGACGCCGACATCGAGATCGAGGACGAGGCGCTGATCGAGCGCGAGGATGTCGCCGTCACCGTCACCCATAATGGCTATATCAAGCGCACGCCCCTGGCCGAGTACCGGGTGCAGGGACGCGGCGGCAAGGGCCGTTCGGGCATGGCGACGCGGGACGAGGATTTCGTCACCTCGCTGTTCGTCGCCTCCACCCATGCCTGGCTGCTGTTCTTCTCCTCCACCGGCATGGCCTACAAGCTCAAGGTCTGGCGCCTGCCCGAGGCGCGCATCGCCGGCAAGGGCAAGGCGATGGTCAACCTGCTGCCGCTGTCGGAAGGCGAGCGCATCACCACCATCCTGGCGCTGCCCGAGAACGAGAATGAATGGGAAGAGCTGAATGTGGTGTTCGCCACGCGCTCGGGCGATGTGCGTCGCAACCGGCTTTCCGACTTCATCAACGTCAACAAGAACGGCAAGATCGCCATGAAGCTGGGGGCGCAGGACGGCATCGTCGGCGTCGCCACCTGCACCGAGCGCGACGATGTGCTTTTGACCAGCCGCGGCGGCAAGGCGATCCGCTTCCCGCTGACCGATGTGCGCGTGTTCAAGGGCCGCGATTCGACCGGCGTGCGCGGCATCAAGCTGGCCAATTTCGGAAAGGAAGGCGGCGACGAGGTGGTGAGCCTGTCGCTCCTCTATCACACCGACGCCACCAGCGCGGAGGCGCGGGCCTATCTGAAGCAGGCCAGCGCGGCGCGCCGCGCCGCAAACGGCGACGAGCATGTAGAAGAAACCGCCGAGGACGCCGAGGAGGGCGGCGAGGAGGCGATCCTGACGCCGGAGCGTTATGCCAGCCTGTCCGCGCGCGAGCAGTTCGTGCTCACCATCTCGCAGACCGGATTCGGCAAGCGCACCTCGTCCTATGAATATCGCGTCACAGGCCGCGGCGGTTCCGGCATCGTGGCCATCGGCATGGGCCGCAGGAGCAGCGCCGTCATCGCCGCCTTCCCGGTCGAGGAGAGCGACGACCTGATGCTGATCAGCGATCGCGGCCAGACCATCCGAGTGCCGGTCTCCGATATCTCCGTCCAGGGACGGGCGGCGGGCGGCGTCACCATCTTCAGGGTGGACGAGGATGAGCGCGTCGTGTCGGTGGAACGTATAGCCGACAGCGGCGGCGAGTCATGAATGGGCGCAGGCTGGTCGGCCTTTACCCCGGCACCTTCGATCCGGTCACCCTGGGGCATCTGGACATCATCAGCCGGGCGGTGAAGCTGGTCGATCATCTGGTGATCGGGGTGGCCACCAACGCCGCCAAGACGCCGCTGTTCACGCTGGACGAGCGCGTGGCGATGCTGGAGCAGGAGGCTGGCCCGGTCGCCGCCGGCCATGCCACCATCGCGGTGCGCGCCTTCGACACGCTTCTGGTGCATTTCGCCGCCGAGGTCGGGGCCCAGGTGATCGTGCGGGGCCTGCGCGCCGTTTCCGACTTTGAATATGAGTTTCAGATGGTGGCCATGAACCAGCGCCTGTCGAGCGAAGTGGAAACCGTCTTCCTGATGGCCGATCCCATGCATCAGGCCATCTCGTCCCGCCTGGTCAAGGAGATCGCCCTTCTGGGCGGCGACATCGAACCCTTCACCACGCCTGCGGTGGCGCGGGCCCTTATCAAACGCAGCAAGGAAAGATCCTGATGGCCGATTATCTGATCCTCGATCTCAAGAGCGGGCCGGTGAAGATCCAGCTCCGCCCCGACCTGGCCCCCGATCACGTCGCGCGCGTCAAGACGCTGGCCGGCCAGGGCTTTTACGACGGCGTGGTCTTCCACCGGGTAATCCCCGGCTTCATGGCCCAGACCGGCGATCCCACCGGCACCGGCATGGGCGGCAGCGAGCTGCCCAACCTCAAGGCGGAATTCTCGGAGGAGCCGCACAAGCGCGGCACCGCCTCCATGGCGCGCTCGGCCAATCCCAACAGCGCCAACAGCCAGTTCTTCATCTGCTTCGACAACGCGCCCTGGCTGGACCGCCAGTACACCGTATGGGGGCAGGTGGTCGAGGGCATGGACCATGTCGATGCCATCAAGAAGGGCGGCGAGCACAACAACGGCGCCATAACCGGCGAGCCGGACAAGATCGTCAAGGCGCGCATCGAGTCGGATTGATTTTGCGCCCCGGCGTTCGGATCGCCGGGAATTCGGCAATATTTGGTGTCTGGCGCCGCGCGCCGGCCGCGGCCTAAAAACCGCCGGTTCCCCACGGAGTTCGCCGCGCATGTCCGCCCCCATCGCCTTCATCGACCTTCAGGCCCAGCGCCGCCGTCTGGGCGCGCCGCTGGAGGCGGCGATAAGGGCGGCGGTCGAGGGCGGACAGTGGATTTTGGGGCCGCAGGTGGCGCAACTGGAAAAGGACCTGGCGGCCTTCGCCGGGGTCAAGCACGCCGTCGCCTGCGCCAACGGCACCGACGCGCTGCTGCTGGTCCTGCGCGCCTGGGGCGTGGGACCGGGCGATGCCGTGTTCGTGCCCGCCTTCACTTTTGCCGCCAGCGCCGAGGTGGTGGCGCTGGCCGGGGCCAGCCCGGTCTTTGTCGATGTCCGCGCCGACACCTTCAATATGGATCCGGCCAGCCTGGAAGCGGCCATCGCCCTTGTGAAGCGTGACGGCCGGCTGACGCCCAAGGTGGTGATGCCGGTCGATCTGTTCGGCCAGCCCGCCGATTACGGGGCGCTGGCGCCGATCGCAGCGCGCGAGGGGCTGAAGCTTTTTTGCGACACCGCCCAGGGTTTCGGCGGTCTTCTGGACGGCAAGCGGGCGGGGGCCATCGGCGATGCGGCCGCGACCAGCTTTTTCCCGGCCAAGCCGCTGGGCTGTTACGGCGACGGGGGCGCGTGTTTCACCAATGATGACGGGCTGAAGGAGCTGTTGTTGTCGCTGCGCATGCATGGGCAGGGCGCCGACCGCTATGAGCATGTCCATGTCGGTTACAATTCGCGGCTGGACACGATCCAGGCCGCCATCCTGATCGAAAAGCTGAAAATCTTCCCCGACGAGATCGAGATGCGCGAGGCGGTGGCCCGCCGCTACAGCGACGCCTTCACGGGAAATGCCCGCATCGTCACGCCAGTGGTGATGGCGGGGGCCCGGTCCACCTGGGCGCAATACACGCTGAAGGTGGCCGATCGCGCCCGCTTCCAGGCCGGGATGAAGGAACGGGGCGTGCCCACGGCGGTCTATTATCCGATGCCGCTGTCCCGCCAGAAGGCCTATGCCCATTTTCCGTCGGCGCCGGTCCCGGTCGCCACGGAACTGTGCGGCCAGGTCGTCAGCCTGCCCATGCACCCCTATCTGGACCCGGCCACCCAGGACCGGATCGTGGCGGCAGCCCTGGCGAGCGCGGCGTAGAGTTCCGTTCTTTTCTCCGATTTTCCGGCCCCCGATCTTTCGGCCCCCGATCTTCCGGTCGGCCCCCTTTTAACTCGGCCAAAGTGTGCGCTATTGTCGCACCCAGCAGGTTCACGGGCAGCCGTGACCGATGGCCCTCTGCCCCTTTTTCGGGCAGACCGCCCGGCCAGGGCGCCCCGTCACAATACGGGAGGACGCCTTATGACCATCAAGAACCCCATCGAATGGAGCGGCGCCAAGATCGTGTCCGCGGCCCATGCCGCCAATCAGATCGGCCAGGCCGTCCACCACATGCAGGACAAGGCCCATTCCCCGGGGCCGTCGGTGCGCCGCATCTCCAGCGGCGATGTGTGGCAGTCGCTGGGCCAGGGGGTCGCCGATTTTCAGGCCTATCGCAGCGATGTGATCTTCCTGTGCGCGACCTATGCGCTGGTGGGGCTGGTGATGGCCCGGATCGCCTTTGGCACGGCGCTTTTGCCACTTCTGTTCCCGCTGGCGTCCGGTTTTGCCATCGTGGGACCCCTGGCGGCAGTCGGGCTCTATGAGATGAGCCGGTTGCGCGAAAAGGGGGTGGCGGTCGGCTGGGCCAACGCCTTCGACGTACTCAAGGCGCCGGCAATTGCCGGCATCGCCGCCCTGGGCCTGATCCTGATCGCGGTTTTCCTGGCCTGGCTGGCGGCGGCCTGGATCATTTACGACAACACGCTGGGCCCGGCGCTGCCGGCCTCGCCCCAGGCCTTCCTGCACGACATCTTCACGACCGCCGAAGGCCGGACCATGATCGTGGTGGGCATGGGGGTGGGCTTTCTGTTCGCCCTTCTGGCGATGATGCTGAGCGTGGTCAGCTTTCCGATGCTGGTGGACCGGGACGTCGGGTTGGACACGGCCATCGGGACGTCTTTCCGGGCGGTTCTGGCCAATCCCGGCCCGATGGCGCTGTGGGGTTTTCTGGTCGCCGCGATCCTGCTGGTGGGTATGGCGGTGGTGTTTGTGGGCCTGGTGGTGGCCGTTCCGGTCCTGGGCCACGCGACCTGGCATCTCTACCGCAAGCTGGTGGCCTGACGCTGATAGCTCGGAATCTGCGTTGGTCTTCCCCCGAGGCATCACCCGCACCAAAAATCAGGGCGCTATTGTGGGGGCGGCAGCGGTTAAGGCGTATGTGCCAACCTGATGGTTACGCGCATAGGCCGGCAGCGCCAAGGTAGCCTTACCCCATCGCAGCTCTCATGGACCGGGAATTGCCCCAGTATCAGAGCGGCATCATCCGACGCCGGCATGGGAGGCTGCTTTGGTGGGTAGACTGATAGCATTCCCTGCTCAGCAGGGACGATGCAGGCAATTTTTCACTTTCCGCATGCCATATGGCCGTGGGGCCGCAAAAAACTGCAGGCGTTATCGGGGGATTCAGGGGACATTCCCTACGCCCCAGAACAGGGAAAACAGCGCCCCAAATAGAGAGCGTTCCCGGAAAACAGGGTTACCAATCCCTGTGTCCGGGATTACGCAGGAGCGGTCGATTCGCTGTTGGGAGGGCAATGCGATGGCGCCACGGAAGTGGGACTTCGGGAAGGCAATTGAGGAACTGCAGAGGGGCGACTTACGCCAGAAACGGGGGCCGATCACACTACGCGTACCCGACTCGAAAATCGAGGCCGAACTCCACACAGCTGTTGAATGCTACTTTGATAACAAGAAAAACTGGGGCCTGGCACCGACCAAGGTTAAAGCAAAATATGGCCTGCTCCGGGGCGATCTTGAGCAGGTGCGCGCCCAGTTGGTGGAGATATTCCAGAATCCAGGCCTGCTGAGGCCGCTGATCGCCTCGGACAAGGATTATCAAGGAACATCATATAGTTGTCAGCGCCTTCTGGGCACCTTTGATCGCTTGTATGACGGCGTTCATGACAGAGTTAAGGCCGCCGAGCGAGTAGCTGCGAACAGTGTTCGAGGTGGCAGGATCAAGAGTCCCCATAAGGAAACCCTATTTCTAGACCTTTGCCGCCTCTACGAAAAATACACCGGCCATGCACCTGGGCGACACCGCGCTTCCGGCAGTGCGCACGGCAACGGCCCAACTATTCGCTTCGTCGCCGCGGTCTTTCGGGAGATCGAGCCGGAAGAGGCAAAGACGGCCAAGCTGACCTCAACGATCTCTCATGCCATCACCAAATGGAAAAAAGCCAAAGGGCGGAAGGGCACGAAATACAAGGGCAAGTTTGATGAATGAGATGCGTTCTATGCCAGGATGCGGAGCGCAATAGGTAGGTTCATATAGCGTGTCGCAACATTTGATGGAGCGACACATGAACACTTCCACCCAGAGCATCGCCGCAGCCGATAGTATTTCGCGTCTCAACCTCGAAGTCGAATGGCAGGTCATTGATGGGCTGAAGCCGCAGGCGCGCAACGCCCGCACCCATTCCGAAAAGCAACTTCAGCAGATCGCAGCCTCGATCCGCCAGTTCGGCTTCACCAACCCGGTGCTGATCGATGCGGAAGGTCATATCATTGCCGGCCATGGCCGGGTGGAAGCGGCCAAGCGGCTGGGAATGGGTGAGGTTCCCACCATCCGCCTCGACCATCTGACCGAGGCGCAGAAGCGGGCCTATGTTCTGGCCGACAACAGGTTGGCTGAGCTGGCAGGCTGGGACCGGGAGCTTCTCGCCCTCGAACTGGGGGAGCTTGCGGTCCTTGATCTGGACTTCGATATCGGGATCACCGGCTTCGACACCGCTGCAGTCGACCTGCTCCTCGACGAGAAGGGGCCGGCCAAGCCCAAGAAGGAAGATGAGGTACCGGAGCCGTTGGACGGTCCGCCGGTCACCCGGCCGGGCGATCTCTGGTGCCTTGGACCCCACCGCCTTTACTGCGGCGACGCGCGCGATGCGGCTGCCTACCAGCGCCTGCTCGATGGCAGGCTGGCCCAGATGGTGTTCACCGACCCGCCCTACAATGTGGCCATCGATGGCCATGTTTGCGGCAATGGCAGTATCCATCACCGCGAGTTTGCGATGGCGTCGGGGGAGATGTCCGAGGGCGAGTTCACGGATTTTCTGACCTGTGTCCTGAAGAACATCGCGCATGTCTCGGCCGACGGCTCGATCCATTTTATCTGCATGGACTGGCGCCATCTGCGCGAGGTGCTCGCCGCCGGGCACAGCGCCTATGACGAGTTCAAGAACCTCATTGTCTGGAACAAGGACAATGCGGGGATGGGCAGTTTCTACCGCTCCAAGCACGAGTTGATTCTCGTGTTCAAGAACGGCAATGCCGCCCACATCAACAATTTCGGGCTGGGAGAGAAGGGGCGTTACCGCACGAACGTGTGGGACTACGCTGGCATCAATTCGATGAAGGCGGGCCGCATGGACGAGTTGGCCATGCATCCGACGGTCAAGCCCGTGGCTCTGGTGGCCGACGCGATCCGCGACTGCTCCCAGCGCAAGCAGATCATTCTCGATGCCTTTATGGGATCGGGCACGACGCTAATCGCCGCCGAAAAGACCGGCCGCATCGCCTGTGGGCTGGAACTGGACCCCGGCTACATCGACGTGACCATCCGTCGCTACCAAGCCTACACCGGCAAGCTCGCCGCTCTCGCCGGAACTGACCAGATCTTCGCCGAGGTCGCGGCGGCGCGTGGGGTCTCGCTGCCGGAAGGTGGGCAGCCGGAAGGTAGCAAGGGCAAGGCCAGTCCCAGCACGACTCCCGCTGCCACGGCAGATGCTCCCGCCGATACCGGCCAGTCCTCCGTCGCTGTAGCGCGCGGCGCCCCGCTGCCGGACGGTGGCAAGGCCAGCCCCGGCACCACCCTCGCTGTCAGGGCCTCGGCGCCGCCGCCCGAAGAGGCCGCCCCGTGACCCATAACAGTGACGATCCGGGCGCCGGCGACTACGAGGTCGGTTACGGCAAGCCGCCGAAGCACACGCGCTTCCGCAAGGGCCAATCGGGCAATCCACGGGGACGAGCCAAGAACACCCGCAACCTCAAGACCGAGTTGCGCAGCGTCCTCGACGAGACCCTGTCGCTGTCCATGGCGGGTCGGGAGGTCAAGCTCTCGGCCCGTAAGGCCATGTTGCTGGCCCTGCGCAACAAGGCGCTCAAGGGCGATACCCGGGCCATTGGCCTGATGGTGACCATGCTGGAGCGGCTGCTGCCGGAGACCCTGATGGACGAGGTCCAGAACACCGTCGCACGCGACGATCTGGCGATCTTTGCCGAAGCCATCGACCGCCATGTCGCAGCCCGGATGTCGGGGCAGGGCGAGGAGTAAAGAGCATGGGCTATATGAACGTGGTGCCGTATCCCACGCAGGAAGAGGTTGATGCCGTCCTGCGCACCGATTTTGTGGCCTTTGTGGGCAAGACGTTCCGGACCCTGAACCCGGGACGCGAACTCAAGCGCAACTGGCACCATGAGGCCATCGCCCATGCCCTGGAGGAGGTCATGGAAGGCCGGTGCCGACGGCTGATCATCAACATCCCGCCCCGTTACATGAAGTCTATCATGGCCTCGGTGGCGTTTCCGGCCTATGTGCTGGGCCACAACCCCACCAAGCGCGTCATCTGTGCCAGCTACGCACAGGACCTGGCTGCCAAGCTCTCGCGTGATTGCCGGACGATCATGGAGGCGCCATGGTATCGCCGGCTGTTCCCAGCCGCCGCGCTTGATTCTTCCCACAAGGCGGAATGTGACTTCGCCACCCTCAAGCGTGGGAGTCGCTTTGCAACGTCGGTCGGAGGCGTTCTGACGGGATTGGGTGGTGACATCGTCATCATTGATGACCCCCTCAAGCCCACCGATGCTATGTCGGAGAAGGCGCGGCAGGGGGCCATCGAGTGGTTCAACAACACCGTTTCCAGCCGTCTGGACGATAAGAACAGCGGCGCCATCATCGTCATCATGCAGCGCCTGCATCTGGAAGACCTGTCGGGTCATCTCCTGCGAGCGGGCGGATGGAAGGTGCTGGACATTCCCGCCATCGCTCCTGAGGCCAAGACCTACCAGATCGGCCTTTCCCGGCATTATGCACGCCCGGAGGGAGAGGTATTACACGCCGCCTATGAGAGCGAAGAGGCGTTGCGACAGCTCAAGCGGACCATGGGCAGCCTGTCCTTCGAGGCCCAATACCAGCAAAATCCCGTGCCCGCGGAAGGCGCGCAGGTCAAGCGCGAGTGGCTACGCTTCTATGACACCGGGCCGAAGATGGTGCTGGGCGGCGACAAGTACCAGAGCTGGGACACGGCATCGACGGCCAAGGAACTAAGCGACTGGTCGGTCTGCACGACCTGGTATGTTGAAGAAGGCAAGTTCTACCTGCTGGATGTCCACCGGCGCCGCCTCAGCTATCCGGACCTGAAGAAGGAGATCATCAACCACAGCCGGCAGTGGACCTGCAGCACGGTTATCATCGAGAACAAGGGCGCTGGCCAGCACCTGATCCAGGAGTTCGACGTGATGGGCATCCGCGGCATCATCCCCTTCATGCCCAAGGCAGACAAGGCCATGCGGCTGGCGGCTGTCAGTCCTCTCATCGAGGGCGGACGGGTGCTGTTGCCCCGTTCTGCGCCGTGGTACGACGACTTTCTCACTGAACTGCTGCAGTTCCCCAACGGGCCTCACGACGACCAGGTCGACAGCTTCTCGCAGTTCCTCAATTACTGGCAGGATCGCAACTACAACACGATCCGGGTGGTGCAATTTTAGTAGGGGCGGCGATGAGCTGTTTTCTGTCTCTAGTAGGAATTGAACTTGGTATCTTTTCCTGCAGCCCCATAATTCTCCCGCTGCAGATGTGCAAGTCGCACCGTAGAAGTGGCCGTGTTTCGTTTCATGCCGCAGGTATGCACTATAGCAAAGGATATGGGCTGGCATGTTGAGCTCTACTCGCCAGGCTCCGTCACGCGCGATCTGCTCGACGAACTCGCGGCGCTGGATGTCGATTTCAGTGTCAATCACCTTGGATACATGAAGCAGGAGCACGGTGTCACGGACGCGGATTTCGGCCGGTTTGTCGAACTTGCGAAAACTGCGCATTGTTGGGTCAAGTTGACAGGTCCCTATCGGGTCGCACCCGATGAGCAGGCCGATCTCACAGACCGGATGGCGCGCGTGCTCATCGCGGCCGCACCGCGCCGCGTGGTATGGGGTACGGACTGGCCGCATCTTCCACATGGCAGTCGTGACACGGGAGAGCTTTTCAACCGGCTCGCGCGCTGGTGTCCGGATGAGGATGCCAGGCATGACATACTCGTGCGCAATCCTGCGCGCCTCTATCGATTCGAATAAGAGAGAGAACGGGCTATGAGCGAACAGCGGAAAAAAAATCCTTTCGACCCGTTCGTTTGCTTTTGCTCATTCCGTTTGTCGCGATCCTGTGGCCGCCCTTTTACAACCGCGTTGACCCCGCCATCGCGGGCATACCGTTTTTCTACTGGTATCAAATGCTGTTGGTTTTCGTCACCGCATCGGTCTTGTGGCTTGTTCACCGATTGGAATCGGGGAAGTGATGGGTTCGAACATGGGCTCTTCTTCGGCTCTTATTGTCTTTATTCTCCTCTTTCTCGCAGCCACGGTGATCGGCTTTGCCTCCGTTCGGTGGAACCGGGGTGGGGCCAGTCCGCTGAGCGAATGGGGACTTGGCGGTCGTCGTTTCGGGACGATCATCACATGGTTTATGCTCGGCGGCGACGTTTACACGGCTTACACCTTCATCGCGGTGCCGGCGTTGATGTTTGGCGCCGGCGCAGTCGGATTTTTCTCCATCATCACCATGATGCTGGTTTATCCGATCTTGTTCGCTATCTTCCCGCGGCTGTGGTCAGTGGCGCACGCGAAGGGATTCGTGACAAGTGCTGACTTCGTGCGTGGGCGATTTGGCAGCCACACTCTGGCCCTCGCCGTCGCTGCTACCGGCATTGTAGCGACGATGCCGTATATCGCGCTTCAGCTTGTCGGCCTCGAAGTTGTCATCGCGGGTCTCGGTCTTCATTTCACGATTCCCGTCGCAGGGGTCAATATCGAGCTGCCGCTCGTGATCGCATTCCTCATCCTGGCCGCTTATACATATACAAGCGGGCTACGCGCCGCGGCCATGATCGCGATCGTGAAGAATATTCTCATCTATGGCACGGTGATCGCTGCAGTGATCGTGATCCCCGCGGAGCTCGGCGGCTATGCGCATATTTTTTCGGGCGTGGATCCGAGCAAATTGATCCTGCCGCCGGCGACCTCCGGTGACCTTGGAACCCAGGCGGGTTATGTGACGATGGGTCTTGGCTCGGCGCTCGCCCTTTTTCTTTATCCGCACAGCGTCACCGGCGTTCTCAGTTCCTCGAGCCGGGAGGCTATAAGGCGCAGCGCCGTGGTGATGCCTGCCTATACGTTTGCGCTTGGCCTCATCGCCCTGCTCGGGTTCATGGCGATTGCCGTCGGCGTCGAGGCAATGCCCCGATATGCAGAAGGATTCCAGACCTTTGGCAGCAACTATGCAGTGCCGGCGTTGTTCCTTCAGGTGTTCCCGGGCTGGTTTGCAGGGGTTGCGTTCGCGGCCATGGGAATCGGTGCATTGGTACCGGCGGCGATCATGTCAATCGCGAGCGGAAATCTTTTTACGCGGAACATCTACAGAGAATACATTGCGCCACATTGTACGCCGGAGCGGGAATGCGATGTCGCAAAGCGGGCCGCCCTTGCCATAATGGCGGGTAGCCTCTTCTTCAATATCGCTTTTCCCCGCGTCTATGCGGTGGAGATGCAGCTGCTGGGTGGCATCTGGATCATACAGACACTACCTGCGGTGATGTTGGGCCTGTACACCAGGAAGCTGCATCCTTGGGCGCTTCTGGCTGGATGGCTTGCCGGAATCGCCGCTGGCACCACCATGGCCGTGAGTCTCGAGTTTCAAAGCTCGGTCTACCCGCTCCATATCTTCGGAACCGTCGTGCCGTGCTACGCCGCGTTGAGCGCGCTCGTCCTCAATATCGTGGTGAGCGTTCTTTTCAGCATTTTGTTCAATGCAATGGAACGAAAGCCGGCGGCAGATACGACGCTCGCGAGCGATTACGTCTAGCCGAGTGACATCGGGTTTTGCGCGCTTTGGCCTTTCTCCCAGCTGCAAGGCGCGCCCAACTGGCCTCGCTGGCCTCCCCAGGCTGGCGCGACCCTCTTGTTCATGCTTATGGAGGGCAGATACGCCCACGATTGAACGATGGGCGGGCCGTATTAGCCGAGGCCAGTGCACGGTCCATCAAAAGCACGGCTTCGCAAGCGCTGGCCGGCCTTGTGAGCACGGCTGTGAAAACGGCGAGCAATTTTGACCCTTGTCGAGCGCTGATCGGTGTCCAAATTGACCCCTTGAGCCACAACGAATGGCACCGGCAGATAGTCCCCTGGCAAGCGGCTGCCCCGTGAGTCTGCAGCCAACTGCCATTGCCGGACGCCTCGCTTCACGACGATTGGGGGGCTTTATTGCGAGGTAACATAACTCCGATCGTCCCTGGCTCGTCCATGAACGCTACCCCCGCAGCGCGAAGAGTTGCTTCGATCTTACGCAAGGTGCCAGCCATAATATCCTTGCCGGTCTCATAGCGGGAGATGGTGTTGGGATTGACCTCTGCCTGCTGGGCCAAATCGCGCAACGTCCATCCTAATCCCGCCCGGGCCATGCGCAGATGCTCGGGCCGGATCAAAACTGCCTCCTGGACGCCTTAAGAGGTCCTGCCACGGCAGCTGCCTGCCCGGCTCGAGATTTTGCCCCTCGCCCTATGAGTGATGTCATACGTCCCCCCACCGTTTCGCCCGAGAACTCTTGGTTAATTCATCCGCACACGATAATAGAGCCAATTCTTTAACCAAATATCTCATCTCCCGTAGGTGTACCGCGTATAACGATATAATTTATTGTTGTAAGGTGCAAATATCAGGAGATTGATATGATTTCGTCGCAGGTAGTGCATTTGGAGGCTAGCCAATATCAAGTCTTGGCGAGCCAGTTACGGACCGATTTTGCGGACATCGATGAGGAAACGCTCGCTGATACGCTGGAGGGGCTAAGTGATCTGCCAAATCTGCTCTGCACCATCATTCGTTCCAGCTTGGAAGATGAAGCACTGATCGTCGCCCTTAAGGGACGTCTCGGCGATATGAAGGCGCGCCTGGAGCGCCTACAAGCTCGCCATCAACGTAAACGAGAGCTTGTTTGTGATGCCATGTCTCGAGCGGGTATGGAAAAATTTGGTGTGGAAGACTTTTCAATTTCATTGCGCATGGGCCCCGCGCGGCTGGAGGTGGTCGACGAATCCAAGATTCCTGGATGCTATTTCGCCCCTCAGCCACCGAAGCTCGATCGGTCAGGCCTTTTAGCGGCGCTCAAGGGCGGCGAGCTATTGGACGGTGCCGCTCTTGTCGATGGTGTTCCCCACATCCAAGTGAGGACGAAATAATGTCGTTCATGAACGTGCACAACGATTGCCC
This sequence comes from Hyphomicrobiales bacterium, assembly GCA_040255825.1. GTDB lineage: Bacteria > Pseudomonadota > Alphaproteobacteria > Micropepsales > Micropepsaceae > Rhizomicrobium. Next base: position 155,420 of record JBDZVS010000004.1, on the reverse strand, counting down.
GGCTAGCAAGCGAACAAGCAGTAAAGGAGTGTCCGGCCCGCGAGGCAGTTTTTCCGTCAACCAGCTAAAAAAACTCAACCGGGCATTGGATCCTGCTTACATTCACGTCCGCGATATCGATAGCCGTAAGATTTCCTATATCGAAGGCTGGTTTGCGATCGCCCAGGCCAATGAAATATTTGGCCCATCCGCATGGGATCGAGAAATGGTGCATTTTGAGCGTGTTTATGAACGCGCCAACGCCAGTGGATACACCTGCGGCTATCTTGCCCGTGTCCGCATCCGGGTCAGAGCGGGAGCGACAGAGATTGTCCGTGAAGGTACCGGCTGGGGAGCGGCCTCGGCCCAGGCCCTTTCCGATGCACATGAGCGCGCTCTAAAATCAGCGGAAACAGACGCAACAAAACGTGCGCTGGCGACGTTTGGCAACCAATTCGGACTTTGTCTATATGAGCGCGCGGCTGGTGTCGATAAGCTAACGTTCGCTCTGATGAATGCCGAAGGTGCACTTTTGGCATCTTCGTTGTCTCCGGAGAGCTTTTGCAGCGGTCTTAGGCAGCTCATCGAAATCTGCAAAACTGAAACAGAATTAGAGCGTCTTGCGAAGGCCAATGCCACGGGCATTCGCGAACTCAAGGCTCAATCGCCCAATCTGAAAAATAAGCAGGGTGAGCATTATGCTGATATTTTGCGGCGGCTCATTGAGCAGGCGCGCGAGAAACTTCAGGTTGCGGAACGCGCAGTCGGGTCCTCGCCACGGCAGGTCTCCGATGCGCCGGCTGGTCAAACAATATCAGATGCTTCGTCAAAAGACGTAACCATTGGCAATGGGGAGCTTGCTGATACAAACACTGGTGGTGGGGAAGCAAGGCCTACGCTCAACCCACGAGTTGGCCAGAGCGATCCAAGTCACGGGCCCAACGATGAGGAGCGAGCTGCTGGCATAGGACCTTCAACGTCTCCGGAAGCTTTGGCGCCCTCTCGCATTACAGCGGGGTCAAGGATCGACAAAAGCAGCCTGGTATTTGGGGTAGGAGAAAAACGGCTGCGCGATAAGCAGCATCTAAAACGTGTGGCAGCCCTTCCATGCCTTGTCTGCAATCGCCAGCCATCCCACCCATCATTTGCGATTTGCGCAGAAGCGCGGGTTAGGCCAGAAAGTCAGTGACGAGTTCGTAGTCCCGCTCTGTGCTCTTCACCACGGTGAACTTCATCGAAGCCTGTCGGAAAGTGATTGGTGGAAAAAGCGGAATATAGATACTTTGCCGATCTCGTCCGAGTTATGGGCAAGGCGCGGAATTGCCCATATCTAGGTATAGGCTAAGGCGCGGGGTGAACGCTTGAGCTTATTAGTCAATTTTAGGGTGCCGCCCTATGGCTTGCCTTGCAGCCCTAACCGCTGCATCTTTCGCGGCCCTGACATAGGAGATCATGTGACCCGAAGCCTTGCCTCCGGTGCGCTCGTCACGCCCGTTATTTTATCTGGTGGGTCCGGCACACGGCTTTGGCCCTTGTCGCGGAAGGCGCTGCCCAAGCAGCTCCTATGCCTGACCGGCGAGCGCACTATGATCCAAGAGACAATCGGCAGGGTCCAGAGTGAAGGCTTTGCCGCGCCACTAGTGATTTCAGGTCAGGATCATCGCTTCCTAATCGCCGAGCAATTGCGTGCTATAGGCATCAATAGTGCTCGGATTGTGCTGGAACCGGTAGGTCGCAACACTGCGCCGGCCGCAGCAGTTGCTGCGCTGTTGGTTGCTGCCGACGACCCCGACGGCGTAGTCCTTCTAATGCCGTCCGATCACGTCATCCTTAATGTGCAGGCGTTCCATCGAGCTGTCGCTGTGGCATGCCAAGCGGCAATAACCGGTGCGCTGGTCACGTTCGGTATTGAACCGCAGCAGCCGGAAACTGGCTATGGCTATATCAAGTTGGGTGCTGCCATACCGCAGGTTGAAGGTGCGCTGGAAGTTGAGCGTTTCGTGGAAAAGCCCGACCGAGCAACGGCTGAAACCTATTTGGCGGCAGGGGGATATTTCTGGAACAGCGGCGTGTTTTTGTTCCGTGCGCAGACATTTTTGGACGAAATGGCCCGGCTCCAGCCGCATATGATGGATTGCTGCCGCGCCGCAGTGGAGCATGCTCACCGCGATATGGATTTCATCCGCCTTGGCGAAGCGGCCTTTGCCGCCTGCTCTTCCGATTCTATCGACTATGCGGTTATGGAAAAGACGTCGCGGGCGGCGGTGGTGCCCGTGTCAATGGGCTGGAACGATGTCGGGTCCTGGGGATCGCTATGGGATGTTGCGGCACACGGAGATGATGGGAATGCCATTCAGGGAGATGTGCTGACCGAGGGCGCCCGCAATTGTTATCTGCGCAGCGACGGCCCCTTGCTGGCGGCCGTCGGGGTCGAGGATTTGGTCGTCGTTGCGAGCAAGGATGCGGTTTTGGTTAGCCATCGCAACGCGGCCCGGGATGTAAAGAAGATCGTTGACCAACTAGCTGCGCGAGGTGGTGACAAGCACGTCCTGCATCCGGTGGTGCACCGTCCGTGGGGTACCTTTGAGAGTGTCGACACTGGCGCGAATTTCCAGGTCAAGCACATCATGGTGAAGCCGGGGCAGAAGCTGTCCCTTCAGATGCACCACCATCGCGCGGAACACTGGGTCGTGGTGGAAGGAACGGCTCTGGTTACCTGCGACGACAAGCAGTTCCTACTTCAGCCCAACCAATCCACCTTTATTCCGTTGGGCGCTAGGCACCGGCTGGAAAATCCAGGCAAAACACCCCTTCGCCTGATCGAGGTACAGTCGGGCTCTTATCTAGGAGAGGACGACATCGTACGGTTTGAAGATAATTATGGGCGGGCGCGCACAGGTGAGACGCCAACTTGATTTCCACGGAATGTATTTTTGCTACAAAGGGTTGCGAGTCGTCGCAGGAACCATTGTCTAAGGGTGTCCGAATGGGCGCAGAGATTCGACTGTTCTTCAAATAATTAATTCAGGGAACATTGATGGCGCCATTAAAATTGATGACGCAACGTAACTGTTTGTTTTGTCCTGATAGTTTAATAAAAGGGGGGCCATGTATTCCCAGTTTCTATCCATTGTGGCCGTTTTGGCCACATTATTGGTTTGCCTTTCCGCCGAGCCTCTGGGCCGCCACATGGGCGTCATGGCTATCCCCGATGGCTGGCGCAAGACGCATAGCATGGCGACCCCGCAATTGGGCGGCGTTGCGATCCTGACCGGCTTCGGTATCTGGCTGGTGGGCTATTTGGCGTGGAACGGCGCACCACCCGACCAGCTTCTGATGGCGGTTCTTCTCTCCGCGGCCGGTCTGGCGGTGGTCGGATTCATCGACGACAGGCATGAGATCCCGCCCGCGTCGCGCATCCTGATGCTGCTGATCTTCCTTTATGTCGCCTTCGCCCTGGATCCGGAGCTGTTGCGGCCGGTGTTGCACTGGCACAGCTTTGGCGACGGACACATTCCCCAGATCGCCTTCTTCGTCCTTTTGAGCATGGCGGCGGTCGGCCTCGTGAATTCCGTCAATATGGCGGATGGGCAGAACGGGCTGGTGGGCAGCATGTTCGTCGTCTGGTCCTTCTGTCTTGCCATTGTGTCGGATGGCACGCTTGCAATGGCGGCCGGGATGGTGGGCGCCCTGTCGGTGGTCTTCCTTGTCTTCAATATTCAGGGAAGGATTTTCCTCGGCGATTGCGGTTCCTATGGCGTGACCTTCGCATTGGGAATCCTGACCGCGGCTGCCCATGCCAGGGGCGAGCTTCCGCTGGAGACAGTGATCGTCTGGTTCTTTATCCCCGTTGCCGATTGCCTGCGTCTGGTGGTGACGCGGCCCTTGCGTGGCCGTTCCCTGTTTCAGGGGGGGCGCGATCATTTCCATCATCTCCTGCAAGATGCCTTGGGCATGCGCGCCAGCGCTGCCGTGTATATCGGCGTTGTGGTCGCGTCTTCCCTTTTCGCGACGCTGCTGCCCGGCTTTTCGCTCGTATGCTTGTCTTTCATGTGCGCTTTCTATTTCAGTTTCGCCCACCTGACCGAGTTCGGGCAACGCGCGGAACGCCATGACGAGCATGATTTCGCGGCCAAGGTGATTCCGTTGCAAAGCGCCAATGATCGCGAGCGCTAGCGCCGCGCCAATGGCCTGTCCCAAGCCGCCATGAAAGTCGACATTTTCGATTTCGAGCTTCCGCAGGCGCTGATCGCGCTGCGGCCAGCAGAGCCGCGCGACAGTTGTCGCCTTCTTGTTGTCCACGGCGACGGCCGGCTGGAGCACAGGACCTTTCACGACATCGTGGATTATCTGCGCCCACCGGACATCATGCTCTTGAATGATACGCGCGTGCTGCCGGCGCGGCTGCGGGGTTGGCGGCAAGGCGGCACTGGCACAGCGAAAGTCGAGATTTTGCTGCACCGCCGGCTGGGCGCGGACCGTTTCGAGGCGATGGCGCGGCCATTGAAGCGGCTGAAGCCCGGCGACGTGGTGCATTTGGGCCAGACATTGGCGGCGCGGATAGGGCAAAAGCGGGCCGATGGACTGGTCGAGATCATCTTCGATCTGACCGGCCCGGAACTGGATGTGGCCATTGCCGCGCAAGGGGAAATGCCGCTGCCGCCCTATATTGCGGGAAAGCGCAAGGCCGACAGCCGGGATCGCGCCGACTACCAGACGGTATATGCCGTCCATGACGGCTCTGTCGCCGCCCCCACGGCGGGGCTGCATTTCACGCCCGCGCTTTTGGACGGGCTTGCCGGCCAAGGGGTCGAACAGGCGCGCGCCACATTACATGTTGGGCTGGGAACCTTCCTGCCCGTCAAGGCTGACGATACTGATGCTCACCACATGCATTCGGAGTGGGGCGAATTGCCCGACCGCACAGCGTCGCAGCTCAATGCGGCCAGGCAGGCGGGTGGCCGCGTCATAGCGGTAGGCACCACATCGCTGCGCCTGCTGGAGAGCGCCGCCGCCGGGGACGGTGCCGTGGCGCCCTGGCAGGGTGAAACGTCGATCTTCATTACGCCCGGCTATCGGTTTCGCGCGACCGGCGCCCTCTTGACCAATTTCCATCTTCCCCGCTCGAGCCTCTTCATGCTGGTCAGCGCCCTGATGGGCCTGGATACGATGCGGGCGGCCTATGCCGCTGCCATCCGGGAGAAGTACCACTTCTATTCCTATGGCGACGCCTGTCTGCTATTGCCGTGGCATGAAAAATCTTGAATTCACGCGGTCGGCTGCCGATGGCTCGGCCCGGACGGGGATATTGCGCACCCCGCGCGGCGACATCCGTACGCCCGCCTTCATGCCGGTGGGCACGGCCGCCACGGTCAAGGCCATGCTGCCGCAGAGCGTGCGCGAAACCGGCGCCGATATCCTGCTGGGCAATACCTATCATCTGATGCTGCGGCCGGGCGCCGAACGCATCGCGCGGCTGGGCGGCCTGCATGCGTTCATGGACTGGCCGCAGCCGATCCTGACCGATTCCGGCGGCTTTCAGATCATGTCGCTGGCGTCATTGCGCAAGGTTTCGGAAGAAGGCGTCCGCTTCCAGTCGCATATAGACGGTTATGTGGAATTCCTCACGCCGGAACGGGCGATAGAGATCCAGCGCCTGCTGGGGTCCGATATCCAAATGGTCCTGGACGAATGCCCGGCGCTTCCGTCGAACCATGGGGCAATCGAGCGTTCGATGGAATTGTCCCTGCGCTGGGCCCGGCGCTCCAGGGGTGCGTTCGGCGAACAGCCCGGCCGCGCCTGTTTTGCAATCGTGCAGGGCGGCACCTATCCGGATTTGCGGCAGCGATCGGCCGAGGGCCTGCGCGCGATCGGGTTCGACGGATATGCGGTGGGAGGGTTGGCCGTGGGTGAGCCGCAGGCGGCCATGTTCGAGACCCTGGATGCGGTGACGCCGCATCTGCCGGCGGACCAGCCGCGCTATCTGATGGGTGTCGGAAAGCCGGACGATATCGCAGGCGCCGTGCTGCGCGGCATCGACATGTTTGATTGCGTGCTGCCCACGCGATCGGGCCGCAACGGTCAGGCGTTCACCTGGGAAGGCCCGCTGAACCTCAAGAACGCCCGCCATGCCGATGATTCCGCGCCGCTCGATCCTGTGTGCCGCTGTCCGGCATGCCGCCAGTTCAGCCGTGCCTATCTGCATCATGTGGTCAAGTCGGGTGAGATCATCGCCAGCATGCTGCTGACCTGGCACAACCTGACTTTCTATCAGGACCTGATGGCGACGTTGCGCCAGGCCATCGCAGACAGGACCATCGCATCGCTGGCGGGGCGCGTTGCAGCGGCCTATGCGCGCCCGGAAAATTGACATAATTGGCAATATTTGTTGTTTGCCTTTCGCGCCATGCGCGGCAATTGTGATCGCGCGGGCGAACCAGTAATAAGAGTGCGCTATCAGGAGGATCACGACGTGTCGATTCAGTTCATTGACCTGCAGGCGCAGCGCCATCACATGGGTGAGGCTCTGGATCAGGCGATCCTGGCGGCGGTTCATGCCGGCCAGTGGATCATGGGGCCGCAGGTCAAGGAGCTTGAGGCCAAGCTGGCGGGCTTTGCGGGCGTCAAGCATGCCATTGCCTGCGCGAACGGCACCGATGCATTGATGATCGTGCTGCGGGCCTGGAATATCGGGCCCGGCGATGCTGTCTTCGTGCCCGCATTCACTTTCGCCGCCTCGGCCGAGGTTGTGGCGCTGGTCGGGGCGTCGCCGGTCTTTGTCGATGTGCTGGAAGACACGTTCAACATGGACCCAGCCAGCCTGGAAGCCGCCATTGCCCTGGTGAAAAAGGATGGGAAGCTCAAGCCGCGCGTCGTCATGGCGGTGGACCTGTTCGGCCAACCGGCCGACTATGCCAGGATCGAGCCTATTGCAGCCCGCGAAGACCTGAAGCTTCTTTGTGACAGCGCGCAGGGCTTCGGCGGGCGGCTGGCCGGGCGAGTTGCCGGCGGTATCGGCGATGCCGCATCGACCAGCTTCTTTCCCGCCAAGCCGCTTGGCTGCTATGGTGATGGTGGTGCCACCTTCACCAATGACGACGAGCTGGCGGCGCTGCTGCGCTCCATTCGCGTCCACGGGCAGGGCAGCGACAAATATGAAAATGTCCGAATCGGCGTGAATTCGCGCCTCGATACGATCCAGGCTGCCGTGCTGCTGGAGAAGCTGAAACTGTTCTCGCAGGAGATCGCGCTGCGGGAGCAGGTCGCGCAGCGTTACAACACGGTGCTGGGCGCCTCGGACAAGATCCGCGTGCCCCATGTGATCGCTGGCGCCCAGTCCACCTGGGCACAGTATACGCTGGTGGTGCCGGACCGCGATGCCCTGGCCCATGCGCTCAAGGCCAGGGGTATTCCCACGGCGATCTACTATCCGATCCCGCTTTCGGCCCAGAAAGGTTATAATTGCTTTCCGAGTGCCCCGATCCCGGTCAGCGCGCGGTTGAGCAAGACAGTCATCAGCCTGCCGATGCATCCCTATCTGGATCCGGCGACGCAGGACATGATCAGCCAGACGGTCCTGGAGGCGATCGGCTGAAGGTTTCCGCGGGCAGGCGGTTTGAACGGCAAGGTTGATGGATGAGACCCTGGTTCCCGCTCCAAACCTGCCGATATGCATCTTGCGGGCGCGGCCAGGGGCTGGCGCGCCGTGAAGGAGTGACTGCGATATGGTGACCGGGGCGATTGCGATGCCATGTGAAGACAGTGATCCGCGCGCGGAATATGTGCGTAGGCTTGTACGCCGTTCCATCGCGGTGAAGGAGCGGCTGATCGCCGATCACATTCCGTCGGTGCTGCGGATTGTCGACATCTGTGTCGGCGCCCTGGCCGATGGCGGCAAGCTGCTGCTGTGCGGCAATGGCGGTTCGGCTGCCGATGCGCAGCACCTGGCGGCGGAATTGCTGGTGCGCCTGCGGCCGGACGTGAATCGCGAAGGCTTGCCCGCCATTGCGCTGGCGATGGATACGTCTTCCCTCACGGCTTGCGGCAACGACTATTCCTATGACCATTATTTCGAGCGCATGGTCCGCGCCCTGGGCCAGCGCGGCGATGTGCTGATCGGCATCACCACCTCCGGAAAATCGCCCAATGTGATCAAGGCGCTGCAGGCCGGGCGCCCGATGGGCATTCACACCGTGGGCTTTCTGGGCGGCACCGGCGGAGCGGCGCTGCCGGAATGCGATGCCGCGCTGGTCGTGCCCTCCACAGAAACCGGCCGTATCCAGGAAGGCCATATCACCCTTGGTCACGCCATCATGGAGCTGATCGAGGAAGGGTTGTTCGAGAAGGGCAGGCTGACCCGCGCCTGACGGCCCGGTGGCTTCAAACACGCATGATGCGGCAGGCAGTTTTTCTGGTCGGCGGTCTGGGCACTCGCCTTAAGGAGCGCACCAGATCCGTTCCCAAGCCGCTGCTGGAGATCAATGGCCGCCCCTTCATCGAATGGCTGATGGACGAGGTGTCTCGCCACGGCTTTACCGATATCCTGCTGCTGGCCGGGCATCTCGGCGATATGGTGCGGCAGCGCTATGACGGTCACCTCTGGCGCGGCGCTCGCGTCCGGGTGCTGCAGGAGCCGCGGCCGTTGGGCACGGGCGGCGCCTTGCGCTTTGCCCATCCGCATTTGGCCGAAACCTTCCTGTTGGCCAATGGGGACAGTTTCTTCGACATCAACCTGCGCGTTCTTGCCCAGCCCCGCAATGCCGTGGCGGGCGGCGTCACGATGGCGCTGCGTTCCGATGCGCCGGGCAGGCGCTATGGCTGGGTGCATGTGGGGGAAGGCGGCCTGGTCCGCAGTTTCCATGCCCCGCATGAGGGCGGCGGCGGACCGATCAATGCCGGCATCTACTGTATGAGCCGCAGCATCGTGGACGCTATTCCGGAAGACCAGGCGGTCTCGCTGGAAGGCGTCATTTTCCCGGAACTGGCGCGCAAGGGACTGATCCGCGGCGTGCCGTTCGAAGGCTATTTCGTCGATATCGGCGTGCCTGACGATTTCGAGCGGGCCGACCGCGAACTGACGCGGCATCTGTGCCGCCCCGCCATCTTCCTGGATCGCGATGGCGTCCTCAACGTCAATCATGGATATGTCCATAGCCCGGATGCGTTCGACTGGATCGAAGGGGCGCGCGCGGCCGTCCGCGCCTGTAACGATCGGGGCATGCTGGTCTTCGTCGTCACCAACCAGGCAGGGGTGGCGCATGGCTATTACGACGAAGCCAGCGTAGAGGCTCTGCATGGGTGGATCAATGAGCGGCTGGCGGAAGATGGCGCCCATGTCGACGCCTTCGAATACTGCCCGCACCATGCGGAAGGAAAGGTCGAGGCCTATCGCCGTGATTGCCGGCGCCGCAAGCCTGGCCCGGGAATGATCGAGGATCTGCTGGCGCGCTGGAATGTGGATGCGTCGCGCAGTCTGCTGGTAGGCGACAGCGACAGCGACGTGGCGGCGGCACAGGCCGCGGGCATCGCCGGCCGCCTGTTCACCGGCGGCGATCTGGCGGCTTTCGTCGCGGACGCGGCGTTCGAGCGTGAAGTGCCGGGTTAAAGATAAGGCTCCAGCCGCTCCAGCGCGATCCAGAAGCCTTCGCCCAGATTCTTGTGCCCCTGCCAGATTTCGGGGATGAAGGTGGCCTTCGGAGCGGTGCGGCGCATCACCTCGCCCAGCGCCTTGAAGTCGATATCGCCCTCGCCGATCTGCAAGCCTTCGCCATCGACGCCCCTGGAGTCGCCCAGGTGATAATGCGCGGTATAGGGGCCCAGAGCCGCGATGCCCTTGAGGAAGTCGAAGCCGAAATGATTCGATGCCAGCCTTGTATGCGAGATGTCCACCGTCATCCGCAGACCCAGCTTCTCGCACATCCGCGCCGACTCTTCGGGGAAGATGAAGATGTTCTGATGGCGTTGGCCGCCGAAATGCCAGGGGAATGGCGCCATAGTCTGCGGAGTCAGCTCTACGCCATCGGCATCCAGTTCCGATAGGCTCTTGGCAAAGGTGGCGTACAGCCTTTCCTTGGTCGCGTCGTCGAACGGCGCGTCCATGGAAAAGCCCCCAATGTTGAGGACAATCGGCGGCCGCGCCGTCCTGGGAAAGAATGTCTTCAAGCTGCGGGTGATGTCGATGACGCGCTGCGTCTCGGAGACGGAGAAGCGCCGGTACGTCTCATCGCCGGTCGCCAGGTCCATCAGACGGCTACCGGAAAAAAGCTCCGGCGCGTGCACCACCAGACCGATATCGTATGGTCCCTTGAGATAGTCCGCAGGATCGCGCTCCATGTCCTGATAACTGAGGTGGAACTCCACCAGGTCCGGACGGCAGCGCATCAGGAATGCCTCGGCGTCGTGGTAGCGCACCGGAACACCCCAGGGCCGGGTGAACTTATAGCTGCGCGCGCCGGTGGTTTCCGGTTCGAGGTCGGAGACGAAGAAATAGTCGTCCGCTTCCATCGCGCGGCTGGTCTTGCGGCCGATCAGCCGGGGCAGATAGATCGGCGACAGGCCTTGGCCGGGGCTTCGCACCAGAAGGTCTTCAGCCGCGATCGTCTTGCCGGCGGGCATGGCATGGGCCGCCACCACGCTCTTGGCCAGGTTCTCGCGGTTGATGAGCTCGCCCTGGCTGAGCGGCCGCTCGTCGCCGAACTCCCTGGGGCCCAGCGAAGCATCGATTTCGCGGATTCCGGTCACCAGCGTCTTGAATTCGTCCGGTTCCAGGCTGGCGGCGTGATCGGGGCCCTCCATGTTGCGGTCGAGGGTAATGTGGCGCTCGACAATGCACGCGCCCAGCGCGACCGCGCCCAGCGTCACGGCTGTGCCACGTTCATGGCCGGAATAGCCGACGATCGGATGTAGCCGCTTCAGGCGCTGCATGAAGTTCAGGTTGATGTTATGGAAGGCCGCCGGATAGGTGCTCTGGCAGTGCAGCAGCGCGAAGGCCGCCTGGCGCTCGTTAAGGAAGCTGACGGCTGCTTCGATCTCGGGCAAGGTGCTCATGCCGGTGGAAAGGATGAGTGGTTTTCCCGTCGCGACCATGGCCGCCTGAAGCGGCAGGTTGGTGAGGTCTGCAGATGCGACCTTGAAGCCCGGAACGTCAAATGAATCCAGGACCCGGACGCTGGTGGGGTCCCAGGGCGTGCAGAGATAGAGGATGCCTCGCTGGGCGCAATATTGGGCGATGCGCTTCTGATCGCCGGTCGGAAGCTCGAAGCGCCGTAACAGGTCGAGCGTGTATTCGACGCTGAGATCGTCTTCCTTGCCGTCCAGGCTTTTGGCGCGATAGACCTCGTCCAGCTTGCGCATCTGGAATTTGGCGCAGTCGGCGCCGGCGGCGATGGCGGCATCCACCAGGGCGATGGCGCGGTCGAAGCTGCCATTGTGGTTGTTGCCGATCTCCGCGATCACGAAGGCGGGGTGGCCCTCGCCGATTTGCCGATTCCCCAACCGGATGGTGCGCTGCTGCGAGATGCTGATCGTCACGGATTCATCTTTCTGTCGGAAAAGGCCTGATGATTGCAGGATGCATCGGCGCTGCCCGGAGCCTTCACCGTGTCGGGGAGGCGCATCTTCCAGGAGGTCAGGCCGGAGTCATCGAGCAAGACGCTCTCGGTGGTGAGGCCGATCTGGCGCAGCGCGTTGCAAAGGCGGTAGCGCTCGAAGGGCGGTACGAAAAACATGAAATAGCCGCCGCCGCCCGCACCTAGGATCTTGCCGCCCTGCGCGCCGTTGGCCATGGCGTGGTCGTAGACGCGGTCGATCTCGGCATTGCTGATGAGGCTGCTGAGCTGGCGCTTGATGATCCAGGATTCATGCAACAGCCTGCCGTATCCATGAATCTCGCCACGCAGCAGCAGGCGTTTCACCTCAAGCGTCATCTCTTTCTGCCGCATGGTGGCCTGCCTGGCGGTGGCGGAGGCGTGCATGTGACGCTTCTGATCGGTGTGGATATTGCCGGAATTGTGGCTTTTGCCGGAATAGCAGAGCACCATGCTCGCCTCCATTTCGCGCAGAACCTTCTGCTCCAGCCGCAATGGGATGATCAGGTTGTCGTCGGCAGAAAACTCCATGAAGTTGAAACCGCCGAACGCCGCCGCATACTGATCCTGCCAGCCGCCGGCGATGTTGAGGGTGATGCGTTCGGCCTGGAACGCCATTTCGGCGATCTGGTGCCGGGTCCAGGGATCGGCGCGGAATTCGTTGAAACAGCCCAGTATCGCGACCGCCACGGATGCGGACCCGCCCAGCCCGGAACCCACCGGGAAATCGGTGGCGATCTCCAGGTCGAACCCATAGGAAGGCGCGACCAGCCGGATCAACGACTTCACCAGATCGAGTTCGCCGTTGAACGGCAAATCGGCGACTCCAGCGGCCTCGACGGTCCTGCCGAAGTCATGGGAGTAGATGCGGATACGGCCGTCACCGCGGCGGCGCAGCGAAGCATGCGCATATTTCATGATCGTGGCGCTGATGACGCTGCCGCTATCCTCGAAAAAATGATGCGTCAGGTCGGTGCCGCCGCCGCTGAAGCTGATCCGCGCCGGCGCACGGGCGCGGGCGAAGACTTCGGCCTCTTCCTGAATGAAGAACTCATCGCGCGTGCAGAGCTGGATGAGGCGGTCGGCATGATCCAGCACGGGCACGACATGGACCCTGTGGTCCAGCAATTTGAGGATATGTTCGCGCGGCGCATCATCGCGCGCATGGACGAAGCGTCGGTTCAGGAAACTGGAAATCGCTATAGACAGGTCCGTGCGATCCAGAAGCTGGCGGCGGATATCGCCGTCGGTGATGCAGCCCACGACCCGGCCGGTATCGTCAGTGGCGAAGACGATCCCCAGTTCGTTTTCATTCAGCCGCCGGAATGTCTCTTCGATGGTTGCCGTTTCGGCGATGGTGGCCTTTGCCAGCTTGTCTTTCATGTGCGTCTTGGCGCCAACCGAGCTTGTCTTTTCCGTCGCCCTCTAGGGCGTAATCCCCTTAGCATTCCGCCGTGCCTGCGCAAAGCCCAGCCGGCCCGATGGCCCCCACGGCCTGTGAAAACACAGGCAAATCAGTCGCGGCGAGGACGGGCCAGGAACCAGGTCCGGGCGCCGCCATCGTAATGGACCAGGCCCGACTCCAGATACTCCATCCCGAAATACTGCTTGATTTCGTCCAGATTGGTGAACCACTCCCTGCCATATTTCTGCACGCCGGGCGCATAGGTCATCAGCAGGTGCACCAGATAGACATTCGGCAGTTCGCGCTTGAGGAAATCGATGAAAGCCGGCAGGTCTTCCAGGACGTACCAGGTGATTTCGGCCATCACGATAATGTCGGGCGCCAGCGTCCTGATCTTATCATGCTCCCTGAGGGCGCCGGCCAGGAAGCGGGCTTGGGGGTGACGTTCGGCCGCCTTCTTCACGGCGGTTTCCGAGATGTCCATGCCGATGGCGTCCAGGCCCAGCGCGGCGGCGCGAGCGGTGAAGTCGCCGAAGCCGCAGCCAAGCTCCAACACCCGCCGGCATCCATGCCGCGCCTTGAGCCGCGCAAGCAGATTCAGGGCCACCGCCTTCTCGGACGCGAATTGCTCGCGGGTGGTCTGCTCCCACGGATCGTCGAAGTCCCGGTACATGGCTTCGAAATCGCCCACCAGCTTGCCGTCGGCGATGACATAATCCTGGTAGCGCGGATGCTTGGGCATGGCGCCTCGCCCTTAGAGGATTGACCGCCCACCATCGATGACGAGGTTTTGTCCTGTCATGTAGGAGGAGGCGTCGGAGCAAAGGAACTGCACCGCGGCACGGTATTCATCCACCCGCGCCATTCGCCCCATCGGGACCAGGTTCGCCAGGCGCTCGACAAAGGCTTCGCTCTGTCCGTTATAGACCCCGCCGGGTGACAGGGCGTTGGCGCGCACGCCGGACGCCGCCCAATAGGTCGCGAGATATTTGGTCAGGCCAACCAGGCCATGCTTGATCGCGGAGTAGGTGACAGGCTTGACCGGCTGCTCGTCTTCCGGAACATCGCGACCCAGGCGATAGATGCGCTGGTCGGGCGCGATCACCGACAGGTCGGAAGCGATGTTGAGGATGACGCCGCCGCCTGACGCGGCCATCGCATCGCCAAAGACCTGGCTGAGCAGCATCGCGCCGGTCAGGCCCACGGCGACTTCGAGGTTCCATTGCTCGAGCGTGAAGCCTTCCAGGCGGGAGCCGTTTGCGACTCCAGGCCGGGCCGTCACCTTGGCGTCGATCGCGGCATTATTCACCAGGATATGGACCGTGCCCAGCCCGGCAGCGACCTCGCGCACGCGCGCGGGCTGGGTAACGTCGAGCAAGAGGGCGGCTGCATCGGCGCCGGGCACCGTCTTTCGAACCTCTTCAGCGGCGCGTTGCGCCCCTGCCAGATTGATGTCGGCCAGCACGACATTGGCGCCATTTTCCGCCAGAGCGATGGCATGTTGCGGACCCAGAAGGCCGCCGGCGCCGGTGATCAGAGCGGTGCGTCCGCAGAGGTCGAAGGCTTTTGGAAGGGCGCGGGTCATGGTGTTTCCTAGCGCAGCTGACCGCCATCGGCGACAAGAATGCTGCCTGTGATAAAGGAGGCCTTCGGCGAGGCCAGGAACACGGTCAAAGCGGCGATTTCCTCGGGCTTGCCCAGTCGGCCAAGTGCCACCTCGCGCGCCAACATTGCTTCGACGCCGGCGCGGTCCTCCGCAAGCTTGCGATCCCAGGTGCCGCCGTCAAAAAGGATGTTGCCCGGCGCGATGGCATTGATGCGAAGCCCTTCCAGCGCCAGCGGACGGGCCAGGCTTTTCACTGCCGCGTTCAGCGCCGCCTTGGCGGCGGAATAGGCCACCGGCGCGCCCAGGGCCGCCATGCCGGCGATGGAGGAAATGCAGACAATGGCGCCGCCCCGCCGCATGTGCGGGCGCGCAGCGGCGATCATGTTCAGGCTGGTGAAGAGGTTGACGTCCAGCATGCGCCGCCATTCCGCTTCGCTCTCGCTGCCGGCCGGTACGGAGCGGCCATCGCCGGCATTGCAGATGAGGATATCCAGGCCGCCCCAGCGCGCCGCAGCGTCACCCGCCACGGCCCCAGCCTGGGCGATGTCAGAAACGTCGCCGGGATGCGCCGAGGTGCGGCCGC
The DNA here is from genome assembly GCA_040255825.1 of Hyphomicrobiales bacterium. Lineage (GTDB taxonomy): Bacteria > Pseudomonadota > Alphaproteobacteria > Micropepsales > Micropepsaceae > Rhizomicrobium. The sequence continues at coordinate 140,262 of JBDZVS010000004.1, read as the reverse complement.
CAAGCAGCGCTCCCGCGGCTTCCAGCCCGGCGCGGTTGCGCGCCGCCAGCGCCAGGTTGCAGCCTTCTTCATGCAACGCTTTTGCGATGGCAAGGCCTATGCCGCGGCTTGCGCCCGCGACCAGGGCCGCCCTGCCATCCAAATCCAGCTTCATGCCGCCTCGATCCACTCCTTGGCCATGTCGCGATAGCGCGCCAGCACGCCTGCGTGATCGTCATCCTCGGCGCGCGCCGTTTGCAAGATGTAAAACCCCCGATAGCCCCGGCGCACCAGCCCGGTGATGGCGCCCTTCAGATTGGCATTTCCAGTGCCCAGCGGAACAGTGGTGCCGTGCAGCTTGCGGTCCTTGATATGAACATTGAGGATGCGTGGGAAATAAGCCGCCAGTTCCTCAGCGCTGTCATAGCCAAGCGCGGCGCTGTTGCCGATGTCGTAATTGATGCCGAATGTCCCCTGGGGGAAGCGGGCGATGAATTCCGCCAGCCGGGCGGGCGGGTAATCGCATTCGAACACCACCGCTATGCCACGCTGCTTCAGCCAGCTCGCGCGCTTGGTGAACTCGTCCACAACCGCGGCTTCTTCCAGCGCCGTGTGCATGGCGCCATTGTCCACCAGCGGCACCACGATGAAGCGGATGCCGACTTTGCCACAGGCGTCGGCGACAGCATCGAACACGGCCAGTCGCCCGGCGCGCTCGGCGCCGGCGACCCGCCAAAACGGCATCTGCATGAAGATGTCGCCGGTGAGGGAGGCGACGCGGACGCAATGCCTGTGGCTCAGCGCGGCGATCTCCGCCTGGCCTTCTGGCGTCATCAGCGGGTTTTCCGCCAGCCGGTCATGGTCCAGAGTCCATTCCATCAGCGTCAGGCCCAGCTTTTCGGCTGCCGGAAATTCGGCGCGCCACTTTTCCCACGGAAAGGCCTGGATCTTGCCGTCAACACGGGGCGACAGGCGCCCCTGCATGAAGCCGATGTCCGCGCTCATTTCTTGGGCTTGAAGCGATAGGGGGTGGGTGCATTGGCCGCCAGGGTGCTGCCCGCTGCATTCCAGGCCTTGATTTGCCCGGCTATGTCCACACCGACATTCCTGCTCCAGGCGTCCAGCACGCGGCTGAAGACAGGGCCGACTTCGCCGCTGCCGATCTTCTCGCCATTGATGCGCGTCACCGGCAGCATGCAGAACGGCGTGCCGGTCATGAAGGCTTCGTCGGCGGTGTAGATGTCGTAAGGGTCCAGGTTCTTCTCCTGAACCGGAATGCCTAGTTGCGGCGCCAGTTCCTTCATCACATAGTCGCGCGAAATGCCCCGCAGGATGTTGCGGCCTTCCGGCGAATAGATGGCGCCGTCCTTGATGGTGAAGAAATTGTCGCCGGTGCCTTCGGCCACGAAACCATCCGGGTCCAGCAGCAGGGCCCAATTGTCTTCCCCTTCCATCTGCGAAGCCTCGATATTGGCCATCAGATAGTGGATGCGGCTGCGGTTCTTGATCTTGGGGTCCAGAAGCGATGCCGGAAGCGCGCGCTGGCTGGTTATGACAGCGTTGATGCCCTTGTCGAAAAGATGGCCCATGCCCGCGACCGTCCAGCGCAGCGGGAAATCGGCGATGATGACGTTGGGGCCTTTGGGCAAGTCGATATTGTTCTGGTAGATGCCAAGAAGGCCGCGCGAGACGTCGATCATCAGGCGATGTTCGTCATCGGCGGCGAAAAGATGGTCATTGGCCTCTATGGTCTCATGGCAGGCCTTTTCCATCTCCCCGACCGGCATATCCAGCGGGATGCGCAGGATCTTGAGACCATGATAGAGGCGGTCGAGATGCTCGCGCAGCTTGAACTGCTTCTTGTTGAACGAGCGTGTCATCTCGAAAACCATGTCGCCGAACATGAGCGCAGAGTCGTAGATTGAGATTTTGGCATTCTCCTCGGCGATCATCTCGCCGTTGAAATAGACAACACGCCCCTTGCTGGTCATGCGTTGGATTCCTGCTTTTTGTAGATGTTGTCGTACCACGCAATGGTATCGCGAATGGTGAATTCGGGATTGCGCGGATAGAGATATTCATACAGCGCCCTGATGAACTCGTACTGCTGAGTGGTGTTGACGTCCAGCACGATGTCGGGCCGGGCGATGTCGGCAGGACATGGGGGCGCGCCGACCGGATAGCGTGGATTGACCGGCTTCTGCCGGGCGTAATTGAAGAAATTCAGGTGCGGGTGCTCGTTCAGCTCCGCATCGCTCCTGTTCTTCCACACTTCCTCCAAAGCCCAGAAATCCACGGCCTCGGCGCCGATGCCGTCGGGATAGCCGCTTCCCAGAGCCTGGGCCAGGTTGGTGGTGAAAACAAAACCGGTGGAGAGATGGAAGTCCACGATCCGGTCAATCTCAGCTGGCTCCGGCGTGGCGTTGTCGGCGGGCAGGCGCAACACGATGTCGGCGCCGGCCTGCTTCGCTGCCTGGTAATAGCGGTCGAGCAAGTCGTTCTGCGCGCCACGGAAGACCGATACCCCCATGCCTTCGGCCAAGTCTGCAAGTATGTCATCCTCGGCGCGCCGGGTAGTCGCCATTAATACCTGGTGCGGTTTGCGGGCGCGGGTGACACGTTCCAGGATACGGCCCAGCAAGGGAGCGCCCGCCAAGTCCATCATGGACTTGCCCGGCAGACGGCTGGACCCCATGCGGGCTTGCAGGATGAGGATGACCCGCGGGTCCGCTTTCTCAACCTTTGTCACGCTTTTCTGCTCTGTTCATAGAGGGTTGTGGGCTGCCTTATGCACCAACTGCCGAGCCTTTGTACACCGGTGGCGACGTCCGGGATGGCCGACCCCGCCACCGCGTTCCCGCCGGCGGATTATCACAATAACCAGATGTTTTCATTATGAAAATTCCCCGGCCTTTACTACAAGACCGGGTAACATTATCGAAAGCGATGGGCTGACGCTCCGTTGCCCGCTTCGAACTGCCGCGGAAGGGCGATGATCACGATTATCGATTACGGGATGGGCAATTCGGGCTCGATCAAGAACATGCTCCGCAAGCTGGGCGTGGCATCGCAGATCACGTCAGATCCCAAAGTCATAGAAGAGGCCGGCAAGCTGATCCTGCCGGGCGTGGGCGCGTTCGACGCGGGAATGGCGAATCTGCGCGAAAGGGGATTGGCCGCAGTGCTCGACCAGCGCGTGAAAGCGGACCGCGTGCCGATCCTGGGCATATGCCTGGGCATGCAACTGATGACACGCCGCAGCGAGGAGGGGGGCTTGCCCGGCCTCGGCTGGATCGATGCCGAAGCGCGCCGCTTTTCAGTGCCGCCGGATTCGCGCCTGAAAGTGCCCCACATGGGCTGGACGCAGGTTTCCGCCTGCAAGGAAAGCAAATTGGTCACGCCGGCCGATGAGAAATTGCGGTATTATTTCGTGCATTCCTATTTCGTGGATTGCGCCGACAAGGTCGATGTGCTGCTGACAGCCAGTCATGGATACGAATTCGCCGCGGGCTTTGAGTGCGGCAACATCATGGGCGTTCAGTTCCATCCGGAGAAGAGTCACAAATTCGGGATGAAGCTGCTCCAGAATTTCGCCCTGCGGTATTAGGCATGACCAAGGCGCGCGTTATTCCTGTCCTGCTGCTGAAAGGAAAGGGTCTGGTCAAAACCGTCAAGTTCAAGAATCCGGTTTATATCGGCGACCCCGTGAATGCCATTCGCATCTTCAATGACAAGGGCGCTGATGAGCTGATGCTGCTTGACATCACCGCCACCTGCGATGGCCGCGAACCGAATTTCCGCATGATCGAGGAGATTGCGGGCGAGTGCTTCATGCCGCTGGGATATGGTGGCGGCGTGCGCACGGTCGAGCAGATGGGGCGCATCCTGCGCAGCGGAGTAGAGAAGGTCTGCATCAACAGCGCGGCGCTGGCCGGCCTCGATCTCGTTCGCCAGGGCGCCAGGCAATTCGGCAGCCAGGCAATCGTGGTATCGATTGACGCGAAGAAGAAGCTGTTCGGCGGTTACGAGGTCTATGGCCGTTCCGGTACCAAGGGGACCGGCAAGGACCCGGTATCCCATGCACGCGCGGCCGTGGCGGCGGGCGCAGGGGAAATACTGATAAACGCCATCGACCGCGACGGGCTGGGGAACGGCTATGACCTCAACCTTGTCCGAAGCGTGGCGGAAGCCGTGGACGTGCCGGTTATTGCCTGCGGCGGCGCCGGTACCATACAGCACATGCAGCAAGCGGTGACCGACGGTCATGCTTCAGCCGTTGCAGCGGGCAGCATGTTCGTTTTCCATGGCAAACATCGCGCGGTTCTTATCAGTTATCTTTCAGCCGAAGAGACTGCCAGCATTTCAATAGTTTCCGCTTAGGTGTTCGAAGGACAGAGATGACTGAATATCGTATCTGCACACGTTGCATCATGGACACCAGCGATCCGGAGATCGTATTCGACGAGCAGGGCGTCTGTAATCATTGCCATCAGTTCGACGCCCGGATGCGCCGGATGGTTATTCCGAAAAGCCAGCGCGACGCGCGGCTTGCGGCCTTGCTCGATGAGATTCGGGCGGCCGGCAAGGGCAAGGCCTATGACTGCGTCATCGGCGTGAGCGGCGGCGTCGACAGCACCTATGTCGCCTATCTGTGCAAGCAGTGGGGTCTGCGGCCGCTGGCGGTGCATTTCGATAATGGCTGGAATTCCGAACTGGCGGTTTCCAACATCGAAAAGACGCTGAAGCATCTCGATATTGATCTTTATACCCATGTCGTGGACTGGGAGGAATTCCGAGACTTGCAGCTTTCTTTCCTGGAGGCGTCAACGCCCGACGGAGAGGTGCCAACCGACCATGCCATTTCGGCGCTGCTGTACGGGCTGGCGTCGCGTCATGGCATCAAGCATGTTCTGCTTGGAACCAACGTGGTCACCGAAGGCATTCTACCTTTGCTATGGGGCTACGGGTATTTTGACTTGCGCTATATCCGCGGCGTGCATCGGCGCTTTGGCAAGTCACGCCTGAGAACCTATCCCATGCTTGGGCTGTTCCGCCTGGCCTATTACATCCTCGTTCGCAAGATTCAGCCCATATCCATCCTGAACTATGTTGAGTACAACAAGAACCAGGCCATGAGGGTGATAGAAGACGAGTTGGGATGGGTCTATTACGGCGGCAAGCATTACGAGTCGATCTATACCCGGTTTTTCCAGGCGCATATCCTTCCGCGCAAGTTCGATATCGACAAGCGGCGTGCACATAATTCAGCGTTGATCCTGTCCGGTCAGATGACGCGCGAGCATGCATTCCAGGCGATCGCAGAACCGCTCTATCCCGAGCCGCGCCTGGAGGAAGAAGACCGTCTCTATGTGATCAAGAAACTGGAAATGACGGAGGATCGTTTTGAGAGGATGATGAACGCCCCCCGCAAGACATTCCGCGATTATCCCAACAACTTCAGATATTTTGAGTTGATAAAGCGGCTTGCGAGGAAGTTCCTACGGTGACCGACCAGGCTGTTGCACATCCGGGAACAACCCTGTCGCTGACAGCCATCTGCGGGTCGCTCTTCTCGTGCATGTTGGCCTACTATGTCCTGGCCCGGTTCGTGGGGGTGGATTATGAAGGCGCGACCCAGATCCTGTCGCCCCAGGTCCAATATTTCGTCTTTGCCGTTCCGATCGTGATCTTCGGCGGCTTCGTTGCCGTGCTGGCATTCGTCAACGGGACGGTGCGACTGCCGGAATGGCTTTTGCTTTTCTATCTGGTCGCAATCGTTCTGGTATCGGTCCTGAGAGGCGACTTCATCATTATCCCCAGCACGATCGCCTTTTGTGTTCCCATCTTCGGTATTTGGGCTTTCGGCCTGGCGCCCTCACCAGCTTTGCTCAATACGCTGTTGTATTTTTCGATACCGCTGGGAGCCCTCACATATCTGATAGGAATGAATGGCTGGGGGATCATCCCCGGGCTGGCGCATGATGAGATCGCCTGGCGCGTTTCAATTTTCCCGGGGGTCGCCGATACGGCTTTCTTCTGCGTCCCCATCATTCTCGCCAATTTGTGGTTTTCGAACGGCGTCTTCCGAAAGGCGACATTATACCTTGCCGGGTATTTCCTGCTTTTTTCCGTTATCAGATCGTCCGTCATCGCGCTCATCCTGGCTCTGGCGTACCTGCATCTGGCACGGAAGGCTGCATTCAGGACATCCTTGCGGCGCTGGACGATTGTTTTCCTGATGATAACAGCCTTTCTGATCAGCATAGTCCTGCCGGCGATTCTGGTCGCCATACTGCCAACGGACCTGAACATTCCCGTCATCAACCAGTTCCTCTTCCACTCAGAGACGAATGTCCAGGGGGCGCAGGGGCTGAGCGATACAATGTATCGTGGCTGGCTCTGGGCTCAGCATATCAGCATCTTTTCCCACAGCCCTCTGTTTGGTATCGGCTCTTACGATCTCAACGAATATATCGATACGCGGATTCTCGGGCCGGATTACGATTATTCAGGCTCCGAGTCCCTGATAACCGGCCAATTATCGCGCGTCGGCCTGATAACATTTTTTCTGATCGCTGCGATCGTAACCAAAATGCACAGCGCTATGAGGGAAGACGAGCATGCTGCCGTGGCGTCCGGCATCGTGACCATCGTGCTGCTTTTCTCGCACGGCGGTATCTGTAACACCTACAATGTCGAGTTTCTCATCCTGATCGCCGGCATGAATTGGCGCACGGCCAAGGTCTCGAGGGTTCTGGGCCAGGATCGCAAGATCCCCGAAGCCATCCGATAGGCGTGCAAGCTCAGCCTTGGACGAAGCCGTCCTGGATCTCAAACCGGCGCTGCCTGATGGAACGCCAGTTGTGAACGAGTAAGTACGTAACGCTGAGCAGGATGCCCAGCAAAATCGCGACCGCGATTTCCACCGCCCGCTGAGGCCGGACGAATTTATCTTTCTCGGCGACTTCGGGCGCGTCGATTATTACATAGGCATAGTCGCTCTGGACCTGGGCGAGCATGGCCTGATTCATGTTGATCTGCGTCAGGCGTAAAAGGCTCTCCCGAACCGTCTCGAAGGTTTCCCCGGCCATTTCCCTTTTCAGATACTGAAGGTTTTTTTGCGCCTGCTTGATGGCGGCGTCGCGGACCGTCCGATTGGCGATGGCGACGAGCTGGCTTGCCCATTGCGCCGCCAGCTGGCGGTCGCGCCATCTTACCTCCACCTTGATCAGGCCAGTCTTCTTGTCTTCCGTGATGGTTCGAACGCTCCTGGTGAAATAGTCCACGGCATTCCCCATCGTGGGCGGCGTGTCTTTCCAGGCCTTCGTTTTGCTGTCGTATTTCGAGGAAAATAGGACCGGCAGCAGATTGTCTTTCTCGATCAGGGTGCGAACGACGGTCCGCGACGAGAGGATGGCGATGAATTCCTCGCGCTTGGAATCGCCGCCGCTCAGATTGATGCCGGCGAGTGAGGCCAGGCCCTGGAACTGGGTGGCTGCACCCGCGGCGGCGCCGACTTCCCTCGTCTTGACCGAGATCAGCGCGGTCGAGCTGTAAATCTTGGTTGCCAGGACAAAGGCGTGCAGCGCTGCGAGCGCCACCAGCACGACAACGGTCGCCAGGATCACGCGCCAGCCATGCCGGATGGAAAGCCATGCTGCCGCAAGATCGACCTGAACCCCGCCCTGCTGTTGGGGCTGCATCAGCAGGAAATAGCCCTCGGGCTTCTCTCTCAATTGATTCATTTAGGGCTCGGTGCGCTCGGGACTGGGCCAATACCATCGCCGGATGTTTCTGGCAAAGGACATGGCGGTCATCTGTAATCCGTTAGGCCTATCCGACGAGCTTAGCGTATTACAATGCGAACGTGCATGAAACCCCGAGACTTTCCGAAAACCGTCTTTGAATCAATGGCTTGCAAATAAGTCGCAAATTGCGTTATACAGCCGCGGGCGACGGCTTCTCCAGTCCAGGTTAATCGATGACCGGTCCTATCAATGGCAAGACGATCATATGTGCTGCGGACATAGCGCGGATCGTGCATGGGGTCCTCGTGGGCGAGGATATTTCGGTCACGGGCGTTTGCACCTTGGCAAACCCCAGGCCGGGCGGACTGGGATTCATGAAGGCATGGCCAGGGGAGGGTACGGATCTTTCAGTCTTGCGCGACACCGTCTTCTTGGTGCCCAGGTCCGAAGGTCGGCAGGTGCCCTGGCTTGGCAGCGTCATCGAGGTGGATAATCCTCGCCGCTCATTTGCGGACGCACTAGCGGCATTCTTCAGTGGAAAGCCATCCGGAAGGATTGCTGCCACCGCTCGCGTTCATGCCACCACCACTATCGGGAGTGGCGTGACTATTGGCGAATATTGCGTGATAGCGGAAGGTTGTAGGATCGCTGAGGGAACGGAACTGCGCCATCATGTGGTGATCGGGCGCAATGTCGTGATCGGCCGCAATTGTCTGGTGAAAAGCAACAGCGTGATTGGAGAGGAGGGCTTTGGCATCGTCCAGGATGCGGCGGGCAACAATCACCGCATTCCCCATGTCGGGTCGGTCGTGATTGGCGACAATGTCGAGATCGGCGCTTTGAACACCGTCTGTTCCGGCACCGTCGAGCCCACGACGATTGGCGATTTTGTCAAGACAGATGACCATGTGCATATCGCACATAACTGTAGTATCGGCACCAATGGAATCCTGACAGCATGTGCTGAAGTTTCGGGCAGCGTCACTGTCGGAGAGCGGGTTTGGCTCGGCCCTAACTGCTCGGTTATGAACGGCATCAAGATCGGAGACAATGTCCTGATCGGCCTTGGCGCCGTGGTCACCAAGCCATGCGAACCGAACGGGGTCTATGGTGGTTCACCGGCAAAACGGCTGCGCGAGCGGTGCTGACCAGGTGCCGGTTCCATGAGTTCCATCCCTGCGAGTGATGATCGTGCCTTTTCTCTTGAGGGCTATCGTCAACTGCTGCGTGGCCTGAAGGCTATTGGCTACCGCTGCGCCACATTCTCCGATATCGACTGCGCCGGCAGGGACATGGTGTTGCGCCACGACGTAGATTTGTGTCTTGGCAGCGCGGTCCGGATCGCTGAAATCGAAGCCGAGGAGTCGATTCAAAGCACCTACTATGTATTGCTGAATACCGAGTTTTATAACCCGGCGAGCATGCAGGGCCGTGGCGCGCTGCGGAGGCTGCTCGAGCTAGGCCACAGGATCGGCCTGCATTTCGATGCCGCGGCGTTTCCCGATAGGGCGGCGGAGCTGGAGGTGGCCGCAGAACGCGAATGCGCGCTTCTGGAGAATCTCAGCGGCTCTTCGGTTGACTATATTAGTTTCCATCGGCCCGCATCCCAGTTGTTGGGCCGCCAAGGCAGGCTCGCCGGCCGCCTGCATGCCTATCAGCCGGCATTTTTCAAGGATATCCTGTACGTCACTGATAGCGAAGGCCGATGGCGCTTTGGTCATCCGCTGGATCATCCGGACGTACAGCAAGGCGCCGCCCTGCAGCTTTTGACGCATCCGATCTGGTGGACCGCCCCTGGGGCAGGACCGATAGAGAAGCTCGAATGGTTTCGCGAAAGCCTGGCGAAAAGAACCCGTAGCAATATGGCGATGAATCTGAAGCCCTTTGCCGAACGGTTTGGCGTCAATGGCGAGAATGCTTCGCCAGTTTAAGGAATATAGCTTGCGCGTCTTGTATATTTGTACGTCCCCGAAGATAGGTGGTTCTACCAAGAGCCTCAGTGAAATGTTCGCGGCTTTCCCAGCGAACGCAGTGCAGGCTACCGTGATCTGTCCACATGGTGAGGTAGAAAAGCTCTTTGGTTCGCTGGGGATGACTGTCATCCCCCGCCCGGGCATAAGCCGCTGGAACGAGACGGATCATGGCTATTACCACGGTCTGCGCTGGGCGGTGCTGCTTCGTGAGATCGCATATCTTCCCTTTACGATGTCCGCTCTGCTCAAAGCGAAGCGCTGCGGCCCTTTCGACGTCATCCATGTGAACGATATAGACGTGGCTTATGTAGGCGGCATCGCAAAAACGTTGATGCGGGCGCCGTTGCTGGTTCATGTGCGCTGCCTGCTGCGTGACAGGATGTCGTCATGGCGGGTGCGGCATATGCGTGCTTTCCTGCGCCATCAGGCGGACCAAGTCGTTGCGATTGATCAGACAGTCCAGAATTCGATCTGGCCAGGCGTTTCCTCGGTCGTGGTCCATAATGGACTTCGCGTGACAGCCGGAAAGGATTGCGATCGGCCCGATAGTCCGAGCCACCCGCTTCGGGTCGCCTATGTGGGCGGTCTGACCCTGCCCAAAGGAATCATGGAATTCGCGCAAGCGGCGAAGTTATGCCGCGAGCGCAATCTGAATGCAGAATTCTGGGTGGTTGGCGAGAATGCCCGGACAGCGAAGGGGCTTTGGCGAAGGCTGCTCTCACGCGTAAATCTATCGCATGACGTCGCAACCGGCCTGAACTCCTTCATTAAGGAGCATAATCTCGAAGACATTCTGGTCCCCAAGGGGTTTGTCGTTGATGTTGCCGGCATATACCGCGATATTGACGTCCTCTGCTTCCCCTCGCGTGTCAATGCGCCAGGCCGGCCGGTTTTCGAAGCCGCCTATTTCGGCGTGCCCGGCATTGTGGCGGTGCGCGAGCCGACGCGCGACACTATCATTCCCGGTGAGACGGGCATCTGCATTCCGGCGCCCGACCCGGTGCTGATCGCAGATGCCGTGGAGTTCTTCTATCGCAATCCCGCCGAGCGGTGCCGGATGGGCGAGAATGCGCGCGCGCTCGCACATGCCAATTTCGATATTCAGCGGAATGCGGCCCGGCTGCTGGCGATCTATCACCGCCTGACGGGGAACGAAGCCCACGCCGCGCTCAGTTCGGCCAGTTCTTTAAACGCTTGACGATGCGCTGTGACGCGCGGCCGTCGCCAAAGGGGTTTTTCGCCTGCGCCATGCGGGCATAGGCGGCCGGATCGTCCAGAAGGACAGACGCCTCGGCGAGCAGCACATCCGTGCGCGTCCCCACCAGTTTTGTCGTTCCCGCATGAACGGCCTCCGGCCGCTCGGTGGTGTCGCGGGTCACCAGCACGGGCTTGCCCAGGCTGGGCGCTTCTTCCTGGATGCCGCCGCTGTCGGTGACGATCATGTGGGCTTGGCGCATCACGGCCACGAAAGGGATATAGTCCAGCGGCGCGATGAGATGGATGGCGGGGTGATCGGCCAGAATACTCCGGGCAGTGGCCTGGACATTGGGATTGAGGTGGACGGGATAGACGATCTCCACATCTCCGCGCTCCGCCAGTTGGCGCAGGGCCCGGCAGATACGCTCCAGCCCGCCATCGAAATTCTCGCGCCGGTGGCCGGTGACCAGGATCAGCCGGCGGGCTTGATCCAGCCGGGGTAGGCCAGCCATCGCCTTTGCCGACAGCGCACTGTCGCGATCCAGCCTTGCGGCCACCCATTGCAGCGCGTCGATCACCGTATTGCCGGTGACGTCGATGACCGCGTCCGGCACCGCTTCGCGGCGCAGATTTTCGGCTGCGCCCTCTGTGGGCGGGAAATGCATGGTCGTCAGCCGGCCCACCAGCTGGCGGTTGGTTTCTTCCGGCCAAGGGGCGAAGATGTCGCCGGAGCGCAGGCCGGCCTCCACATGCGCCACTTTGGTTTTGCGATAAAAGGCAGCAAGCGCGGTGGCAAAGGCAGTGGTGGTGTCGCCCTGCACGATAACCCAGTCGGGCCTTGCCTCGTCAATCACCCGGCCAACGCCTTCGAGGGCGCCGGCGGTCAGGCGCGTCAGCGACTGGTTGGGCTCCATGAGATCAAGATCATAGTCAGGCTTCAGCGCGAATATCTCCAGCACCTGGTCCAGCATCTGACGGTGCTGGGCGGTCACGCAGACGATATTCTCCAGCGAGGGGTCGTCCTTCAGCGCCAAGACGACAGGCGCCAGCTTGATCGCTTCGGGGCGCGTGCCAAACACCGTCAAAATCTTCATGATCCATTCCCGGACCGCCATGTGCGCTTGGCCGGCGGCATCTTTGATTTGCGCCGAATATGTCGGGTTTGCGTGTCCTTGTATAGGTTGATTTCGATGTGTATTTTTGGCTTTAAAAGAGGGCACCGGAAGAGGCACCGGGATTACCCGTCCTGCCGCAGCTTACCCTTCCTTTCCGCCACACATCGCGGGTTGGTGGTTTTGCCTGGCAAATTTGGGATGACATGAAGCTTCTTGCCCGGTTTGGACGAAGTTCTGCGATCTATATCGCTGCCAGCATCCTGCAGAAGGGCACCGCCTTTCTGCTTCTGCCGCTCTATACGCGTTTCATGCCGCCAGTCGATTACGGCATCTACGCCATCATACAATCCCTGACCCAGATACTGATCATCGTTTTCACCTGCAATCTGGATTCGGCCGCGATGCGATTCTACTATGAATATCGCGAAGACCATTCCAAGCTTCAGGAGTTCTGGGGAAGTGTGCTTCTTACTATGCTTCTCATTGCGGCGGTCGTCGGCATCCTTGCCATACTGTTCGGCGCGCCGCTCTTCAGGCCCTTTGTCGGGGATATAGCCTTCTGGCCATACATCGTGCTGGGGATCATCACGGCGATGTTCCAGCCATTCATTTCGGTGCTGCTTAGCGTGTTGCAGGCCCAGGAAAGAGCCATGCGTTACGCGGTCGTCTCCGGATCCTTTTTCCTGGCCACAACATCGATCACAATCCTTCTTGTCGTGATCTTGCGCTGGGGCGTCAAAGGAGTGCTGGTGGCGATTGCCGCCAATACCGTTTTATATGGCTGTTATGCGCTGGTCGCGTTGCGGCCGCATTACCGGATTGTCTTTCGCAAGTCGCATGTCCTGGGCGCTTTGGCCTATTCGGTGCCGCAGATTCCGCACAGCGCGGCGGGAATGGTGATCGCCGCCGCCGATCGGTTCGCCATTAATGCCATATTGGGTACGGCCTCTGCGGGTATTTACAACGTCGCTTTCATGCTGGGCATGTCGGTGGACTTGCTGTCGTCAAACCTGAACAGAGCCTATATTCCAATCACAATGTCGGAGCGTACGCTTGGCGGTGCCGACAATCTGGCCAATGTCCGGCAACTGGGCATTATCCTGGTGGTGGGCACGTGCATGCTCGGGGCGGGGGTTGCGACTTTTTCCTCCGAGATGGTGGCGTTTTTGGCGGCTCCGGCTTTTCATGACGCGCGGCAGTTCGTGCCGATTCTTGCATTCGCGGGAGTGGCGTCGGGCATTTACTCGCTCACCATAACCAACGTGTTGTTCTTCGACCGCCGATTGACGCGCTATGTGCCTGTCGGGACTGTAGCCGGCGCGATCGTCGCAATTGCGATGAACATCACTCTGATACCGCATCTGGGAAATTTGGGTGCGGCGGTCGCTACTCTATCGGCCTATTTCGCCATGTCTTTTGTAGCGATGCCCTTTGCCATCCGCCATGATCCCATCAAGTGGCCATTTGCCAAGTTCGCCCTTATCTATGGCGCAGCCTTCGCCGGCAGCTATTTGCTGTCGCGAATGGATTTGGGGGCGACGGCGCTCAATATTCCGGTGAAGATGATCTGTCTCTTTATCATGTGCGGGATACTGTCCATGATCGCCTGGGGGACTCCATTTTACTTTTTGAAGGCTGTTCGAACATGGGCCGCGGACCTGGCGCATATTCGTGGGTAGCTTTTTTCGGCTTAGGGCCCTTTTCAGGCGGAAAGGCCGGCTCGTTCGGCATAAGACAGCTTGCGCCGCGGTCAAGGCGCAGTATAAACCGCGTCAGGCCACGGGTACCGCAATATGCGGTGTCCCGATGCTCCCCTGCCTGAAAGAATTCTTCGGAGATTGCCCATCTAATGGGGCCGGCACAGGTTATCGACGTCATAAACCGGCTGGAGATGCGCTATCCGGTTGCAACATGGACGATTGACGGCGTCCATGTCTGGCCGATCCTCCGGCTGCGGATTTTCGACGCCATCATATTTCACTATCTTCTTGCGCAGGATCCGCAGGGCGGCGTCTGGCGCAAGCCCGTCAACCGCTTTCTGAAGACGCCCGACAACCTGATCCGCCAGTTTTCGGCATCCCTGCGGGACTGGCGCAAGACGCGAGTGCGGATGCGGCCCGCCGATGCATTCATACTGAGCGATGGCACCTCAATGACCGCGGTTGAAGGGCTTTACTACGACCGGATGATGGATCCGGTGGGATGGGCGCTGGAGAAGCGCGGTATGAGCTCCTTCATAATGGCGCCCGGCTGGCAATCCTTTTACCCGCGATACGCGCCTTCTATGTTCATTCAGCCGCGGCTGGATTTCCTGAAGGTCCTGGCGACACTTCGGCTCCGGCTGTTTGCTTCCCCCAGGAACGCCAACTTGCAGCGGTTGGGCGACCTGCTGGCGGAGCTGCGCGCGGCGGAGCCCGGCGTGGGGCTTCCCCCCGACGCATGGATATTCGCGCACTTCGCCAGGATCAAGGCTTTGTCGCGTTTCTTTGGGCGCGCTCTCGCCAAGGCCCGCCCTCGCATCGCTTTTGTGAACACCTATTATTCCGCGGAGGGCTTGGCCTTGTGCCTCGCCTGCCGCCGCAGCGGCATTCCCGTCGCAGATATCCAGCATGGCAGCCAAGGGCGCGACCATGTCGCTTATGGCCGCTGGCTTGCGATCCCGCCAGGCGGCTATGAGATGATGCCAGATCGCTTCTGGTGCTGGGGCGAGGATGAGCGCGCCGCGGTGGAGGAATGGTCTGAAGGAACGCAGCACAAGGCCGTCGTCACGGGCAATAGCTGGGAGGCCATCTGGCATCAGGGTGGCCGGCCATTTGTCGACTCCGCGATGGCGTCTGCCGCGGACCTGCGCGCCCGGCATTCCGGCCACCACATCCTTGTGACATTGAGCTGGGGATTTTCGGACGAGGAGGCGGTTCGCATATTCCAAACGGCCGCGGCCATGAACCGGGAACAGCATTTCTGGTGGATCCGGCTGCATCCGGTGCAGGTGGGCCAGATGGCGCATTTCGCCGCGCTCGCCCGGCGGGCAGGCCTGACGAATTTCGAGATCGAACTGGCCACCCGCCTGCCGCTGCATGCCTCATTCTCCGTCGTCGACCTGGTCGTCGCGCCCGGCTCGACGACAGTGATGGAAGCGGAAAAGTGGGGGCTTCGCTCGGTGGTGACATCCGAATATGGCGCCGACGTCTGCAAATCCTCGATCGCCAGCGGCGCAGCTGTCGCTGCAACCCGCACGGAGCTTATTGCGGATGCAATAGCCCGGAGCTTGCAACTGGGGCGCCTGCCCGCCGGGGTAAGGCAGGACGCTGATCTGACGCCCGCGTTGGAGGAATTGCTCGGTCTGTCCGGCCGCCGGCCTGAATAACCGTGGTGGCTTCAGGCCAGGATTATCTTGTCGCGCCCACGCGTCACGGCGGCGGTGGCGTTGCGGGTATCGATCACCAGCTGCGACCAGTCTACCATCTCCTGATAGGAGACATCGTCATGGTCGGTCGTGATCATCACGGCGTCGAAATGGGAGAGATTCTCCCTGTTCCATGCGATGCTCCGACGGCCGGCCAATGCGGCATGCTCGCGCGTGGGCGGGATGACCGGAATGAAGGGGTCGTAGAACTGCACTTCGGCGCCGCGGGCCTCCAGCATCTCGATAATGCGCAACGACGGGCTTTCGCGCATATCGTCGACATTCTTCTTGTAGGCCAGGCCGGCGACCAGAATCCGCGAGCCGTTCAGACTCTTGCGGCTGTGGCGGCTCAGCGCTTCGATCAGCGAGTCGATCACATGCTGCGGCGCCATCGCGTTCACTTCACCCGCCAGTTCAATGAAGCGGGTGGCGACGTCATATTCGCGCGCCTTCCAGGACAGATAGAAAGGATCGATCGGGATGCAGTGGCCGCCGAGGCCCGGACCCGGATAGAAGGGCATGAAGCCGAACGGCTTGGTCTTGGCGCCCTCGATCACTTCCCAGATATTGATGCCCATCCGGGCGTAGATGATCTTGAGCTCGTTCACCAAAGCGATGTTGACGGAGCGGAAGATGTTCTCGGTCAGCTTCACCGCCTCGGCGGTGGCCGCGCTGGACACGCGCAGCACATCGCTGACTATCTGGCTATAGAGCGCGACCGCCAGTTCCGCGGTGTTTTCGTCGTCAGCGCCGACGATGCGCGGGATGGTGGCGGTCTCGAAATTGGCGTTGCCCGGATCCTCGCGTTCCGGGGAATAGGCGAGGAAATAGTCGCTGTCGGTCTTGAGGCTGCTGGTCTCCAGGATCGGGCGCAACACATCCTGGGTGGTGCCGGGATAGGTGGTGGATTCCAGCACTACAAGTTGCCCCGCCCGCAGGTGCCTGGCGATCGACTTTCCGGTCTCCTCGATGAAGGAGAGGTCGGGATCGCGATGGTCGGTCAGCGGGGTGGGCACGCAGATCATCACCGCGTCCACCGTCTCTATCTCGCCATAGTCGGCCGTGACGCGAAAGCGACCGCTGGTCACCATGGCCGCGACCTTTTCCGACGCCAGGCTCTTGATGGGCGACTTGCCGCCATTGATGTTTGCGACCTTGGCGGGATCGATATCGAATCCCAGGACGCTGAAGCCTGCCCGATGCGCGGCTACCGCCAGCGGCAGGCCGACATAGCCCATGCCGATCACGCCCAGCCTTGCTGTGCGGGCCGTGAGCTTCGCCTTCAGCGCGGAAGCAAGCTGGGTGGTGGATTGGCTGGTCATGTCTCAGATCCCCGGCTGATGCCTTATTTTCCGTCCACTGGTCTCAGCTGGCCATCGACTTCTTCATATCGCTCACCGGTGCGAGGGCACACAAGGTCCTTGCCCAGCCGTTCGCCGGTACGGCTTACCCAGCCGATACGGCGGGCGGGATTTCCCACCACCAGCGCATAGGCAGGGACGTCCTTCGTGACCACGGCGCCCGCGCCGATCATGGCATATTCGCCGATGGTGTGGCCACAAACGACGGTAGCGTTGGCGCCGATGGTGGCGCCTCTTTTGACCAGCGTGGGCAGGAATTCGTTCTTACGCTCCACGAAGGAACGAGGTGTCAGCACATTGGTGAAGACCATGCTGGGGCCGCAGAAAACGTCATCTTCCAGCGTCACGCCGTCATAGACAGAGACATTGTTCTGAATCTTGCATCCCTTGCCGACGGTGACATTGGGACCGACGACGGCGTTCTGGCCGATCACGCAACGCTCGCCAATGCGGGTGTTCTTAAGCACATGGCTGAAGTGCCATATCCTGCTGCCGGCGCCGACCTGCGAGCCCTCATCGACCAGGGCAGTCTCATGCACGAAGGCGGATGGATCGATGCTCATGCCAGCTCCACGCGGCTGCCTTCGTTCATCATCGCCTGCTGGCTGGCTTCCAGCAGCCTGAGCACCGGAATGGCTTCTTCCGGGCCGGTAAGCGGGGGCGAAGCCGATGTCACGCATTCCAGGAAATGCTGCATCTCGGCCTTCAGCGGCTCGCCCTGTTCGACTGCGACGCGCCGGCCCTCGGCTTTCGTGAACAGGGGGCCGTGGGCGCCAGGCTCGACCCGATGAGAATAGAAGACCAGCTTGTCTTCCCAGGCCGGCGCGGAATCGGTGAACACGGCCATGCCCTTGCTGCCGGTCACGACCAGCCGGTGTTCCTTGTAGGCGTTGAGCCAAGAGCAGAAAATGTGCGCCTTCAGACCCGAACGGAATTCGATATTCGCCACGGCGATGTCGGCGATGCCGGGCTGTATCGCCGCCTGGCCCGATGCGCAGACCGCTGTCGCCGGCGCGCCGGCAAGCGCCAGGAGCATGGAATAATCATGCGGCGCCAGGCTCCACAAGGCGTTTTCCTCTGTACGGATGCGTCCCTGGTTGAGCCGGTTGGAATACATATATTGCAAGTCGCCCAGCTCTCCGGCCCGGACCATGGCCAGCAGCCTGACGAAAACCGGATGATACTGAAGCAGGTGGCCGATCATCAGTATGCGGCCGGCCTCCCGCGCGATCTTCGCGGTTTCTTCCGCATCGCTGATGGACAGAGCGATGGGTTTTTCCACATAGACATGCTTGCCCGCCCGCAGCGCCTTCTGTGCCATCGCCGCATGGCTGGCGGCGGGCGTCGCAAGGGCGATGGCGGCCGTATTGCCGGCCAGAGCCGCATTGATGTCCGTGGTGAAATCCGCGCCCAGGGACCGCGCCAAGGCTTCGGTTTCCGGGTTGGCATCGCAGACCAATCCGAGGGCGCCCAGAGCGGCCAGGGCGCGGGCAATATTGCGGCCCCAAAGGCCGCAGCCGATCAGCGCGACGGCCGGTAAGGGGGCTTGTTCCATGGGCAGGGGTGATACATGGCCAATTCCCTTCCATCAAGAGTGTCCGGCCGCGGCACCTTGGCGTTCAGGCATATTTGAAGGGACGGCGGATCGGATTGTCTCAAACATTTTCCGGCGCCGTCCGCCCAGCCTTTGGGACGTTTGAGAAGGGCGTTTGCTCCGCCATATAAGCCTTGACGGGGTATCGGAAATTGGACATGGATGGCCGGTTTTCCGCTCATTGGGGTACGAAATGGCGCTGCTGCCGCACGAGGAATTCTATAGGGGCAAGACCATTCTCGTGACGGGCGGGGCAGGCGCGATCGGAAGCAACCTGTCGCGGGCTCTGGCCGAGGCGGGCGCAGCCAAAGTCATCATTCTCGACAACTTGTCGGCGGCGCGGGAATGGAATATTCCCAACCAGCCTAATGTCCTGTTCGTCAAGGGCGACATCACGGACGATATCGACCTGAAGCGCGTTTTCCATGAAAAGCCCAGCGTGATTTTCCATCTGGCAGCGTTCTTCGCCAACCAGAATTCGGTCGATTTTCCGGAGCGGGACCTGCTGGTAAGTCAGCTCGGGACCATCAAGCTGCTCGAATACTCTGTCGCCCAGGGCAACATCAGCCGTTTCGTCTATGCCGGCTCGGGCTGCGCCATCTATGGGTCGCAGGCGCCGCTTCCGCTCAAGGAAGATTTCGTGTCGATGCACCTGACGACGCCCTACCAGATCTCCAAGATGGCGGGCGAGCTCTATGTGAACTTCTACTGGCATCATTACGGGCTTCCGGTGGTGAAGACGCGCTTCTTCAATTCGTATGGCCCCGGCGAAGTCCCCGGCCAGTATCGCAACGTCATCCCGAATTTCATTTACTGGTCGATGAACCGCCAGCCCTTACCCATCACCGGCGACGGCAAGATGACGCGTGACTTCACCTATGTGGGCGACATCGTCAATGCCCTGATGCGCGCGGGCTATTACGAGCGTGCAATCGGTGAGGAGATGAACATCGCCGCCGGCCGCGAGATCGAGATTGTCCAGCTCGCCCAGATGATCAATGGCATAACCGGCAACAATGCGGGTATCCTGTTCACCGAGCGCCGTAAATGGGACACCAAGAGCAGGCTTCTGGCCAGTATCGACAAGGCTCGGGATTTGCTTGGTTACGAGCCTGCGACCGATTTCGAGGACGGTCTCCAACGCGCACATGGCTGGTTCAAGGACAATTGGGACAGCATCCGCAGGGATGCCGAATTCCCGCCGGGCATGTCATCGGCGGTGAAGAATTACGTCCTCAGCCACAGCAAGCAGTAACCGTGCTCCAGATCGTCCAGAACTACCGCAGTGGCGAGGTCGCATTGCGGACCGTGCCGGCGCCCCGCTGTCCGCGCGGCGGCCTGCTGATCCGGACCACGGCGTCTCTCATCAGCATCGGCACCGAACGCTCGATGGTCGATCTGGGGCGCAAATCCTTGCTGGGGAAGGCGCGTGCGCGCCCCGACCTGGCGCGCCGGGCTCTGGAAAAGGCCAGGCGCGAAGGTTTCTGGAAGGTTTTCCAGGACTCGCTGGCGCGGCTCGATACGCCGAGCCCCCTGGGCTACAGCTCGTGCGGGGTCGTGCTGGAAGTGGGCGATGGCGTCACCGGCTTTGCGCCGGGCGACAGGGTTGCCTGTGTCGGCCAGGGCTTTGCCAGCCACGCCGAGATCGTCGCGGTGCCGGCCAACATGGCGGCGCGGGTTCCCGACAACGTCAGTGATGAAGAAGCCGCCTTCGGCATGGTCGGCGTCATCGCCCTGCATGGCGTGCGCGAGGCGCATCTGACCTTCGGCTCCAAGGTCGCGGTGATCGGCTTGGGGCTGTTGGGATTGGTCACAGTCCAACTGCTGCGCGCCTATGGCTGCCAGGTGATCGCGATGGATCCGGACCCCGCCAAATGCGAACTCGCCAAGAGCTTCGGAGCCGCGGCGGTGACCGCCAGCAAGGACGAGTTGCTGGAGATCTCCAACCGGTTTTCGGACGGCTTCGGGCAGGATGCGGTTCTGATTACCGCCGCCACCAGTTCGGACGCCCCGGTCAACGCTGCCGTCGAGCTCAGTCGTCCCAAGGCGCGCATCGTGCTGGTGGGCGTGGCCGATATCCATCCCAACCGCAACGAGATGTGGCACAAGGAAGTGGAGATTGTGGTTTCCAGGGCCGGCGGCCCTGGCGCGCTGGACCCGGTTTATGAGATCGATGGTGTCGATCTTCCGATCGGCCATGTGCGCTGGACCCAGACCCGCAATGTCGAAGAATTGCTACGGCTGGCTTCGGAACAGCGTCTCGATCTGGGCCGCCTGATCACCCACCGCTACGCCATCACAGACGCCGAAGCGGCATATCGCGATCATCTGGGCGATACACGCACCAACGCCATCGGGGTGATGGTGAATTATCAGGCCGCTCCGTCCAGCGAGCGCAAGGTGGCGCTGGCCCGCACGCCGGCCGCGCGGCGTGACGGCGAACTGCGCCTGGCGGTGCTTGGGGCCGGCCAGTTCGGCCGTACGACCCTGCTTCCGGCGCTGGCCAAGGCGCAGGGGCTGTCGCTTCGGGTGCTGGCGACGTCGTCCGGCGTCAACGCGGAGCATAGCGGCCGCCGCTTCGGCTTTGCGGAGGTTTCCACCGAAAGCGACGCGCTGTTCGCGCGGGACGACATCGACGCCTTGTTCGCACTGACGCCGCATAGCCACCATGCCCATGCCGTATGCCTGGCCATAGAGCACGGCAAGCCGTTGTTTGTGGAAAAGCCGCTTTGCATCTCGCGGGAGGAACTGGCCGGGATCGAAAAGGCCTGGAACGCAGCATCGCACCGCCCGGTCATCATGGTTGGCCATAACCGGCGCTATTCTCCCCATGCCGACAAGATGCGTGAATGGCTGACAATGCGCCAAGGCCCCCTGGTCATGGATGTGCGCGTCAATGCCGGCTATGTGCCGCCGGAGCACTGGGTTCATTCCCAAGCCCAAGGCCGCAGCCGCATCATCGGGGAGATGACACACTTCCTGGACTTCATGGAAGTGGTTTCGGGCACGGCGATCACCGAGATCGGGGCGATGCGCGCGGACGGCCGCAGCCGGATCGTGCTGGACAATGACAATGTCGTGGTCAACCTGCGGTTCGCCGACGGCTCGGTGGGTTCGCTTGTCTATTCCGCGCAGGGTCCGCGCTCTTATCCCCGCGAGCATTTCGAGATATTCTTCGATGGCCGCAGCATCACCTCGCTCGATTTCCGTCAAAGCCATCTGTTCGACGCCAAGGGCAAGTCGAAATTCGCCACCGGTTCGCAGGACTATGGCTATGCGGCGGAGATCGCGGCCTTTTTGGCGGCGGCCAGTGGCGGCCCCTCGATCCTGCCAAATTTCGCCGCCGATCTGCGGGTCATGCGCGCGGCTCTCGCCATAGAGGAAAGCCTGAGCAGTGGGGCGCCGGTGAAAGTCGGTTGACGTGCGTATTCTGCTGGTCAGCGACGTTTATCCTCCGGAGATCGGATCAGCCACCAAGCTGATGTCCGAACTGGCCGATGAGCTGGCGGCGCGCGGCCACACGGTGACCGTTTTGACGGGCTGGCCTTCCTACAAGCTGGCGGAGGCGGACCGGGCGAGCGAATTCTCCGAGCGGATGATGGAAGGCGCGGTCCAGGTCCTGCGGGTCCAGACCCTTCCGCTGCACAATTCCAACTTCATTATCCGCGGCTTTGCGCAACTATTTGCGCCCCGTCAGTTCTGGCGCGTCTTGAAGAAGCATGAACGTCGGCCGTTCGACGCCGTGCTGGTCTACAGTCCGCCGCTGCCGCTCGCCTTCGTGGGCGCCTGGGCGAAGCGGGAAGGTGCGCGCTTTGTCCTGAATGTGCAGGACATTTTCCCCCAGAACGCGATCGATCTGGGCATTCTCAAGAACCCGCTTGCAGTCGCGCTGTTCCGCGGGATCGAAGGGCGCGCCTATGCGAATGCGGACGTCATCACCGCGCATTCCGACGGCAACCGCGCTCTGCTGGCCGCTGCCAATCCATCGGTCGCCTCCAAGCTGACGGTGCTGCACAATTGGGTGGATATGGACGTGTCCGCCAAGGCGGTACGGAATTTTCGCGTCGAGCTCGGGCTTCAGGACAAGTTCGTCGCGGTCTATGGTGGGGTCACCGGTCCGGCGCAGGGTCTGGACATCATCCTGGACCTGGCCGGGCGCGTGCGCGATCTTTCCGATCTGATTTTCCTGATCGTCGGCGAGGGCACCGAAAAGGCCAAGCTGGAAGGCCGGGCGCAAGCCGAAGGTCTGGATAATGTCATGTTCAGACCCTTCGTCGCACAGGATGTCTATCCCTCGCTCCTGCGCTCATCCGATGTCGGCTTCCTGACACTGAGCCCCAGGATGAAGACTCCCGTGGTGCCAGGCAAGATTCTGGGTTACATGGCGATGTCTTTGCCGGTGCTGGCGATCGTCAACCGCGAAAGCGATGCCCACGTCATCGTCCGGGAAGCGGCCTGCGGCTATACCTGCTGTTCCGACGACCTCGAAGGCGCAGAGAAACTGGTCCGAAGCCTTTATGCCTGCCGTGGTGAGCCGCTGATGGAGATGGGCAGGCGAGGCAGGATCTATGCGGATCATAATTTTTCCAAAGCCAAGATCACCAGCAGTATCGAAAAAATTCTGGCCTGAGCGTCGGGCGATGCCGCGCTAAAAACCGGAAGAGAGTCCCGAACCGGAATCGGTGGCAATTCTACTCCAATTCCCCTAAAACCCCGCTTCACCGTGAAGTGCCGGAACAATTGCCGGGAATGGTTTGCCCGGAACAGTTTGCCCGGAACAGTTTGTCGGGAACAGTTTGTCGGGAACAGTTTGGAAGGCCGATGGCATTCATCAAAGATTTCGTGAAGACGTTCGTGTTCCGCCATACCTCGCTTGGCGCGCCGCAATACAGGTATTGCATCGAGCCGATCGAGCTGGTCTCGATCATTAACGAGATCGAGCGCCTACGGGAGTGAAAGGTGCAATCGTTGAAATCGGCGTCGCGCGTGGCCTGACGACGCGCTTCATCGCCGAGCATATCCTGCGCAGCGGCTATGAAGACCAGATGATCTACGCTATCGATACCTTCAGCTCTTTCGTCGAGGAACATATCGATTACGAGATATCGGCGCGCAAAAAACCATCCGGCGCGATCGAGGGCTTCGGCTATAACGACTACCGGGTATGGTCAAGGAATTTCGCCGGCTTTCCCTTTGTCAAGGCGATCCAGGCTGATTGCGCGCGATTCGACTATGCAAGGCTGGCGCCCCTTAAGGTGGTGTTTCTCGATGTCGATCTTTATATCCCCACCAAAAAAGTGCTTCCGAAGCTGTATGAGAACCTGGCCCCGGGAGGGGCGATTCTGGTGGATGATGTCCAGGACAATAACCGCTTCGACGGTGCCTATCAGGCCTATATGGAGTTCTGCCGCGAGCGCAGTATTAAAACCGGAGGCTATAGGCAATCGCTGCGGCCTGCTCCGCAAGAGTTAACCGTGCGTCGGGCCTGGCGCATTTTCAATCATCTCGGTTGACCGGCAAAACCCACCTCCATATGTTGCGCCGCGAGAGGGCCCGTAGCTCAGGGGTAGAGCATCTGACTTTTAATCAGAGGGTCGATGGTTCGATCCCATCCGGGCCCACCAGCCACAGCCGTCTCAGCGTCTCCACAAGGGCGCGGCTTTGCAGAGATAGTCTTCCGGCCGAGGGAGACCCGCCTTCGCCGCCCGAGGTTGGTTCCCACCCTAAGTATTTGACGAAAAAAATCTAATTTCTTCGCCAAGGGGCCGGGAGCTATGGTAAGGGAACGCGTGTCCGAGAGAGGGTTCCGGGGAGAGATGCGGCCAGGATCGAGTAAAAAGCGGCCCGTCGCCCGCTTTTCTGCCCGTTGTCTTGCCTTCTTGGCACCTTTTTTCTTCGGTGCGATTCTGCTTCTGCCGCAAGCCGGCCGGGCCCAATCACAGCTGCCCGGCGGGATAACGCCCGAGCAGCTTCAGCAATTGCGCAGTGGAGCATCTGCCGCTGTTCCCGCCGTTCCCGAACTGCCCACGACCACCATCCTGGTCCCTCAGGGGACGACCTTCGGGAATGCCCCGGCACAGCCGCCCCAGCCGCCTTCGCGGCTGGAACAGATCATGTCCCAGCGCACCGGGGCAAAGCTGCGCCTCTTCGGCTACGACGTACTGGGTGTCGGCCGCACCGTGATGGTGCCGCAGTCGGGCGCTGTCCAGGGCGATTACGTGCTCGGACCCGGAGACGAGATACTGGTGTCCTTGCGCGGACAGGAAAACAGCGAACTGCGTGTGCAGGTCAATCGTGACGGACAGGTGGTGCTGCCAAGGCTGAATCCGATTTCCGCATCCGGACGCACCTTGATCAGTTTCGAGCAGGACCTGAAAGCGGCAGTGCACCGGGCTTACGTCGCGACCGACGCCTTCGTTTCGCTCGGCAAGGTTCGCCAGGTCAGCGTGCTGGTGTCCGGCGAGGTGAACAATCCGGGTGTACGCAGCCTGCCGGGCCTGGCGTCGATCGTCGATGCGCTCATGCTTTCCGGCGGCGTCAAGAAATCGGGTTCGCTGCGTTCGGTGAAGGTCCAGCGCGGCGGCAAGGAATTCACCATCGACCTTTACAATGTGCTGACCGACCGCCAGGGCGGCTTCAGCGGCCTGCGCCTGGCCGACGGCGATCGCATCATCGTGCCGCCGCTTGGCCCTACGGTGGCGATTACCGGGCTTGTTCGTCAGCCCGGTATTTACGAGCTGACCTCGCGCAGCCATGGTATGACAGTGCACGCGCTATTGGATCTGGCAGGCGGCCAGGAAGTGCGGGGGCGGTATCGCATGTCGATCATGCGTATCCTGCCAGATGGCCGAACCAGTCTGACGCCCATTTCCAGCCAGAGCGATCTGGTTCATGAGAGCGAGGTGTTATTCGTGCAGCTGGGCGCCGATCAGACGATCAGCCAGGCAACGCTTTCAGGCGGCACGGGCCTTGCGGGGAGTTATCCCGTCGCCACCGGCACGAAGCTGTCGGACATACTGAAGGCGCCGGGCGCGCTTGGAGCCTCGCCTTATACGCCTTTCGGCATCATCGTGCGCAAGGACCCGCAGACCCTTGCCCGCCAGCTGGTCGCTTTTACGCCGGCGGCGGTTCTCAATGGCCGCGAAGACGAACCTCTGCAAACCGACGATCTGGTGCGTGTCCTCTCGATCAACGAGGCGCGACTTTTGAATTTTATCGTCCGTTCCTATCTCACCCGGCTTGCCCAAGATCAGAATCGCATTCGCAATCCTTTGTCCCAGGCGACGCCTGGCGCCAACAATTCGCTGTTTGGTCAGCTTGCCAGCCAGAGCGACCAGGGGACGGAGCTGGAGGATATCTCGAGCGTGCCCGCTTACATCCAGCGCCAGGATATCACGGCCCTGCTCAATACCCCGGCGCCGGATTCCCAGCTTGGACAGAGGCTCGCCCAGCGCAATCGCAGATTGGCCATTGCCAATCAGCAGAATGCGCAAAATCCACCCCCCAACCAGCAGCCCGGCAATCCGGGCGTGCAGGGGAATTATCAAAGCCCCACGTCATATAACAATCTCGGGGCCGGATTGCCCGACCGGAATATCACGGACTTTGGGAACGGCGGTTTGGCCGGCAACGAGACGGGAGCCGATCTTTACGGGGATATGAGAGAGGCCGATACCCAGTCCGGTTACAATGCAAACGGGCGCCGGCCGGCCGTGCCGCGGCCTGGAGACCGGTACGACAACGTGACGCCCAGCAATTTCACGGAGCAGGTCGTTCCCAGCGGCGGCTTCGCCACCAATCGGGAGGTGCACACCTTCGGGGAATTGGCGCGCCAGCTCGGCGTCGATCCATTGGTGTTGGCCAATTTCCTGATCGACCATCGGGTGCGGCTGGATGGTGCGGTACATGGGCCGGGCAGCTATCTGGCGGGGCCGAACGCGACGCTGAACGACCTGGTTCAAGCGGCGGGCGGGACCTTGAACTGGGCCGATGAAAGTGGAGTCGAGCTCATCTCAACCGTGGTGGACCGCAGCACCGGCCGGGCCGTGACGGGGCGCAAGAGTCTGCCTTTGCGAAAGGGGATGCTGGCATCCTATGTCGTGCATCCGCGCGACCAGTTCCGCTTCAGCCAAGTCAGTTCCGATGTCGGCGTGGGATCGGTCACGGTGCAGGGCGAGGTTCGCTATCCCGGCACCTTCCCGATCCTCAGGGGCGAACATCTGTCCGATCTGCTGGTCCGCGCCGGGGGACTGACCAGCACGGCCTATCCCTATGGAACGGTCTATCTGCGCCAGTCCGCGGCTCAGGCCGAGCGTCAGGCCTATGTCCGCGAGGCCGACGAGATACAGAACCAGCTTGTCGTTGCGATGACCCGCATCGGCAGCAGCAAGATCGACCCGAACACCTTTGCATCCATGCAGAGCTTTGTGTCGGAGGTGCGCAATCATCAGGCGCTGGGGCGGGTCTCGTTTATCGCCGACCCCAAGATCCTGATGGCCGATCCCTCTCGCGATCCGCTGCTGGAAGCCGGCGATGTGATTTATATTCCGCCGCGGCCGACCACGATCGCGGTGCTGGGGGAGGTCCTGCAGCCCGGTAATTTCACCTTCCGCAAGGGTGCCACGCTGGAAGACTATATCGCGCAGGCCGGCGGCTATTCCGCGATCGCGGATGAATCGCACACCTATGTCGTCCTGCCGAACGGCGAAGCCCGCAGGGTGACCCGGTCGTGGCTGAATTTCGAGGTGACGGCCTTGCCGCCCGGCAGCTCCATTGTCGTGCCGCGCGATGTCACGCCGCTCGACCTGCGGCAGACCATTATCGATGTGTCCCAGATATTCAGCCAGTTCGCGGTATCGATCGCCTCGGTCGCGGTGCTGTCCAGGCAGTAGCGGGCGAGGGCAACAGGCGCGGCCGCTGTGCGGCGCGGGGGAGACCGTCAGTGTGGCAGGCTGGCCAGGATATTCTTCAGGGCCGGCGCGATATCGGGCCGCGACAGACCGACCGCGATGTTGGCGTGCAGGAAGCCCACCTTGTCGCCGCAATCGTAGCGCGCGCAGTCCGTCCTGACCGCGTGGAAGGGCGCTTGCCCGATCATCTTGGCCATCGCGTCCGTAAGCTGGATCTCGTTGCCGGCGCCGCGCTCCTGCCGGTCCAGAATGTTGAAGATTTCGGGCTGCAGGATATAGCGGCCAATGATGCAGAGGTTTGACGGTTCGGTGCCGGTGGCGGGCTTCTCCACCAGACCCCTGACTTCCGTGGCGTTGCCCTTCGTGGCGCCCGGATCGACCACGCCGTAACGCTTGATCTCGTCCTTCGGCTTTTCCTCGGCCGCCACGATCAGGCCGCCGCCCACCTGGTTGTAGGCGTCGATCATCTGGGAAAGCGCGCCCCGCCGGCCGACCATCAGGTCGTCGGGCAATATCACCGCGAAGGGCTCGTTGCCCACGAAATGGCGCGCGCACCAGACCGCATGGCCCAGGCCCAGCGGCTTCTGCTGGCGGATGAAACCGACAGAGCCGCTCGTGGGCAGCATCTCCAGCAGGCTGTCGAGTTCGGCGGTCTTTTCCCGCTGTTCCAGCAGCGATTCCAGCTCATAAGCATGGTCGAAGTGATCGGAAATGATGTGCTTGTTGCGCCCGGTGATGAAGACGAACTGCTCGATCCCGGCATCGCGCGCTTCCTCGACCGCGTACTGGATGACCGGCTTGTCGACCACCGGAAGCATTTCCTTCGGAACGGCCTTGGTGGCGGGCAGGAAACGGGTCCCCATGCCGGCAACGGGGAAAACGGCTTTGCGAACAGGTCTGATGGGGGACATCGAATTTCCGGGGGACGGATTACGAAAGGGTCTGTTTCATTGCACGGGCGGGTATTTATTGTCCAGTTTTCCAAGGTTCGCGGAATTTTCGCCTCATGCGGAAGACTGCCCTTCTGTCGGTTCTTGTTGCCCTTTGGACGGCAACGCCCGTGGGCGCTGCCGGTTCCGCGGATGCCGTTCTAGCAGAAGCCCGCGCTGCCCTTGACGATGGCAACGCCGCCCAGGCGCGCCATCTGGCCGATGAGGCGTTGAGCCAGGCCGGTCTGGAGCCGGCGCAGCGGGCACGCCTGCTGCTCAATCGCGGGCTGGCGCTGGAGCTGTTGGGCGATCATGACGGGGCGCTGGTGGATTTCACCGCCGCCATCAACGCAAAGGCTATGCCCCGCGCCGAACAGGCACAGGCGCTTCTGCAGCGCGGCTTCCTGCTGGACAGCATGGGCCAGCTCGCGGGCGCGCTGGGCGATTATTCCGCGATGATACAGCTTGCACCCGGCTCCGCGCAGGCGGCGCTGAACAACCGGGCGAACATCTATCGCCGCCAGAAGCGGCTGAAAGAGGCCAGGCGCGATTATCTGGCGGCCCTGCGAGGGGGCAATCCGCACCCGGAATATCCCTATACCGGCCTGGGGCAGATCGCGGAGGCGCGAGGCGATGTGGAGGAAGCCCGCCGCTATTATGCCAAAGCTGTGGCAGCCAATATCCATTACGGCCCTGCAGTGAACCGGTTGGCGGCGCTCGGCGGTCCGCCGCCCGACTCCAGGCTGGACGCTGGGGTGCGGCTGCGACCGCCCGGCGCCGGGCCCCTGCCCGTCGATCCGCCGGTGGCCTTGCGACCTCTCCCAGCCGCACCGCCATTGCGCCCGGCGATTGCTCCCTCGGCAGGACGCAGCCGATCCATGGTCCAACTCGGCGCATGGCGCAGCCAGGCCGAGGCGGAAGCGGGCTGGGGCCGCGCCAAGGGCAAGGCTGGCGATGTGCTGGATGGGTTGACCAACAGCATCCAGGCCGCCGACCTGCCGGCCAAGGGCCGCTTCTACCGGCTGCGGGTGGCACCTGGCGCCCTCGGGGCCGGGAGCCTGTGTGAAAAGCTTAAGACCCGGGGGCTGGACTGCCTGATTGTGACAAATTAATTGCTGGATATTCAGGCTCTTGCGCCGGCGGCCAAAGACCGTATGGTGCGCCGCACATAAGCTTTTGGGATCATGATATCGAAGATCGCACTGGCGGCCGTGCTGATTGCGGCCGCAATGACCTCAGCGTCGGCCTCCCCCTGGGCAGAGGTGGGGGATAACCAGCTTCGCAGCGATATTGAACTGCTGTCCACGTCCGGCGCCGTGGATGAGGTTTCGACCCATTGGCCGTTGCCGTGGAATTCGCTGGTGGATGCCCTTGGGCAGCAGGATTTTTCCTCCGAGCCCCTCGCCATACAGGATGCCGCCAGGCGTGTGCTGGCCGAGGCCCGGGCAGGCACGGCGACGGGTTTTTCCGCTTCGCTGTACGCCGATGCGACCAACCAGCCGGCGACCGTCTACGGCTTCGACGGCATGGGCCGCGGCAAGGGAGCCGCGCAGGTCTCGCTGGGCTATAACACCGCCGGTTTCTCCTCGCGTGTTTCGCTGGGCGCCTTCAGCCCTTCGCTCAATGGTCGTGGCAACAAGGTGATGCCGGAAGGGACCTATTTCGCCACCACGATCGGCGAAGGGGCGCTGGTCTATGCAGGGTACCTCGACCATTGGTGGGGGCCCGGCTGGATCTCGTCGCTGTCGCTGTCGAACAATGCACGCCCGATGCCCCAGATCGGCATCGAGCGGCTGGATACTTCCGCCTCCAGTTGGCCGGTCCTGCGCTGGCTGGGTCCATGGCAGGTCGAATTTCTGTTGGGCATGCTGGACGGCCCGCGCATCCAGCCGGATACCTATTACAGTGCGCTGCGGCTGACGTTCCATCCGCTGCCGGGGCTGGAGATCGGCCTGGCGCGCACCGAGGAGTTCTGTGGCGAGGGCCATCCCTGTTCGCCGCTGCGTGATTATTTCGATTTCAACAACGATCCGACGCACACCAACCGCACCAACGACCAGGGCCTGATCGACATCAAATACAGCTACCGGCTGGGCGGCATGCCGATGCAGAGCTATTTGCAGGTGATGAACGAAGATTCGGACCCCATCCGGCACTCGGGAAGCAGCCATCTGTTCGGCACGACCATATTCGTGCCAACCGGGGCCAATCCGCTGCGCCTGACGGTGGAATACACCGACAGTGTTGCCACGCTCGATATATTCGGGTTCGACAATGTCATGCACGGAGTTGCGTATAACAACAGCACCTATCCCGATGGCATGCGCTATCGCGGGCGCTCGCTGGGCTTCAGCCTGGATAGTGATTCCCGACTGCTGTCATTGCAGGGGGGCTGGACGGACTCTGCCGGCCGCTTCTACGAATTGGCTTTCCACCATGCGCAGATCTCCGATCCGCTGAACATGGCGGGCAACACGGTCACCGCAGCTCCGATGACGGCCAATATCGGGGAGGCGCGGGTCAGCCTGCCTCTGCCCGGCATGAAGCTGGATCTGGCGGCGAGGCTTCAGGACGATCAGCCGCGTCCCGGTAAGGGGTTCACGGCCGGCGTCGAGGCGGCGCTGTGTGTGGCCCTCTGACTTCTTAGGGAATCGTTAAGCAATTTTGGTGGCCCACACGCCGACCTGCGCCAGCCTAGGCCGTTCTTAAGGATCGAACGGCAGTATCCGCCCTGGAGGAATTCCATGGCGGTTCTTGTTACCGGTGGTGCGGGCTATATCGGCAGCCACGTCGGCCATGCCTTGCTGGATCGCGGCGAAGAGGTGGTCGTGCTCGACAATCTCTCGACCGGCAGCCATGCCTGCGTCGGCGAAGGAGCTGTCTTCGTCGAAGGCGATATTGCCGACACCGGCCTCGTCGATGGCCTGCTGCGCCGGCATGCCATTAGTTCGGTGTTGCATTTCGCCGGTTCCATCGTGGTGCCGGATTCGATGGCCGATCCACTGGCCTATTACGAAAACAATGTCGTGCGCTCGCGAGGCCTGATCCAGGCCTGCGTGGGTGCGGGCGTGGAGCACTTCATCTTTTCCTCGACCGCCACGGTCTATGACGCGACCGCGCCGCAGCCGCTGGGCGAGGATGCGCGGAAGGCGCCCATCAGCCCATATGCCCGCTCCAAGTTGATGACCGAGTGGATGCTGGAGGATGTTTCGCGCGCGCACTCCATGCGCCACATCGTGCTGCGCTATTTCAATGTCGCCGGCGCCGATCCTCTGGGCCGGACCGGCCAGTCCACGCCCAAGGCGACACACCTTATCAAGCGCGCGGCGCAGGTGTCGCTGGGCCGGGTGCCGCACCTGGACATCTTCGGGACGGACTACCCCACACCGGATGGCACCGGAGTGCGCGATTACATCCATGTCACCGACCTGGCAGCGGCCCATCTGCTGGCGCTGGACGCCCTGCGCGGCGGCATGCCGTCCGCGACCTATAATTGCGGCTATGGCAGGGGGCTATCGGTGCGTGACATCGTAACCGGGGTCGAGCGGGTCATCGCTCGTCGTCTCCCCGTCCTGGAAAGCGCCCGGCGCCCGGGGGACCCGCCAGTGCTCATCTCCGATTCTTCGCGGATCAAGGAGACGCTGGGATGGGTTCCTCGCCACGATGACTTGGGCGAGATCATCCGCTCCGCTATCGACTGGGAGCGCCGGTTCAACGCCGGTTGAAGCCGCGTTCGCCCGCCATAATTCCGGCCGGGACCCTTGTTATCGGCGGGGCTGGTCCCGCATAAACCGGCCATGCGCAGCTTCGACACCGCCTACTTCACCACCAGCACCATCGGCTGGCTGCGCCGGCATGAGAACCATATCTCCGCGATCTCCCTGGCCGGGGGCTTTGCCTTCGATTCCTGGGCCTTCGGCCAGATCGACCGGCCCGAGACCCAGGCCGTCTTCATCGTCTATCTGCTGGTGGCCGGCATCGCCATTGCCGTGCTGCACGGCCTGGAATCCCGGCCCGAGGAAAAGCGGCCCACCGACCGGGCGCGCGCCATCCTGATCCTGATCACCCAGTTTGCCCTGGGGTGCCTGCTGTCGGGTTTCTGCGTCTTCTATACGCGCAGCGCCTCGTTGACGTCCTCCTGGCCGTTCCTGCTGGCGATGGCGGCGATCTTCATCGGCAATGAGTATCTGCGCCGTTATCACTCGCGGCTGGTCTTCGCGGCGTTGCTGTTCTTCTTCTCGCTCTATTCCTACGCCATCCTGCTGGTGCCGCTGGTGGTGCAGCGCATCGGCAAGGTGCCGTTCATCATCAGTGGCGTGATCGCGGTGGTGATCTTCGCCATCTATATGCGCGCGTTGGCCCGGCTTGGGCATGAACGCTATCGCAGCGCACGGATGCAGGTGCTGGCCGGCATGGTGCTGATCACCCTGTTCATCAATGCCGCCTATTTCCTCAAGCTGCTGCCGCCGCTGCCTCTCGTCCTGACCGATGCCGGTGTGTACCATTCGGTGGAGCGGGTGCAGGATGGCTATCGCGTCGGCTCGGAGCAGGAGCCTCCCGAATGGGAAGCGCTATTCGGGACCTTCCCCCTGCTGCATATCCAGCACGGGGCGCGGATATACATTTACAACTCGGTTTTCGCCCCGCGCGGCCTTGAGACCCTTATCGTGCATGACTGGCAATGGCGCGATCCGAAATCCGGCGCCTGGACAAGTCAGCAGCGCGTCGTGGTGAATATCGTGGGCGGACGCCGGGACGGCTATCGCTGGTACACCTACAAGACGGGCCCGAGGCCAGGACAGTGGCGTGTCAATATCGAGACGGCCGACGGCCGGAGTATCGGGCGCGTGCGTTTCGCGGTCGAGGAACAAGCCGTGCCGCCGGCGGTGACCATGCGCCTTATCAAGGGCAATTAGAGCATGGAGCGCAGGCGGATTTCCGCGGCGGCGTTGAACCCGCGATC
Source organism: Hyphomicrobiales bacterium (assembly GCA_040255825.1). Classification (GTDB taxonomy): domain Bacteria; phylum Pseudomonadota; class Alphaproteobacteria; order Micropepsales; family Micropepsaceae; genus Rhizomicrobium. The sequence goes on along the minus strand of JBDZVS010000004.1, from coordinate 107,088 downwards.
GGGCCGCGGCTGGTCATCCTGGGCGCGCACCGCCAGATCGACCATCATGCGGCGGAAGGGGAAGGAGACGCGGCCTTCCACCATGTTGATGCGCACCGGGCTGGTGGTGACGATATTGTAGAATGAAGGACGCGTCAGACCGATATATGGGTTGGAAACGTCGGCATGTTGCAAGCTCAAGCGGTAATCGATGCCGTGCGGCGAGCGCCAGTCACCAACGATAGAGAAAAGTTGGGAATCGCTGTCCAGGCTAAAACCCAGGCTTCGATTCCGATAGCGCATGCCATCGGGATATTGGCCATTGTTATAGGCAAAGCCGTGATCGTCGTGCCCCCAGAACAACTGATAGGTGGGAATGGTGCTGGCCCATTCGAGAGTCAGGCGAGCCATGCCGCCGCGAGCCGGTGACCAGATGCTGGCGCCATAGAGATGGCTTACGGATTGGGGCAGAGGGTTGCTCTGGACCTCGTTCATTTCCTGGGCATAGAGCGAGAAAGGTATCCTACCGATATGGCCCGAGTAGCGTATGTCGATCAGCCCCTGGTCGTTGGTCTGGTTGGTCGTGGTCTGATTGTTGCTGAAGTGGAACCACTCCGACAGCGGCTTGCATGGCTGACCGGTCCCGCACATCTGATTCATGCGGGCAAATCCGATCTCCAGGCCGGGCAGGGGATTGAAGGAGAAACGCACGGCGTCATAAATCGTGTTGCGGTTGATGCGGTCGCCGTCCAGCACGCCCACAAACGCTTCGAGTTGCCACGGCCCCAGCCAGCGCAATATTGGCCAGGTGAAAGCGGATGTATCGGCGCGCATGATGCCGACATGGGGAAAGGGCCGCGCATTGTTGGACAATGACATCGCCGATATCCAGCCCGGTCCCCACCAGTGCGGCATGTACCCGGCATAGACGATAGAATTGCCCACCAGTTGCGCGATATAGCTGCCATCGAACATCAGCGTCTGATGGTCATGGCGGTTGGATGTCTGTGCGCCGATGTTCAGGCGGAAGGATGTCGTATCCATGTTGTACTGCATGGACAGGCTCGCCTGGGCGTTTTGCCGTCCCAGCGCGCCAAAATCGCGAACCACGGACGGCTCGTTGGTGAGATCGACGGCGGCGATGGTCAAAAAGCCTGACCTGGTCTCCGCGATCGCGCGGGAGCGCACCCGGCCCGCCGCCTGGACGATGTAGCTGGGCTGCAGATCCAGCGCGGGGTCGTTGTCCAGCCGCGCATAGAGGCCGCGCCAGGAGATCGGCCACTGGCTGGTGATCCCGTCCACCATCCGCGCCGTGGCCAGCAACTCGATATCGGAGCGCAGGCTTTCGTCCCCCACCTCCGCCCAGGGCGATGCGGATGCCCCGCCGAGCCAGAAACCCAGCATGCAGGCGGACAGCAAGCCGACCCGGCCGATGCGTGCGCCGCGGCCAGCTTGATGCTTTTTGTTACCTGGCCACGCGAACGCCACGGATTTCCCCTTGCGGCCCGAAGCTAAAGGAAGGCCCGTTGCCCCGCAATATACAATTGAAATGGTTGCAATTTTCGGGTTCAGGAGCCTGCGTTTCAGGCCGGCTGACGGAGGATGTCGTCCATTGCCGCCAAGAGCTTTTCGAAGTCCCCGGAGCTGATGGCGCCGATGCAGCCGATGCGGAACGTGTCCGCGCCGGTCAGCTTGCCCGGATAGATCAGATAGCCCCTGTCCGCCAGGGCATCGTAAAAGGCCGGAAAGCTCAGGTGCCAATCGCCCGGCACATGGAAGGTGGCGATGATGGGCGCCTGCACGACCTCGTCCAGATACAGGCGAAAGCCCCGCCGCTTCATGCCCACCAGCAGGGTTGCGAAATTGTTCTTGTACCGGTCCAGCCGGGCGGCCGGTCCGCCCTCGGCTTCCAACAACTTGAGCGCCTTGACCGTTCCCGCCACCACCTGCACGGGCGGAGTAAAGCGCCATTGGCCGTTCTTCTCGAAGCCCTGCCACTGCGCCTTCAGGTCCAGGCTGACGGACGCCGCGGTCCCGGCCGCTTCCAGCGCCGGCCGGGCCGCGATGGCAAAGCCGATGCCGGGTGGCCCTTCCAGGCATTTGTTGCTGCTGGCCAGCAGGGTGGTGATCGGCGTGGCGCGAAGGTCGATGGGAAGCGCGCCGAAGCTGCTCATGGCATCGACGATCAGGGCGCGGTCCTCAGCCGCCACCGCGTCGGCCACCGCCTGAAGCGGGTTGAGGATGCCGGTGGTGGTTTCGCAATGGACCAGCAGGACATGGCTGATGGCGCGGTCGGCTTTCAGCGTGGCACCCACGGCTTGCGGATCGACCGGTGTTGCTTCCGGCCAGCGCAGGGAGGTCACCTGGCGGCCCAGGCGCTGCGCGATGGCGGCGGCGCGCGCGCCATAGACCCCGTTCTCCAACACCAACAGCTTGTCGCCGGGCCCGACCAGTGACCCGATGGCGGCTTCCACCACATAGGTGCCGCTGCCCTGGATCGGCACGCAGACATGACTGCCCTCGCCGTGCGCCAGCGCCAGCAGGTGGCGGCGCAACTCGGCTGTCAGGGCGATGAAGGCGTTGTCGCGCGAGCCCCAGTCCGACAGCATCGCCTCGCGGGTTTGCGGCGCGGTGGTCAGCGGGCCCGGCGTCAGCAGGATCACGGCGCGGCCCCGGCCAGGAAGGCACGGAAGCGCCGCGCCACATCCTTCGGCTTCACGGTGGGCCGGATCAGTTTGGGCAGCGAGCCGGGCGCGATGCGCACATGCAGCAGGCTGGGGCCGTCCGTCTTGCTCAAGGCCGCGAACAGTTCAGCAAAGCCTTCCACGCTGTCACAGGTGGCGGCGCTCCGATAGCTGCAGGCTGCGGCGATGGCCGCGAAGTCTACCGCGGCCGACACGGTGGGCTGGCCGCCGGTGGAATCGTGCACGCCGTTGTCCAGCAGGATATGGATCAGGTTTGAGGGGGATTGGGCGCCGATGGTTGCCATCGTGCCCAGCTTCATCAGCGCCGCGCCGTCGCCGTCCAGAACCGCCACCGGCCGGCTGGTATTCAATGCCACGCCCAAACCGACGCCGGCCGCACCGCCCATGGATCCGACCAGATACAGATGCTGCGGCCGGTCGTTCAGCATGAACAGCTCGCGGCCGGATTTGCCGGTGGTGGCGACCACCGCGCGCTCGTCGCCGGTCAGTTGCAGGAACCGCTCCAGGATCTGCGCGCGGGTCGGCAGGGCGCCGCCTTTCAGCAGCCGCGTCACCGGGATGTCCCGATGCGGCCGGGCCGGGCCGGCCTTCAGCTTCGTCGGCTCCATGCTGCCGTCGGCCATGACAAAGGCGAAACAATCATCCTGGCCGACGCTGGCGTCGGCCTTGTCGAAGGCGGCGGGCAAGGCATCCGCCCGGTTGGGCAGGGGCGCATGGGCGATGCCCATCAGCGACAGAAGATCGTGGGTGATCTTGCCCATCACCTCATGCTGTGGCTCGTCGGGGCGACCGGGCTCGCCGCGCCAGGTGGCGATCAGCAGCGCCGGAATCCGGAACGGCGCGTTCAATGAGGTCAGGGGATTGACCGCATTGCCCAGGCCGGAATTCTGGAACATCACGATGGGCTTTTTGCCCGCCAGCCATGCGCCGGCGGCAATGGCCACGGCCTCGCCCTCGCTGGCGGCGCCGACATAGGCCAGCCGCCGGTCCGAAATCACGCCATTGATCAGCGGCGTCAGGAAGCTGCACGGCACGCCGGTATAGAAATCATATCCGCGCCCACTGGCTTCGTGGATGAACTGATCGGCCCGGATCATGGTCAGCTGAAGTTACGCGCCGCGGCCAGGTCGGTCAGCGTGTCCACATCCATCCAGTGGCCGTTGAAGTAGAGCACCCGCACCGTGTGCTTTGCCGCCAGCCGGGTGAACAAAGCGGGCAGGTCGGCGCGCTCCAGCGTGCCGTCCGCCTTCGCCGCCGCGATTTCCTCGCGCAGCCAGCCCGCGCCCGCAGCACTGAACGCCGCCAGCCCCATCCACTCGCCATGGGCGCGGGCGGGGTCGATGTCGGCGCCCATCCGCACCAGCCGGGTTTCGGCTTCGTCCAGATAGTCACGCGAGGCGGCGCGGTCGGCCACCACCAGGTCGCGCACCTTGGCGCCCGCGCGTGGGCTCTGATCCACCGCCAGCACGATGTCGGCGCCGCTTTCCAGCAGATTGTCCAGAATGTATTTGCGGAACAGCACGTCACCATAGGCGATCACGGTCTCGCCCTCGATCGCCTCCAGCGCGCAGGCCAGCGAATAGAGCTCGCCGGTCTCGGCAAAGCGGTCATTGTCGACGGTGGACAGGCCGTCCAGCCGCACCGTCTCCTTTTTGTAGCCGCGCACGGCGGTGACGTTGCGCACGCCGCTGGACGCCAGGGTGCTGACCAGCCGCTGCAGCAAGGGCTGGCCGCGCACATCGACCATGCATTTGGGTTTTGCGTCGGTCAGTTCGCCCAGCGTGCCCTGGCTTGCGGCCAGGATGATGGCGCGCGGCGACGACTTGCGGGGGATATAGCGGCTTTCGGCTTCCGCCAGCTCGTCATTGCCGACCAGCTTGAAGATGTCGTTCACCGGCGCGACGCGATGCTCCACCTCGATCAGGCTTTCCTGCTTCATGACGGTCTGGGCCAGATCGCGCATCGCCGAGATGGAAGTGCGCAGCATGTGGTTGGCCCAGATGACGGTGTTGATCCCGGCGGCGCGGAACTGCCCGGTCGGCGTGGCGTAATATTTCGTCGGCACGATCACCAGCGGCGCGCGGTTGGCCCAGTGTTCGGCGAAGGTCAGGATCTCGGTGGCGCTCGATTGCTTGGAATGGATCAGGATCGCATCGGCCCCGGCGGCGCGATAGGCCTCGGCGCGACGCAGCGCCTCGGCCATGCCGTGACCGCAGATCAGCGCTTCCACCCGCGCCACCAGCACGAAGTCGTCATCGGTCTGGCTGTCCTTGCCCGCCTTGATGCGGCCGCAGAACTCGTCCATGTCCGCCATCGGCTGGGCTTCACCGATGAAGGAGTTGGTCTTGGGAAACAGCTTGTCCTCGATGCAGACGCCCGCGACCTTGCGGTCGCAGAGCTTGCGCACCAGCCGGCGCACATTGTTGAAGTTGCCATAGCCGGTGTCACCATCCAGCAGGATGGGCAGGTGTGTGGCGTCGGCCATCAGTTCCAACTGTTCCAGCACCTGGGTCCAGGAGGCTTCGTTGGAATCGCGCAGGCCCATCGACGCCGACAGGGTCAGGCCCGAACCCCAGATGCCCCGGAAGCCCGCTTCCTCGACGATCTTGGCGGAGAGGCCGTTATGCGCCTCCATCAGGAAGGTCAGCTCGGGCGAGGTGATCAGCGCACGCAGAGCGGCAAAGCGTGACGGCGCGGTGGACAGATTGCCGCGCTCCACGGCCAGATTCGTTGCCTTGCCCAGCATGCCTGTTCCCGAAGCCGCCTGTTTGATAACGTCGCCGACGCTACGCCAGCCCGGGTTTGGGTGCCACAAAAATGTCTGACAGCAACGCGGTCTGCACCACCGCCATTCTTCTGGCGGCCGGGATCGGCCGCCGCCTGGGCCGGGACGGACCCAAGGTGCTTGCCCGGATCGGGGACCGAACGCTGCTGGAACGGCATCTGGCGATCCTGGCCGGTGCGGGAATGACCGACGTTGCCATCACCGTTGGCCATCAGGGAGAATTGCTCCGCCAGGCGGTGGCCGATGCCGGTTTCTCGGGCCTGGTGCGCTTTGTCGAAAATCCCCGCTATCGCGACGGCAGCCTGATCTCGCTGTGGGCGCAGCAGGAGGTGCTGCGCTCCGGCAAGCCTTTTGTGCTGATGGACGGCGACGTGCTTTACGACCGTCGCATGATGCAGCGTCTTCTGGCCGCGCCGGGCGAGGCGGTGCTGCTGGTGGACCGGATGATCGAGCCGGGCGACGAGCCGGTGAAGATCTGTTTCCGTGGGCAGGCCATTGTCGATTTCCGCAAGAAGCCGGAGCGGCCGCACGACTGGCATGGCGAGTCGGTGGGCTTTTTCCGTTTCTCGGCGGCGATGGGCACAAAGCTGGCCGATGCCTGCGCGCGCCGGGTGGCGGCGGGCGAAACCGCCACCGAATATGAGGAAGCGATCCGCGACCTGATCCTGGCCGATCCGCGCGATTTCAGCGCCGAGGACATCAGCGACCTGCCCTGGACCGAGATCGACTTTCCCGAAGACCTGGCGCGCGCGCGCCAGGAGATCCTGCCGAGGCTGGTTGCATGAGTGTCGCCACGGACAAGGCGCTTTCCGGCACCGATCTGACCCATTTCCGCGATTTCGGCTGGGTCGCGGCGCGCGGCTTCTTTTCACCCGATCAGGCGCAAGACCTGTCGCACTGGACCGATGCCATCGCGGCCATGCCGGAGGTGCCGGGCCGCCACATGGTGTATTGGGAGGATTCGCGCACCGAGCCGGACAAAAGGCTGATCCAGCGGATCGAGAATTTCTGCCCCTATCACGATCTGATGGACGGGCTGGTGCGACAGGGGCCGCTGATGGCGGCGGTCGATGCCTTGATGGAAGCGCCCTCAGTTCTCTTCAAGGACAAGATCAATTTCAAGAAGCCGGGCGGCACCGGCTTTGAACTGCATCAGGACCAGCAGGCCGGCTGGTCCACATACGCGCCGCTGTTCCTGACGGCGCTGATTTCCATCGACCGCGCCACGGAAGAAAATGGCTGCCTGCGGATCGCGCAAATGCCGCGCCCGCGCGCCATCCTGGGCGAGGAGTGGAAGCCGCTGACGGAAGCCGACCTGGGCGGCCACCGGCTGGTATCGGTGCCGACGGAACCGGGCGATGTGATCTTCTTCGACAGCTTTGTCGCCCATGCGTCCGAGCCCAATCGCTCGCCCGGCCAGCGGCGCATCCTGTACCTGACCTACAACCGGCTGGCCGATGGCGATCACCGCGCGCGGTATTTCCACGACAAGCGGCAGAGCTTTCCGCCGGATGTGGAGCGCGTGCCGGGGCGCGAATACAAATTCCGGGTCTAAAACGGTGTGACGGTCCCCACACGCCCCAGCAGCGTGACCAGGATGGCGGCGGCCAGCGTGGCGCCCGTCATCGGCGGCAGCGGCGCGGGCCTGGCCGAAGGCAGGGTGCGGATGGCGTGCAGCGCCAGCCACAGGCAGATGAGCCCGCTCGATACCCAGCGCGAATAGTCGAACACCATCGCGAAGATCACCAGATAGGCGAGGGCGATGGCGACCAGGCCGGCAAAGGCCAGACGCTTGTCGGGCGCGGAAAGGCCGGCCATGGTCTGGCGGAAAAAACGCAGCAACGGCCAGTGCGCCGCCAGCATCAACAGATAAAGCGGCGCCTGCATCAGGTTGCCGGGCAGCTTCGCCAGCGAATCGTGCCACTCCTGTCCGGGCGTCCGATACCAGACGCTCGCATAAGCCTCATGGAAGGGATCGAGGGCACGTGCCTTCATGTGTGCCAGGAAGGTGGCTTCTGGAACGGGTGGGGTGGCATGGGCCATCACGAACAGGAACGCGGCGCCCACGCACAACAGCAGCACGCCGCACCAGATCAGCCGCTGGGGATGCAGCCGTCCGCCGGCCGCGCCATAACGCACCAGGACGATGAAGGCGATGGTGGGAACATACAGCAGCAGATGGATATGGTGGATCAGGATCAGCGCCACCGATGCGGCCGCCAGCACCAGCGGATAGGCCGCGCCCACCGGCAGCAGCAGGGCGCATATCGCCACGACGCAGCCCAGCACGTCGAAATAGCCCAGATTGTAGAAGAAGTTCTTGAAGAAGAAGGGCGAGCCCACCACCAGCACCAGCAGCGGCAGGGTCTGGCGTGAAAATCCGAAGGCGCGGCGGAACAGCAGGAGATACAGGCCCAGCGCCGCAAGCACCGATACCGCGCCGAACACGAACACCGCGGTGACCGGCACCTGCGGCAGGATCAGCGCGGTGATCGCGCCCACCAGCCCGCGCCGGATGAAACCGAAGCTGTAATCCACCAGGAAATGGGGATAGGGCAGGAACTGCACATCGACGGCGATGCGATACCAGACCCAAAGGACGCACCAGGCCGCATTGGCGGCCAGCAGCAGACCGTAAAGACGCCCCCGTTGCGGCATGGCGCCCTCCTTGCGGTTTTTCGGGCCTGTTGTCCAGTTGCGAGGGCGTCGCTAGCATCCGCCGCTTTCGGGAAGGCAGGCGCGTGTCGGTAGCGGACTGGATCGCGGACAGGACCGGGCGGGATGTCCGGCTGCGGCGCCTGACCGATTGCCTGTCGATCGCCGCGGCCAACCTGGTCCAGGACCGGCTGCGTTTCGCCATCGCGGTGGCGGGCACGGCGGTGCCGATCCTGCTGCTGCTTTTGCAGATGGCGCTGCTCCAGGGTGTGCGCACCGAGGTCACGCGCCTCTACAATGATTTCGATTTCGACGTGGCGCTGGTGCCGGTGACCTATGAGTACATGTTCTCCAGCGGTGTGTTCGACAGTGTGCGCCTGGCTCAGGCCCAGGCGGTGGCGGGCGTGGCCGACACTTTTGCCCTGAATGTCGAAGGCGGGGCCTGGACCGGCCCGGCCGAGAAGCGCTCGCCCCTGATCGTGGTCGGCATCGACGACAAGCCCGGCTTCATCCGCGACCCGGAGATCCGCGCCGGCCTGTCGGGACTGGGCACTGGCGCCGATGTTCTGGTGGACCGCTATTCCAGCGCCAATTTCGGGCCGCTGGCGCCGGGCACAGACGCGTTCCTCGACGACCATCCGGTGACCATCGCCGGGCATTTCTCGCTGGGGATGTTCTTCTATGCCGACGGGGCGGCCATCGTGCGCAATGTCTTCCTGCCGCCGCTGTCGGGCGCCAGCAGCCGCGATGTCCATGTCGGGTTGATCCGCACCGATCCGGGCGCCGACCCAGCGCGGGTCAAGGCGGCGTTGATCGCCGCCCTCCCGCCCGATGTGCAGGTGCTGACGCGGCGCGAGCTGATCGAGGGCGAACAGGATTTCTTCCTCTCCACCAAGCCGCTGGGTATCATGGTGACGGTGGGCATGGCGGTCGCCGTCCTGGCGGGCATCGTGGTGTTGTGGCAGGTGCTGTCGGCCGAGATCATGCGCCGCATCAACGAATTCGCCACCCTGAGCGCCATGGGCTTCGGCACGCGCTTCGTGCTGGGCGTAGGCTTCTGCGAGACCTTCCTCTTGGGGCTGGCGGCCTTCCTGCCGGCCGTGCTGGCCGGCGCGGCGATCCTGCAGGCGCTGGAATGGGCCACCCACCTGCCGGCCGCCGCCACGCCGGGCCTGATCGCCAAGGTACTGGTCATCGTGCTGGTGATGTGCGGCCTGTGCGCCGCGTCGGTCGGCCGCCGCATCGCCCGCGCCCAGCCCGCCAACCTGTTCTGACCTGTGTGGCAAAGCCGGGCGATATTCCCATCCGGAGGACGCGTGCTAGGATGGCATGGCGGGAGGCAGAACCTTGAAGCGATTTGCATTTTTCCGGGCCTGGATGCCCCGGCCGCCCTTGCGCGCCTGCCATCCGCTGCTGCTTGCCGCAGCCCTGACGGCGGGCCCGGTGCCCGCGGCCATCGCGGCGGACCAGACCACGGGCGCGGTGGGCCGCATCGTGCCCGCCAGCGGGGTGGTCGGGGTCTTTGCCGCGCCCGGCTCACGCGTGACCGCCATCCTTGTGCATCCCGGCCAGACGGTGAAGGCCGGCACGCTTCTGATGCGCACCCATGCCACCACGGCCGACACCGATCCCGACCTGGCGCGCCGCCAGCTCAAGGCCGCCCAGGAGCTTGCCGTCCAGCAGGTGGCGGCACAGACCGCGACGGTGGCGCTGGCCCGCTCCCGCTATGACCAGGCCAGGACGACGCTGGATACCTACAAGGGCATGGGCAATGCGATCACGTCCAAAAAGGAGATGAGCGATCTTTCCCATGCCGCCACCGATGCCGCCGCGAGCCTTCGCGCCGAAGAAGCCCGGCTGCGCGTGGTCAAGGCGCAGACCCAGACCAGCCTTGCCGTCGCCAGGCGCCAGGCCGAGGCAGCCGCCGCCGGCACCGAACTGCGCGCGCCCATCGACGGCACCATCCTGAAGGTGTCCCGCCGCGTGGGCGAGCAGGTGGGCGCCGATCCGCCGATCCAGATGGGCGATGTGCGCACCATGTATGTGGTCTGCCAGATTTATGAAGGCGACCTGCTGCGGCTGAAGCCGGGCATGGGCGCGACCATCCGGGCCCAGCCGCTGAGCCAGCCCCTGCATGGCCGGATCGAGGAGGTGGGCCGCATGGTCGAAACCCAGTCGCGGCTGGGGGAGGTGCGCATCCGGCTCGATCGCGCCGATCCTGCCTCGCGTCTGGTGGGGATGCAGGTCGATGTCACCATCAATCGTTAGGCGGGCCCTCGACCGGTTCAGGGACCTGACCGGCGCCGGGCGCCCGGACCGGGGGCTCGGCCTTGCCTTCGTCTCTTTCCATCGTGGCCGCCTGGCCGCCGCCACTGGCGGCATCGCCATGGCCGTGCTGGTGATGTTTGTGGAGCTGGGCCTGCTGCAGGCCATCCTGGGCTCGCAATCGGCGCTGGCCGGGCTGATCGACGGCGATCTGGTGATCATGAACGCGGCGCGCACCAACCTGCATGAATGGACGCGCATTCCCCGCATCCGGCTTGCCCAGGCCGGGGCGGTGTCCGGCGTGGCGGGCGCGATGGGGGTTTATGAAAGCGGCATGCTTTTGCGCAACCCGCCGGAACGCGCGGTTCATCGCATCATTGCCTTTGCCATGGACGGCCAGACACAGCCGCTGAAGGTGGGCGACCCGCAACGGGTGCGCGCGGCCCTGTCGCGCCCCAATGCCGTCCTGTTCGACAGGCTCTCGCGCGACATCTACGGCCCCATCGCACCGGGCCGGACCATCGAACTGGATGGCCGGCCGTTCAATGTCGCCGGCTTCGCGCGCATCGGTCCCGACATCGTGATGGATGGCGCGGTGGTTCTCAGCGAAGGCGCCTGGCTCTCCGCCGATCCCAAGGCCCAGCCGGTGATGGGTGTCTTGCGCCTGGCGCCGGGCGCCGATCGGCAGGCCGTCCGCGCGCGCCTGGAAGCGGCGCTGCCGTCCGACGTGGCGGTGATGACGCCGCGCGAGATTTACTGGCGCGAGGTGGGCTTTACCTTTAGCTCGGTGCCCATCGGCATCATCTTCGGCGCCGGCGTGGCCACGGGTGCGTTCATCGGCGCCATCATCTGCTATCAGATATTGTTCAACGAGGTGGTGGACCTCAAGAAGGAGCTTTCCACCCTGCGCGCCATGGGCTTTGGTCCCGGCTTCTTCCGCCGCCTGATCCTGGAGGAGGCTTATCTTCTGGCGGCGGCGGGCTTTCTGATGGGGCTGGTGGCGGCGCTGATCACATACCGCTTTCTGGCGGGCGCCACCGGCCTTGCGGTCCAGATGCATGTCGGGGCGGCATTGTTCGTGGCGCTGGCGACGGGGGCAATGACCCATCTGGGCGGACTGTTCGCGGCGCGCCATCTGGCGTCTTTCGAGCCGGCGGAACTGTACTGATGAGCACCGCGCCCGCCATCGCCGATGAAGCCAGTGTGCGGGTGCGCGGCGTCAGCTATACCTATGAGAGCGAGGGCGGGCCCAAGCGCGTGCTGGACAATGTCGATCTGACCCTCAAGCGCGGCGAGTTCACGGTACTGACCGGCCATTCCGGTGCCGGCAAGACCACCCTTCTGACGCTGATCGGTGCGATCCGCGGCCTGCAGGAAGGCGCGATCAATGTGCTTGGGCTGGAACTGGGCGGGCCGGGCGGCGCCGCACAACAGGACGTGCGCCGCAAGGTGGGCTTCATCTTCCAGGACCACAATCTCTTCGCCGCCCTGACCGTGTTCCGCACCCTCTGGCTTGCCACCGGGCTGATGGAAAACCCGCCGTCGCGGGAAAAAGCATTGGAAACGGCGCGAAACCTCTTGGCGCAGTTGGGCATCGAACAGCATCTGCACTCGCGGCCGCGCCAGATGTCCACCGGCCAGAAGCAGCGGGTGGCGGTGGCGCGCGCCCTGATCAATTCTCCGCGGCTGATCCTGGGCGATGAGCCCACCGCCTCGCTCGATCACCAGTCCTCGCAACTGGTGATCGGCCTGATCCGCCGCCATCTGGAGGCCACCGGCGCCAGCGCCCTGATCGTCACCCATGACGACCGCATCTTCGGCATGGCCGACCGCGTGCTTCGGCTTCAGGACGGCCGGCTGTTGCGTGCCGCATGAGGAAGACAGGCATCATCCTTGCCGTCATGCTGCTGCTGCCGCAGGCGGCGTTGACGCAGACGCTGTCGGCACAGACGGCGGTGCAGGCGCCGGCACAGGCGCCGGCACAGGCGACGCCGGCGCAGCCGCTCGATCTTTCCACGGTGATCGCGGCGGCGCTCGATCACGGTCCCAAGGTGGCGCGGGCCGATTTCCGGTTGGCCCAGGCGCAGGGCCGTGCCCAGCAGGCAGCGGGCGCCTTCGACTGGCGCGCCAGCGCGCGGGGCGGCTGGGCGCATCTCTATTATCCCAAGGTGCGGACCGTGAACGGCGTCAATGTCCTGACCGACAATCTGCAAAGCAGTTGGGACCCCGAGATCACGGCCGGCGCCAGCAAGCTGTTCCGCAACGGCATCCAGATCCAGCCGGGAATCACATTCTATCCCGGCGCGGCGGCCACCAGCGCCCAGACCATCGGCCTGACGCGGCCCCGCCCCAATCTCAATCTACAGATTCCGCTGGTGCACGGGTTCGACGGCACCAACGAGGCGGCGACCAACGAGCGCGCCAGCCTCGAGGAAGTCGATGCCTCCAAGCTGGAGCGCGGCGCCGCCCGGCAGCAATCGGCGATGGAGTCGGCGCAGACTTATTGGCGTTGCCTGGCCGCCGGCGAGGAAGAGGACGTCCTCGAAGACAATCTTCTCGACGAGCAGGCCTATATCGAAACCCAGCGCAAGCTGATGGCGGCGGGACAAATCTCGCCGCTCGCCCTGGAACAGGCCCTGGCCGGGCAGGACGCCCAGATGCGGCGGCTCGATACCGTACGCGCCGCCGCGGCAAAATGCCGTGCCAGTCTGGCAGCATTGCTCGACCGCGATTCGAACATGCGTCTGCCGACCCTGGCGGCCGCCTTTCCGGAGATGGATAATTTTTCATCCCGTGCAGCGGCGCTGCGCGAAACCGCCCTGGTCGATACCGCCTACCGCAACCGGCCCGACCTGCATGCGCTGGAACAGTATGTGACCGCGGCGGGCGAAAGGCTGGCGGCGGCCAAGGCCTCGCAGGATCCCAAGCTCAATCTGGTGATCGATCCCAACGGGTTCTTCGTCACTTTCACATACAGTCTGGAAGGCAACGCCGAAGCGGGCGCGGCCACGGCCGCGTCGGCGCAGGCGGGCGAGGCGCGCCTCAATCTCTCGCAAATGAAGGACCAGATTCGCCAGGACGTCAGCCAGGGTGTGGCGGCGCTGCGCAGTTCCCTGGCCGTGCTGGCCGACCGGCGGCGGGCTGATGAAACTCTCGGCCGGGTGATCGCGGACGCGCAGAGGGCGGTCCGGTCCGGCGGCATGGACATGGCCACCCTGCGCGGATTGCAGGACCAGCGCACCGATGCCCAGGTGGCGCTGGTGGAAGCCCGGCTGGAGTGCGCCTTGAACCTGGCGGCGCTGCGGCTGGTGACCGGCACATTGGTGGTGGATGGCGGCGATGCCGCCCCCCGCAATGCCTTCCTGTTGAAATCGTTGCGCTTCTAGGCTCGTGTGTGGCGGAAATTTCGCTGTCGCGGTGAAATTAATGTGTTAGCTTCGCGACAGTCTGATTGGGGGCATAACGCGCATGAAGCATGCTGAACCGCACGGGGCCGATCCGGCGCCGGATGCCCCGCGTCCCCGACGCGATTCGGTCACCGATTTCGCGCCCTATCAGAATCTGCGCCGGCGCTTCGCCGACGCCGACAAGCATGGCGTCGATCTCACCTTCTTCGAGCCGCGCGACGGCATCAACGGCAGCGTCATCACCTGGCGCGGCCAGTCGCTGGTGAACTATTCGGGCTACAACTATCTGGGCCTTTGCGGCAATCCCGAGATTTCGCAGGCCGCCAAGGACGCCATCGACAAATACGGCACCTCGGTCTCGGCCAGCCGGATCGTCTCCGGCCAGATCGATCTGCACGGCCTGCTGGAGCGGGAGATCGCCGATTTCCTGGGCACCGAGGACGCGATCACCTTCGTCAGCGGCTATCTCACCAATGTGACGGTGATCAGCCATCTTCTGTCGAAGACCGACGCGGTGATCTTCGACCGCGACTCGCACAACAGCATCATGACGGGCGCGCGCCTGTCCGGCGCCAAGATGATCACCTATCCCGGCGGCGACTGGGATGGGCTGGATCAGATCCTGACCGCCAAGCGCGACAGCTTCCGCCGCGGCCTTCTGGTCTGCGAAGGCGTCTACAGCATGGACGGCAACATCGTCGACCTGAAGCGCGCGGCCGCGCTCAAGGAAAAGCACAACCTGATCCTGATGGTCGATGAGGCCCATTCCGTCGGGACCGTCGGCGCCACGGGCCGCGGCGTTTGCGAATGGTCGGGGATGCCGTCCTCCACCATCGACATCCACATGGGCACGCTCAGCAAGGCGCTGGCCAGCGCGGGCGGCTATGTCGCCGGCGACCGCAGTCTGATCGAATATCTGCGCTATCTGGCGCCGGGTTTCATTTTCAGCGTCGGACTGGCGCCCGCCGATACCGCCGCCGCCCTGGCCGCGCTGAAGGTGCTGCGGCGCGAGCCTTCGCGCCTGGCGGAGCTGCGCGAACGCGCCCGCCTGTTCCACGCCCTGGCGCGCGAGGCCGGCCTGAGCTTCCGGGGCGATGAAGGCTCGCCCATCGCCTCGCTGATCGTGGGCGACGGCAATGCCTGCATGCTGCTGTCCCAGCGCCTGCTGGCCGAGGGCATCTATGTCCAGCCCATCGTCTATCCGGCCGTGGGGCTGAAGTCGGCGCGCCTGCGCTTCTTCATCACCCGCAATCACACCGAGGAGCAGTTCCGCGCCACGATGCCGATCCTGGCACGCGAACTGAAGCTGCTGCCGGCGCTTGGCCAATAGTCCCCACGCCCTGATAAGCGGCGGGTCCAGCGGCATCGGGCTGGCCCTGGCGCAACGCCTGGCCGCGCGGGGCCACGCCCTGACCCTGCTGGCCCGCGATCCGGCGCGTCTGGCCGATGCACAGCGCGCGCTGGCCGGCGCCAAGGTCCGCACAGCGTCCGTGGATGTGCGCGATGCGGCCGCGGTGGATGCGGCGGTGTCGGCGGCCATCGCGGAACTGGGCGCGCCCGCCCTTCTGGTGGCGAGCGCCGGCATCGTCATCCCCGGCGTGTTCAAGGACCTTCCGCCAGCGGCTTTCCGCGACACGATGGCGGTCAACTATGACGGCACCCTCAACCTGCTGCGCGCCGCGCTGCCCGCCATGCTGGCGCGGCGGGCGGGCCGCATCGTGATGGTATCCTCCGGCGCGGGGCTGATCGGACTTTATGGCTATACCGCCTATGCCCCCACCAAATTCGCGGTGCGCGGCCTGGCCGAGGCACTGCGCGGCGAGCTTCGGCCCGAAGGCATCGGCGTCTCGATCGTCTATCCGCCCGATACCGACACGCCCCAGTTGCGCGAGGAGGTGAAAGTCCGCCCGGCCATCACCGGCAAGATCGCGGGCGGGGCGCGGGTCCACAGCGCCGACGAGGTGGCGGACGCGATCCTCAAGGGCATTGCCGCCGGCCGCTTCGCCATCGCCCCCGGCTGGGAGATGGGCCTGCTCAATCGCCTGCACAGCCTGATCGGGCCGGTCCTGCATCGCTTCTCTTTCGATCCGGTGATCGCCCGGATGCACGGGAAAGGCGGCGGCGACGCCGCGCGCGGATGACCGTTCTTCTGTTGGTCGGCGGGCTCTTTGTCCTGGGAGGGGCGCTGATCCTTCTGGCCGGCCTGGCGCCCGCCGGCCGCAAGGCGGCGACGGAGCTGTGGCCCTTTTATCGCTCCGAGTTCCTGATCGTCGGCGCGGTGCTGCTGCCCTCCGCGGCCGGGCCCTGGCCCTTCGCGATTGGGCTGGCGGCCATGGCCGCGCGCGGCCAGTTCGAACTGCTCGACCTGTTTGGCCAGCCGCCCCGCCATGCATTCCAGAAGCTGGCCCTGGCGGTCGGGGCGGGTCTGGGCGGCCTGGGCGTGCTGGCTCCGCATCTGCTGCCCATTGCCATCGCTGCCGCCCTGTTGGCGGTAGGATTGCGCGGCCTGGGCGCGGGCGCGCAAGGGCGGCGCCAGTTGCCCCTCGCGCTGGCCAGCCTGGTCTTTCCCGTTGGCCTGGTGGCGCTGACCGGCATGTTGCGCGCCGGCCCCGACGGCTTTCTGTGGCTGTTCCTGGCCCAGGGCGTGGTGGAGACCAACGATTCCTTTGCCCTGCTGACGGGCAAGCTTATGGGGCGCACGCGGCCCTTTCCGAATCTAAGCCCGGGCAAGACCGTGGCGGGGCTGGTGGGCGGCATGCTGGCCGGGACAGCGGTGGGCTTTGTCATCGCCCGGGGCGTGATCGGTCTGGCGCCCTTGCCGGCGCTGGGAGCTGTCGCGGTCGCGCTGCTGGCCGGGCTGGCGGGCGATCTTCTGCTGTCGGCGCTCAAGCGGTCGCGGACGCGCAAGGATTTCCGGCCGCTGGCCCTGATCCATGGCGGCCTGCTGGACATCTATGATTCGCTGCTGTTCGCCGCGCCCGCGCTGCTGGCGCTGAGGGCGCTTGTCTGATTTCTAATTTTTCCGGCCGGCCCGGTCGTCACGGCCGGCGATGAAGTCTTCCACCAGGGCGCGGGCCTGATGGTCGGGGAACTGGCGCGGCGGCGATTTCATGAAATAGCTGGATGGGCCGACCAGCGGCCCGCCCAGCCCACGGTCCCTGGCGATCTTGGCGCAGCGCACCGCATCGATCACCACGCCGGCCGAGTTGGGCGAATCCCAGACTTCCAGCTTCACCTCGCAGGCGAAGGGCGCGTCGCCGAAGCCTGTGCCTTCCAGGCGGATATAGGCGATCTTGCGGTCGGTCAGCCACGGCACATGGTCGGACGGGCCGATATGGATGTCCTGCACCGGCAGGTCGATGCCGGCCACGCTGGTCACCGCCTGGGTCTTGGAGACCTTCTTGCTGTGCAGCCGCTCGCGCTCCAGCATGTTCTGGAAGTCGGAATTGCCACCGACATTGAGCTGATAGGTCCGGTCCAGCTTGACGCCGCGCTGGTGCATCAGCTCGGCCAGCACGCGGTGGACGATGGTGGCGCCCACCTGGCTTTTGATGTCGTCGCCGATAATGGGGAGATTGGCGGCGCGGAAGCGCTCGGCCCATTCGCCGTTGGAGGCGATGAAGGTGGGGATGCAGTTGACGAAGGCGCAGCCCGCCGCCAGCGCCTCGCCGGCATAGAAGCGGGCGGCATTCTCGGAGCCCACGGGCAGGTAGCAGACCACCACATCGGTGCGGCTCTGGCGCAGCGTCTCGGCGACGTTGACCGGCGCGGCGTTGCTTTCCTTGACCACGTCCTTCAGGTAACTGCCCAGCCCGTCCAGGGTGGGGCCGCGCGATACCACCACGTCATTGGCCGGCGCGTCCGCGAAGCGGATCGTGTTGTTGGGCTCCGCCGCCACGGCTTCGCCCAGCGGCCGGCCGACCTTGACCGCGCTGATGTCGAAGGCGCTGGCGAACTCGATGTCGCCGATGCGATAGCCGCCCAGATTGACATGCATCAGGCCGGGCACGACCGCATCATCGGGTGCGTCGCGATAAAAGGCGACGCCCTGCACCAGCGAAGAGGCGCAGTTGCCCACGCCGACGATCCCAACGCGAAGTTTCTTGCTCATGGATGAATTTGCGCCGGCTGGGGATACGGGGCTTGGCTGTGGCCCTTGAATACCGTCACCTGCTTTATGAGTCCCCCTCGCGCCCGGCCGATCCGCGGCGGACCCGAAAGCCGCCTTCTGCGCTCGTGGGCCAAGCTACTCACCCCACCCCTTCTGGTCAACGGCCGCGCGTGTATGATCCGCCATGATGGAAACCGATGCACAGATCGGCGGCGGCCCGCCCGGAATCGCCGCGCTTTTCCGGGCCTATGCCGCCGGCAAGGCGGGCGAGGAATGGCATGGGGAATGGGCGGCGGCGCTGCTCTACCGCCCTGTCGCCATCCTGGCCGCGCCGGCCCTGCTGCGGCTTGGTGTCCCGGCGACCGGCGTGACTTTGGCCGCGCTGCTTCTGGTTCTCGGGCTGCCGGCGATGGCCTGGGCGTGGGGCGCGGTGCCTGTGGCGCTGGCCGCGATCCTGATCGGCATGCTGGACTGCCTGGACGGAACCATCGCGCGGGCTTCGGGCAGCGTCAGCCGGTCGGGCCATTATCTCGACTTCCTCACCGACATCGTCTTCCGCGCCAGCTTCTATGCCGCCATCGGTCTTGTCGCCGCGCCGGCCGCGCCACACTGGCTCGCCGGCTTGAGCTTACCCTTGGCGCTGGTGGCGGCGCTGCTGGCAATCGCCGCGCGGCTGTGCCGGGTCTATGCCGAGAAGCTGACGGGTTTGGCTCCCTATGGCGAACCGGTGAAGCGCGATCTTTCGACCCTGGCCTTCTCGCTCGTCAGCGGCATGGACGGCCTTACGCCTCTGATCGTGCTCCTGCTGACCGTCACCGGCGGCATGGGCTGGCTGGTGCTTTGGCTGGTGTTCTATTCCGCGCTGGATTTTCTCTACACCCAGGTCGCAACCCTCAGCCGCATGTCATGAAGATCGTCTCATGAAAATTCTGGCCGTCTGTCCCTACGATATCGACAGGCCGGGCGGCGTGCAGCGCCACATCCTGGACACCGGCGCGGCGCTGGCCGCGCTGGGGCATGGCGTGACGATCCTGGCGCCGCGCACCGTCACGCCGCCGAAAGTCGCGCCGCCCGGCGTTGCCATCGAGCGGCTGGGCCGCGCCGGTACCATCGGCCTGGGCGGCACCCGCTTTGAGATTTCCCTTGTGCTGGGGGCGGATCGCCGGCGCCTGCGCGACCTGGTCCGTCATGCCGGCTTCGACATCGGCTGGTTTCACACCGTGTGGACGCCGTTCCTGGCGCCCATGGCGCTCAGATATTTTTCCGGTCCCGCCGTCTGCATGTTCCACGATACGCCGGGCGAGGGGCTGGTCGGTCGGATCATGACGGCGATCTTCCGCCGCATCAGCCGTGTGCTGTTGCCGCGCTTTGGCACGGTCCTAACCCCGTCGCGATCGCCGCAGGGCCACCTGGTCGGAGCGCAGCGGATGGAAATATTCCCGCCCTGCACCGATCTTCGCGGCTTCCGCGACGCCGTGCCCCAGCCCGGCTTCGCCGATGGCCGCATCAATATCCTCTATCTGGGGCGGCTGGAGCCGCGCAAGGGCGCGTCCATCCTGCTTGCAGCCTATCGGCAATTGCGCAAAGCCGTGCCCGGCGTGCGCCTGATCCTGGCCGGTGCGGGGCCGCAGGAGCAGGCCCTGCGTGCCGCCGCGGCCGATATTCCTGATGTTGTCTTCGCGGGCGCGCCTGCCGACGCCGCCCCCTGGTTCGCCGCGGCCGACATCTTCTGCGCGCCTTCGCCCTACGGCGAAAGCTTCGGCATCGTTCTGGCGGAAGCGATGAGCGCGGGAAAGCCTGTGGTCGCGGCGGCCAATCCCGGCTATCGCACGGTGCTGACGGATGAGGCCGCGTCTTTCCTGGTTCCGCCCGGCGATGCGGCCGCGCTGGCGGCTGCGCTTGAGCGGCTGGCGAAAGACCGGTCGCTTCGCGAGCGCCTGGGCGCGTGGGGCAGGGCCACAGCGCCCGCCTATGACTGCCGCGCCCTGGCGCCCCGTCTGGTGGAGATTTTCCGCGATGCGATCATCGCGCACCGTCTCGATACCAGGCTCAAAGCTCGAAGCGTGACCTGACCGGGAAAGTCTGCTCCAGATAATGCCGCGCCGCCTGTTCCACCGCTTCGCGGGGAGAGGCGTCGAAGCCATCGTTCAATGCGATGAATTTCGTGCGAAAAGCTTTCGCGCGCCACAGGGCAAGCGCGCTGATGAAAGGCGTGTTCTCCAGCGGCACATAGGCGCTGTCCGCCAGCGTCCGCGTCAGCGGCATCAGCGCGCCCCGGCCGGTGTAATAGCAAAACCAGGGATAGAGATATTCCGGCGCCACGTTGCGCGCGCCGCGGAATCGCGAGGCCCGGGTATGTTCGAAATCCGCCGCCCAACGCTCGCACATCTGCGCCCACCAGGACTTGTCGATCAACAGCGGCACATGGTTGATCTCGCGCCGCCGCGCCGGCGTGAAAGCGGCATCCAGCAGGGCATTGCCGTAGGCGAGAGACCGGTTCCAGGGCGACAGCTCCGCCCGATCCATGTTGCCCGGCGGCTGGGCGCGGCGCAGACGGGGAAACAGAAGCAGCCTGCCGCCGCGATCCTGGAAATCCTCCAGCGTCACCGGGCGGCCGAACAGCATGTCGTCCTCGATGTAGACGAAACGATCCGACAGGCCCTCCAGCCGGTAGAGCGCCGACAGGATGGCGAAGGAATTGAAGGTCGGCAGGAAACGCGGCTCGAGAATCGCGTCATGGTGGATGACCTCAAGCCCCTCGGCCCTTGGGTTCAGCCAGCGCGGCACTTGCGGCGCGGCCGTCACCAGATAGACCCGCCGCACCCACGGACAATGCGCCGAGAGGGAGCGCATGGAATATTTCAGCAAATCCAGATTGTCGCGCGTGCGGTTGGGATTGCGGTCATGGCGGTTGCCGGCATAACGCGCCAGCGTTTCGGCATAGCCGGGCCAGGTGTCGTCCACCCAGGTATAGACGATGTCGACGCGCTCAGACATGGATGGAATCGGGCAGCGTCGGTCGCGCCTGAGCCTTGGGACCGCCGATTTTCCAGGCGCCGGCGAAATATTTCAGCATGATGGAGTTGTTGCGGTTCTCATCGCCGCCCGCGCCGCGATTGATCCAGCCCAGGCTGGAGCGCTTGTGCCGCGCCAGGTGCCGCTTGGGCGGAAAATTGGGCGCGGCCGGGATCACGAACTTGCCGGTCCGGCAATGGGCGCTGATCCATACATCGTCCACGGTGCGCGCGGCCGGCGGCGCATCCGCGTAATCCATGACGGCCGCCAGGTCGAAATATTCCGGGCGCACCAGATAGCCCGCCACGCCTTGCAAGATATCCACCGCCACGGGCTTTCGGATGCGGGCGCTGCGGATGGGCGCGGGCGGACGCATCAGGAGATTGGAAAGGATGGTGGTGGGCCGGTCGATCAGGTCGGCGGGCGCGATCCAGCCGCCCAGGCCCAGCGCCGCGCCGGGCCGCGCGGCGGATGCCTTTTCCAGTTCGGCGATCAGGCTCGGGGAGTAGATGCGGTCGTCATCGACCACCAGGATCGGCTGGCCCGGCGCCGCATCAGCCAGGGTCGGCAGCAGCTTGGTGGCGGGGCCGTAATCCTCGCACGGCGCGATGCGTACCGATGCCAGCCCGCCCAGCCAGTCCGGCACCGCATAAGGCCGGTTCTCGCGCCGGCTGAAGGCGGGCAGGTTCAGGCGGATTTCTTTCGGCGGGCGGGTCTGGGTGAGGAGGCTTTTCAGCGTGTCGGCGACCAGATCGATGCGGCTGGGAATGGTGGTCAGGCTGACGATCATGTCCGAGCGGTCGGCGCGCGCCGTCCAGGCACGATCCAGCGCCGCGATGTCGGCGCGGGCCAGCCGGTATTCCCGCCACAGGTCCCGCACCAGCCTTTCGCCTTCAAAGAAATTGTAGGTCCGGATGGCGGCGCCGATCGCCAGCGGCGGCGCCAGATAAGGCCAGAGCATCGGGCTCGCAAAGTAGAACGCCAGCCATTATGACATAGCCGGGTTCGTGGCCGCGACCGGATTTTCCGGCCGGAGTCAGAACGCCAAAGAGGCGGGGCGGGTGGCGCAGCAGGATCTCGTACTTGGGTTCGACTTCGGCACCTCATCGGTGAAGGCGGCGCTGTTCGATCGTGACGGCGCGGTCATGGCGGCGGCAACGCAAACCTATCCCCTGATTTTGCCGCAGCACGGCTGGGCCGAACAGGACCCGCAGGACTGGTGGACGGCGATGCGGGCGGCGACGAATGCGTTGCTTGCCTCTGTGCCCGATGCGGCCGCGCGCGTTGCTGCCATCAGCCTGTCGGCGCAGATGGGCGGGGTGGTCTCGGTCGATGCCGACGGCGGCGCATTGCACAATGCCCTCATCTGGCTGGACACGCGCTCGGCCGACATCGCGCGCGATCTGACCGGAGGGATGATCCGCATCGCCGGCTATGGCCCGCTGAAATTGGCGCGATGGCTGCGGCTGACCGGCGGCGCGCCCAGCCTGTCGGGCAAGGACGCGGTCTCCAAGATCGTGTGGCTGCGGCAGCACCGCCCGGACTTGTGGCCGCGCGTGCACAAGCTGCTCGATGTGAAGGATTATCTGCTGGCGCGGCTGACCGGCCGCTTCATCGCCAGCTTCGACAGCGCGCATCTGACCTGGCTGTTCGACGCGCGGCCCGGCCACAAGGCGTGGTCGCCCGCGCTGCTGCGCCAGATCGGCCTGGATGCGGCGCGCCTGCCGGAAATCGGAGGGGCCACCGATGTCGCGAGCGGCCTGTCGGACCGGGCGGCGGCGGAGCTCGGCCTTCGTCCTGGCACGCCGGTGACGGTGGGCGCCGGCGATGTCGCGGCGGCCGCCATCAGCGCCGGCAATCCGGGGCAGGGCTCGCTGCATCTTTATCTGGGCACCAGCCTGTGGCTGGCCACGCGCATCCCGCGCTCGCGGGTCGATCCGAACACCAGCATCGGCAGCATCACCTTTGCCGACGGCAGCGACTATCTGCTCATCGCCACCCAGGAGAATGCCGGTGCCTCCATCCGCTGGGCGATGACGCTGCTGGGCCTGGCGGAGGATGATTTCGCCGGTTTCGCGGCGCTGGCGCGCGCCTTCACGCCGTCGGCCGACGCGCCCTTTTTCTTTCCCTGGCTGGCGGGCGAGCGTGTGCCGGTGGACGATCCCCATATCCGGGGCGCCTTCGCCAATGTCGCCATCGCGCATGGCCGCGAGGCGCTGGCCTTCGCCGTCCATGAAGGCGTGGCGCTGAACCTGCGGTGGGCGATGGCGTCGTTCGACCGCTTGTCGGGGCGGGCCGGGCAGCGGCTGCGGCTTTTGGGCGGGGGCGCGCGCAGCCCCTTCTGGGCGCAGATGTTCGCCGATGTGCTGGGGCGCGAGGTCGAGGCCGTTCGGATGCCGGACCAGTGCGGCACGCGCGGCGCGGCGATGACCGCGGCGGTGGCGGCGGGCTGGTACCCCGACCTGGCCGCCGCGGCAGCAATGACGCAGCGCGGCGAGCTTTTCGCACCCGACCCGGCACGCGCGGCTCTGTACCGGGCGCGCTTCGACCGCTATGCGCGCTATTATCCGCGCGTGCGAAAATGGCACCTGCCGCATGCTTGATTCCACCAACCGCGCCCTGTCCGATCGCATCTGGAACGCGCTGGCCACGCCGCTGGTGGCGGTGGGCCTTTCGCCCAACCAGGTGACGGTGCTGGGACTGGTGCTGGTGGTGGCCAACTGCGGCGCCTATGTGGCGCATCGCGACCCCTTCTGGTTCGGCCTGGGGCTGGCGCTGTCCTTCGCCTTCGACGGGCTGGACGGCGCGGTGGCGCGGCGCACGGGCAAATCCAGCAAGTTCGGCGGCTATCTGGACGCGGTGATCGACCGCTATCAGGAGATCGCGGTCTTCTTCGCCATCGCGCTGGTGACGGGCCTGTGGGCGCTGTGCTTCCTGGCGCTCTCCGGCTCGCTGCTTACCAGCTACAACAAGGCGCGCACGGCGATCGAGATTCCGGTCGACAACACCGCCTGGCCCGACCTGATGGAACGGCTGGAGCGCATCATCGTGCTGTGCGCCGGCCTGATCCTCGATCCGTTCCTGCGCTTTTCCGGCTGGCCGGGCCCGCTGGCGGCCGCGCTGGTGGTCATTGCCGTCTTCTCGCACATCACCGCGCTGCAACGCTTCTGGCGCGCCCGCGCCCGCATCCGCGCCTCGGAAAAACGTTAGGCGCTTTGCGCCCGCGTGGGCATTTCCGCTTCGATGATGCGGCCATACTCCAGCTTCACCAGCCGGTCGCCGGCGCTGAACCAGCGCTCGTCATGGGTGACGGCCACCACGGTCTTTCCTTGCGCCTTCAGCCGGGGCAGCAGCGCGGTATAGAAATACTGGCGGAACTGCGGGTCCTGGTCGGCGGCGAACTCGTCGAAGATGTAGACTTGCCGGTCGCGCAGCCGGTTGATGGCATAGGCCAGGCGCTTGCGCTGGCCCGCCGACAGGCGGGTGGCGGTGAATTGCCGGCCGGAGAGGCGCGTCTTGCGGTCCAGTTCCAGCTCTTTCAGCAGCGCCTTGACCGTCTGCGGGTCCAGGTCGCCCAGGCCATACAGACGGCGCATCAGATAGGGATCGGAGAAGATCACCGCGAACAGCTCGCGATAGCCGGCGCCGCGCACGCCCTCCATCGGCTTGCCGTCGACCAGCACCTGGCCGGACGCCGGATGATAAAGCCCGGCCAGCAGCTTCAGGAGCGTGGTCTTGCCGGCGCCATTGCCGCCACAGATCAACAGGATCTCGCCGCGCTTGAGGCTCAGGTCCAGCGGGCCCAGGTCGAAATTCTCCTCCGCCATGGCGGAGCGGAACTCGAAGCGCACATTGCTGAGGTCGATGCGCTCGAACAGGGCCGGTGCGGCCTCTCGCGGGGTATCGTGCGGCAACTCGGCGAACAGGGTTTTTTCCAGATGGCCGATATTGCCCAGCGCTACCGCGCCCTTCGAGAAGAAGGGCACCGCCGCCACCATCTGCTCGACCGGCGCCAGCAGGTAGAGCACCGTGGCCAGCAACTGATAGGTGGTGGCCGCGCCGCTGGGGATGAACAGCGGGATCAGGAAGACGATGATGGCGATCAGGCTGAAGGTGAAGGCGTGCGACACCAGCTCGCTGATCTGGTAGCGCCGGGCCGAGGCGGCGCCAAGTTCGCGGAATTCCTCCGACACCGTTCTCAGGTGCGCCATGATCTCGTCCTGCTGCGCCCGGTCCAGCTTCAGGTCGCGGAAGCCGTGCAGCAGGTCGTACATGGTGTCGAAATATTCGCCTTCCTTCTCGCGGGCGCGGGCATAGGCCTGCTTGGCCTTGCTCTCGTGCCAGTAATAGGTCGCCGCCCCCGCCCCAATGGTCAGGATGGCGATGATGAAGCTGGCGGGCGACAGCCAGGCCAGATAGGCCATCGCCACCGCCAGCACCACCGCGGCCTGGAAGGCGATCAGAAAATCCTTGGCGACGCTGGCCAGCCGCTCGGATTCATGGCCGATCAGGGTGAATATCTTGCCCGGATCCTGCGCCTCCACCAGGCGCAGCGGCGCATGGATCAGCTTGCCGCAGATGCGCAGGCGCAGCCGGTGCAGCAGCGTGCGCACCAGATCGTCGCTGCGCACCGCCGCCAGATAGGCCGAGGCCAGATAGACCACCAGCGCGGCGACGAAGCCGCCCGCCAGCTTCAGGTTCAGGCCGCCGCCGTCGCCGGCCTGGGCCGCGGCGGCGTTGAACGCCGCCAGAAGCGCGCCGCGCGAAAGGCCCGCCGCCACCGACGGCACCACGATGCGCAGGCGAGACCCCGCCGTCTCGCGGCTCAGGAAGCCGAGAAGCCGGGGAATGGTGGTGCGGTTGTCGGCCATGTTTCCCGTTCGTGGGGCCGCGATCCTAGCCGCTCGCGTCGGCGCTGGCGAATTCGCGGAAGTGGCGGCGCATCTCCGCGAACGCGGTCATCGGATAAGCCAGGAACATCGCGGCGACGAAATATTCCGAGCCGACATAGATGAGCTGGATGGCATAGCGGTTTTCCGGCGCCGCCAGGCCCTTGGTCTCGTACATGTAGAGGAAGAACCAGGAGCCCAGGAAGATGCCGGCCGCCACCAGCACGCGGCTCCACAACCCGTCGCGCGCCGCCGGCGCGCCCACGATGCGGCGCAGCCACAGCACGAACAGGATGTCCAGCGTGATCGACAGCGCCTGGGTGATGTAGAAGGCCCAGGAGCCGTACATGTGCACGTCATGGCCGTCATGCAGATTGAAGATCGCCACCAGCATCAGGAACAGGGCGGCCGAGATTCCCAGAATGGTGGAGAGCGCGAACAGGGTTGCCGGTCCCGCGACGGACAGGCCGGCGCGCGAGAAATCGGACAGCCGGCGGCGATTGCGCACGATGTTGAGCGACCATGACACCAGGATGCACAGCGTCACCAGCGCCATGGTCCATTCGAAGAATATATCCGAGGGCCAGCGCGAGGCGGTCTCGCTGATGGTGGGGGAGTCATTCACAAAATGGCTGGGGAAATATTCCAGGAAGATGAGGCGTGTGATCAGTACCGATGGCACGCCGATGACGAAGACCAGCGGCAGGCACCAGGCCAGCCTTTCGCCCCAGCTTGCGCGGGCGGGCCGCAAGCCTTCCGGCATTTCCATGACGCGTGTGTCAGACAAGATGCGGCCCCATTGCGCTGAAGAACGCTAGACGATAATGGCCCCGTGCCGCAATCGCCAGATTTGCGTCGAGGTCCGGCGTTAAGACCCTTGTCACGGTCTAGCGCCGCAGCGCCAATACCGCGTTCAGTCCCCCAAAGGCAAAGGAACTGGACAGCGCCACCTCGAAATGCCGTTCCCGCGCGGTGTTGGGAACATAATCAAGGTCGCACTGCGGATCGGGCTCGTTGTAGTTGGCGGTGGGGGGGATGAAACCGCCTTGCATCGCCAGCAGGGTGGCGGCCGCCTCGATCGCGCCGGCCGCGCCCAGCGCATGGCCGTGCAGCGACTTGGTGGAAGACACCGCAAGCTTGCGCGCGTGGTCGCCGAACACTTTATGCAGGGCGCGGGTCTCGGTAACGTCATTCATCGCCGTGCCGGTGCCGTGGGCATTCACATATTCAAAAGCGTCCGGCGCAAGGCCGCTGTCGGCGATGCAGGCCCGCATCGCGCGCACCGCCCCGTCCAGCGACGGCAGCACGATGTCGGCGGCATCCGCGCTCATGCCGAAGCCGACGACCTCGCCCAGGATGGGCGCGCCACGCGCCTGCGCGTGGGCTTGGCTTTCCAGGATCAGCACCGCCGCGCCTTCGCCCAGCACCAGACCCTTTCGGCCCTTGGCGAAGGGGCGGCAGGTGTCGGGCGCCAGGATGCGCATGGCTTCCCAGGCTTTCAGCGTGCCGGGCGTGAACACCGCCTCGGCGCCGCCGGTCAATGCCACATCCACCATGCCGGCGCGCACCATCTGGAAGGCGGTGCCGATGGCATGATTGGCCGAGGCACAGGCGCTGGCGGTGGTAAAGGCGGGGCCGCGCATCCCATGTTCCATGGTGATGTGGCTGACCGCGGCGCTGATCATCAGCTTGGGGATGATGAAGGGCTGGAAGCGCTTGGCATTCTCCAGATAGAGCCGCTGGAAGCTTTCATCCAGCGTGGTCATGCCGCCCACGCCCGATCCCAGGATGGCCGCGCTGCGTTCGCCCACCGGCCCCCGGAAATCCAGGCCGCTGGCCGCCACCGCTTCTCGCGCCGCCACCAGCGCGAACTGGCTGAAGCGGTCCAGCAGCAAAAGGCGCTTTTCCTCGAAATGCCGGGCCGGGTCGAAGCCCGCCACTTCGGCGCCGATCTTGACGGTCAGCCGGTCGGTCGGGGTGACCGTGAGGGGGCCGATAGCCGAGCGGCCGGCCTTCAGGGCCGCGGCCATCTCAGTGGTGTCGTGCCCGATGGCGCAGATGCAGCCCAGGCCGGTGACGACGACGCGATTCATCGGGATACGGCCCTGGAGCGGCAGCGGGTCGAAAGGGGATCGGGGGTCACGCCGGCTGCTGGCCCTGAACCTGTTGGCCCTGGATGTGCTGGCCGACCATGGCAATCACATCGCCCACCGTCTTGAAGCCGGCGCCCGCGGCGTCCGCGCCTTCATTGGCATTATACGGGATCGAGATGTCAAAGCGCTCCTCGATCTGGAAGATGATTTCCACGATATCCAGCGAATCCAGCGTCAGGGTGGAAATTTCCGTCTGCGGCGTCAGGCTGCTGCGATCGGCTTTGGCCTTTTCGGCGATGATGTCCAGGACCGCACCTTCGACGTCGGTCATTCCATGCCCCCAATGCTATGTCGATCCGGCGCCCCCGCGCCCAACGTCCGGCAAGCTATTGGTGCGACAGAAGGAAGTCGAGCATATCATGCGGTGGGGGCGGGGGTTCCCCACGGATTTTGCCGGCTGTGGAGAACCGAGGCGAGTGGAAGACAGGGCAAAAGGGCTGCGGCGCGACGAATGCTTGCATCCGGCCGCTATTCCCCCTATTTCACACCCAGAATTTGGGATAGCTGAATTTGTCCACTAATAAGACTGTTATTTCGCATCTGCGGCGACTGGAAGCCGAGAGCATCCACATCATGCGGGAGGTGGCGGCCGAATTTGCCAATCCGGTGATGCTCTATTCCATCGGCAAGGACAGCAGCGTCATGCTGCACCTGGCGATGAAGGCTTTCTATCCTTCCAGGCCGCCTTTTCCATTGATGCATGTCGACACCACCTGGAAATTCCGGGAGATGATCGAATTCCGCGACGCGACGGCAAGGCGCCTTGGCCTCGACCTGATCGTCCATATCAACCAGGACGGGGTGAAGCGCGGCATCAACCCGTTCGATTCCGGCTCGTCCCTGCACACCCAGGTGATGAAGACCGAGAGTCTGAAGCAGGCGCTGGACAAATACGGCTTCGACGCCGCTTTCGGCGGCGCCCGCCGCGACGAAGAAAAGAGCCGCGCCAAGGAGCGCATCTTTTCCTTCCGCACTGCCACCCATGCCTGGGACCCCAAGAACCAGCGGCCGGAGCTTTGGCGCGTCTACAACACCCGCATCAACAAGGGCGAGTCGATCCGCGTCTTCCCGCTCTCCAACTGGACTGAACTGGACATCTGGCAATACATCCTGGCCGAGAACATCCCCATCGTGCCGCTCTATTTCGCCAAGAAGCGCCCGGTGGTGGAGCGGGGCGGCACGCTGATCATGAAGGATGACGACCGGATGAAGCTGTTGCCGGGCGAGACGGTCGAGGACCGGCTGGTCCGTTTCCGCACCCTGGGCTGCTATCCCTTGACCGGCGCCATCGAAAGCGATGCCGACACCCTGGAAGCCATTGTCACCGAGATGTTCACCGCCCGCACCAGCGAGCGCCAGGGCCGGCTGATCGACAGCGACGAGAAAGCTTCGATGGAGAAGAAGAAGAAGGAGGGGTATTTCTGAGATGAATGTCCAAACCTCCCTCAAGGATTTTCTCGCCGCGCAGGAAAGGAAGAGCCTGCTGCGCTTTTTGACCTGCGGCAGCGTCGATGACGGCAAGTCCACCCTGATCGGGCGTCTGCTCTACGACACCAAGCTGTTGTTCGAGGACACGCTGGCCAGCCTGGAAAAGGACAGCCGGAAGTTCGGCACCGCCGGCGAGGATATCGACTTCGCGCTGTTGGTGGACGGCCTGGAAGCCGAGCGCGAGCAGGGCATCACCATCGACGTCGCCTATCGCTTCTTTGCTACCGACAAGCGCAAGTTCATCGTCGCCGACACCCCCGGCCATGAGCAATATACCCGCAACATGGCGACGGGCGCTTCCAACAGCGATCTGGCCGTCATCCTGATCGACGCGCGCAAAGGCGTTTTGGTCCAGACGCGCCGCCATGCCTATATCTGCTCGCTGCTGGGCATCCGCCACATCGTGCTGGCGGTGAACAAGATCGACCTGGTCGATTACAGCCAGCAGGTCTTCGACGACATCGTCGCCGAATTCCGTGCTTTCTCCGCCAGGCTGGGCTTCGCCAGCGAGGCCGCCATCCCGCTGTCCGCCCGCTACGGCGTCAACGTCATGGAAAAGAGCGGCCAGACGCCCTGGTACAAGGGCCCGGCGCTGCTGGATCACCTGGAAACGGTCGATGTCGATACCGCGCTGGCCGACCGGCCCTTCCGTTTGCCGGTGCAATGGGTGAACCGGCCCAACCTGGATTTCCGCGGTTTTTCGGGCACCATCGCGGGCGGGCGCATCCGGCCCGGCGACGCCATCGCCGTCGCCAAGTCCGGCAAGACCAGCACCGTGACGCGCATCGTCACCATGGACGGCGATCTTTCCGAGGCGGTGGCGGGCGATGCCGTCACGCTGACGCTTGCCGACGAAGTGGACATTTCGCGCGGTGACATCCTGGCGGCAACTGACGCGCGCCCCGAAGTTTCCGACCAGTTCGCCGCCCATCTTCTGTGGATGTCGGATGAGGAAATGCTGCCCGGCCGCCAGTATCTGCTCAAGCTGGGCACCGCGACCGCGCCGGCCGCCGTCTCCGAACTCAAGCACAAGATCGACGTCAACAGCCTGGATCATCTGGCGGGCAAGACGCTGGCTCTGAACGAGGTCGGCTACTGCAATTTCGCCTTGGCCCAGCCGCTGGCGTTCGATCCGTACAAGGACAATCGCGACACCGGCGGCTTCATTCTGATCGATCGTTTCACCAACGCCACCGTGGCGGCGGGGATGATCGAGTTCGGGCTGCGCCGCGCCACCAATGTCCATTGGCAGGCGCTGGACGTGAACAAGCCGGCGCGCGCCGCCATGAAGGGCCAGAAGCCGGTGGTGCTGTGGTTCACCGGCCTGTCGGGGTCGGGCAAGTCCACCATCGCCAACCTGGTGGAGAAGAAGCTGGCGGCGGAAGGCCGCCACACCTATCTGCTCGACGGCGACAATGTCCGGCACGGACTCAACCGCGACCTCGGCTTCACCGATGCCGACCGGGTGGAGAATATCCGCCGCGTCGGCGAAGTCGCCAAGCTCTTCGTCGATGCCGGCCTGATCGTGCTCACCGCCTTCATCTCGCCCTTCCGGTCGGAGCGGCGCATGACGCGAAGCATGATGGGCTCTGGCGAGTTCCTGGAGATCTTCATCGACACGCCGCTTGAGGAGTGCATCAAGCGCGACCCCAAGGGCCTTTATCAAAAGGCCAGGGCGGGCACGATCAAGAACTTCACCGGCATCGATTCACCCTATGAGATGCCCGAGCAGGCCGAGGTCATCGTCCGCACGGTCGAAGCCTCGCCGGAGGACCACGCCCAGGCCATCGTCGATCACTTGCGGGCGAACGGCTATATCTGAGCAGCCGCGTCCTCAGACGCGGTAATAGTCCTTGTACCAGTCGACGAATTTCGGAATTCCGACGCTGATCGGCGTAGCGGGTTCGAAACCCAGGTCGCGGCGGCTGGCTTCGATGTCGGCGCTGGTCATGGGCACGTCGCCGGGCTGAATGGGCTCGAACCGCATCACCGCCTTGCGCTGCAGCGCCTGTTCGATGGTGGCGATATAGTCGGTCAGTTTCTCGACCCTGTTGTTGCCCAGATTGTAGACCTTGCAGGGCGGCGTGCCCGCCTCCTTGCCCGAAGAGGGAGGTCGGTCCAGCGCGCGCACCACGCCGTTGACGATATCGTCGATATAGGTGAAGTCGCGCCACATCTCGCCATGGTTGAAGACACGGATCGGCTCGCCGGCGATGATCGCGCGCGTGAACAGGAACGCCGCCATGTCGGGCCGCCCCCAGGGGCCATAGACGGTGAAGAAGCGCAGGCCCGTCGCCGGAATGCCGAACAGGTGGGCATAGGTGTAGCCGAACAGCTCGCCGGTGCGCTTGGTGGCGGCATAAAGCGAGATCGGCTTTTCGACAGGATCGTCAACGGAAAAGGGCGTTTTGGTGTTGCCGCCATAGACGGAGGACGAACTGGCATAGACGAAATGCTTCAGGCCTTCCAGCTTGCGCGCCAATTCCAGCATTACCACCTGGCCCATCGCGTTGGACGTGACATAGGCATAAGGGTCGATCAGGGAATGGCGCACGCCCGCCTGCGCCGCCAGATGCACGATGCCGTCGATCGCCGGGAAATCGTCCGCCAGCTTCAGCACGCCGTCACGGTCCGAAATGTCCAGCTTGCGGAAGGTAAAGCCGGGCTGGGATGTCAGTCGCGCCAGCCGTGCCTGTTTCAGCGAAACATCGTAATAATCGTTGAGGTTATCGATGCCGATGACCGCATCGCCGCGCCCCAGCAAAGCGTGTGAGACGCTCGAACCGATGAAGCCGGCCGCGCCGGTGACAAGTACAGTTGTCATGTTTCCCGTCAATAGCCAAAGGACCCAATCCGATTGCGCCAGGTCCCGCAGAGTAAAAAATAGAATTGATCTGTGCCAAAAGGTTGACCGGAAGGCAATGGCGATCCGAGGTAGTGCCAGGAGTCGCACTCCGCGGCTTCAGACGCGCCGCTGCGCCAGGTCCACCACGGTGCCGGGGGCGGCATCGCTGCGGCCCACGCTGACATAGTGGAAGCCTTCCGCCGCCATCTGGGCAGGGCGGTAGATATTGCGCAGGTCCACCATCAGCGGCGTCTTCAAGCTTGCCCTGACGCGGGCGAAATCCAGGGCGCGGAATTCGTTCCATTCCGTCAGGATCACCACGCCGTCGGCGCCTTCCAGCGCCTCATAGGCATCGCCGCAGAAGGTGAGGTTCAGCAGCTTGGCGGCCTCGGTGGTCCCCTCGGGATCATAGGCGCGAATGGTTGCGCCCGCGCTCTGCAGCGCCGGCAGGATGGTCAGGCTGGGCGCATCGCGCATGTCGTCGGTGTTGGGCTTGAAGGTCAGGCCCAGGACCGCGATGGTCTTGCCGGCGACGCCGTCGAAAGCCGCCTTGATCTTCTCGGCCATGGCGTGCTTGCGCTCGTCATTGACGGCGACCACCGCCTCCACCAGCCGCGTGGGGGCGCCGGAATCGCGGGCGGTCTTGACCAGGGCCAGCGTGTCCTTGGGGAAACAGGACCCGCCATAGCCGGGCCCGGCATGCAGGAACTTGGCGCCGATGCGGCCATCCAGGCCGATGCCACGGGCCACATCCTGCACGTCGCCACCCACCTTTTCGCACAGGCTCGCCATCTCGTTGATGAAGGTGATCTTGGTCGCCAGGAAGGCGTTGGCGGCATATTTGATGAGCTCGGAGGTTTCGCGGGTGGTGAACAGGATCGGCGTTTCGTTCAGGTAAAGCGGGCGATAGACCTCGCGCATCATTTCGCGCGCCCGCTCGCTGTCGCATCCCACCACCACCCGGTCGGGGCGGCGGAAATCCTCGATCGCCGAGCCTTCGCGGAGGAATTCCGGGTTGGAGGCCATGTCGAAATCCGCCGTTGGGTTGGCCTTGCGGATGATTGCCTCGACCTGGCGGCTGGTGCCTACCGGCACGGTGGATTTGGTCACCACCACCGTATAGCCGGTCAGGGCGCGGGCGATCTCTTCGGCCGCAGCGAACACATAGGTAAGATCGGCGTGACCGTCGCCGCGCCGGCTGGGCGTGCCAACACCGATGAACACGGCGTCGGCGTCCCTGACCGCCTCGCCCAGGTCGGTTCCGAAAGACAGCCGCCCCGCCTTGGCGTTCGCGGCGACGACCTCATCCAGGCCCGGCTCGAAGATCGGGATCTGGCCCTTCTTCAAAGCGGCGATCTTGGCCTCGTCCTTGTCGACGCAGATGACGTTGTGGCCGAATTCCGACAGGCAGGCGCCGGAAACCAGGCCGACATAGCCGCTGCCGATCATCGCGATGCGCATGGGAAATCCCCGTAAATCCGCCTATTACCTGTCGCGGATGGCGACAAATTGCAAGCGGTGGCAATGCCCCATCGACACGGCAAAAGCGAATTATGTCAGATATTTACCGCAGAGTTGGTATTGGCTGGGCCGGACATGGCCGCTTTGGCGGCGGCTGACCGGCGTGTGAACCGCCGTTAAGGCTAACGATCGTTCACCTTTTTTCAAACCTTGGGAGCGAGGCTGGGCCCAGCCAACAGGAAAGCGCCCATGACCGCGTCCGCGCTCGCACTCGCCCCGTCTCTATCCGACCTTGCCGGGAATGCCGAACCGGCCCCGGCCTTGCGCGATTTCACCCAGCCCTGGATGGACCTGAACGACAAGACCGTGCTGGTCACCGGCGGCACCGGCAGCTTCGGCAAGCATTTCATCAAGACCGTGGTGAGCGGCTACAAGCCGCGCCGGCTGATCGTCTTCTCGCGCGACGAGCTCAAGCAGTTCGAGATGCAGCAGGAGTTCGGCACCGACAAATATCCCTTCATGCGCTTCTTCATCGGCGACGTGCGCGACCGCGATCGACTTGAACTGGCGATGAACGGCGTGGACTATGTGGTCCATGCCGCCGCGCTGAAACAGGTCACCACCGCCGAATACAATCCCTTTGAATGCATCCGCACCAATGTCTTCGGGGCGGAGAATGTGGTCAGCGCCGCCCTGCGCCGGGGCGTCAAGCGGGTGGTGGCCCTGTCGACCGACAAGGCGGCCAATCCCATCAACCTCTATGGCGCCTCCAAGCTGGCGTCCGACAAGATTTTCGTCGCCGCCAACAACCTGGCCGGCGCCGAAGGCACCCGCTTTGCGGTGGTGCGCTACGGCAATGTCTTCGGCAGCCGCGGCTCGGTGGTGCCTTTCTTCAAGAAGCTGATCGCAGACGGCGCCGACAGCCTGCCCATCACCGATCCGCGCATGACCCGGTTCTGGATCACCCTGACGCAGGGGGTCAATTTCGTGCTTTCCAGCATGGAGCTGATGCGCGGCGGCGAAATCTATGTGCCCAAGATTGCTTCCACCACCATTCCGCAACTGGCCAGCCTGGTCAGCCCCGGCACGCCCCAAAAGGTCGTCGGCATCCGCCCCGGCGAAAAGCTGCATGAGACCATGATCCCCGCCGACGACGCCCATTGCACCGTCGAGCTGGACGACCGCTATGTGATCCTGCAGAGCTTCGCCCATGCGGCGCGCGAGGCCTATCTGCATCGCGGCGGCAGGCCCGTGCCCGACGGCTTCTGCTATTCCAGCGACAGCAATCCCGAAAAACTGGATGCGCGCGGCCTGCAGGCGCTGCTGGCCATGGCCTATGCCTGACCGCGATTCTTTGGGGGTCGCGCCGCCTAACGCTGACGATTGGACCGCAGATGCGGTCCAATCTGCCGGGCGGTCGCTCCGGGACGACCCGGTTCCTTTTCTGCCCTATGGCCGCCAGGAGATCGGCGATCCCGACATCAAGGCGGTCGCCCTGGCGCTGGTCAGCGGCTGGCTGACCACCGGCCCCCGTGTTTCAGAATTCGAGCAAGCGTTCGCGGGCTATTGCGGCGCCGCCGAGGGCGTGGCCGTCAATTCCGGCACCGCCGCCCTGCATGCGGCCATGCGCGCGGTCGGCGTCGGCCATGGCGACGAGGTCATCGTGCCCGCGCTCACCTTTGCCGCGTCGGCCAATGCCGCGCTCTATGAAGGGGCAAAACCCGTCTTTGCCGATGTGGAAGCCGATACGCTGTTGATCGACCCGGCTTCCGTGGCGGCGAAAATCACACCCCGCACCCGCGCCATCGTGGCGGTGGATTATGCCGGCCAGCCCGCCGACTATGACGCACTGCGCGATCTGGCGCGCGCCCGTGGGATCGCCCTGGTGGCGGATGCCTGCCACGCGCCGGGCGCCACATACAAGGGCCGAAAGACCGGCACGCTGGCTGACATCTCCTGTTTTTCCTTTCACCCGGTCAAGCACATGACCACCGGCGAAGGCGGCATGTGCACCACCGATGATGTGGACCTGGCCGCGCATATGCGCCGCTTCCGCAACCACGGCATCGACAGCGACCACCGTACCCGCGAGGCCGCCGGCGCCCATGCCTATGACATGGTGGAGCTGGGCTACAATTACCGGATGCCCGATATCCTGTGCGCCCTGGGCCTGGCGCAGTTGCCCCGCCTGGACGGCTGGCTCGCCGCCAGGCGCAGGATCGCCGCGCTCTACGACGCTGCGCTGGCCGGGCTGGCGCAGGCCACGCCCCTGAAGACGCATACCGGCCGCACTCACGCCTTCCATCTTTATGTCGTGACGCTGGCCGACCATATCGACCGCGACCGCGTTTTCGCGCGCCTGCGCGCGGAAGGCATCGGCGCCAACGTCCATTATGGGCCGGTGCACCTGCATTCCTTCTACCGCAACCTGGGCTACGGCCCCGGCCTGGCGCCGGTCGCCGAAGCCGCCGCAAGAAAGATACTGACGCTGCCGCTGTTTCCCGCCATGACGGCCGCGGATGTGGACCGGGTGGTTTCGGCCCTGGTGCGCGCCACCGCCTGAGCGGAACCGCGCCACGACCCGGCCGTTATCGGCCCATGTCGATCCTGGAAAACCGCCGAAAGGCGCTCGCTGCCGTCCCGCTATTGGTCATGGCGGGCGGGATCGCCGCCTGTTCGAAGTCCGAAGAGGAGGTAGGCGCAACCGAGGATCTGATGCGCGAGCATGGGGTGCTGCGCCGGGCGATCCTGGTCTTTCGCGAAAGCGCTACCCGCCTTCGCCAGGGCCATCAGGTCGATGCCCGGGCGCTCCATCAGACCGCGGCCCTGTTCCGTCGCTTCGGTGAGGATTATCACGAACGCAGACTGGAAGAGGCATACATTTTCCCGGCTCTGCGCCGCGCCGGCGGGCCGGGCGCCGCTTATGTCGATACCCTGATCGCCCAGCACAATCGCGGCCGCGAAATCATCAATTATCTGCTCGGTGCAACCGGGAGCGCGCAGATTGCGGACGCGACCGCCGCCGCCAATGCCTTGGACGGGCTGGAACGGATGTATGCCAACCATGCGGCGCGCGAGGACACCATTGTCTTCCCGGCCTGGAAAAAAGCCATTGGCGCGGATGGCCTGGACGAGATGGGCGAAAAGTTCGAGGACATCGAAAAACAGCAGTTCGGCGGCGACGGCTTCGACATGGCGGTCAAGCAGATCGGCGACATCGAAAGCACATTGGGCTTCGCCGATCTGGCCCAGTTCACCGCCGCGCCCCCCGGCTCACCATAGCGACGGCGTCAGCGCCACCTCGTCGTCCAGCGTCATCGCGCTCCAGTCCAGCGTGGGCAGGGGGCACGACGCCGCCGTCAGGATCTCCTGCAGTTCGACGGCGGAGGTCACTCCCACCAGCGCGGTGCCGATCTCGGGCCGCGACAAGACGAACCCCAAGGCCGCCCCCAGCGGCGTCGATCCCGCATCGGCGATCTGCTTGCGGATCGACGCCAGGCGCGGCGCGATGTGGCGCAGCTTTGGCGGCAGTTCTTCCAGAAACAGCAGCCCTTGCAGGAACAGCGAGCGGGCATGGATCTCCACGCCCATCCCGGTCAGCCGAGCCAGGGTGCCATCGCGGAGCAGCCGCTGATCCAGCAGGCTGAACGGCAACTGCATCACATCGGGCCGCAGGCGCGCCGCCAACTCTGCCGGATCGTCCGAGACATAGACGGAAATGCCGATATGCCGGAACAGACCTTCGTTTTTCAGGCGCCGCAGCGCCGGCCACAGGGCAGGATCGCCAAGGTCCTTTGCCGCATGCACCAGCAGCGTGTCGGCCTTCAGCCGCGCCGCCGACTGCCTGGCCCGCGCCACCACCGCTTCCACGCCGTTCCCGGCGCTGATGGTTTTGGTGACGATGCGGAAGGGCGCGGTGTCGAGCGCCGCCAGCACCTCTTCCGCCGTTCCATAATTCGCCGCGGTGTCCAGGGTGTGGATGCCGCCTTTCGCCGCCACGGCCAGGATCGCGGCCGCGTCCGCCCGCGAAACCTGGCCGCGCGTGTTGGATACGCCATAGGGCAGGCCGAACTGCACTGTTCCCAACCCGATCTTCGGAGAGGCCGCTTCAGCCATCCAGCAACCCCATCACATGCCGGGCGATCGCCAGCGACGATGTCAGGCCCGGCGATTCGATTCCGAACAGGTTTACCAGCCCCGGCAGGCCGTGCCGCGCCGGCCCGTCGATGCGGAAATCGGCATTGGGGTCGTTCGGCCCGGCGATCTTCGGCCGCACCCCGCAATAGCCGGGCGCCAGCATGGCGGCGGATACCGCCGGCCAGTAGCGGGCGATGCGCGGCGCGAACAGCTCGGGCAGGCCGGGCGAGACCGTGTAGTCGATGGCCGCCGGATCGCCATCCTCCAGCCACGCCACATCCGGCCCGAAGCGGGCGCCGCCGCCCATGTCCAGGGTCAGGTGCACCCCCAGCCCGCCATGCTCGGGCACCGGATAGACCAGATGCGTGAACGGACTTCTGCCTGTCAGGGTGACGTAATTGCCCTTGGCCAGGAACAGGGGCGGAATGAACGCACGGTCCAGCCCTTCAACCAGGCCGGCGACATGCTGCGCCCACAGCCCGGCGCTGTTGACCAGCACCCGGCAGGACAATGTCATCTCTTCGCCCGCGTTGCGCACCGTGAGCCGGTAGCCTTCCGGCGTCCGCGCGATGGCCGTGGCTTCCGCGTTCCGCGCCAGGCCGGCGCCTGCGTCTTCGGCTTCGCCCAGCAGCGCCAGCATATATTGATGACTGTCGATGATGCCGGTGGAGGGTGAGAAAAGCCCCCGGGTGGCCGCCAGTTCCGGCTCGCGCGCCGCGATCTCTGCCTTGCTCAGGCGCTTTAGGTCACTCACGCCATTGCCTGCCGCTGCCGTGAGGATGGCCTCGATCCCCGCCTCCTGGCCTTCATGGGTGGCGACGATCAGCTTGCCCAGCCGCCTGAACCCCACGCCGTGGCTTTCACAGAAGTCATAGAGAAGCCGTTTGCCTTCCACGCACAGCGCTGCCTTCAGAGAGCCTTGCGGGTAATAGATGCCGGCATGGATCACTTCGCTGTTGCGTGAGCTGGTCTCCATGCCGAAATGGCTGTTCTTTTCCAGGATGACGGTTTCGCGCCTGCCGCGCGCCAGGGCGCGGGCTACCGCCAGCCCCACCGCGCCGGCGCCGATGACGACGGCATCGCACTGGAACCGGACGCTCATGCGATGGTGACGTCCAGCGGCGACAGCCCGGCGATTTCCACCCGCAGCCGGTCGCCGCGCGTCACCGCGCCTACCCCTTCCGGTGTGCCGGTGAAGATGATGTCGCCGGCTGCCAGGCTCACCTGCTGCGACAGGCGGGCGATGATCTCGGCCACGCTCCAGATCATGTTGGACAGGTCGGATTGTTGCCGCGCCGCGCCGTTGACGGTCAGGCGAATGGCGCCCTTGTCCATGACGGCGGACGCGGGCGTGATCGTTCCCACCGGGGCGCTCTGCTCGAAGCTCTTGCCGATCTCCCAGGGCTTGCCCTTTTCCTGCATCCGCTTTTGCAGGTCGCGCCGGGTCATGTCGATGCCGGCGGCATAGCCGAAGATCAGGCCCGCCGCCTTGTCGGGCGGCATATCCTGGCCGCCGCCCTTCAGCGCCACCACCAGTTCGCCTTCATAATGCAGGTTCGATGTCAGGCCGGGATAGGCAATGGCGCCTCCGTCCGGCACCACCATGTCGGGCTGCTTGGAAAAGAAGAAGGGCGGCTCGCGTTCGTCGTTGCCCAACTCGCGGGCATGGGCGGCATAATTGCGGCCCACACACCAGATGCGGCGCACGGCAAAGCGCGCATGGCTTCCGGCAACCGCCAATGAGGGTATGGGCGAAGGCGCAAACAGATAATCGGTCATGGAACGTCCCTGGACTTCCTTCCAGTAGCCCAAGATCGTTGCCCCGCCAACCTTCTCGGCGGGAACCAAAGGCGCAAAGCGCGCTTCCTTCATGAGGCCTGTGGAGACGTCGGTGCGCGCTGCCTTCATCCTTTCGATCCTGTTGCTTTCCGCCACCCGGGCGCTGGCTGACCGGGGGCCTGTCTTGAATGAAGTCCCGGCGCCTGGCCAGCAGCCGGTGCGCAGCGACCAGACCAATGCCCCGTCACCGGAGGGGCCGGCACAGTACCGGCTGGAGACGATCGCAACCGGTCTGGTCCGGCCGTGGAGCATCGCCTTCCTGCCCGAGGACCGCCTGCTGGTCACCGAGCGTGGCGGCACGATGCGCATCATTCAATCCAATGGCGTCGTGTCTCCGCCGCTGGCCGGGCTGCCCACCATCCGCAAGGGCGAGCTGGGCGGTCTGTTCGATGTGGTGCTCGATCCCAGATTCGCGCAGTCGGGACGGCTTTACTTTGCTTTCCTGGAACAGCGCGGCCCCCTGTCGGGCCTTGCCATCGCGCGCGCCAGGCTGGACGTGGACAGGCTTTCCCTGCGGGATGTCAAGGTGATCTTCCGCGCCAAGCCAGATCTGGATGCGGACACCAACCTGGGCGGGCGGCTGCTCATCGGCGCCGACGGGATGCTCTATGCCACCATCGGCGACCGTTTCCAGGCTGACCAGGCCCAGCGGCTGGACAGCGACCTGGGCAAGGTCATCCGTATCACCACCGACGGCGCCATTCCGTTGGACAATCCCTTCCTGTCCCGCCATGGCGCCCGGCCGGAGATTTATGCGCTGGGCATACGCAACGCCCTGGGAATCGCCAGCGACGCGGGCGGGCGCATCTGGACGGTCGAGAATGGGCCCAAAGGCGGCGACGAGCTCAACCTGATCCGCAAGGGCGCCAATTACGGCTGGCCCGTGATCACCTACGGACGCGGCTATGACGACAAGCCCATCGGCATCGGCACCGCAAAGCCCGGCATGGTCCAGCCGGTCTATTATTGGGACCCCTCCATCGCCACGGGGGGCTTCGCATTCTATGACGGTCGGCTGGCGCACACATGGCGCGGCAATCTTCTGATCGCCTCGCTCAAGGGCCAGCATGTCGCGCGCCTGATCATGCGTGGCGGCCGCGTGGTGGCGGAAGAACAGATCCTGGGCGAGTTGAAGGCGCGCATCCGCGACGTGCGCGAAGGGCCGGATGGCGCGCTCTATGTTCTGACCGACGAGGATCATGGCCGGCTGATACGCGTGACGCCGTCGGTGGTTTCCGCACAGTTTCAACCTGCGGGGGCATCGCCGGCCGGAAGCCGCCGATAAAGGAATTGAGCCATGGGCTGTGGCATTTCCCGGTCCTTGGTTCCGCAAGGCGGGTTTCTCCAGGAACCACCGCAACCGTGCGCCGCGCGTCGCAGTTGTCATCAAGGCTCTTTCATCAGGGAGTGTACGGATGAAACTCATCACCATTGCCGCGCTGACCGCGTTCGCCGCGGGCCCGGCGCTGGCCGACGATCTCGCAACCGAACAGGCGCGCGCCGATTACCATCAGGCCCGCGCGGACGCCGCCCGTGCCCAGATGCAGAAGGAGGATGCACAGGCCCAGGCGGATGCCGCGATTGACAATGCGGGCGGTGCTCAGGCCCAGGCCAATGATGCTCAGGCCGATGCCGACAGCGCGAGGCTGCAAGCCCAGGCGGCTGAGGCAGCCGCCGCCGATCTGCAGGCCCGGGCCAATGCCGCCCAGCAGCAGGCCGACGCTTCGCAGTCTGCGGCAACCGATGCTCAGGCGCAGGCAGATGCGGCGACCATCGAACGCGAACAGGCCCTGGCGCGCGCGCACGCCGCGCGTGAGGATGCCGACGATAGCGAATTTCCGCAGTAATTCCTCGAGTACTGCGGAAATGACTGACGGGAGGCGCATCGGCTTCCCGTCAGCCTGCCACACAGCCTGTTTCGCCCGTTACCCGGTCCGTAAGTACCGCACGGCGCCGTCGCGGCCGAACAGATAGAGCAGGACGCGCAGGGCCTCGCCCCGCGAGGATTTCAAATCCGCATCGCGCGCCAGGATCAGGCGCGCATCGTCATGCGCAGCCGCCAGCAGATCCGCATGCACGATGGGATCGGCCAGCCGGAACCCCTCCATCCCGCTCTGGCGTGTGCCCAGCATCTCGCCGGCGCCGCGCAGCCGCAGGTCTTCCTCGGCGATCACAAAGCCGTCATCGGTATCGCGCATGGTCTTCAGCCGCGCCCGCGCCGTTTCGCCCAGCGGTTCGTGCCACACCAGGATGCAACTGGACTTGCCGCTGCCGCGTCCCACCCGCCCGCGCAGCTGGTGCAACTGGGCCAAGCCGAAACGCTCGGCATGCTCCACCACCATGATGGTGGCCTCGGGCACATCGACCCCCACCTCGATCACCGTGGTGGCGACCAGCAGCCTTGTCTCGCCCGCCTTGAAGGCCGCCATGGCGGCATCGCGCTCCGCCGCCTTCATCTTGCCGTGCACCAGGCCTATTTGAACTCCAGGGGCGGGCAGGCCCAGCGCCTGTTTCAGCATCACGGCGCGGTCCTGCGCCGCCGCCAGGTCGATCTTCTCGGATTCCTCTACCAGCGGGCATACCCAATAGGCGCGCTCGCCCCGGTCCAGCGCCGCCCGCAGATGGGCAACCAGTTCGTCCAGCCGGTCGGCGCTCAGCACCCGCGTCTCCACCGGCTTGCGGCCGGGCGGGCGGCCGGTGATGCGCGACACATCCATGTCGCCATAGGCGGTCAGCGCCAGGGTGCGGGGGATGGGCGTGGCCGTCATCACCAGCACATCGGCCGGCCTGCCTTTGGATTGCAGCTTCATGCGCTGGTGCACGCCGAAGCGGTGCTGCTCGTCCACCACCGCCAGGCCCAGATCGTTGAAAGTCACGTCTTCCGAGAACAGCGCATGGGTGCCGACCAGGATGTCGATCTCGCCCGCCGCCAGCTTCGCCAGTGTGGCTTCACGCCCCGCGCCCTTCTCGCGTCCCGTCAGGCAGGCCAACCGCACGCCCGCCGCGCGCGCATAGGGCTCCAGCGACGCCAGGTGCTGGCGCACCAGAAGCTCGGTGGGCGCCATCAGCGCCGCCTGGAAGCCCGCTTCCACCGCGCCCAGCATGGCCAGCAGCGCCACCACCGTCTTGCCCGAGCCGACATCGCCTTGCAGCAGCCGCAGCATCCGCTTCTCGCCGGCCATGTCCTGCTCGATCTCGGCCAGCGCGGCCAGTTGCCCGTTGGTCAGGGCGAAGGGCAGGGTGGCCACCGCCAGCGCCTTCAGCCTGCCGGTGCCGGAAATGCCGCGTCCCTTGTTCTGGCGCATGCTGCTGCGGATCAGGCGCAGCGCAAGCTGGTTGGCCAGAAGCTCATCATAGGCCAGCCGCCGCCGCGCCGGCGTGGTGGGCGCAAGATCGCTCTCGTGGACGGGATTGTGCGCGGCCTCCAGCGCGGTGTTGAAGTCGGCAAAGCCTTCCTGTTTCAGGAACGCCGTGTCCTGCCATTCGGGCATCTTCGGCACCCGGTCCAGCGCGCCGCGCACGGCCTTGGCCATCGGCTTTGGCGTCAATCCCTCCGTCAGGCCATAGACCGGCTCATGGGCGGGCAGCGACGCGATCTGCTCGGGCGGCACGATATAGTCGGGATGGGCCATCTGCGGCCGGTCCTTGAACCGCTCGATGCGGCCGCTGACGACGCGGCGGCTGCCGGTTGGCAACTGGCTGTTCAGGTAATCGGCCACGCCATGAAAGAACACCAGGTCCATGACCGCGCTGTCGTCGCTGACCATCACGCGATAGGGCTGGCCCTTTACGCGCGACGGCTTGTGCTCCAGCACGTTCACCGCGACGGTGGCAATGCGTCCCGGCTCGGCTTCCATCAGGCGGGGACGATAGGAACGATCCACCACCCCCACCGGCAGGTCGAAGACCAGGTCCACCAGCCGGGGACCGGCGACCTTGGCGATCAGCTTTTCCAGCTTGGGCCCCACC
Source organism: Hyphomicrobiales bacterium (assembly GCA_040255825.1). Lineage (GTDB taxonomy): Bacteria > Pseudomonadota > Alphaproteobacteria > Micropepsales > Micropepsaceae > Rhizomicrobium. The sequence continues at coordinate 63,385 of JBDZVS010000004.1, read as the reverse complement.
CCGGCCAGGGTGCGGATCTCGGCGAACAGGGGGAACAGAATCGAAGGCCGCATGGGCGGTGATTTTGGCCCGGCCGCCCTTCAAGCTCAACGGTTTGCGCCCGGCGGGATTGCCGCTAAAAGGCGGCATCGGAAAAGGACCGCCATGCTCAAGCCGCGCGCCGACCTCAAGCCCAACAGCTTCGACTATGAGAACCAGCCGCTGGTTACGCCAAACGGCTTTCGCGAATATGACGCGCGCTGGCTGTTCGGCAAGGAGATCAACCTGCCTGGCATCACCGCGCTGGGCCTGGGGCTGGGCACCTATCTGGCGGAGATGGGTGTTCCGCTCAAGGTGGTGACCGGCCACGACTTCCGCAGCTATTCGCTCTCCATCAAGCAGGCGCTGGTCCTGGGGCTGATGCGCGCCGGCTGCAAGGTGCACGACATCGGCCTGGCTCTGTCGCCGGTCGCCTATTTCGCCCAGTTCGCGCTGGATTGCCCGGCGGTGGCGATGGTCACCGCCAGTCACAACGAGAATGGCTGGACCGGCGTGAAGATGGGGGCACAGCGGCCGCTGACCTTCGGCCCAGACGAAATGACCCGCTTGAAAGAAATCGTGCTGGGGGCCCTTTGGAAGGAGCGTGCGGGCGGCGCCTATGTCGCCGTGCCCGACATGCGCGAGACCTACCTGGCCGACGTCACCTCCGGCATCAAGCTGTCGCGACCCATCCGCGTCGTGGCAGCCACCGGCAACGGCACGGCCGGCGCCTTCGCGCCCGAAGCCTTGCGCCGCATCGGCGCCGAGGTGATCGGCATGGACAACGAACTGGACTTCACCTTCCCCAAATACAATCCCAACCCCGAAGACCTGCAAATGCTGCATGCGATGGGCGACGCGGTGAAGGCGCATGGCGCCGACCTGTGTCTGGGCTTCGACGGCGATGGCGACCGCTGCGGCGTGGTTGACGACAAGGGCCATGAAATCTTCGCCGACAAGATCGGTGTTCTGCTGGCCCGCGACCTGTCGGCGGTGCACGGCAATCCCCAATTCGTGGTCGATGTGAAATCCACCGGCCTCTATTTGACCGATCCGGTGCTGCGCGAACGCGGCGTGAAGACCGACTACTGGAAGACGGGCCACTCTTATATCAAGCGCCGCACGTCGGAGTTGAAGGCGCTGGCCGGATTCGAGAAGTCGGGGCACTTCTTCTTCAATGCTCCCATCGGCAAGGGCTATGACGACGGCATCGTTGCCGGCATCGCCGTGTTGCGGATGCTGGATCGCGCCGGCGGCAGGAAGCTGTCCGAACTCTATGACAGCCTGCCCCGGACCTGGAGCTCGCCGACCATGTCGCCCTTCTGCCCGGATGACAAAAAATACGAAGTGGTCGAGGCGCTGACCGCCCGTTATCTGGCGCTGAAAGAAGAGGGCGGCGCGCTGCTGGGCCAGAAGATCGCCTCCATCGTCACCGTCAATGGCGTGCGCGTGATGCTGAATGACGGCAGCTGGGGTCTTGTGCGCGCCTCTTCCAACAAGCCGTCACTTGTGGTGGTGGTGGAAAGCCCGGTGTCGGAAGAAAGGATGCGCGCCATGTTCGCGGAACTGGACGGCCGCCTGGCGCAATTCCCCGAGGTGGGTGCATATGACCAGAAGATCTGAACGGGGCCTGTCCGGTATAGGGCTTTCCTCCTCCGGCCGGGCGTCGTAGAATCGCGGCGATCCTGTTCAGGTGATTGATGCGTTCTTTTTTCCTGCTGGCGGCGTCCTGCCTTCTGCTCGCCGGATGTACCGATGCGGACTGGTCGAATACCATGTCCAGCCTGGGCCTGGGTGACAGTCCCTCAGGGATGGATATGCCGGCACAGGCCTCCCAACCGGATGGTTCGTCCTGGCTGGGAACGGGTGCGTCCAGTTCGGCTGCGCGCGCGACACCGGTCACGGGCAGGCTTGCCGCACAGGCCCCCGCCGCATCGGCAACGGACAACGCCGCGGCCACCACCGCCGAGACGGACGCATTGTGCCACGCCAGCGCCACCGATGACGCCAACAGAAATGCTTTCGACGCCGCAACGCGCCAGCGGGTCTATCAGCTTCGCTACGCACAGTGCCGGACGCTTCTTGCCCGTTAGCGCCGGGCGGATGACATGGAATGGCGGTGGTTTCTTCGTTTGAAGTCTTTTGGCTTTTGCGTCACCGTGCCGTCGGCGGACGCCTGCCGGCGTTCGGGTGAAGGGGGCATCATGCGCGTCATCCAGGTCATGGCCATCGCCGTGCCGGCGGTCCTGGCCGGGTTTCCGGCCATGGCGCAGTCGATGATCCCGCCGCCGCCTCCGCCCGGCATCGCCGTGCCCGACTGGGCGCTGCCCCAGTCACCAACCCACAAACAGGTGCCGCCGCCGCCCGGCTTTCATCGCGCCAGCGTGACCTCTGACAAGCCCATCGGCATCTTCGAGAACCAGACCGGTGTGGGCGGGCCGTTGGTACCCGGCAGCGCCAGCTTCGACGCCGGCACCTACACCATCACCGCGGCCGGCTATAACATCTGGTACCAGCGCGATGAATTCCATTTCCTGTGGAAGAAGATGACCGGCGACGTATCGCTGGCCGCCAGTGTGACCTGGCCGCACATGGACGATTTCCACGACCGCAAGGTGGCGCTGGCCTTTCGCGACAGTCTGGATGACGACAGCCGCGAGATCGTCGCCGCCCAGCACGGCGACGGCATGGTGCATATCGCATGGCGGCCCGAAACCGGCGCGCAGATGACCGACATCGAATACCGCTCGCAGCGCCAGCCGGTCGCGGGCGAGACAGGGCCGCAGACCTTCCATCCCACGCGGCTGGGCATCGAAAAGAAGGGCGACCGGTTCCAGCTTTATGTGAGCTGGCAGGGCGAGGCGCTGCATCCCGAAGGCAGGCCTGTCATCTTCCACAGCGACGGGCCGTTCTATGTCGGGATCGGTTTTACTTCGCACCTTCCCGCCACCGCGCTGACGGCCAAAGTGTCCGATGTATGGCTGAGAAATGAAGCCGGTCTAATCCACTGAAACCGCGTGCCAGTCGCAGGTCGCGCCATTGTCGATGGGTGCTCTGACCGGCTAGGTTCGCGCGACACCGGATTCGCGTTTGGCATATCGGGCGGCGGCGGATGCAGGCAGGGACGGTCGGAAATCTGCGTGCGCTGGTGCTGGCCTCGTTTGTCCTCGTGTGGGGCTGCGGCAAGTCCGACGACCAGGACGGCGCCGCCAAACAGCCCGAAAAGACCGAAGCCGTATCCGGCGTCACGCTCAGCGCCGACCAGATGCGGGGCCTGGGCATCGTCACGGTCGCGGCGAAACCGGCGCAATTGCGGGCCGAGGCCAGCGGCTATGGCACCGTGGTGGCGCTGGACACGATCGCCCAGGCCGATTCCGACCTGCTGGCGGCCCAGGCGGTGGCGCTCCAGAGCCGCGCCGCGGCCAGGCGCGACGTCTATCTGTTCAGGGACGAGGGCGGCGCGATCTCGCGCGAGGCGATGGAGGCCGCCGTCGCCAAGGCCGATTCCGACGAAGCGCAGCTTGCCCTGGCGCGGCGCAAGGCGCAGGCGGCCTTCGGCCTGAACCCGCCCTGGGAATCGGGCGGGCGGCGAGTCGCGATCATGGCGCAACTGTCTTCGGGCAAGCTGGTGCTGGTGCGGGTGACCTTCCCGTTAGGCGCGGTGCCGGACGATCTGCCCAAGACCCTCTCCATCGCCCGGTTGGGCGGGGGCCCGCGCTGGACCAGCAGCCGGCTCTGGCGTGCGCCCGCCGATCCGGCTTTTCCCGGCCAGGGCATTTTCGCGCTGGTGGCTGGCAGCGACCTGGCCCAGAACGAGCACGTCACCGGCTATGTGCCTGGCGGAGCGCCGCAGGCCGGCGTGGAAGTGCCCGCCGCCGCGGTCGTCTATGGCGAGGGCGAAAGCTGGATCTATGTACGCAAGGGCGCGGGCGATTTCCAGCGCGTGCGGATCGACACCGATCATGCCGTCGGCGACGGTTATTTTCTGCCGGCCGGCGCCGGCATCAAGGCGGGCGATGCGATCGTCACCGGCGGCGCGGGCCTGTTGCTGGCGCGGGACTTGAACCCCAGCACCGAGCCCCAAGACTGACATGCGCGCGCTGGTCGATCTATGCCTGCGCTTTTCCGGCACGGTGGCGGCGCTGACTCTTCTGGCGCTGGCGCTGGGCGGCTGGCTGGTGCGCGATGCGCCGCTGGACGTGTTTCCCGATTTCGTGCCTTCCACCGTCGATATTCAGACCGAGGCGCCCGGCTTCACCGCCGAGCAGGTGGAACAGCTTGTCACCCGTCCCATCGAAAGCGCGGTCAATGGCGCCACGGGCCTAGCCACCATCCGCTCGGAATCCATTCCCGGCCTGTCGCTGATCACCATCCAGTTCAACGACAGCATCGATCCCTATACGGCGCGTCAGGGCGTCTCAGAACTCGTACAGACCGTGGCGGGCGACCTGCCGCTGGGCGTGGGGCCGCCGGAACTGTCGCCGCTGACCTCCAGCACCATGGACCTGCTCAAGATCGGACTGGTGTCGGACAAGCTCGATCCGTTCCAGTTGCGGGACGAGGCCGAGTGGATCATGAAGCCGGCGCTGCTGGCGGTGCCGGGCGTGGCGCATGTGCTGGTCTTCGGCGGGGCGGAGCGCCAGATCGACATCCAGCCCGACCTTCGCCGGATGACGTCTTATGGTTTTACCCTGACCGACCTGGCCGACGCCGCGCGACAGGCGCTGGCGCTGCGCGGGGCGGGGTTCGTGGATGTGGCGCATCAGCGGGTGCTGATCCAGACGCCGGTGCCCGCGCCCGATCCCGCGGCCATCGCAAGAGCGGTGGTGGGAGTGCGCGGCAATATCCCCATCACCATCGCCGACATCGCCACGGTGAAACAGCAGCGGGCGCTGCGCTCGGGCGACTCCCTCATCATGGGCCGGCCCGGCGTCCTGCTGTCGCTGGCCAGCCAGTATGGTGCCAACACGCTGGACACCACCCGGCGGCTGGAGGCGGTGCTCGCCGACATGACGCCGGCGCTGAAGGCCCAGGGCATCACCGTCTATCCGGCGCTGCACCGGCCCGCCAATTTCGTCGAGGTGGCGCTGGGCAGCCTGGAACATTCCCTGGCGGTCGCGGCGGTGCTGATCCTGCTGGTGCTGCTGCTGTTCCTGCGCGACTGGCGCAGCGCGTTCATCACCTTCCTGGCGATCCCGCTGTCGCTGCTGGCGGCGGCGGCGGTGCTGCAGAAGACCGGGCGGACCCTCAATACCATGACCCTGGGCGGGTTCGCGGTGGCGCTGGGCGTCCTGGTGGATGACGCCATCATCGGCATCGAGAACATCCTGCGCCGCCTGAAGGAAAATGCCGGGGGGCCGGCCCCCCGCGCGCGCCTGGCGGTGATCGCCGACGCCACGCTGGAGGTGCGCGGCCCGGTAGTCTTTGCCACCCTGGTGGTGATCGCGATCTTCCTGCCGGTGCTGTTCTCCTCCAGCGTGCAGGGCCGGTTTCTCGGCCCCCTGGCGCTGGCCTTCATCCTGGCGGTGGTGGCCTCGCTGCTGGTGGCGCTGACGGCCACGCCCGCCTTTGCCGTCTTGATGCTGCGGGCCAGGGACTATCGGGCGGACACGCGCTGGATTTCCTGGCTCAAGGATCGCCAGGCCCGCGCCATCGAAGGGGCGCACCGCCATCTCGTGCCGGTGGGCGCTGTGGTGGCACTGGCCACCATCGCCGCGGTAGCGGCGCTGCCGTTCCTGCCTTCCAGCTTCCTGCCGGACTTCCGCGAAGGCCATTTCGTGATGCAGGTCTCCAGCTCGGTCCCCGGCACCTCGCTGGACGAGATGATGCGGGTGGGCCGGCGCATCAGCCGCGACGTGCTGAAGCTGCCTTATGTCGCCACCATCGAGCAGCAGATCGGCCGCGCCCAGCTTGGCGAGGACACCTGGGGCACGCACCAGAGCGAATTTCATGTCGAGCTGAAGAAAGGCGCCGATGTCGACCAGGCCGAGGCGGAGCAGGCGTTGCGCGACATCCTGGCCCGCTATCCGGGCCTGCAGTCGGAAGTCGTGACCTTTCTGGGCGACCGCATCAGCGAGAGCCTGACCGGCGAGACGGCCGACATCGCCATCAAGCTGTTCGGCAACCAGCTCGACGCGCTGGACCGGGCCGGCCGCCAGGTGGCGGCGGCCATCGGCACGGTGCCGGGCGTGGCCGATGTGCAGTTCGGCGGCCAGAGCGGCACGCCCACTTTCATCCTGTCGCTCGATCCCGCCAGGATGACCGCCAGCGGACTCAAGACGGAAGACGTGCTCGATGCGATGCAGGCCTATTTCGCCGGCGATATTGTCGGCCAGACCTATGCCGGCATCCGCTCGGTCGATGTGGCGATCCTGCTGTCGCCCAGGGAACGCAACGATCCGGCGACGCTGGAGAAGGTGATGATCCAGGGGCCGTTCGGGCCGGTGCCCTTGTCGGCGGTGGCGCGCGTCACCAATGGCGAAAGCCGCTTCAAGGTCACCCATGACGGGGGCCAGCGCTACGTCTCCATCACTTTCAATGTGGTGGGCCGCGGTCTGCAGGCGACGTCCGACGCGGTGCGGGCGAAAGTGGCGGCGCTGCGCCTGCCCGCCGGAATTTACGCGCAGTTCACCGGCGCGGCGGCCGAGGCCCGGGCCAGCCGCGACGAGCTGATGCTCTATTCGGCCCTGGCGCTGGTCTTGATCGCCATGATCCTGGCGATCAGCTTCCACTGGCGGTCCAACACCTTCCTGGTGCTGGTGAATTTGCCCTTCAGCCTGATCGGCAGCGCGGCGGCCATCGTGCTGATGGGGCAGGGGATTTCGGTGGGCGCGATGGTGGGGCTGGTGACCGTGTTCGGCATCAGCGCGCGCAACGCCATCCTTCTGCTGGCCCATTACGAACACCTGGTCGAACAGGAAGGCGCGGCCTGGCAGCGCGCGACGGTGCTGCGCGGCGCGCAGGAGCGGCTGGTGCCGATCCTGATGACGGCGGCGGTGACCGCGCTGGGGCTGTTGCCGCTGGCGATCGGCCTCAATGCCCCGGGCCAGGAGATCGAAGGGCCGATGGCGGTGACGGTGCTGGGGGGGCTGTTGACCTCGACCGCTCTCAACCTGGTGCTGCTGCCCGCCTGCGTCGAGCGGCTTGGCGGGCCGGCGCGGCCTAACCGGCGTTCTTCAGAAGCTTGAGAAGCTGCGGGTGCAAGTGTTCGTTGGCGGTCAGGAGCGAGCCGCCCGCCAGCATGTCCTGGCCGCCATTCATGTCGGTGACCACCCCGCCGGCCTCGCGCACCAGCACGATGCCCGCCGCCACGTCCCAGGGGTGAAGCCCGCGCTCCCAGAAGCCGTCAAAGCGGCCCGCCGCCACGAACGCCATGTCCAGCGAGGCCGCGCCGAAGCGGCGGATGCCCGAGGTCGCGCCCAGCACCGCCTTGGTTTCCGCCAGGGCGCGGTTCATGCCGTCCTCGCGGCCCAGCCATGGCAGGCCGGTGGCGATCAGGCTGGGCGGCAGCTCCTTGCGCGCGGCCACGCGCAGGCGGCGGTTGTTGAGATAGGCGCCGTGGCCCTTCTCGGCGGTGAACAGGTCGTCGGTGACGGGATTGTAGATGACGCCCGCCACCAGCTGGCCTTCGCGCTCCAGCCCGATGGAGATGGCGAAATGCGGCACGCCGTGCATGAAGTTGGTGGTGCCGTCGATGGGATCGATGATGAAGCGGTGAGTGGCGTCCTTGCCTTCGATCGCGCCGCCTTCCTCGCCCAGGAAGCCATAGCCGGGACGCGCCTTGGACAGTTCCTCGATCAGGATGCGCTCGGTGCGCTTGTCGGCATGGGTGACGAAGTCGGCCGGCCCCTTCATCGAGATCTGGAGATTCTCCAGCTCGTTGAAATCGCGGACCAGCGGGCGGCCGGCCTTTCGCGCCGCGGCGGTCATCACGTTCAGGGCAGGGGAATTGTAAGCCATGGCTTTTCCTTTGGTCGCACGGCGACGGCTTTGCTGCGCTCGCCTGCCCGATGCTCCTCGCTTGGCCTCATGCTTCGACAGGCTCAGCATGCGGAATGAATTGACCCTCACCCTGAGCGTCCCGAGCTTGTCGAGGGGCGAAGGGTGAGGGAGGCTTTATTCGGCGCGCCTCACATAGGAGCCGTCTTCTGTGGCGACGATGATCCTTTCGCCCGCCGCGATGAAGGGCGGCACCTGGATGCGAAGGCCGTTCTCCAGCACCGCGCTCTTGAAAGACGGCGCGGCGGTGCCGCCCTTGAGCACCGGATCGGCCTCGGCCACCGTCAGCGTCACTTGCACCGGCAGCTTGATGCCGATGGGCTTTCCTTCATGCAACTGCACCAGGGTCTTCATGCCGTCCTGCAGGAAGGCGGCCTGGTCCTGGCCGACGAAATCGACCGGCAGCTCGATCTGGTCGTAGCTCTCCATGTCCATGAAGGTCAGCATGTCGCCGCTGGCGAAAAGGAACTGGAAGTCCTTTTTCTCCAGCACCACTTCGTCCGCCGTCTCGTCCGAGCGGAAACGCTGGTTCAGCTTGGTGCCGTTGATGACATTCTTGAGCTCGACCTGGTTGTAGGCGCCGCCCTTGCCGGGCTTGACCTTTTGCGTCTTCACCGCGATCCACAGGCCGCCATTGTAGTTGATCAGGGTGCCGGGACTGATTTCGTTGCCGGTGATCTTGGCCATATGGGTGGCGCCTTTTGGTTGGGCTTTCGCGCCGCTGCTTGAGGCCGGCGGGCGCGGGCTGGGACGATGACAGGTTCAAAGAGCGGGCGGGTTCTAGCAATCCCGGTTGTGAAAGTCACGCACCGACCCGCCTCTCCTTCGCGCGCAAGGCACGCCGGAAGGGGAGGTGGCCGTAGCAACGCGAAGATGCGGCGCAAGCCGCAGCGAGCAAAGTTGCGGAGGCCGGAGGGGTCAAAATAAGCCGTTGAACGCCTTTACCGCCGCGGCGGGGCCGTGACTGTGTTCCCACACCCCGGCGGAGACCGCCAGGAAGTCGGCGCCCGCCTCGATCAGGGCCGGGGCATTTTCCACCGTGATGCCGCCGATGGCGACGCAAGGAACGACGGTCGCCATGCTCCAGGCACGCAGCAGTTCGGGATCGGCCCGGGTCTTAGGCTGCTTGGTATTGGTGGCAAAGAAAGCGCCGAAGGCGACATAATCGGCGCCCGCCTCGGCCGCTTCCATCGCCAGGTGCAGGCTGTCGTGACAGGTCACGCCGACGATGGCGCTGTTGCCCATGACGCGGCGAGCCTCGGCATAGGGCGCATCCTCCTGGCCGACATGCACGCCGTCGCAGCCCAGTTCCTTCGCCAGGTCGGGCCGGTCGTTGAGGATGAAGGCCGTGCCATTGGCCTGCACGATGGGCCTGAGAAGATCGACGATGCGGCGGATGTCGTCGTCGCCGGCGTCCTTGAGACGCAACTGGAAGCTGGCGACGTCGCCGCCTTTAAGAGCGTCTTTCAACACGCCGGCAAAGTTCGTCGGCGAAAGGCGAGGCGGTGAGATGAGATACAGGCGGCAATCGCTCAGGATAATCCCCATGCTTCGGCATGCTCATGCCCCCGGACCGCGCGAGGCGCGGCGGTGGGGTTAACCCCGATATGCTCATGCTTCGACAAGCTCAGCATGAGGGTTATCCTCACCCTGAGCTTGCCGAAGGGTGAGGAAACGGGAATCAAGCGGCTTTCTGTTCTTCGCTCTTGTTCCATTTGCCCAGCGTCGCCAGCGAATTCATCCGCGCGCGGTGGGCGAAGGCCTTCTGGCCGGCGGCGATGTTCTCGGCCTTGCCGGACCAGGCCTTCTGCGGCGCGGCCTGCAGCGCGCGGCCGTAACTGAACGTCAGCGCCCATGGCAGCGGCCCCATCGCGTTCATCGCTGACAGATGCGCGGTGGCGTCCTCGTCGGACTGGCCACCCGACAGGAAGGCGATGCCCGGCACGGCCGGCGGCACGCAGCGCTTCAGGGTCTTAAGCGTGCGTTCGGCGACTTCCTGAACGGAATTCTGCTTGGGGCATTTGCGGCCGGCGATCGCCATGTTGGGCTTGAGGATCATGCCTTCCAGCTTCACGCCTGCGTAATACAGCTCCTGGAAGACTTCCTTCAGGATCCATTCCGTGACGCCGGCGCTGCGCTCGATGGTGTGGTCGCCGTCCATCAGCAGTTCCGGCTCCACGATCGGGACGATGCCGTTCTCCTGCGCCAGTGCGGCATAGCGGGCCAGCGCATGGGCGTTGGCGTGGATGGCGTCATGGCTGGGATTTCCGGGGGCGATGTCATAGACCGCGCGCCACTTCGCGAAGCGCGCGCCCAGCGTGTAGTATTCGACGAAGCGCTCGCGCAGACCGTCCAGGCCCTCGGTGATGGTTTCGTTGGGCGCGCCAGCCAGCGGCTTGGCGCCCTTGTCCACCTTGATGCCGGGAATGGCGCCGGCATCCTCGATCAGCTTGACCAGCGGGGTGCCGTCCTTGGCCTTCTGGCGGATGGTCTCGTCGAACAGGATCACGCCCGAGATGTGGTCCTTCATGGCGGCGGTGGTGCGGAACAGCATCTCGCGATAGTCGCGGCGGTTCTCTTCGGTGTTGGCCACGCCGATGGCGTCGAAGCGCTTCTTGATGGTGCCGCTGGATTCGTCGGCGGCCAGGATGCCCTTGCCGGGCGCGACCATCTTCACGGCGATTGCGTTCAAGGCGTCGAGATTCATCATGTCCTCTATCGGGTCGTCAGGGCTTCGACTCCGGGCAAATCCTTGCCCTCAAGCCATTCCAGGAAGGCGCCGCCCGCGGCGGAGACGTATGTGAAGTCATCCTCCACCCCGGCATGGGCCAGTGCCGCAACCGTATCGCCGCCGCCCGCCACGCTCAACAGCGCGCCCTCTTTTGTCTCAGCCGCCACCGCCCTGGCTGCCGCCACGGTTCCCGCGTCGAAAGGCGGGGTCTCGAAGGCGCCGAAGGGACCGTTCCATACCAGGGTGCGGGTCACCGCCAGGCGGTTCTGGAAAGCCTTGATGCTGGCCGGGCCCACGTCCAGCACCATCTCGTCGGCCGCGATATGGGAAGCCGCCACGGTGCGATGGGCGGCCCCCGCCTTGAATTCCTTGGCCACGACCACATCGGTGGGCAGCAGGATCACCGCGCCGGTCTCGGTCGCCAGGCTGATGACATGCCGGGCGGTCTCCAGGTGGTCGGGCTCATAAAGCGACTTGCCGACCTCAATCCCCCCGGCAGCCAGGAAGGTGTTGGCCATGGCGCCGCCGATCACCAGCACGTCCACTTTGGCCACCAGGTTCTCCAGCAGCGCGATCTTGGTGGAAACCTTGGCCCCGCCCACCACCGCCATCAGCGGCCGCTCGGGATGGGCGAGCGCCTTGTTCAGGTGCTCCAGTTCGGCCGCCAGCGCGCGGCCCGCCGCATTGGGTAGAAGATGGGCGACGCCTTCGGTGCTGGCATGGGCGCGGTGCGCGGCGCTGAAGGCGTCATTGACATAGATGTCGCCCAGCTTCGCCAGCGCCTGAGCCATGGCGGGATCGTTCTTCTCCTCGCCGGCATGGAAGCGGGTGTTTTCCAGCAGCAGCACCTCGCCGTCCTTCAGCGCCGCCACCGCCCTTTCCGCCTCTGGGCCGATGCAGTCGGCCGCGAAGCGGACCGGACGGTCCAGCACATTCTCCAGCGGCTGGACCAGCATCTTCAGCGACAGGGAAGGCACCACCTTGCCCTTGGGCCGGTCGAAGTGGGACAGAACGATCACGCGCGCACCCTTGTCGGCCAACTCGCGGATGGTGGGGGCCTGGCGCTCGATGCGGGTGGTGTCGGTGACGACGCCGTCCTTGACCGGCACATTCAGGTCGGCGCGCACCAGCACGCGCTTGCCCTTCACGTCCAGGTCATCGAGGGTTCTGAAAGTCATTGCGCGTCTTCTTTTTTGTCATTCCCGCGAAAGCGGGAATCCAGGGAAGCAGGCTGGATACCCGCTCTCGCGGGCATGACAGACTTTTCCTAGATCAGCTTGCCCATCGCCACGGCGGTGTCCGCCATCCGGTTGGAGAAGCCCCACTCATTGTCGTACCAGGCCATTACCGAGACGAAATCGCCCTCCAGCACCTTGGTCTGGTCCAGCGCGAAGCTGGCCGACGCGGGCTGGTGGTTGAAGTCATGGCTGACCAGCTTGTCCGAGACGATCTCGATGATGCCTTTCAAGGGGCCGGCGGCGGCAGCCTTCATCGCGTTGTTGATCTCTTCCACCGTGGTGGCGCGGCCGGCATGGAATTTCAGGTCGATCAGCGAGACGTTGGGCGTGGGCACGCGCACCGAAATGCCGTCCAGCTTGCCCTTCAGTTCGGGCAGCACCAGGCCCACCGCACGGGCGGCGCCGGTGGAGGTGGGGATCATGTTGAGAGCGGCGGCGCGGGCGCGATAGAGATCCTTGTGCATCTGGTCCAGCGTGGGCTGGTCGTTGGTATAGCTGTGCACCGTGGTCATCACGCCCTTTTTGATGCCCACCGCCTCGTGCAGCACCTTGGCGACAGGCGCCAGGCAGTTGGTGGTGCAGGAGGCGTTGGAGACGACGCGCATGTCCTTTGTCAGCTTGTCCTGGTTGACGCCGTGAACGACGGTGAGGTCGGCGCCTTCGCCCGGCGCGCTGATCAAGACGCGCCTGGCGCCGGCCTCCAGGTGCAGCGCGGCCTTGTCGCGGTGGGTGAAGATGCCGGTGCATTCCAGCGCGATGTCCACCCCCAGTTCCTTGTGCGGCAGCTCCGCGGGGTTCTTGATCGCCGTCACCTTGATGCGGTGGCCGGCGGCGATCATCACGTCACCCTCTACCGTCACCTGGGCGGGGAAACGGCCATGCACGCTGTCATAGCGCAGCAGGTGGGCGTTGGTGTCCACCGGGCCCAGGTCGTTGACTCCTACCACTTCGATATCCCGGCGTCCCGATTCCACGATCGCCCGCAGAACCAGCCGGCCGATGCGGCCGAAGCCGTTGATTGCAACCCGAAGCGCCATCCTTATCTCCTTAGTCATGGCCCGCCAGCAAGGCCCGAAGGGCCGATGCGCGTGCGGGCCACCCAGTTGAACTTACTTTCTCAGGCCTTTTGCCCCAAAAGCTTCTTCGCCGCCCGGACCGCCGCGTCCGCCGTGATGCCGAACTTGGCATAGACGTCCTTATAGGGGCCCGAGGCGCCGAATGTGTGCATGCCGATGAAGGCGCCCGGACTGTCGCTCAGCAGTTCCGAGCCGATATAACGGTCCCAGCCCAGGCGCGCCGCCGCCTCGATGGCGACCTTGACGGTGCCCGGGCCCAGCACGGCCTTGCGATAGTCCTCGGGCTGCTGCTCGAACAAGAACCAGGACGGCATGGAAACGACGCGCGCGGCGATGCCTTCGGCGGCCAGTTTCGCCTTGGCCTCCATCGCCAGTGAGACTTCGGTGCCGCTTGCCAGGAAGGTGACTTTCGCGTTGCCGTCCTCGGCCAGGACGTAGGCGCCTTTGGCGCAGAGATTCTCCGCGGTTGGATTTTCGCGCAGCGTCGGCGCGTCCTGGCGCGAGAAGGCGATCAGGCTGGGCCGGCGGTCGTTCTTCAGCGCCAGCTCCCAGCATTCCGCCGTCTCGATTCCGTCGGCCGGGCGCATCACCAACAGGTTGGGCATGGCGCGCATCGCGGCAAGCTGCTCGACCGGCTCGTGGGTGGGCCCGTCCTCGCCCACGCCGATGGAGTCGTGGGTCATCACGAAGATCACGCGGATGCCCATCAGCGCCGCCAGGCGGATGGACGGGCGGCAATAATCGGAAAAGACGAAGAAGGTGCCGCCATAGGGGATGATGCCGCCATGCAGCGCCATGCCGTTCATCGCCGCGCACATGCCGTGCTCGCGGATGCCGTAATGGACATAGCGGCCAGCGAAGCTGTCGGGGCCGATTTCGGCCATGCCCTTGCTGCGGGTGTTGTTGGACGGCGTCAGGTCGGCCGACCCGCCGATGGTGAACGGCACCTGTTCGTTGATCACCTCCAGCGCCTTCTCGCTCATCTTGCGGGTGCCGGCGCTGGGCCGTTCGGCCGCCAGCTTCTGCTTCAGCGCCACCAGGCCCTCTGCCAGCGATGGCGGCAGCACATGGTTCATGGTGTCGTCGAAGTCCCTGGCCTTCGGGCTGGCGGCCTTGCGCGCCAGCCAGTCCTTGCGGGCGCTCGCGCCCTTCGCGCCGATGACGCGCCAGTCCTTCAGGATGTCGTCCGGCACCACGAAGGGCTCGTAGGGCCAGTCCAGTTCCTTGCGCGCGCCGGCCACCACATCGGCGCCGGGTGCGTCGCTGTGCGCTTTCTGCGTGCCCTGCTTGCCCGGCATGCCGAAGCCGATGATGGTCTTGCAGGCGATCAGAACCGGGCGGGTGGCATCTTGCGCCTGGTCCAGCGCACGGGCGATGTCGGCGGCGTCATGGCCATCGCAGGAATCCACCGTCCAGCCCGCGGCCTTGAAGCGCTCCAACTGGTCGGTGGAATCCGACAGGCTGATGGCGCCGTCGATGGTGATGTTGTTGTGGTCCCACATCACGATCAGCTTCTTCAGGCGCAAATGACCGGCCAGGGTGATCGCTTCCTGGCTGATGCCTTCCATCAGGTCGCCGTCGCTGGCGATGACGTAGGTCTTGTGATCGACCAGCTCAGAACCGAAGCGCGCGTTCAGGATCGCTTCGGCCAGCGCGAAGCCCACGGAATTGGCGATGCCCTGGCCCAGCGGGCCGGTAGTGGTCTCGATCCCCGGCAGGTCGCCATGCTCGGGATGACCCGCAGTGGGGCTGCCCACCTTGCGGAAATGCTTGAGGTCGTCGATCGTGACCGTGGGATAGCCCATCAGCCAGAGCAGGGAATAAAGCAGCATCGAGCCGTGACCCGCCGACAGGATGAAGCGGTCGCGGTCGGGCCAGGCCGGATCGGCGGCGTCGTGCTTGAGGAAGCGGGAAAACAGCACGGTGGCCACATCGGCCATGCCCATCGGCAGGCCCGGATGGCCCGATTTGGCGGTTTCGACCGCGTCCATCGACAGCATGCGGATGGCGTTTGCCAGGCGGCGCACTTCGGCTTGTTTGGAGGCTCGGTCGGGCGCGCTCATGGAAATCTCTGCTGCTGGAAAGGCTGTTGCCTTAGCGAGCGGCGAATACCCCCGTCAAGGCGGAAAACCCCGGCCCCTATATGGCGACAACGCATGACGGCCGCCCCGATTTCCAGCCGGATTCACGGAGAATCTGGCGGTCGCCCGGTGCGAGATTCAACCTCTAGCTGTGCCGGTGCATTCCCGGCCGGTTGGAGCCGGTAATCGCGCGCTTGCGGATTGCGCAATCGGGACGCAAGCGCCTAAGGTCTTGGGGAATCTGGAGGAGGACGCGCCAATGAGCCGGATCGATGTGGCCAGGGGCCGCTTCCTGGCGGCTCTTCAGACCCTGGAGGAGGTGGCCGGCGGGATGGGCGAAAGCCTGGACGCCGCCGCGCGCGGCGCCGAGAAGCTGGCGCAGGTGGAAGCCGAGCGGGACCGCCTGCTGGCCAGGGTGGCGGAATTGGAAGACGAGCTGGCCGCGCTCTCCAGCGCGACCGAGGAAGTGGAAGACCGGCTGGACGGCGCCATCGGCGAGATTCGCGCCGCGCTTGCCCGTTAATCTGGAAGGTTCGAGATGCCCCTGGTCAATATCATGATCAACGGCCGCGCCTACACGCTGGGTTGCGACGACGGCGAGGAAGAGCATCTGAAGGAGCTGGCCGGCCTGGTCGATACCAAGGCGCGCGAAGCCCTGAACATGGTGGGCCAGCAGGCCGGCGACACCAAGATGATGCTGATGGCGGCGCTGCTGATCGCCGACGAGCATCATGACGCCGTCCAGAAGCTGGCCGCCGGCCGGGAGGCCGTCGCC
The DNA here is from genome assembly GCA_040255825.1 of Hyphomicrobiales bacterium. Classification (GTDB taxonomy): domain Bacteria; phylum Pseudomonadota; class Alphaproteobacteria; order Micropepsales; family Micropepsaceae; genus Rhizomicrobium. The sequence continues at coordinate 47,468 of JBDZVS010000004.1, read as the reverse complement.
GGAAGCGCCCAGGAACAGAAGTCCCTGAGCCGGCGCGCCGAACAGGCCGAGGGCAGCGCCGCCGACGCGCTGGAATCGGCCGCCGCCAGGCTGGAAACCATCGCCGCCCGCCTGGCGCAGGCCTGAGCGTGTTCCCGCCGCTCCGCTGTCGGTTCCTCAACCGCGACGCTGGCGCATCTGCCGGTTCGTCCCTACATTAAGGGTGGACGGATACTGTCTCGTGCGTCAGGTCAGCGATGCCCAGGGGCCTTAATGGTACTCACCGGGAGCTGTCCCTGGCCGGGATCGTGGTCCTGGTCATATGGCGCCCACCTGCACTGCAGGCCCGTGAGGATCCAAATACCAACGGCGAGTACGGTTCCGTCCGCCAGTTTTTTTGAATTGAACCCCCCCGTCGCAGCTCGGTCCGCCAAGGCGGACCCATCGCTGCGACATCTCCCCCTTTCTGGCGCTACGCGCCGAAGGGGGAGCCGACCAGAGCGCGCTTTGGCAAGTCCAGATGGCTGACAGCAAGACAGACCTTCGCAAGGCGGCCCGTGAAAAGCGCAAGGCGCTCGCGTTCGCGGATTTTGCAGAAGCGCTGGCTCGCCACGCCGATGCGTTGCAAACGCAGCCCGGCATGGTGGTCGGCGGCTATCACGCCCTGCCGGAGGAGGCCGATCCCGCCTTGCTGCTCGAAGCCCTGGTCGCGCGCGGCTGCCACATCGCCTTTCCGCGCGTCGCCGCGAAAGACCAGCCGCTGGAATTTCATCGCATCCCCGATGGCGAGATCATGGCCAAAGGCGCCTATGGTATCCATGAGCCGCCGGATCACTGGCCGCGAGCCGTGCCCGACCTTGTTCTGGTGCCGCTGCTGGCTTTCGACGCGAGCGGACACCGGCTGGGCTATGGCGGCGGCTTCTATGATCGCACGTTATCCGTCCGCGCCGCGATGCCGCCCGCCAACCCATCGCAGCGCGGGCCTTTTTTCGCAGTCGGAATTGCCTATGCGGGCCAGCAGGTGGACATTCTGCCCCGTGGCGCGCATGACTGTCCGCTGGACGCCGTGCTCACGGAACAGGGCCTGAAAGTCTTTCGATGAACATTCTTTTCCTGGGCGACATTGTCGGCCGCCCCGGCCGCGACGCGGTGATCGCCGCGCTGCCCGATCTGAAAGCCCGGCTGAAGCCCGACTTCGTGATCGTCAATGGCGAGAATGCCGCCGGCGGTTTCGGCATCACTGCCGCCATCGCCGCGGAATTCTTCGCCGCCGGGATCGACTGCATCTCCACCGGCAACCACTGGGCCGACCAGAAGGAGATCCTGGCCTATGGCGAGACCGAGGATCGCGTGCTGCGGCCAGTGAACTACCCGCCGGGCACGCCTGGGCGCGGCGCCAATCTTTATCAGGGCGCGGCGGGCAGCGTGCTGGTGGTCAATGTGATGGGCCGCGTCTTCATGGACGCGCTGAACGATCCCTTTGCCGCGGTGGATGCCGAGCTTGCCGCCTGCCGGTTGGGCGAGGTCGCCGACGCCATCGTGGTCGACATGCATGCCGAGGCGACGAGTGAGAAGATGGCGATGGGCCATTTCTGCGACGGCCGCGCCAGCTTGGTGATCGGCACCCACAGCCATGTGCCCACCGCCGACGCGCAGATATTGCCCGGCGGCACCGCCTATCAGAGCGACGCGGGCGCCTGCGCCGATTACGACTCGGTGATCGGCATGGACAAGGCCGAGCCGTTGCAGCGCTTCACCCGTAAGATTCCCACCCAGCGCTATACGCCCGCGTCCGGTCCCGCCACGGTGTGCGGCGTCTTCGTGCGCACGGGCGCGGGCGGCCTGGCCGCGCGCATCGATCCGGTGCGGGTAGGCGGGCGGCTGAAACCGGCGCTGCCGGAACTTTAAATTCAGAAACCCTGACCGCGTTGCGGTTGAAAAGCCGCGCGCGTGGGCCAATCCTTTGCATCGCATCTGCTTATGAGGTCGACGATGGAATACCGCCTGCTCGGCCGCTCAGGCTTCAAGGTCCCGGTTCTCACCTTCGGCACCGGCACCTTCGGCGGCAAGGGCGATTTCTTCAAGGCATGGGGCGAGACCGACGCCAAGGGGGCGGAGCGGCTGATCGACATCTGCCTGGATGCGGGCCTGACCATGTTCGACAGCGCCGACATCTATTCGGCGGGCGCCGCCGAGGAGGTGCTGGGCGCCGCCATCAGGGGCCGCCGCGACAAGGTGCTGATCTCGACCAAATACACATTCCGCAGCGGCAAGGGGCCGAACGATGTCGGCTCCTCGCGCTATCACATCGTCCGCGCCACCGAAGCGGCGCTGAAGCGGCTGGGCACCGACCATATCGACCTGGTGCAGCTGCATGGCTTCGATGCCCAGACCCCGGCGGAGGAAGTGCTGTCCACCTTCGACGCGCTGATCCGCGCCGGCAAGATCGGCTATATCGGCGTCTCCAACTGGTCGGGCTGGCATTTGATGAAATCGCTGGCGGTGTCCGACCGCTATGGCTTTCCGCGCTATGTCGCGCACCAGGCCTATTATTCGCTGATCGGCCGCGACTATGAATCCGAACTGATGCCGCTTGCGCTGGACCAGGGTGTGGGCGCGGTGGTGTGGTCGCCGCTGGGCTGGGGCCGGCTGACCGGTAAGATCCGGCGCGGGCAACCGCTGCCCAAAGACAGCCGCCTGCAATCCTCCGCGGTGGTCGAGGGCGGGCCGCAGGTCGAGGATGAGTATCTCTATCGCGTGGTCGATGCACTGGACGCGGTGGCGAAGGAAACCGGCAAGTCGGTGCCGCAGATCGCGCTGAACTGGCTGCTGCAGCGGCCGTCCGTCTCCAGCATCATCATCGGCGCGCGCAACGAGCAGCAGTTGCGCGCCAATCTGGGCGCGGTGGGCTGGAGCCTGACGGCGGAGCAGATGGCCAAACTGGACGCCGCGAGCGCCCGCCCGCTGGCCTATCCCTATTGGCACCAGGCCCAGTTCGCCGAGCGCAATCCGTTTCCGGTTTGACTCAGAAACATTCAAACGCGTCGAGCTGTTCGTCCTGGTGCAGCACGCAGACGCGCTGGCCCTTGTCGAAATCCACGGCATAGACCGCCAGCCAGCCGGGGACCGGCGTCTGTCCTTCGCCGGTGGGTTTGTCCTGGGCGCCGATATAGGCGATGGACCGGATCGCCCCCAGATCCATTGTCTGCTGCATCGCCTGTGCCTCGGCGATCGGCTTGTCCAGCCGCGCCTCGTGGGGCGGCGCGGCGCCCGCCAGGATGGCGCGCAGAAGGCCGGCCTTGCCCGCCAGGTCGGGCGCGGCAGGATCGGGCTCGATCTTGACGCCTTCGGTCAGGTCGTCGTCGCGCACCGGCACGCCGGCGATCTTGACGCCGAAATGGCCGGTGAAGCGGGTGGCGGACTCCATCGTGCCGTCCATCACGATGCGCGCCATCATCGTGCCCCAGGCCAGATGCACGGCATGGCCGTCGCTTTCCAGCGTGTCGGAGGTGCCATAGTCGCGGCTGTAGCAGCGCGTATGCAGGCCCCGTTCGCCCCAAACCACGCGACAATAACGCTCGCGCAACGGGCCCCAGGTGATGCCGCCGAAAAGGCTGGCGGTCATCCAGCCGGGGCCGGAGACGCGCCAGATGCCGGTTGGGCCCTGCACGGTGACGTTTTCGGGTTCGTCGATCTGGGCCGATGTCTGAGCAGGTGCGGGCGCGGCGCCCGCCGCAAGCAATAACGTGCCGGCCAGCAGCAATCGTCTCTCGCGCGCGCCCATGCCGCCATCATGCCTTGGGATGGCCGCCGCGCAAGACATGCGCGATGGCGCATTGCGGAATGGTCAGTCTTCGTCCGGGGTCAGACGTTGGAGTTCTGTTTCAAACGCCAGCAGCAACTGGCTTCCCTCTTCGGCAGGCAGAAAGCCCGCCATCTGCGGAAAAACGGTGCGATAGAGAGAAAGGGTGGAAGGCTCCCATGTTTTCGGCTGAGTGGCCCTGGCTTCGGCCAGCAGCTTGTAGAGCCGCGCGCGTACCTTGTCCGGGTTGGGCCGCCAAACAGGCGTCGGCGCAGGGCCGAACATGTCGGGCTGGTTGTCGGCAAAAAGGCTAGCCTGGCGTGCCATGGGGCTCAGGATCGAATCACTCCTCCATTCTGGGCTGGCGATGCCGGGTCCGCCAGCGGGGTCGTCGCGGTTATCCACGGTCCCCAAAGGCCCTGCGGTAGGCGATGTCGACCCGCTCCATGTGGGCGATGGTGAAGCAAAGAGCGTCGGCAACCTTGGCCACATGGTCGATCTCGTCCAGCGTTAGGGTGCGGCCCTTGCGGGATTTCAGGTATTTCTCCAGCACCTGATAGCCGCCGATATGGAAGTTCCATACCGGGTCCGGCACCGGCTTGAAGCATTGCGTCTTGTTGATCCAGACGGTCTGCTCGGAAGGTGAATAGCGCACCGCTTCGACAATGTGATCGCCCTTGCCGTGATATTTGGCCAGCTTGGCCTTCGGCGCGCCGCGCAGCAGATGCCTCTCCACCAGCGCCCAGCCCAATTTGGACAGGGCTTCAAAATCGTCGGCATCTTCCGGAAAAGGGATGCGGGGAAAGTCGATGCGCAGGAACTCGGCATAGCGACTGCGATAGCTGGGCGCATGCAGCACGGCATAGATGTAGCCCAGGATTTCTTCCGGGCTGTAGTGATGGTCGTAGCGGGAGTCGAGAAAGGTACGGAAGTCAGGAGAGAGGTTCTCTTCGCCTGCGTCTGATCGGAGCGGATAGACAAATGCGTTGTTTGAAGTCTTAGACGATAGGCAAATCTTTTCGATCATAGACTCGCTGACAAGTGCATGCGCAAAGTTCTCGCCTTTGGTCATTCGAGACACAGCAAGCGCAATATTTGGCTTGAGCAGGGTCTTCCAGATGGTCTCTACCGGCCATCCGATAAAGCCCCTGGCTCGCCCGGTATAGTATGTAAATCGGCCATCAAATGGTCTATATGTGACCTGCGCAATACACTTTCGCTTCGGACCGGATTTCCTAAGATCGTCTTGCGCTCTTTCCACCGTCCAGTCCCGAGCGTCTTTCCCTAAAGCAAACTCTCTCCGCGCATCCGCTTCGCTCAAGCGCGAAAATTTCGACACTGTCTCCCATGCTTCAGCAGGGGTGAATTGAATTGTCAGGCTATCTCGATTAGTCATCATTCCAGAACCGCCGAGGCCAAAAATAGAGGGTAAGGACATTTCTTTTTCATATTCTGCCTTTCGCTCCCGGTTCTGAGGTGCGAAAAGATAAAATGGTCCGCTAGGTTGAACCGCGGTCCATTTCAAGGTGTTAATGGATGTATCCGCCGTAGCCAGATATTTCGACAGGCGCCTTCCCCAAGCGTCAAACCGCCAAACTCCGCGAGTAAGTCCCGGCTTTTTAACAAACACCGCAATAGCCGTGCCTTGTTCGATGTCAAAAACATTCTCATCGTTTGAACCGTCTGGCGCTCGCTCTTTCTTTTTGGCATTGCCATGCAAATCGAAAACGTAAATCTGTTCGAAGCTTTGCATCAAGGATTGGCGCATCCCGCGCATTGTCGGATTTTCCAACCATGAATGATTGGTGATGACGCCAACTACACCTTCATCGGCGTCGTCCATTTTGAATTGTGCAAAACGGATAAACTTTACATAGTCGTCCAACAGCGCTTGCATGACGCGCTCCTTCATTCGCGCGCCATCAACGAATTTGTAGGTTTCGATAAGATTGGTAATCCACTCGCCATTATTCTTTGATTGATAGGAATAAGGCGGGTTGCCGGTGATCACCAGGATCGGCTTGTCTTTGACCGCTTGGGCGGCTTCAACTTCCTGGGTGATGGCCGGCAAATAAAGATTCCGCTGCGGCTCGATCGGCTCCAGCGTGTTGGTCAGGAACACCTGCAACCGCTCATCCTCTGTCAGCGGGTGGCCGCGATCCTTCAGGAATTGCGACAGTTTCAGGTGCGCGATGGTGTAGGGCGCGATGAGATATTCGAAGCCATAGATGTTGCGCAGCAGGTGCTCGCGCACCACCTTGTCGGCCTTGCCACTGTCGGCGCCGCCGATATTGTCGAAGATGCGCTGAAACACCTCGAGCATAAAGGTGCCGGTGCCACAGGCGAAATCCAGCACCGTGACGCGCCTGTGGTTGGCCAAGCCATCGGCAATGCCGAAACTATCCTTCAGGATATCGTCCACCGCGCGGATGATGAAATTCACGATGGGCGGCGGGGTGTAATAGACGCCGCGGCCCTTGCGCATGTCCTTGTCATACGCCTTCAGATAGTCTTCGTAGAAATAGATGAAGGGATCGCGCTCGAACAGGCGATGTTCTTCCTCGTCCTGGGCGCGGACCTTGTGGCTGATGGCGCGGCGGCTGCGGAAAGACAGGTCTTCGTGAATGGCTGCAAGGTCCAGGCCGTTGACGATGGAAAGCACTTCTTCCACCACCCAGCGCACCTCCCGATACTCGTCGCGGGCCAGTTCGCTGAGGAATTCCACCAGTTCGCGGATCAGCCGGAAGGAGCCGGGAACATATTCGCGTGCATTGTTCAGCGTGATGGCATGGTTGCCGGAATTCAGCCGCGCCAGGAACAGGCCGTAAGCCAGCATCTGAGCGAAAGCGTCGGCAAAATCTTCCAATGTCAAGTCGTGAAAGACCTGGTCGCGGAATGTCTGGAACAGGCCAAACAGCCTGCCTTCACGGTGTTCACGTTCTTGCCGGATCAGTTCTTCGCCAAGATAGTCCCGAAGAAGCCGGCTGCGCGTGGCCAGTGCCTGTGCCAGTTGCTGCGCGCGCCCAATGCCGGCCGGAGCCGATGAGAAGAAGCTCTGCAGAAGTTTCGAGACAGCCGCGATGCGATCTTCGGTAAGGCGATATTTGCGGTTTTCGAGATCGCTCTCGCGGCAGAGAAATTCTTCGGCCTTCACCCCGTCCCTGCCGATCCAGACAAAGCGCAGATAGTCAGTCAGCAGCAGGTTGTCGGACAATTCCAGATATTTCTTGATCTGGTCGGACTTGCGGACCTTGTCGAGATTTTCGCCGATGGCTTTGTTCTCGACGTAGCCGACGATTAGTCCTTTGCAGGTGACCTTGAAATCGGGGGCGCCTTTTCCTTCCGTGCGCCGGGGCTCATGCTGGACAGAAGGCGTGCCTTCGGCCCCATCCGCAAAGGCATTCAGCAGTGCTTCGAGCGCCGCCCGGTCGGTATGTTCCGTTTTTTGCTCGATGGGTGTTTTACGAAGCGCCAGCAGATAGCGCCCAAAAATATCCTGCGACACGCTGTCTCCCGATTCGCCCCCGCCTATTTAGCGTGGGTTGAATCGGGAGTTCAAAGGGGCGGCGTCTACGCCGCCAGGGTCACGGGGTCGAGGCCGGCGCTGTGCGCCTCGCCGTCCAGGGTGGCGGCGATGGCGTGCACCACCGCGGCGATGCGGACGGCGGCCTGGATTTGCTCGGTTGTCAGGCCGGCGTCGCGCAGCACCTTTTCATGGCTGTCGATGCAGACGCCGCAGCCATTGATGGCCGACACCGCCAGGCACCAGAGTTCGAAATCCGCCTTGTCCACGCCGGGCTTGCCGATCACGTTCATGCGCAGCCGCGCCGGCAGCGTCTTATAGTCCGGCGCCGAGGCCAAATGGGTAAAGCGGTAATAGATATTGTTCATGCCCATGATGGCGGCGGCGGCCTTGGCGGCGGCCAGCGCCTCGGGCGACAGGGCGGGCGCGAAGCCGGCCAGCACCGCCTTGGTCGTCTGTTCATTGCGCGCCGCCAGGGCGCAGGCGATGAAGGTGCCGGCGCGCTGCTGTTCGTTCAGCACCTGCTCCTGCGCCAGCGACGACAGGTTGAGCTTCAGGTCTTTGGCGTATTCGGGCAGGGCGTCTTTCAGGGTCTCGATGGTCATTGGGGAAATCTCCGGGAAAATGCCCTCATCCTGAGCTTGTCGAAGGATGAAGGGCGGCCGATGCCTCCTCATGCTTCGACACGCTCAGCATGAGGAGGCTGGTTCTGTGGCCTACGCAGCCGGCTTGAGGACGTCGTCGCCCTTGTTCCAGTTGCAGGGGCACAACTCGTCGGTCTGCAGCGCGTCCAGCACCCGCAGCACTTCGGCGGGATTGCGGCCCACGCTCATGTCGGTGACATAGACGAAGCGGATGATGCCTTCGGGATCGACCAGGAAGGTGGCGCGCTTGGCCACGCCCGCCTCCTCATCCAGGATGCCAAGCGCCCGCGACAGCCGCTGGTTGGTGTCGGCCAGCATGGCGAAGGGCAGGTCCTTGAGGTCGGCATGGTTCTGCCGCCAGGCCAGGTGGACGAACTCGCTGTCGGTGGAGACGCCATAGATCACGGTGTCGCGATCGTTGAAATCGCCGTTGAGCTTGCCGAAGCCGGCGATCTCGGTCGGGCAGACGAAGGTGAAATCCTTGGGCCAGAAGAAGATCAGCTTCCACTTGCCCTTGTCGCTGTCCTGGTTGAAATCCTGGAAGGCGTTGGCGGGGTTGGTCGAAACCACGCCCTGGACGGAAAAGTCGGGGAATTTGTCGCCGATGGTCAGCATGGGATGATTACTCCTTGGAACGGTTCTAACTAAGAATAGTTTTTAAAAACATTCTAAAGTGCTGTCAAGCGGCAATCCGGCCGGGCAGAACTCTTAACCGGGATCGGCGATAATCCCCCCGCGATCCGGAAAAGAGCCGTGCTTTGGCTGAAAAAATCATCCTTGCCGCCCTGGCGGTCCTGGTGGGCCTTCACCCCGCTCCGGGCTCGGCCCAGGCTGAAAACGCCCCGGATGCCGCCTATCGCAGGCCCCATCGGATGGTGCCGGTCGAGGGCGCGCGTCGCCTCAACCTCTTCTGCCTGGGAACGGGCAGCCCGACCGTGCTGCTCGATTCGGGGCTTGGCGGCAGCACGCTGTCCTGGCGCATGGTTCAAAATGAAGTCGCAAAGACCACGCGCGCCTGCGCCTACGACCGCGCCGGCTACGGCTTCAGCGATCCGCCCACCGGCCCGTCAACGGCGATGGCCGCCGTCGCCGACATCCATCGCCTGTTGCGCGCGGCGCATATCCGCACACCGGTACTGTATGTCGGCCATTCCATCGCCGGGCTTTATGGCGTGCTGTTGCAGGCGGTCCATCCCGAGGACGTCGCCGGCGCGGTCCTGGTCGATCCCTCTTTCGCCGGCCAGTTCCAGGCGATGACCGCAGAGCTGCCGGCGGCGGTGCGTGCGGGCGCGGCCGCGCTCTATCGCGGCGAGCTGGCGCATCTGAAGGCCTGTGCCATCACCCGCCCGCCATTGCCGAAGGACTGTGTGGGCAATGGCGACGGGCCGGGGCCGGCGCCGCCCGCGCTTGCGGCGTTGGAGGAAGGCCGCCTCTCGCGCCCTTCCTATGTCGCCGCCAAGGCTTCGGAATTCGAGAGCTTCCTGCCGGGGGAGGCGGGCAATCCCGACCAGCGCGCGCTGGAGGCGCACCCCGCCGATTTCGGCGGCAAGCCGCTGATCGTGCTGACTCACAGCCACATGACCTATCCCGGCGTGACGGCTCCGCAGAACGCCCTGGTCGAAAAGGCCTGGCGGAGCGGGCACCGCCGCCTGGCGGCCCTGTCCCGGCGGGGCAGTAATACGGTGGTGGCGCAGAGCGGCCACTTCATCCAACTGGACCAGCCACAGGCAGTGATCGCGGCCATCGACCGCGCGGTCGCCGAACTGCGCGCGCGACGCTAAGGATGGACATAGCCGCCCTTGGCGGCGAACTGCCTGGCCAGCTCGGCGTCATAGTCCTTGCGCGCCGCCGCCAGGTAATGCTGGAACTCCTCGGGATCGACAAAGGGATTGGCCGCGCCCGTCTTCATGCGCTCCAGCTTGGCGTCCATGCCGAACTGCGCGCCATGCGGCGCCAGGAAGACATCGACATGCACGTCCCGCAGCTTTTCGAAGGTGGCGCGATAATCCTGAGCGATGTTCGGATAGGCGGGGGTGCCGGTCAGCGGGTTGCCCGCGACCGAGATCGAGCAGAAGAACATCACCTGATAGGTGTGGCCCGCCTCCGTCACCGGCATGGTCCATGAGGTGCAGCCGGGGGTGTGGCCGGGCGTCAGGTGCGCGGTCAGGGTGACGCCGCCCAGGCTGACGGTCTCGCCGTCCTTCACCACATGGTCCACTTTCACCGGCGGGAAGGGATCGGCGGTCGATGGGCCGAAGGTGATGCGGCCGCTTTCCAGAAACGGTTTGTCGGCGGCGCTGGCATAAAGCCTGGCGCCGGTCGCCCGCTTCAGTTCCGCCAGCCCCCCCGCATGGTCGAAATGGGCGTGGCTGTTGAGCAGGATCCTGACGTCCGACAGTTTCACCCCCAGCGTGCGGATGTTCTTCTCGATCAGCGGAGCCGATTCCGGCAGGCCGCCATCGGTCAGGATGTCGCCGGCCGGGGTGCGGATCAGGAAGGCGCTGACGCCCGCCGTGCCCACATAATAGATGTTGCCGATCACATGGAACGGCCGGTGCGGCTTGTTCCAGTCGGCGCGGGTCTTGGCGAAAGGATCGCCGGCCGCGGCGGCCGCGACCCCGCACAGCACCGCCAGCGCGAACGCCGCCGCAAATCCTCGCATCATCGACTCCCTCGACCGAGGGATTTTACCGTCAATCCCCGATGAGGCGAAACGCCTTTGTCCGCCCCCGGGCTTGAAAAGAATGCAGGGTCGCGGCTATCTGGCGCCCGCTTTTTCCGGGAAGGTCCACATGGCCGGCCACAGCCAGTTCAAGAACATCATGTTCCGCAAGGGGCGCCAGGACAAGGAACGTTCCAAGCTCTTCGCCAAGCTCAGCCGCGAGATCACGGTGGCGGCCAAGCAGGGGCTGCCCGACCCGGCCCACAATCCGCGCCTGCGCAGCGCCATCATCGCCGCCAAGGCCGAGTCGATGCCCAAGGACAATATCGAACGCGCCATCAGCAAGGCGGTCGGCGGCGCCGGCGAGAATTACGACGAGATCCGCTATGAGGGGCGCGGCCCCGGCGGCGTCGCCCTGATCGTCGAGGCGATGACCGACAACCGCAACCGCACCTCGGCCGACGTGCGCGCCGCCTTCAGCAAGTATGGCGGCCAGATGGGCGAGACCGGCTCGGTCGCCTTCCTGTTCGACCATGTGGGCGTCATCGCATATCCCGCCGACAAGGGCAGCGAAGACGCCATGCTGGAAGCGGCGCTCGAGACCGGGGCGGACGAATGCGTTTCCTCGGCGGACAGCCACGAATTCATCACCGGCATCGAGAGTTTCGCCCAGGTGCGCGATGCGCTGGAAGCCAGGCTGGGGGCGCCGGCGTCGGCCGCCATCACCTGGCGGCCGCAAAATACCGTCCAGGTGTCGGACGACGCCGGCGAGACGCTGATCAAGCTGGTCGAGGTGCTGGACGACCATGACGATGTCCAGAACGTCTATGGCAATTACGAACTGTCCGACGCCCTGGTGGCCAGGATGACGGGTTGACGAGGTTGGCGGGTTGACGGGTTGACGGGGTTGACCGGCTGACTGGCGCGGCCGGCCGCGCGAGCGCCCCTCCGTCCCGGAGGATGAAGGGGCGCCGCTCAGCCGCGCTCAACGATAGCGCCAGTGGCCGTGCCAGCGGTAGCGGTTGTGGTACCAGCGGTGGCCGTCCCACCAGCCGTGACCGCGATAATAATGGCCGGGCACGTAATAGACGCGCGGGGCGTGATAACCGCAGGCGCGGGGATGGTGGTGGCACCAGACGCGGCCGTGGGGGGCTGGCCCGGCGATGCCGATGCCCACATGGACGGCGGCGCTGGCGGGGGCCGCCAGAGACAGGGCCGCGCCACCGGCGATCACTGCGCCGAGCAGTGTTTTCTTCAACAGGTTCATCTGTCCTCTCCTGTTCGATGACGGCGGCAGACTGGAGCGGCCCGCCTGAACCGGTCTTGAGCCGCGTGTTCATCGTCGGTTCATGAAATTGATCATGACGCTGGCGTAACCAAATGCCCGGTCCCTATAGTGAAAGCATGGATCATTCCGCGCCGCTTATCGCCGCTGTCGTCATCGGCCTGGGACTGGCTTTCGTCCTGGGCACCATCGCCCAGCGTCTGAAACTGCCGCCGCTGGTGGGTTATCTGCTGGCGGGTGTGGTGGTGGGGCCCTTCACACCCGGCTTCGTGGCCGACAGCGGCCTGACCCTGCAACTGGCCGACATTGGCGTGATCCTTCTGATGTTCGGCGTGGGGCTTCAGTTCCATGCCGAGGACCTGTGGGCGGTCAAGGGCGTGGTGGTCCCCGGCGCGACCTTGCAGATGGCGGCGATCGCGGGGCTGGGCACTCTGGCAGGGCTGGCGATGGGCTGGTCCTGGGGCCAGGGCCTGGTGTTCGGTCTGTGCCTGTCGGTGGCCTCCACCGTGGTGGTGATGCGGGCCCTGTCCGACCGGCGGCTGACCGAAAGCCGGCGCGGCCGTACCGCCATCGGCTGGCTGGTGATGCAGGACCTGCTCACCGTGCTGGTGCTGGTGGTGCTGCCGCCCATCGCCGCGGCGCTGAAAGGCGGCGACATCCAGATGGCGTCGCTCGCGCGCAGCCTGGGCCTGACGGCGGTGAAGCTGGGGATTTTCGCGGCGCTGATGCTGCTGGCGGGGCGGCGGCTGTTTCCGGCGCTGCTGCATTACATCGCCCATACCGGCAGCCGCGAGCTGTTCCGCCTGGCGGTGCTGTCGGTGGCGCTGGGCGTGGCCTTCGTGGCGGCGGCGCTGTTCGGCGTCTCCATCGCCTTGGGCGCCTTCTTCGCCGGCATGATCCTGGCCGGGTCGCCTTTGTCCCAGCGCGCCGCCGAGGAATCGCTGCCGCTGCGCGACGCCTTCGCGGTGCTGTTCTTCGTCTCGGTGGGCATGCTGTTCAATCCGCGCGTGATCCTCGAGGCGCCGGTGGGGATCATCACCGCCTTCGTGCTGGTGATGGCGGGCGGGGCGGTGGCGTTCTGGCTGCTGCGCCTGTTCGGGGTGGCGCGCGCCAGCGCGCTGACCATCGCGGTGTGCCTGGCGCAGATCGGCGAATTCTCCTTCATCCTGGCGGACCTGGGCATCGGGCTGGGCGTGCTCAGGCCCGAAGCGCGCGACATGATCCTGGGCGCCTCGATCCTGTCGATCTTCCTCAACCCGCTGCTGTTCTGGATCGCCGGCCGCCAGGGCGCCAGGACCGGACCCGATGCGCCGGCCCAGCCGCGCCCCACCGCCGCCCCGCCGCCCACCCATCTTTCGGACCATGCGGTGCTGGTGGGTTATGGCCGAGTGGGCAAGCTGATCGCCGAGGGTCTGAAGGGCCAGTTGCCGCTGCTGGTGATCGAGGAAGGGCAGGTGGGCGATCCGGCCGTCGAACACATCAAGGGCAATGCGGCGCGCGCCGACGTGCTGGCGGCGGCGAATCTGCCGGGCGCGCGCATCCTGTTCGTCGCCATTCCGCAGGCGTTCGAGGCGGGCCAGATCGTGCAACAGGCGCGCAACGCCAGCGCGAGTCTGCCCATCGTCGCCCGCGCCCATTTCGAGGGCGAGATCGACCATCTGCTGGCCTATGGCGCCAGCAAGGTCATCATGGGCGAGCGGGAGATCGCCGCCGCGATGGTATCCTGGGCGATGCAGGAATTCGTCGAGGCGCAATAGGACATCCCCGAACATAAAGAGTACAAAACCGCATGAGCGGGACGATTCGCATCCTGGGTCTGGATCCGGGCCTCTCGGCCATGGGCTGGGGCCTGATCGATGTGACGGGCTCGCGGCTGGCCCATGTCGCCCATGGCGTGATCGCCACCCGCCCGGCGCTGGGGCTGGCGCTCAGGCTGATGGCGCTGCATCGCGAATTATCCGCGGTGATCGCCACCCACGCGCCCGCCGCCATCGCGGTGGAGCAGGCATTTGTCGCCCGCGACCCCTCGGCGGCGCTGAAGCTGGGCCATGCCCGCGCCGTGGCGCTGCTGGCGGGTGCACAGGCCGGCCTGGACGTCGCCGAATATGCTCCCAACCATATCAAGAAGTGCGTCGTGGGCGCCGGTCATGCCGCCAAGGAGCAGGTGCAGTTCATGGTGGCGCGGCTTCTGCCCACCGCGCGGGTGACGCAGGCGGATGCGGCCGACGCGCTGGCCGCGGCGATCGCCCATGCCCATCTGGCGGCCCGCCCTCCGCTCAAGGTCGTGGCGCGATGATCGGCAAGCTCAGCGGCGTCGTCGATTCCGTTTTCGAGGATCATGTGATCCTGGACGTGAATGGCGTCGGCTATCTGGTGTTCTGCCCGGCCTCGACCCTGTCGCGGCTTTCGGCTGGCGCCCATGCCGGCCTCCTGATCGAGATGAAGGTCAGCGAGGACGCAATCCGCCTGTACGGTTTTGCCTCGGCCGAGGAGCGCGAGTGGTTCCGCCTTTTGCAGACGGTGCAGAATGTGGGCGCGCGGGTGGCGCTGGCGGTGCTGTCCACCTTGAGCCCCCGCGATCTGTCGCGCGCCCTGGCGCTGGGCGACAAGGCGATGATCGCGCGCGCGCCAGGCGTCGGTCCCAAGCTGGCGCTGCGTATCGCCACCGAACTGAAGGACAAGGTGGGGTCCATGATGGCCGGCGGCGAGGAACCTGTCGCCGCCGCGCTCGCCGCCCCCAAGGGCCCGGAGGCCGACGCGGTGTCGGCGCTGGTGCATCTGGGCTATAGCGAGGGCCGCGCCGCCGAGGCGGTGGCGAAGGCATCTGCGGCGCTGGGCGAGGGCGCCGACGCCTCCATCCTGATCCGCGAGGCGCTGAAAGGCATGGCACGTTGATGCTTCGACAAGCTCAGCACGAGGACGAGAGTGTTTTCCGCACCCTGAGCCTGTCGAAGGGCGAGAAGCACCCATGACCGACCGGCTGATCTCACCTGAACGCAACGAGGACGACGCGCTGGAATCTTCCTTGCGCCCGCGTCGTCTCGCCGATTTCGTCGGCCAGCAACAGGCGCGCGAGAATCTCTCCATCTTCATCGCGGCGGCCAAGGCGCGCGGCGAGGCGCTGGACCATGTGCTGTTCTATGGCCCGCCCGGCCTGGGCAAGACCACCCTGGCGCAGATCGTGGCGCGCGAACTGGGGGTGAATTTCCGCTCGACCAGCGGCCCGGTGCTGGCCAAGGCGGGCGACCTGGCCGCGATCCTGACCAACCTGGAGCCGCGTGACGTTCTTTTCATCGACGAGATTCACCGCCTCAATCCGGCGGTGGAGGAAATTCTTTATCCCGCGATGGAGGATTACGAACTCGATCTGGTGATCGGGGAGGGGCCGGCCGCCCGCTCGGTGAAGATTCAACTGGCGCCGTTCACGCTGGTGGGCGCCACCACCCGCTCCGGCCTGATCACCACGCCGCTGCGCGACCGTTTCGGCATTCCGGTGCGCCTGAACTTCTATACGCCGGACGAACTGCTCTCGATCGTGGAGCGGGGCGCGCGCGTGCTGGGCTTTGACCTGACGCAGGACGGCGCGCGCGAGATCGCCGCCCGCTCGCGCGGTACGCCGCGCATCGCCGGGCGCCTGCTCAAGCGGGTGCGCGACTTCGCCGCCGTGCAAAAGACCGCACGGGTGGATGCGGCGACGGCCGATGCGGCGCTCAACCGGCTGGAGGTGGACGGCAAGGGGCTGGACGGCTTCGACCGCCGCTACCTGTCGCTGATCGCCGAGAATTTCTCCGGCGGGCCCGTCGGCATCGAGACCATCGCCGCCGCCCTGGGCGAGGCACGCGACGCCATCGAGGAAATCGTCGAGCCCTATCTCTTGCAGCAGGGTTTCGTGCAGCGTACGCCGCGCGGGCGGGTGCTGACCGGCGCCGCCTATGGCCATCTGGGGCTGCCCGCGCCCGCCGCCCGGCCCTTGCAGACCGGCCTGTTTTCCGGCGAGGAAGAACCATGATTTCCGCCTTGAAGGGTCTTGGCCGTTTCGACGGCAAGGTGCATGTCCTGCCCATCAGCATCTATTATGAAGATACCGACCTGTCGGGCTTCGTCTATCACGCCAATTATCTGCGCTATATGGAAAGAGGGCGCACCGAATGTTTCCGTCTTGCGGGCATCTCCAAGATGGCGGGTCTGGGCGATGATGAGCCTACCGCCTGGGCCATCCGCCGCATCCGGGTCGATTATCACCGGCCGGCGCGGCTGGACGATGTGATAGAGGTGCGGACAACCCTGACGGGTCTTTCGGGCGCGCGCATCTTCGCCAATCAGGACATCATGCGCGGCGGCACGCTTCTTGTGGAAGGACGGATCGAAGCCTGCATGACCACGTTAACCGGCAGGGCGCGGCGTCTTCCAGGATATGTGCTGGAGACTCTTGCGCCTTTGCTTGTTGCAATAGAAACTTGATTCCATTCGTCAAACTTCGGCCAAGATCGGCGTTCATTAGCCGAGCATCTCCGGCGAAAAAGGGTTTCCTGATGAATTTCAAGCGCGCTTTCGCCGTTCTTGCCCTATTGGCGGGGTTGATTCTCGCGGCCCCCGGTCCGGTCCTGGCCCAGGGCAACGGGCAGAGCGGCCCGATCGCCGCGCCGGTGGGCGAGGCCGCGCAATCCCAGTCGCTGGCGCCGCTGCCCGGCACCGCCGCCAGCAGCGATGCGCCGATGGGCGCCGTCGCGGATTTCTCCATCGTCGGCATGTTCCTGCGCGCCGACATCGTGGTGAAGGCGGTGATGGTGGTGCTGCTTCTGGCCTCGCTGTGGTCCTGGACCATCATCTTCAACAAGCTGGTGACGCTGTCGGGCCTCAAGCGCAAGGCGCGCCGCTTCGAGAAGCTGTTCTGGTCGGGCCAGTCGCTGGACGAGCTGTACCAGCAGTTCGCCGCCCGCAACGACCATCCCCTGGCGGCGATGTTCATCGCCGCCCTGCGCGAATGGCGCCGCGCCTTCGAGGGCGGCACCCCGCGCGAGACCATGCTTGGCGGGGTGAAGGAGCGCATCGACAAGGCGATGAGCGTGACCATCCTGCGCGAGACGGACGGCATCGAAAAGCAGCTCGGCATCCTGGCCACCATCGGCTCGGTCTCGCCCTTCATCGGCCTGTTCGGCACGGTGTGGGGCATCATGAACAGCTTCACCGCCATCGCCGCGCGCCACGACACCACGCTCGCGGTGGTGGCGCCGGGCATCGCCGAGGCGCTGTTCGCCACCGCGATGGGGCTTCTGGCCGCCATCCCCGCCGTGATCTTCTACAATCGCTTCATCGCCGAGATCGGCCGCTATGTGAACATGCTGGACGCCTTCTCGGATGAATTTTCCGCCATCCTGTCGCGCCAGCTCGACGAAAAGGCGCGGTGACCATGACCTCCCCGGATAAAATCGCCTGCGCCGGAGAGGTTTTGTGGCGTGGGCAGGAGAAGGGCGAAGGTCGTAGCAGGAACTACGGCCGAGACCTTCGACGCACCCACGACGCAAAAGATCCCGGCCCTTCGGGTTGCGTTCCGGCGGACGCCCGCTACGTCGTGGCGCTCGTCCGATGGACCCCGCATCGCTCTTCGCGCCACTCCTTGCGGATCGCGCGCGCCGGAACGCAACGCAGGCAATTCGTATCCGGGGAGGTCATGGTCTAATGGCGGCCGGCATCCAGCATACGTCCTCACGCGGCCGCGGGCGCATGCGGCGCCATGCCATGGCTGAGATCAACGTCACCCCCTTCGTCGACGTGATGCTGGTGCTTTTGATCGTCTTCATGGTCACCGCGCCGCTGCTGACGGTCGGCGTGCCGGTGGACCTGCCCAAGACGCGGGCGCCGGCGCTGGGCCAGGACCGCGAACCGCTTTCCATCACCGTGCGCCGGGACGGCGCCATTTTCCTGCAGAAGGAACAGGTCCCCGAAGCCGCGCTGGTCGACAAGCTGAAGGCCATCGCCGCCAACGGCTATGACCAGCGCATCTTCGTGCGCGGCGATGACAAGGTGAATTATGGCAAGGTGATGGAAGTGATGGGGCAGCTTGCCGCCGCCGGCTTTACCCATATCGGGCTCGTGACCGATGTCGTCAAACCCAAGCCAGACCGGCACTAAGGCGGTCCACAGCAAGGCGGTGCTTTGGCGGCGCGTGGAGCCCACCACCGCCCACGGCCCCCGCTTTGGAATCGTGGGCTCGCTGGCCTTCCACGCGCTGGTCTTCTCGGCGGCGCTGTTCTCGTTTCGAAATTTCCATGCGCCGCAGGAAACCCATACCGTGCCGGTCGATCTGGTGACGCTGGCCGACACCACCAATGTTGCCGCCCAGGCGCCGCCCGCGCCCAAGCTGCCCGAGCCCGAGAAGATCGACATCCCCACCCCGACGCTGGAGCCGCCGCCCGAGCCGGAGCTGGCCGAGGTCGCGCCCGCCCCCGACGCCAAGATGCCTGAGTTCGACGTGGCCAAGCCCAAGCCCCCGGAAAAGGCCAAGGAAGAGGAAAAGCCCAAGCCGCCGGAAAAGCCCAAGGTCAGCAGGAAACAGCAACAGCAGCAGGATTTCGCCGCGCTGCTCAACAAGCTCACGGCCCAGCCAAAGCGACCCAGCAATGCCAAGGCCGGGCCGCGCGTGATCCGGGGAGTGGGCGCGGGCACGGCGATGACCGCCGACCTGGCCGACGCCCTGCAAAGCCAGATCTACCGCTGCTGGTCGCCGCCCGTCGGCGCGCCCAATGCCGAGGACCTGATCGTGGATTACGACCTGCGCCTCAACCCCGACGGCTCGGTGGCGGCGCTGGCCTTGTTGCCGGGCTCGGCGGCGGCCGCCGCCGGCAATTCCTATACCCGCGCGGCGGCGGAAGCGGCCAGCCGCGCCGTCTATCAATGCGCGCCCTATCGTCTGCCCGCCGACCGCTACAGCGTCTGGCGCGACATCAATCCGCTGCATTTCGACCCCCGCCAACTGATGCAACAATAGAGAGGGCTCACACGTTGGAGAATTGCATGAGAAACTTCCTGGTCCTCTGCGCCATCCTTTTCCTGGGATTTGCGGCCGCGCCGCCCGCGCGCGCGGCGTTGAGCGTCGATGTCACCCAGGGCAATCCCCAGCCGCTGCCCATCGCCATTCCGGACTTCGTGCCCGGCACCCCCGGCGATGCCCAGGCGGGCGTCAACATCGCCTCGGTGGTGCGCGCCGACCTGGAGCGTTCGGGCCTGTTCAAGCCGCTGGACCCAAGGGGCTTCGTCGAGCACATCACCAACATCAACACGGTGCCCAACTTCCAGAGCTGGCGCGCCATCACCGCACAGGGTCTGGTCACCGGTCAGGTGACCATGCAGCCCGATGGCCGCCTGCGCGTGGATTTCCGCCTGTGGGACGTCTATGGCGCCAGCCAGATGCTCGGCCTGCAATATTTCACCCAAGCCGAGAACTGGCGCCGCGTCGCGCACATGGTCTCGGATGCCATTTATGAGCGGATCACCGGCGAGAAAGGCTATTTCGACACCCGCATCGTCTTCATCGCCGAATCGGGTCCGGCCACCAAGCGGGTCAAGCGGCTGGCGATCATGGACGAGGACGGCGCCAATCCCATTTTCCTGACCAACGGCAGCTACATGGTCCTGACGCCGCGCTTCAATCCGACGGCGCAGATGATCGCCTATATGTCCTATATCGGCACCAAGCCCAGGGTCTATCTGTTCGACATCGAGACCGGTCGCCAGGAGCGGCTGGGCGACTTCCCCAACATGACCTTTTCGCCGCGATTCTCGCCGGACGGAAACAAGGTGGCGCTGAGCCTCGAGACGAACGGCAACTCCGACGTCTACATCATGGACCTGCGCAACCGAGCCTTGCAGCGGCTGACCACCGATCCGGGGATCGATACCGCCCCATCCTTCTCGCCGGACGGGCGCCAGATCGCCTTCGAGTCGGACCGGGGCGGCAGCCAGCAGATCTATGTGATGAATGTCGACGGTTCGAACCAGCGCCGCATCAGCTTCGGTGGCGGCAACAACGGCACCCCGGTCTGGAGCCCGCGCGGCGACCTTCTGGCCTTCACCAAGCAGCATGGCAACAACTTCGACATCGGGGTGATGCGGCCGGACGGCAGCGGCGAACGGATGCTCACCTCCGGCTACCATGACGAAGGCCCCACCTGGGCCCCCAATGGCCGCGTCCTGATGTTCACCCGCGAACAGCGGGGTCAGCGCGGCTCCCAGATCTGGTCGATCGACGTGACCGGGCGCAATGAAAGGCGCGTCCTCACCCCCGGCAGCGCCTCGGACCCGGCCTGGTCGCCCTTGATCCAGTAGGCGTCTTTTCCTACAGTCCCGGTTCCAAGCGCCATTTTTTGGCTCGTTTTGCCGGCTAATGCGTTTGTCGATTTGTGGTGCGTTTCCAATTCAAAAGCGGGGGTGCAGTCCGCACCGGCTCGCCTCTGCTGCCAGGAGATTCAAGTCATGATCCCATTTTCCAATGCCATGAAGTACGCCTGCCTGTCGGCGGTGCTGGTCCTCGCGGCCGGCTGCACGCACAAGCAGGAAGCGGTGAACACCGCTCCGCCGCCGGCCGCGCCGGCCGAAGCGCCGCCGCCGCCGCCCGTGACGTCTTCCATCCTGCCGGGCAGCGCCGAAGATTTCCGGACCAATGTGGGCGACACGGTCCACTTCGCGTTCGACCAGTATAATGTGGAGCCGTCCGACCAGGCGCTGCTGACCCGTCAGGCCCAGTGGCTGAGCAAGTATCCGTCGGTGCGCGTGACCATCGAGGGCAATTGCGACGAGCGCGGCACGCGCGAGTACAACCTGGCCCTGGGTGCGCGCCGCGCCAACGCGGTGAAGGAATATCTGGTGAGCCAGGGCGTCGCGGCCAGCCGCATCGACACCATCTCCTACGGCAAGGAGCGGCCGGTCTGCACCGAATCCAATGAGGATTGCTGGGCGCAGAATCGCCGTGGCGTGACGACCATCACCGCCGGCGCCAACACGTAAGGCTTGGATTCACAAGGCATTTCGGTCCGGCTTGTGCCGGTATCGGGTGCGAATAGAATCGGGGGCGCGGGGACAAGGATTCCTCGCGCCCCTTTGTTTTTGTGTTTTTGCCGGTCTTGTTGACCGGCAGTGTTCATCACCAGTGGAAGGTCTTCATGATCAGGCTCCGTTCCGCAATTTCCGCCTCGGCCTTGTGCATGGCGATCGGCATGATGGTGGCGGGTGCACCAGCCCGTGCCCAGCTGTTCGGCCCCAGCGACGAGGAGAAAGCCCGCGAGGCGTCGCAGGACCAGGGTATCAGCGACCTGACGCGCCGCGCCGATCAGATGGACGCGCGCATCCAGGCGCTGGAAAACAAGGTGCAGAGCCTGACTGCCAGCCTGGCCAATACCACCGGCGCGAATGAGCAGCTCTCCCACCAGATTCAGCTGCAGAACCAGAAGATCGACCAGATGCAAAAGGATTTCGCCTACCGCATCTGCACGCTCTCGGCCCAGCAACTGGGGGCCGACGCGGGCACCTTGAACTGCGCCGCGGCCGGCTCCGGCGCGGCCTATGGCGGCCCCCCAGCGGCGATGCGCCCCGGCGACACTTTGCCTCCCATCGGCAGCGGCAATGGCGGCGGCGGGGCTGGGCCCAGCCAGTTCGCGCCCCGGAACGATCCCGGTCAGACGGCTTATGACGACACGCCGGGTCGCGGCCGTCCGCCGGGCGTCTTGGGCACGCTGCCCGCCGACCGCTATGGCCGGCCGCTGCCGTCGGGGTCCAATGGCGGTGCGCCCACCCGGCTTTCCAGCCTGCCTCCGCAAGGACCACCCCAGGGGCCTGGTGCCGCGCCCGCCGCCGGCGGCTCGGCCCAGTTCGACGCGGCGATGAACCTTCTCTCCAAGGCCCAGTACAGCGAGGCCGCCGCCGCTTTCCAGGCTTATGCCGACGCCAATCCCGACGATGCCGACCTGACGCCCCAGGCCATCTATTGGGTGGGCAACATCAATTACGTGCAGCGCAATTACGAGCCGGCCGAGCGCAGCTTCGCCGAGGTGATCAAGCGATTCCCCAAGTCGGAACGCGCGCCGGAAGCTATGCTCAAACTCGCCCAGTCCTTCCTGGCGCTGGGCCAGAAATCGGAAGGCTGCACCACGCTTGGGCTTATCAAGACGAAATATCCCAAGGCGCCCGACACGACGCTCGCCACCGTCACGAGCCTGCGCCGAACCTCCTGCCGGTAAAGGGGCTGCCGGTAAAGGGGCTGCCGGCGAGGGCGCTGCCGGCAAGGATGCGTTGGTCGCCCGGTTTGCCGCGGCGATGGCCGGCGTTACGGGACCGGTGGCGCTGGCCGTCTCGGGCGGCAGCGACTCGCTGGCGCTGATGCACCTGGCCGCGGGTCATGCGGCCGGCCAGGGTCTGCCGCCCCCGGTGGTGCTGACGGTGGATCACCGCCTTCGCCGCGCCTCCGCTGCCGACGCCCGGAAGGTGGTGGCCTGGGCGCGGGCGCTGGGGCTGAAGGCGCACATCCTGTCCTGGAAGGACGGCAAGCCCGCCAGCGGAATCGAGGCCGCGGCGCGCGATGCCCGCTACCGCCTGATGGGCGCCTGGATGGTTGGGCACAAGATCAACACGCTTTGCCTTGGCCATACCCAGGACGACCAGGCCGAAACCTTCCTGCTGCGCCTGGCGCGCGGCAGCGGTGTGGACGGCCTGGCCGCCATGGCGCCCACAGCGCCTTGGCCGGTGCGCGGCTTTCCCGATCTTTCGCTGGTGCGCCCCCTGCTCGGCCTGGGCCGCGGCGCGCTGCGCGGCTTCCTGCGCGATAGCGGTCAGCCATGGCTGGAAGACCCGATGAATCAGGACCCCGCGTTCGACCGGGTCCGCATCCGTTCGGTGGCGGCGGCGCTGGATGAGGCTGGGCTCAGCGCCGCCAGGATCGCCGCTGCGGCCGGGCATCTGGCGCGCGCCCGCGCCGCGCTGGAAGAGGTGACGCAGGCCGTGCTGGCGCGGGCGGTCGGGCCGGCGGGGCCGGAACAGGACCTGCTGCTGGACGCGGCGGCGCTGGCCGCCGCCCCGCGCGAGGTGGGGCTTCGGGCGCTGGCGGCGGTGCTGATGACCGTTTCGGGCGCATCCTACCGCCCTCGGTTCGAGGCGCTGGAGCGGCTGTTCGACACGATCGCGGCCGGCAGTCTGGGCGGCGGCGCCACTCTGATGGGCTGCCATGTCGTCCCCGCCAAAGCCGGGGCGCGCGTCCTTCTGGTGCGGCGCGAAAGGCGGCGGCGGAGTTCCCCCTCCAAAAGCGGTTCGGGGACACACGCTTAGCCGGGGCGGGCCGCATCAGTTGCGGGAATTGCCCAAAACTCTTAACCTTTCACTGGCTGGCAATCCGCTGGAGGTATCCTATCTATCTGTATGGGCCTCCGGCGGGGCGCGCCCCCATGTGGGGCCCTCGCTTTGGACGTGAGGCAGCGGCAAGGGGCAATGGTTGCCCCGCGTGAAAGGATGGCCTTTGAACAACCTCAGGAATCTTGCGCTGTGGATCGTGATAGCGGTCATGCTGGTGCTGTTGTTCAACCTGTTCCAGGGAACGGGCACCCACACCACGGCCTCGGCCATCTCCTATTCCAAGTTCACCGAGCAGGTGCAGGCCAACCAGGTCAAGAAAGTCGTCTTCCAGGGCGAACAGGCCAAGGGTGAATTCAGCACCGGCCAGCCCTTCGTCACCACCGTGCCCTCCAATGACAGCACGCTGTGGCCGATGCTGAAAGAGCACAATGTCGACACTACGGTCAGCCCGGCCGATGACGGCATGCCTTCGCTGCTGGCGATCTTCATAAACTGGTTCCCCATGCTGCTGATCATCGGCGTGTGGGTCTTCTTCCTGCGACAAATGCAGTCGGGCGGCGGCAAGGCGATGGGCTTCGGCAAGAGCCGCGCCAAGATGCTGACCGAGCGGCAGGGCCGCGTGACCTTCGAGGATGTTGCCGGGGTGGATGAAGCCAAGGACGACCTGAAGGAAATCGTCGACTTCCTGCGCGATCCCCAGAAATTCCAGCGCCTGGGCGGGCGCATCCCCAAGGGCGTGCTGCTGGTCGGCCCACCGGGCACCGGCAAGACGCTTCTGGCGCGCGCCATCGCGGGCGAGGCCAATGTGCCTTTCTTCACCATCTCCGGCTCCGACTTTGTCGAGATGTTCGTGGGCGTGGGCGCGTCCCGCGTGCGCGACATGTTCGAGCAGGCCAAGAAGAACAGCCCCTGCATCGTCTTCATCGACGAGATCGACGCGGTCGGCCGCCATCGCGGCGCCGGCCTGGGCGGTGGCAATGACGAGCGCGAGCAGACGCTGAACCAGCTTCTGGTCGAGATGGACGGCTTCGAGGCCAACGAATCCGTCATCCTGATCGCCGCCACCAACCGGCCTGACGTGCTGGACCCGGCCTTGCTGCGCCCGGGCCGCTTCGACCGCCATGTCGTGGTGCCCAATCCCGACCTAGCCGGGCGCGAGAAGATTCTGCGCGTGCACCTGCGCAAGGTGCCGCTGGCACCCGATGTCGATCCGCGCGTGATCGCCCGCGGCACGCCCGGCTTCAGCGGCGCCGACCTGGCCAACCTGGTGAATGAGGGCGCGCTGATGGCGGCGCGCCGCGGCAAGCGCGTCGTCACCATGGCCGAGCTGGAAGACGCCAAGGACAAGGTGATGATGGGCGCCGAGCGGCGCTCCATGGCGATGAGCGACGAGGAAAAGAAGCTCACCGCCTATCATGAGGGCGGTCACGCCCTGGTGGCGCTGCATGTCGTCGGCTCCGATCCCATCCACAAGGCCACCATCATTCCGCGCGGCCGGGCGCTGGGCATGGTGATGCGCCTGCCGGAGCGGGACCAGTTGTCGTTGACCCGCCAGAAGATGCTGGCCGATCTGTGCGTCGCCTTTGGCGGGCGCATCGCCGAGGAACTGGTGTTCGGCCACGAAAAAGTGACCACCGGCGCCCAGTCGGACATCGAACAGGCGACCCGCATGGCCCGCGCCATGGTGACCCGCTTCGGCATGTCCGACCAGCTTGGTCCCATCGCCTATGCCGAGAACCAGGAGGAAGTCTTCCTGGGCCATTCGGTGTCGCGCACCCAGAACGTGTCCGAAGCCACGGCACAGAAGATCGATGCGGAAATCCATCGCATCATCGATGAATGCTATTCCAGGGCGCGGCAGATCCTCACCGATCATGCCGACGACCTGAACGTGCTGGCGCGCGGGCTTCTGGAATACGAGACCCTGACGGGCGACGAGATCGTGGCGCTGCTCAAGGGCATCCCGCCGGTTCGCACGCCTTACGAGGACCCGGTCACCCCGCCGCGCGACGCAGGCACTTCGGTGCCGGTCGCCGGCAAGGCGCGCCCGTCCGGCCCCGGCCCGATTATCACGCCGGAGCCGCAGCCGCGGTAGCATTCCCGCGAAGGGGGAATCCAGTCTTCCTTTCGACCCTCCCCTTGCGGGAGGGTCGAAATTTGCGCCAGCAAATTTCGGGGAGGGGTCGAAACCGCAAAGCGGTTTCGCAGGATTGCACCGCTGCTCTTCGCAGCGGACCCCTCCCCAAAAACGTCTTCGCTACGCTCGCCGTTTTTGACCCTCCCGCAAGGGGAGGGTGAACCTGCCCGCTCGCTGCCTCACCGTCATGGCCATCCCGAGCTTGTCGAAGGATGGGCGGGCCATCCAGTTTTTGGCGCTCCCGCCTCGCTGGGCTCGGCCAGGACCGGCTTTTCTAATTCGCTTCGCTCATAAGCAAAGCCAGGTCTGCTCACGCCGCAAAACTCCTCGCGCCGCTTAGCCCCGATTGCCATGGCCCGGCTTGACCGGGCCATCCAGCGTCTTGATAAAAGGGCGGCTTCGGTCGCCCTTTGCTTTTGGGGTATCAATGCGCCCGGTATTTCTGATTGCAGTCCTGCTGATGCTGTCCGGCTGCGACGATTCCGCTGAAATCTGGAAAGCAGAAGTTCGCTCGCCCGATGGTCTGTGGCTTGCTGAAGTGCGTATACAGCAGTATGGCGGTCCTGGAACGGCTGCTCTCATCACGCAGGTAGATATCGTTCGCGCAAATGGATCTTCTGACCCCATCAACATTCTCTCGTTAGAGCAGAACGCACCGTTGAAGCCGCGAGTACACTGGGTTGGACCGTCTCATTTGGATGTAGTGTATGACTACCGATCACAAGTCGATTTCCAGGCTATCAGGGCCGCTGGAATAGACATTTCCGCTCATGCGTCGATGTCTCCAGGATCGTCATGAAAATCCTGGGCATTCTCAATATCACCACCGACAGTTTCTCGGACGGCGGAAAATATCTCGAACCGTCCGCCGCGCTGGCCCATGCCGACCGGCTGCTGGCCGACGGCGCGGACATCATCGACATCGGCGCGGCCTCCTCCAATCCCGGCGCCGCCCCCGTCGCGCCCGACATCGAGATCGCCCGCCTTGCCGCCGTGCTGCCGCCGCTGAAAGAGGCGGGCATTGCGCTTTCCATCGACACCTTCGCACCCGCCGTCCAGCGCTGGGCGCTGGGGCAGGGTATCGAGTACCTCAACGACATCCACGGCTTTGCCGACACATCGCTCTATCCCGAACTGGCTGCGTCCGCCTGCGGCCTGATCGTCATGCACATGGTCCAGCAGTCCGGGGTGGCCGTCCGCACCGAGGTCCCGCCCGCGCAGATATGGGACCGCATCCTCGCCTTCTTCGATGCCCGGCTGGACGCCCTGACCAGGGCCGGCATCGCGCGCGCGCGCATCATCCTGGACCCCGGCATGGGGCAATTCGTCGGCGCCGATCCCGAGAACTCCCTGATCGTCCTTCGCCGCCTGCCGGAGCTGAAGGCCCGCTACGGTCTTCCCGTGCTGGTCTCGGTGTCGCGCAAGGGCTTCCTGCGCAGGATCACCGGCCAGCCGCTGGAGCGCATCGGGCCCGCCAGCCTGGCGGCCGAGCTGTTCGCCGAGGCGGCGGGCGCCGATTTCATCCGCACCCATGACCCCGCCGCCCTCAGGACCGGCCTCAACATATTGAAAGCCATAGGAAAAGACGGCTGACCCGCCGGCGGTAACAACCGGCAACCGGGATTGATCGACCCCCAGTTAAGGGTATTGGGACGAAGCTGGAGGTTTTGTTATCAAAGGGGAGTAAAACACGGCATCCGCCCGGGATAGCTTCCATGAATCGCAAATTCTTCGGCACCGACGGCATTCGCGGCCGCATCAACGCCAACCTGACGCCCGAGATCGCGCTGAAGGCGGGCATGGCGGCGGGCCGCATCTTCACGCGCGGCGCCTATCGCCACCGGGTGGTGATCGGCAAGGACACCCGCCTGTCGGGCTACATGATCGAAAGCGCGCTGGTGTCGGGCTTCACCGCCGTGGGCATGGATGTCTTCCAGTTCGGCCCGCTGCCCACCCCGGCGGTGGCGATGCTGACGCGGTCGCTGCGCGCCGACCTGGGGGTGATGATCACGGCCTCGCACAATCCGTTCGGCGACAACGGCATCAAGTTCTTCGGCCCTGATGGGCAGAAGCTCTCCGATGCGGTCGAGCTGGAGATCGAGACCCTGATGTCCAATGGCATGAACCAGGGGCTGGCGATGGGCACCGGCCTTGGCCGCGCCAAGCGCATCGACGACAGCCAGGCGCGCTATATCGAATTCGCCAAGCGCACCTTTCCGCGCAACCTGCGGCTGGAAGGGCTGCGCATCGTGATCGACTGCGCCAACGGCGCCGCCTATCGTGTGGCGCCGGCGGTATTGTGGGAGCTGGGCGCCGACATCGTGCCCATCGGCGTGACCCCCGACGGCACCAACATCAATCAGGATTGCGGCTCGACCGCGCCCGAAGCCATGAGCGCCAAGGTGCGCGAGATGCGCGCCGATTTCGGCATCGCGCTGGACGGCGACGCCGACCGCGTGGTGATGGCCGACGAGAAGGGCAATTTCATCGATGGCGACCAGATCCTGGCGCTGATCGCCGGCAGTTGGGCAAAGGGTGGCGACCTCAAGGGTGGTGGCGTGGTGGGCACGGTGATGTCCAATGCCGGGCTGGACCGCTACCTGGCGTCGCTGAACCTCAAGCTGGCGCGCTCGGCGGTGGGTGACCGCTATGTGCTGGAGGAGATGGCCAAAGGCGGCTTCAATGTGGGGGGCGAACAGTCCGGCCATATCATCCTGTCCGACTTCTCCACCACCGGCGACGGCCTGATCGCCGCGCTCCAGGTGCTGGCGGTGGTCGCCCAGGAAGGAAAGGCGGCCTCGGAAGCCACGCATCTGTTCGAGGCGCTGCCCCAGGTGCTGGAGAATGTGCGCTTCAAGAAGGGCTCTCCGCTGGAGGACGCCAAGGTGAAATCCACCATCGATGACGCCCATGCCATGCTGGGCCCCTCGGGCCGGGTGCTGGTGCGCAAGTCGGGTACCGAGCCGTTGATCCGCGTGATGGCTGAAGGCGAGGACGAGCAGATGGTGCGCGCCGTGGTGCGCCAGATCGCCAGCGTCATCGAGGAAGTCGCGGCCTGAGCCGCCCTGTTCGACAAGCGCATGCTTCGACAGGCTCATGTTGGACAGGCTCATGCTTCGACAGGCTCAGCATGAGGGGCTATGAATGGCCTCACCCTGAGCCTGCCCAAGGGTGAGAACGCTCATGCTCCCGCCACGCCTCCTCATCATCGCCGGATCGGATTCGTCCGCCGGCGCCGGCATCCAGGCCGATCTCAAGACCGCTTTCGCCTTCGGCGTCTATGCCCAGACCGCGATCACCGCGGTCACGGTGCAGAACACGCTGGGCGTGACCGGGGCGCATGGCGTGCCGCCCGAAGTGGTGCGCGGCCAGATCGTCGCCTGCCTGTCCGACATTGGCGCCGACGCCATCAAGACCGGCATGCTGGGCTCGGCGGACATGGTGGCAATGGTGGCCGATACGCTGGCCGGACACGCGCCGGACATTCCGCTGGTGGTCGATCCGGTGATGGTGGCCAAGGATGGCTCGCGCCTGATCGATGAAGAGGCGGTGGCGGTGGTGAACGCGCGGCTGCTGCCGATGGCGGCGCTGGTGACGCCGAACCTGCCGGAGGCGCTGGCCCTGACGGGCTTCGATCCATCCGGCGAAGACGGATTGAAGGCGGCGCTGGCCGCTTTCACCGCGATGGGCTGTCGCCATGTCCTGTTCAAAGGCGGCCACGCCGAAGGAGCAATCGTCGAAGACATTCTGGGCGATAGCAAAACTGGCGCGCTGCTGCGCTTGTCGGCGCCGCGCCAGGATACCCGCCACACCCACGGCACGGGATGCACGTTGGCGACGGCGATCGCCTGCGGGCTGGCGGAACGCCTGCCGCTGGCGGAGGCGGTGCGCCGCGCCCACCAATATGTGCAGCGGGCCATCGCCGGGGCGCCCGGACTGGGCGGCGGCCATGGCCCGCTCAACCACAAAGTCTGATTCCTAACGATCCTCGTCGTGCTCGATCACATGGGCATGGCCGTGGCTGTCGACCACGGTGGTCGAGCCCGGGGGCGGATTGACGACGACGGTCTTGCGCGAGGAACCACAGGCGGACAGCGCCAGACAGGCCAGGATGACAAGGGCGACGGGGCGCATGGCAATCTCCTTGGGAACAATCTCCCACCGGAAACGCGGGCCTGACCGGCTCAGTTGCCGCAATTTATCTTGCAACCACACCCGCGCCGAAGCGTTTGAGCAGCGGCCTGCGCCCCAAGCTATTGTCCTCGCGCGATGGCGATCTCGCGCGGAAAATCGATGCCGGCGGAATCGCTGGACAGCACATGCGCGGCCACCCGGTTGCCGGCGATGAAAGTCGGCGTCTGGAAGGCGCGGATGGCGCGGGCCAAATTGAAATTGGCGATGATCTGCTGGGTCACATCCGGTGCCTGCATGTCGGCTTTCAGCCGCGCCATATCCAGCCCCAGCTTTTCGGCGGTGCCGAAGATCACGCTTTCGCTGAGCTGGCCCTGATATGCCATCATGGTGTCGTGGAATTGCCGGTATTTGCCCTGCTTGCCCGCCGCCAGCGCCACGCGGGTGGCGACCATCGATTCCGGCGTCAGGATGGGAAATTCCTTCAGAACCAGCCGCACGCGCCCGTCGCCGGCGATCGCCTGCGCCAGGCGCGGCTCGGCCGCCTTGCAATAGGAACAGGCGTAATCGAAGAACTCTACGATGGTGACGTCGCCGTCCGGATTGCCGATAACCGGCGCTGAGGGATCGGAGGCCAGGGTGCCCCACAGCGCGGCGGCGCGGCTCTGGTCGGCGGCGCTCTCCACCACCGGCGTCGGCACCGGCGTCGCGGATTTTTCCGCACGCCCGCCCAGGGCGACAAATGCCGCGGAGGTGACACCGGCGCCCAGCAAAAGCCCCACAACCGCCCAGCCGATGCGCCCCATGCCAGCCTCCCGCTCAGCGATCTACAAACGGATCGCTGACCATGATCGTGTCGTCGCGGTCGGGGCTGGTCGACAGCAGCGCCACCGGCGTGGCGGTCAGTTCTTCCACCCGGCGCACATACTTGATGGCGTTGGCGGGCAGGTCGGCCCAGCTTCTGGCGCCTGCGGTGGTTTCCTTCCAGCCTTCCAGCGTCTCGTAAACGGGCACCAGCTTCGCCTGGATCGCGGCGTCGGCGGGCAGGTGATCGAAATGCCGGCCGTCCAGTTCATAGCCGGTGCAGACCTTGATCTCGTCGAAGCCGTCCAGCACGTCCAGCTTGGTCAGCGCGATGCCGTCCACGCCGCCTGTGACGCAGGTCTGACGCACCAGCACCGCGTCGAACCAGCCGCAGCGGCGCTTTCGTCCCGTCACGGTGCCGAATTCGTGGCCGCGCTGGCCCAGCCTGTCGCCGGTGGCGTCCTTCAGCTCGGTGGGGAAGGGGCCTTCGCCCACGCGGGTGGTGTAGCTCTTGACGATACCCAGCACCGTGCCGATGGCGCGGGGGGAAACGCCCGCGCCTGCCGCCGCCTGGCCCGCCACCGTGTTCGACGAGGTGACGAAGGGATAGGTGCCGTGGTCGATGTCCAGCAGCACCGCCTGCGCGCCCTCGAACAGCACGCGCCTGCCCGCCTTTCGCGCCGCATCCAGCTCGCGCCAGGACGAGCCGATATAGGGCGCGATCTTCGGCGCGATCGCGTTCAGCGACGCCAGCAGGGCGCCTGCGTCCACCTCCGGGTGGCCGAAGCCGCGACGCAGCACATTGTGATGGGCCAGCAGGCGCTCGATCTTGCCGGGCAGGCTGGCGGGGTCCTTCAGGTCGATGGCGCGGATCGCCCGGCGTCCCACCTTGTCCTCATAGGTCGGGCCGATGCCGCGCTTGGTGGTGCCGATCTTCTGGCTGGCGGCTTCCTCGCGCATCGCATCCAGTTCGCGGTGCAGCGGCAGCACCAGGCAGGCATTCTCGGCCAGCACCAGCAGCTCGGGCGTCACCGCCAGCCCCGACGCGCCGACCCTGGCGATTTCCTCCAGCAGCGACCAGGGGTCGACCACCACGCCATTGCCGATGATGGAGCGCTTGCCCTGCACCACGCCCGAGGGCAGCAGCGACAGCTTGTAGGTCTTCTCGCCGACCACGATGGTGTGGCCGGCATTGTTGCCGCCCTGGAAGCGCACCACCATGTCGGCGCGGTTCGACAGCCAGTCGATGATCTTGCCCTTGCCTTCGTCGCCCCATTGGGCGCCGATCACCGTCACATTGGCCATTGGGAGGTCCCTGCTCGTTCTTCTGATGCGCGATGCCGCGCGGGGCTGCCTTACAGCAAGGCCGTGCCAGCGTCCATATGGCGGCGAAACAGACATAGGAGGGGTAAAAAGACCTGGGCGCCGCACTCTGTGGAATGCGGCGCCCGGCCTTGGGAAAACGCGGTTTTCCGGTTGTCAGTAGAAGAAGTCGTATTCGATGTCGATGACCTCGCCGGTGAAGCGGTCGATCAGCACGGCATCGTCGCCATAGCGTACCCAGACCGCGCCCGGCGGCGGGGGCGGCAGGTCATACATGCTGTAATTGCTGATCCAGTACTGGCTGGACCAGAACAGGCTGGGCAGGAAATCGCCGAAGCTCCAGCGCCGGTAATACCAGCCGCTGGGACGATGATAGCTGGGCCCGTGCCAGCGGTGCGAAGGCCGGAAATGGCTGTGGTCGCGCCGCCAGCCGCTCCAGTCGCGCCGGCTGCGATTGCGGTCGAGGCCGGGGCGGTGGTTGTTGCCGCCGGGGCGGAAATCCGGGCGATGGTCGTTGCCGGAGCGGAAGTTCGGACGATGATCGTTGCGGTCGGGACGGGTGTTGCTGTCCGGCCGGCGATCAGGCCGGCGATCGCCAAACCCACGATTGTCATGTCCACGATTATCGGCCCCGCGATGGTCGGAGCGGTCGGGCCCGCGGTGATCCCGATTCTGAACAGTCCGTTGCGGCGCCGCCTGCGGCCGCGGCGTGGGGGCGGCCTGTTGTTGCGGCGGCCGGTTCTGCGGCCCGCGCTGGTCGTGCATGCGCCCCTGGTCGTGCATGCGCCCCTGGTCGTGCATGCGCCCCTGGGCGCGCTGCTGGAACGTGGAATCGCGCCGATGATCGGGTTGCGCCGTGGCCGCCAGGGTCATGGACAGCATCATGGCGGGAGCGGCCAGCGCAAAGACGGCCGCGGTGAGCATCAGTTTCTTCAGGGTCATGGCACTCCACCTTCCTGTTGGGGCTCCCGGCTGGGACCCGGTGGGATAAGTGGCAGGATCGTATTTGGGTTCCCATGAACCCGGTCTGAACCTATGGTTCACCCATGAGCCATCTTTCCATTCGGCAGCCGGGGCTGGCCGCGCCCGTCACAGCATGAGCCAGATCGTCTTGGTGGTGGCCGCCGCCGACAATGGCGTGATCGGCGCGCGCGGGCACATTCCCTGGCACATTTCCGACGACCTGAAGCGCTTCAAGGCGTTGACGATGGGCAAGGCGGTGGTGATGGGCCGCAGAACCTGGGATTCGCTGCCGCGAAAGCCGCTGCCGGGCCGGGACAACATCGTGATAACGCGCGATCCCGGCTGGAGGGCCGATGGCGCCATCGCCGCGGCCTCGCCCCTGGCCGCGCTGGCGCAGGCGAAGGGCGATGTCATGGTGATCGGCGGCGCGGAAATCTATCGTGCCTTCCTGCCCCATGCCGCCCGCATCGAATTGACCGAAGTGCATGGCGACTTCGCCGGTGATGCCTTCTTTCATCTCGACCGTGCCGGCTGGCGCGAAACGGCGCGCCAGGATCATCGCACGCCCGAAGGACTGGCCTGCAGTTATGTGACTTTGGAACGGCGTCCTCACCCTTCGACAAGCTCAGGGTGAGGACGAGAGAGAGAATCCTCATGCTGAGCTTGTCGAAGCATGGCCTTGCCGAAGTTCACCCCACGGCCGCGCCTCGCGCGGCCTGGGGCATGAGGCATGATCCGTCTACTCGATGACAATCCTGGGCGCCGGCCTGGACGCCGTCTCCAGCGCCGCCTTCACCTGCCGCGCCACCGCCAGGAATGCTTCGGCTTCCGGCCCGTCGGGCGCGGCGACGGTGATGGGCGTTCCGGCGTCCGACGTCTCGCGGATGCGCGGCACCAGCGGAATTTCGCCCAGGAAAGGCACACCCATCTTCTGCGCCGTTTCCTTCGCGCCGCCATGGCCGAAGATGTCGTGGCGGCTGCCGCAGTCGGGGCAGACGAACACGCTCATATTCTCCACGATCCCCAGGATCGGCACCTGCACCTTCTGGAACATGGTGATGCCCTTCCTGGCGTCGATCAGCGCGATGTCCTGGGGCGTGGAGACGATCACTGCGCCCTTCAGCGGCACGCGCTGGGTGATGGTCAGTTGTGCGTCGCCGGTGCCGGGCGGCATGTCCAGCACCAGCACGTCCAGTTCGCCCCAGTTGGTGTCGTTCAGCATCTGCACCAGCGCCGACTGCACCATGGGTCCGCGCCAGATCGCGGCCTCGTCTTCGTTCAGAAGAAAGCCCAGCGACATGGCGACGATGCCGTGTTTGCCGATGGGGATCAGCTTTTTGCCGTCGGTATCGGGCTTGTGGCGGATGTCCAGCAGGCGCGGCACCGAAGGCCCATAGACGTCGGCATCCATCAGTCCGACTCTCAGCCCCAGCCGCGCCAGTGCCAGCGCCAGATTCACCGCCACGGTGGACTTGCCCACACCGCCCTTGCCGCTGGCCACGGCGACGATGGCGCCCACACCGGGCAGGCCGGCGCGCGGCGGCGGCGGCCGGCGTTTCACCGCCGGTCTGGGCGGCTCGTCCTGCGGCGGTAGGCCGTCTTCATGCGCCGTCAGCACGGCGGTGACCGACTTCACGCCCTTGACGCCCAGCGCCATCGCTTCGCAGATCTTGCGCAGGGGTTCGGATTTGGGTCCGCGCTCGGCGGATACTTCCAACACGAAGCCGACATGGCCGTCCTTCACCACCAGGCCGGCGATCATGTCCTGTTGCACCACGGTGCGGCCGCTGACCGGATCGATCACCTGGTCGAGCGCCTTCAAGACGTCCTGGCGCAATTCGGAATCGGACATGGCATTCACCTGTGCTGCGACAGGCCGATATAGACACCGGCGGGCGGGAAACCCAAGCCCTGAAAACGCGGCCGGGAGGCCCTCAAAACCCTTGCCGGGACGTGGAAATGTGTGGCGCGCGCCCGGCCCGATCCCGCGCGCAAATAGGTGCGCAAGCCGGGTTTTTGCCCTGTTTGTTCCCTTTTTCCATGCATAAACTGCCGACGATTCCCGAAAGGCGTTCCAGGCCGGCCATGCGCAGCTTCAAGGTTCTTTGTGCCATACTGGCGGTATCGCTGCCGCTGTCGGTGGCGTCCGCGCGCCCGGCGCCCGATTCTTTCGCCGATCTGGCCGACAAGCTGCTGCCCACCGTGGTCAATATCGCCACCAGCCAGACGCTGAAGCCGCGCGCCCGCCAGAACCTGCCGCAACTGCCGCCCGGCTCGCCCCTCGAAGACCTGTTCAAGAATTTCCTGGGTCCGCGCGATGGCCAGCCGCGGCACGTCACCTCGCTGGGCTCGGGCTTCATCATCGACCCCAGCGGCTACATCGTCACCAACAACCATGTGATCGAGGACAGCGACCAGATCACCGTGACCTTGAATGACGGCACCGAGCTTCCTGCGAAGTTGGTGGGCCGCGACACCAAGACCGACCTGGCGCTGCTCAAGGTCAAGCCCAAGAAGCCGCTGCCCACCGCCCGCTTCGGCGACAGCGACAAGGCGCGCGTCGGCGACTGGGTGATGGCGATCGGCGATCCCTTCGGCATCGGCTCGACCGTCACGGCGGGCATCGTCTCGGCGCGCAACCGCAACATCAATTCCGGTCCCTATGACGACTTCATCCAGACCGATGCGCCTATCAATCGCGGCAATTCCGGCGGCCCGTTGTTCAACATGGACGGCCATGTCATCGGCATCAACTCGCAGATCTACACGCCGTCGGGCGGCAGCGTGGGCATCGGCTTCGCCATTCCCGCCAACCTGGCGCGTGACGTGGTGGGCCAGTTGCGCAAGTTCGGCGTGGCGCGGCGCGGCTGGATCGGCGTGCGCATCCAGCCCGTCACGCCCGAGATCGCCGAGGGCCTGGGACTGGGCAGCACGCGCGGCGCGCTGATCGCCGATGTCAGCGCCGGCGGTCCGGCCGCGCGGGCAGGGCTGCAGAATGGCGATCTGGTGGTGGGCTTCGACGGCAAGCCGGTGCCCGACGACCGGGCGCTGCCGCGCATCGTCGCCGACACGCCGATCGGCAAGACGGTCAATATCGACTTGCTGCGCAAGGGCCGCAAGGCGACCTTGCGGATCACGGTGCAGAAGCTGGCCGATGACAGCAAGCCCGACAAGCCGGTCAAGGCTGCTCCGCCACCCAAAGCCAAATCCGTCGTGTCGCGGCTGGGGCTGACGCTGGGCCAGTTGGACGGCGTGAGCCGCGCCAAGTACAGGATCGGCGGCAACATCAAGGGCGTGCTGGTGGCGGGCGTCGATCCGAACGGCGCCGCCGCCGAAAAGAATGTGCGCGCCGGCGACGTCATCGTGGAGATTTCGGGCCAGGCGGTGAATTCACCCGATCAGGTGAGCAAGCGGCTGGATGCCGACGTCAAGGCCGGCAAGAAGGTCGAGCTGTTCCTGATCAACCGCGGCGGCGACCTGACCTATGTCGGGTTGCGCCTGAAGTAGACGCGACGCATCCGGCCGTTTCCGGGACTATCTGCCGCTGGTCGCGGGGCGGGGCGTCTGGTATGGCTGCCTCTTGGAAAGGAGCGGACTCATGGAGAAACCGGAGAACAGGCTTTCAGCCGGCGGATGGCTGATCATCGCCGTCCTGGTGGCGCTTCTGGTCGCCTCGAGCGCCTACGCCATCCACATCTGGACCAGCGTCAGCACCGCCATGTCCGGCTGGGGCTGGGGCATGCTGGTGCTGGGGGTTATCGTGTCGATCGTGCTCGGCGTCGGCCTGATGTTCCTGATGTTCTATTCCGCCCGCCACGACATGGACCAATAGGCTCGCCTGTCGTCGCGGCTCGCCCCCTAAGCCTGTCGAAGGGTGAGGCCGCGCCTTATTCCCGCGAGATTTCGGGGTCGCTGTAGCCTTGCAGATAGAGCAGCGCCTCCAGCGTGTTGTGGTTGACGGCCGCGCCCGCCGCCTGCGCGACCACCGGCTTGGCGTGATAGGCCACGCCCATCCCCGCCAGCGCGATCATCCCCAGGTCATTGGCGCCGTCGCCCACCGCCAGCACGTCGGCGTTGGCGATCCCCAGCCTTTCGACCGTGCGCGCCAGGGTCTCGACCTTGGCCTCCTTGCCCAGGATCGGCATGCCGACCTCGCCGGTCAGCGCCGCGCCGTCGTCGATCAGGCTATTGCCGTAATGCTCGTGGAAGCCGGCCAGCGCCGCCACCCGGCTGGTGAAAAAGCCGAAGCCGCCCGACACCAGCACTGTATGGGCGCCGTGTGCGCGCATGGTCGCCAGCAGGTTCTTTGCGCCCGGATTCAGCCGCACCCGCTCGGCATAGGTCTTCTCCAGCGCCGACAGAGGCAGGCCCTTCAGCATGCCGACGCGCTCCTTCAGCGCCGCCTCGAACACCATCTCCCCGCGCATGGCGCGCTCGGTGATGGCGGCGATCCGGGCTTTAAGGCCCGCCATGTCGGCCAGCTCGTCCAGGCATTCGACATTGATGATGGTGGAGTCCATGTCGGCCACCAGCAGCGTCTTGCGGCGGCCCTCGGTCGGGATGAGATTGACATCCCACGGCCGGCCTTCGGCGATGGCGCGCGCCGCCTCCAGCGCGGACGCGTCCTCGACCGCGATGTCGAAGGCGCGCCCCGGCGACAATTCGCTGACCGGCCCCAGCGCCTGGAACAGGGCAGGGTCGGCGCCCTGGCCAATGACATTCACGACAAAGCCGGACATTGTTGGCCCATGAATTTTAACGCGGTGCTTATTGCAGGCCCCACCGCCAGCGGCAAGTCCGCGGCCGCGCTGGCGCTGGCCGAAAAGCTGAACGGTGTGGTGATCAACGCCGATTCCATGCAGGTCTATGCCGAGGCGCCCATCCTGACTGCCGCGCCCGACGCCGCCGCGCGCGCCCGCGCGCCGCATCTTCTCTATGGCCATGTCAGCGCGCGCGACGCTTACTCGACCGGCCGCTACGCGGCGGACGCCGCCCGCGCGCTGGACGAGGCGCGTGCGACGCGCCGCATTCCCATCTTCACCGGCGGCACCGGACTCTATTTCACCGCCCTGACCGAAGGCTTGTCCGACATGCCGGCCATTCCCGCCGCCGTGCGCGCCGCTACCCGCGCGCTGCTGCAACAGATCGGACCACAGGCCCTGCATGCGCGGCTTGCCGAACGCGATCCCGAAACGGCAGCGACGCTTCGCCCCACCGACCCCCAGCGCATCGCCCGCGCCTTTGAAGTGCTGCAAGCCACCGGCGTGCCCCTGGCGCAATGGCAGACGCGCAAGGGGCGGCCGGTGCTGGCCGACCTGAAACTGGCGAAATTCATGATCGCCGTTCCCCGCCCGCTGCTGCGCCGGCGCATCGCGGAACGCTTCGAGGCGATGGTGGAGCAGGGCGGCCTGGCGGAGGCGGTGGCGCTCAAGGACCTCGATCCTATGCTACCGGCGGCGCGGCTGCTGGGCCTGCGCCCGCTCCAGGCCCTGGCTGCGGGCGAATTGTCGCGGGCTGACGCGCTGGAGCGGGCGGTCACCGACACCCGGCGCTTCGCCAAGCGGCAAATGACCTGGTTTCGCCACCGGATGAGCGATTATACCTGGGTTGATCCCAGCGATAGTAATTTTATTGCCAATGTAGTTTCCAAAATCGCATGAAATTGCTTGACGTGACCTTCTTACGACTTTAAGTTCCGCCGCCATGAACCGCACGCTGGTACTTATTCCTTGGCCGCCACCCGGGGGAAGCTGACGCTTCCCGCTTCGGATGGTGGCTGCTGTGTCAAAGGGGCGTCATACGCCCCTTTATCTTTGGAACGGAATGGTGTGGCGGGATATAGACCCGCCTTCGAGGGATCTGGTCATGGACAAGGACGGAGCATTGCAGGGGGCGGCCGACGCCGCTGGGACCGGGCCGGCCGCAACGGCGCAGACCATGACGGGGGCGGAGATCGTGATCCGCGCCCTGAAAGACCAGGGCGTCACCCATATCTTCGGCTATCCCGGCGGCGCCGTTCTTCCCATCTATGACGCGCTGTTCCAGGCCGAGGGCCTGACCCATGTGCTGGTGCGCCACGAACAGGGGGCGGTCCATGCCGCCGAAGGCTATGCCCGCTCCACCGGCAGGCCCGGCGTGGTGCTGGTCACCTCCGGCCCCGGCGCCACCAATGCGGTGACCGGCCTGACCGACGCCTTGATGGATTCCATCCCGCTGGTAGTTCTGACCGGCCAGGTGCCCACCCACCTGATCGGCACCGACGCCTTCCAGGAATGCGATACCGTCGGCATCACCCGCCCCTGCACCAAGCACAACTGGCTGGTGCGCGAGGTGGGCGATCTGTCGCGCGTGCTGCACGAGGCGTTCCAGATCGCCACCACCGGCCGGCCCGGGCCCGTGGTGGTCGACATCCCCAAGGACGTGCAGTTCCAGAGCGGCGCCTATCAGGGGCCCGCGCTGGTGCATCACCGCACCTACCGGCCCCGGCGCGATCCCGACCTGCGCGCCGTCGCGCGCGCGGTGGAGATGATGGCCAAGGCCAAGCGCCCCGTCTTCTATACCGGCGGCGGCATCGTCAATTCGGGCCCCGAAGCGTCGAAGCTGCTGCGCGAGCTGGTGGATATGACCGGCTTTCCGGTGACCTCGACCCTGATGGGGCTGGGGGCATTCCCCGCCTCGCGCCCCGAATGGCTGGGCATGCTGGGCATGCACGGCACGTTCGAGGCCAACAACGCCATGCACGATTGCGACCTGATGATCTGCCTGGGGGCGCGGTTCGACGACCGCTGTACCGGCCGCATCAGCGCCTTCTCGCCCGGCTCGACCAAGATCCATGTCGACATCGACGCCTCGCAGATCAACAAGACGGTGCGTGTCGATCTTCCCATCGTCGCCGACGCCACCCGTACCTTGCAGGAGATGATCCGCCAGTGGAAGGCGGGGCGTCACCAGGCGGACAAGACCGCGCTGGCGGCGTGGTGGAAACAGATCGACCGCTGGCGGGCTAGGAATTCACTGGCCTACAGGCCGTCCGCCACGCTGATCAAGCCGCAATACGCCATCGACCGGCTGTATGCGCTGACAAGGGATCGCGAAGTCTATGTCACCACCGAAGTCGGCCAGCACCAGATGTGGGCGGCCCAGCGCTTCAAGTTCGAGCAGCCGAACCGCTGGATGACGTCGGGCGGGCTGGGCACCATGGGTTATGGCCTGCCGGCGGCGGTGGGCGTGCAGGTGGCGCACCCCGATGCGCTGGTGATCGACATCGGGGGCGAAGCCTCGGTCCAGATGACCATGCAGGAAATGTCAACGGCGATGCAGTATGACCTGCCGATCAAGATATTCATCCTGAACAACGAATATATGGGCATGGTGCGCCAGTGGCAGGAACTGCTGCACGGCGGCCGCTATTCGCATTCCTATTCCGAGGCGCTGCCCGATTTCGTCAAGCTGGCTGAGGCTTTCGGCTGCGTCGGCCTGCGCGCCGACAAGCCGGAGGAGCTGGACGACGGCATCCGCGAGATGATCGGCGTGAAAAAGCCGGTCCTGTTCGACGTGCGCGTCGATCCGGCCGAAAACTGCTTCCCGATGATCCCGTCGGGCGCCGCCCATAACGAAATGATCCTGGCCGAAATGGACGATGGCCCCGCCATCAGCGAAGCCGGAAAGATGCTGGTCTGATGCACGATACCAAGGTGAAACTGAGCGACGTGGTCGAGCGCCACACGCTGACGGTGCTGGTGGACAACGAGGCGGGCGTGCTGGCGCGTGTCGTCGGCCTGTTCTCGGGCCGCGGCTACAATATCGAAAGCCTGACGGTGGCCGAGGTCGATCCCATGGCCAGGACCAGCCGCATCACCATCGTCACCAGCGGCACGCCCCAGGTGATCGAGCAGATCGAGGCCCAGTTGGGCCGGCTGGTCGTCACCCACAAGGTGACCAACTGGACCGCCGCCGAAGCCGGCATCGAGCGCGAGATGGCGCTGGTCAAGGTGGCGGGCACCGGCGAGAAGCGGGTCGAGGCGCTGCGCATGGCCGATGCCTTCCGCGCCCGCCCGGTGGACACCACCCACGCCAGCTTCGTGTTCGAGATCACCGGCAATCCCGCCAAGATCGACAGCTTCATCGATCTGATGCGGCCGCTGGGACTGGTGGACATCAGCCGCACCGGCGTCGCCGCCATCAGCCGCGGCCCGGAAGCGATGTGAGTGGGGCGATGTAACGGGGCGATGTAACGGGTGACGTAGTCGAATCCCCACCTGTCATGGCCCGTCCTCATCCTGAGCTTGTCGAAGGATAGGCGGGCCATTCAGTTGGGCCCGATACTGAAAGTGAAACTGGATGGCCCGGACAAGCCGGCCATGACGTAAACGAAGAAGGAAGAGTGGAATGCGCGTTTATTACGATCGGGATGCCGATCTGAACCTGATCAAGAACAAGAAAGTCGCCGTGATCGGCTTTGGGTCGCAGGGCCATGCCCATGCCCAGAACATGCGCGACAGCGGCGTCAAAGATGTCGCCATCGCCGTGCGTCCCGGCAACTCCGCGAAGAAGGCCGAAGCCGCCGGCTTCAAGGTCATGTCCGTCGCCGACGCCGCCAAATGGGCCGATGTGATGATGATGGCCACCCCCGACGAGCTGCAGGCCGACATCTGGAAGAACGATCTCAAGGACAACATGAAACAGGGCGCGGCGCTGATGTTCGCGCACGGCTTCAACGTCCATTTCAAGCTGATCGAGCCGCGCCCCGACCTGGACATCCTGATGGTGGCGCCCAAGGGTCCCGGCCACACCGTGCGCGGCGAATATCTCAAGGGCGGCGGCGTGCCCTGCCTGATCGCCGTCCACCAGGACGCCAGCGGCAACGCCCATGACCTGGGCCTGTCCTATGCGTCGGCCATCGGCGGCGGCCGCGCCGGCATCATCGAGACCAGCTTCCGCGAAGAATGCGAGACCGATCTGTTCGGCGAGCAGGTGGTGCTGTGCGGCGGCCTGGTCGAACTGATCCGCGGCGGCTTCGAGACGCTGGTGGAAGCCGGCTATGCCCCCGAGATGGCCTATTTCGAATGCCTGCACGAAGTGAAGCTGATCGTCGATCTGATCTATGAGGGCGGCATCGCCAACATGAACTACTCGATCAGCAACACCGCCGAGTATGGCGAATATGTCACCGGCCCGCGCATCATCACCGACCAGACCAAGGCCGAGATGAAGCGCGTCCTCAAGGACATCCAGACCGGCAAGTTCGCCCGCGACTGGGTGCTGGAAAACAAGGCCGGCCAATCCAGCTTCAAGGCCACCCGCGCCCTGGGCGACGCCCATCCGATCGAGGATGTCG
The DNA here is from genome assembly GCA_040255825.1 of Hyphomicrobiales bacterium. Classification (GTDB taxonomy): domain Bacteria; phylum Pseudomonadota; class Alphaproteobacteria; order Micropepsales; family Micropepsaceae; genus Rhizomicrobium. The sequence continues at coordinate 5,541 of JBDZVS010000004.1, read as the reverse complement.
GCGCCAAGCTGCGCGCGATGATGCCGTGGATTGCCAAGAACAAGCTCGTCGATACGGCCAAGAACTGATCATCCGGTTTAAGCGCTCTATTTCTTCCCCCTCCCCTTGCGGGAGGGGGCAAGACTTTGAGCGAAGCGAAAAGACTTGGGGGAGGGGTACAGTAACAACCCCTCCCCCAAACGCTTCTTGCTGCGCTCGAACCGTTTGTGTCCGCACGCTGCCGCTACGAACCCGCAAGGGGGGAATTTCGCAATTGCTGTTGCAGTCAGCGCCGCCGCCCTGCAAGCGGGGCTGGCTGTCCACATCGGGACCTGATTTGCTCCCTCCTTGATGAAGGAGTGTTCGATGTCCGCCGCCGATCGCCTTGTCCAGCGCCTCTCCACCGGGCCGGCACGCGCGCTATCCAGCAGGATGTGTTGGATAGGCGATACGGCGACGGCCTCCAACGTCCTGGCAGGCTTGGCAATGTCCGGTCAGGCGGGGGGAGGGGGGTACGGATTTTCCGGCCGCACAATTAAATTGCGCAAGCACGATTTATCCGCCCCCTGTCCCGATCCGCGCAACGGAAGCAGAATGTCGCCGCCTGGGCCGCGACGCGGCCGGTGCCGGTCGACAGCGCCCATCCGCTTCCGCAAAGGTGTAAGATGACCCGTCCACCCATTCCTTCTCCGCCGTACCAGGGCGGCTGTCTGTGCGGCGCGGTGCGCTACCGCCTCGATGCCCGGCCGGCGACCATGACCGCCTGCCACTGCGACGCCTGCAAAAAACTGTCCGGCGGCACCAACCTTCTGGTGATCACCGCGCCGCGCGAGGCTTTCACCTACACCGGCGAAGTGCAGCGCTACCGCCGCACCGCAGACAGCGGGCGGCAAAGCGATGTGGTGCGCTGCGCCGTCTGCGGCACGCGGCTGTGGCACGAGCCGCAATCCTTTCCCATCGTCACGCTGGCGGCGGGCACGCTGGACGATCCGTCCTGGGTGGTGCCGGCGTCCGAGATCTGGGTCGAGCGGGCCTCGCCCGCCGCGATCTTCCACAGCGACGCCACGCGCTTTCACGGCCAGCCGCCGCGCGATCAGCAGATCGCCGCGTTCCAGGCGCTGTACGGGGATGAGCCATGAGCGCTATCCGGTCCGGCGTCCTTCAGGTCGGGTTCTCCAGGCTGAAGGCCTCGGCGTCGTCATTGTAGGAGAACAGTTCGCTGAAACGCGCCCAGCTGACCACCGTCTTCAATGTCTCTTCCGCCGCGTCCTCGGCCATATGGTCTTCCAGCTCGTCCAGGAAGCGGGCGCGGGGCGCCGAATGGCTGGCGCGCTCGTCCAGCACCTTCTTGATGTGCGCCACCAGCGGCACCTGGTTCTGGAGCGCGCGCGAGAAAATCTCCTTGCGCTCGTTCAATTCGGCGTCGGCAAAACGCTTGCCCATGCGGGTCAGCTTGATGTCGCCGCCCTCCACCTCGGCCAGGCGCAGAAGCTGCATCGCTTCGGCCACGGGGAACAGCTCGTCGACCTCCAGTTCCTGTTCATAGGCCACGTCCGGCAGGTCGGCCTTGCCGTTATAGGGAGGCGCCGCCAGCGCCTCGATCAGGCCCGCGATCAGGCTGGGCGAGACATGGGTCAGTTGCATGCCGATGCCCTGGGGCCCCACCATCTGGGCGGCGCGCATGCGCTCCACCCGCCGCGCCGTCATTTCGACATAGATGCGGTCGACATAATCCTCGAAGGCCGGGCTGGTGCGGTCGCGCGGCTGAGGCAGGTCGATCCTCAGTTCCGACGCCACCCGCCCCGGGTTGGACGAAAACATCAGGACTCGGTCGCACATCTGCACCGCCTCCTCGATATTGTGGGTGACCAGGATGATGCCCTTGATGGGAAGCTGTTTCTTGCCCCACAGCTCGATCAGGTCGGTGCGCAGATTCTCGGCGGTCAGCACGTCCAGCGCACTGAACGGCTCGTCCATCAGAAGGATGTTGGGGTGGACCACCATGGCGCGGGCAAATCCCACGCGCTGGCGCATGCCGCCCGACAATTCGCGCGGATAGGCGCTCTCATAACCGTCCAGCCCGATCAGGTCGATGGCGGCCAGCGCCCGCGTGCGGACCTCCTGCTGCGGCAGGCCCTGCGCTTCCAGGCCAAGTTGCACATTCTCCAGCACCGTCATCCACGGAAACAGCGCAAAGCTCTGGAACACCATCGCCACGCCCTGGACCGGCCCTTCGATGGGCGCGCCCATATAGCTCAGCCCGCCGCCCTGCGGACGCGCCAGGCCCGCGATCAGCCGCAGCAGGGTGGATTTTCCCGAGCCCGAGCGCCCCAGCAGGCCCACGATCTCGCCTTCCTTCAGCGTCAGGTTGACGTCATCCAGGACCAGCAATTCCTCGCTGCCGCCGCGCGGGAAGGTGCGGCGCACATGCTCGACTTTCAACAGCTCCGCCATGCCATCCTCACGTCAGCCTGAACTTGCGTTCAGCATACCAGTAGAGCGGGCGCCAGAAGAGCCGGTTCACCAGGACGACGAAAAGGCTCATGATCGCCGTGCCCAGGACCACGTTGCGGAAATCTCCCCGCACGACGGCGTCGGCGATAAAGGCGCCCAGGCCATGGGCATGCAGCGTGCGCGTGCCCCAGCTTGCCACCTCCGCGACGATGGAGGCGTTCCACGACCCGCCCGACGCGGTGATCGCGCCGGTGACGTAATAAGGGAAGACCGCCGGCAGCGCGATCTTGCGCCACCATTGCCAGCGGCGCACACCCAGATTGTCGGCCGCGTCGCGCAATTCCTGGGGTATGGCGCTGGCGCCGGCGATCACGTTGAACAGGATGTACCACTGGGTCCCCAGCACCATCAGCGGCGAAAGCCAGACATCCGGGTTGAGGTCCCACACGACGATCACCGATACCACCAGCGGAAACAGGATGTTGGCCGGGAAGGCGGCCAGGAATTGGGCCACGGGCTGGGCGATGGCGGTCAGGCGGGGTCGCAAGCCCACATAGATACCGATGGGCGTCCATATGGCGCTGGCGATGGCGATCAACACCATGACCCGCGCCAGGGTGATGAAGCCCAGCCCGACGGCCGTGGCGGCATCGCCCCAGTTCAGGTTGGCATGGCTGAAGTCGTAGACGCGCCACGCGGCATAGGCGCCCAGCCCGGCCAGGATGACGTTCCAGACAAGCGCGCCGGCCCGGCTGTCGGTTTCGCGGGTGGCGGCGCGGATGCCGAAGCTGGGCGGTTGCCAATGATACGACCACCGCATCATCTGTTCGAAGGGCGCCGTCATCAGGTCCAGCAGGCGCGAGCGGCGATAGACGGTGAGCGCCCAGGATTGCGGCGCCTCCGCGGATGGCTCGCTGCCGATGCGGAAGCGGTCTGCCCACGCCACCAGCGGCCGGAACAGCAACTGGTCATAGACCAGGATCACCACCAGCATGGCGGCGATGGCCAGCAGGATGGCCGGCAGGTTCTTCTGGGCGATCGCCACCGCAATCCAGCTTCCGATGCCGGGCAGGGCGATGTTGGTGTTGCCCACACTGATGGCTTCGGAGATGGTCACGAAGAACCAACCCCCCGACATGCTCATCATCATGTTCCAGACCAGCGGCGGCAGGGCGAAGGGTGCCTCGATGCGCCAGAAGCGGGCCCAGGCCGACAGGCCGAACATCCGCCCGGCCTCGGTCAACTCCTCCGGAACGGTGCGCAGCGACTGGTAGAAGGAGAAGGCCATGTTCCAGGCCTGGCCCGTGAAGATGGTGAAGACACAGGCAAGTTCTGCCCCAAGGATGCGGCCCGGCGACAGCGAAAGGAACCAGACGATGGTGATGGAAAGAAAGGACAGGATCGGCACCGACTGAAGCACGTCCAGAAGCGGCACCAGCAGGGTCGCCGCCCGCGGATTCTTGGCCGCCCAGGTGGCATAGGCGAAGGTGAAGACCAGCGACGCCCCCATGGCGATCAGCATCCTGAGCGCCGTGCGCACCGCATAGCCGGGCAAGTCCCACGGGTTCAGGGCGAGGCTGTGGCCGGTTATGGAACTGAGCGGATGGATCAGGAAGCGGCTGGCATCGGCAAAGGCCACCAGGAAGCCCAGCACCAGCGCCGCCGCCAGCAGGTCCCAGCGGCTGGGCAGCAGGCGCCGCGCTTCGATCGAGACGGGCGGCAGGATCTTCATGTCCGGCGGGCCTCGGAAGGGGGTAAACGGCGATAGGTCTGATGCGTGGGCGGCGCAAGCGCTCCGCGGGCGGAGACAAGCACTTTGAGGGTTGCGGGGAAAGCGCCGATTTGCGACCGCCCATGGGTGGCGATGTCGCGCCGCATGCCAGAAGTTTACTGCGTAATCCAAGGGTTACTGCGCGCCGGCATCCCGCCTTGCCTATACCCACAAAAAGCCGCGTTGCGGACCTTGCGCCGCCGGTTACATCCGGCGTAAAACCGCGCAAACGAAGGCAAAAACGGTTGGTTTGCCCGCTGGTTAACAGATCGTTAAGGCTCTTCGTGGATGCTGGCTGACTGTATCAATCCCGGTAGATCGGCGGGCGGAACGGCGAAAGGTCTAATGACGAACGGCGCGCATGGCGAGATGGCAAGGGGTGGCACCGCCGCCTTTGCGTCCGTGCGTGCATGCACGCAGCCCCGTCCTTCCCGAAGCTCGTCGCACGCGCTTCTGCTTCTTAGCCGCCCCTAGGCGCCTTCTGGCGCGCGAATGGTTCGCGCGCGGGTGTTTAGGGGATCGATGCGGAGAAGAAATGAAAGTCGCGAACCTGCGGCGAACAGAAGGACAATGGTCATGACCACGAATACCAATATCGATACCACACCGATTCAGATCTTCGACACCACCCTGCGCGACGGCGAACAGTCGCCCGGCGCGGCGATGACGCACGAGGAGAAGCTGGAGATCGCCGCCCTGCTGGACGAGATGGGCGTCGATGTGATCGAGGCGGGCTTTCCCATCTCTTCGCCCGGCGATTTCAAGGCGGTGCAGGAGATCAGCAGGATGGTCAAGCGCGCCTCGGTCTGCGCCCTGTCGCGCGCCGGCTTCAAGGACATCGACCGCGCCGGCGAGGCGCTGAAGGGCGCGCGGCGCCCGCGCATCCACAGCTTCATCTCCACCAGCCCCGTGCATATGAAGCACAAGCTGGGCATGGGCGAGAATGCGGTGCTGGAAGCGATCGGCGCCTCGGTCACGCGGGCCCGCAACTACACTTCCGAGGTGGAATGGTCGGCCGAGGACGCCACCCGCACCGTGCCCGACTTCCTGTGCCGCTGCGTGGACGTGGCCATCCAGTCCGGCGCCACGGTGATCAACGTGCCCGACACGGTGGGCTATTCCACGCCGCAGGAATTCTTCGACATCATCACGATGCTGCGCAGTCGCGTGCCCAATGCCGACAAGGTGATCTTTTCCACCCATTGTCACAATGATCTGGGGCTGGCGGTGGCAAATTCGCTGGCCGGGGTGCTGGCGGGTGCGCGTCAGGTGGAATGCGCCGTCAACGGCATCGGCGAGCGCGCCGGCAACGCCGCGCTGGAGGAGATCGTGATGGC
>JBDZVS010000012.1:0-73437 GCA_040255825.1 Hyphomicrobiales bacterium | reverse complement strand
CTAGAGCAAGTTGTGACCAAATTGAATCGGCAGCGTTGCGTTGCGGCGTGGTGATCCGCCAGGAGCCGCGCGAAGGGCGTATCGGCAATACGGTCGAGCGCGGCGACACCGCGGGCGCCCGCCGCAACGCAACCCGAAGGGCCGGGGTCTTTTGCGCCGTGGGGTCGTCGGCGGGCTTGCCCGTATTGCCGATACGAGCTGCACCCGCCTCCTGCCCACGTCACAAAATCCCTCCGGCGCAGCGGTTCAATCTGGTCACAACTTTCTCTAGCAGCTTGCCGCAAACGGCCAGCCGTAAACAAAAAGGCCGGACGTCGCCGCCCGGCCCCTTGCGAAGATGGATGGCGCTGGCGTCAGTGCGGCGGGATCATCCAGGTCCAGACATACTGTTGCAGGAATACCAGGATGCCCAGCAGCACCGTCAGCAGGATGCTGTGCAGGAAGGTGCGCGAGAAGATGGCGCCCTCATGGCCCTGCAGACCGCTGACGGCGACGCCGGTGGCGATGTTCTGGGGCGAGATCATCTTGGCCATGACGCCGCCCGACGAATTGGTGGCGGCCATCAGCACCGGATCGAAGTTCAGCTGCCGGGCGGCCACGACCTGGAGGTTGCCGAACAGCGCGTTGCCCGACGAGTCGCTGCCCGACAGGAACACGGCCAGCCAGCCCAGGAAGGCCGACAGCAGCGGGAACAGGACGCCGGCGGCGGCCACGGCCTTGCCCAGCGTGTAGGCCATGCCGGAATAGTTCATCAGGAAGGCAAGACCGACAATGGCCATCACGGTCAGGGTCGGCAACAGCACCTGTTTCCAGGCCAGCGCGGTCGCCTTCGCCAGGCCGCCCACGCCCTGGCCCACGGCGAAGGCGGTGATGATGGCGGTCACCAGCACCGCGGTGCCGGTCGCCAGCGGCTGGAAGCTCCAGATCGCGGCATATGGCTTTTCGTAGAGGGTGATGAAGACCTGGTTGTGCAGGCCGGGCCATTCGATGTTCATCTGGCCCATGCCGGCGACCTTGAAGATGGTCCACAGGATCACCACCGCGCACATGATCAGCCAGGGCAGCCAGCCCTGCCATGGCGGCACGGCGCTGTGCTCGGGATTGGCGCTTTGGGCCGGCGCCGCCCCGATTGCAAAGGCCGGATCGGGCGCAGGCTTCCACACCCTGAGGAACAAGACCGTCGCCAGGAGGCTGCTGAGGGCGGCCAGCACGTCGGTCAGGACATAGCTGACATAGTTGGCGGTCACGAACTGGACCAGCGCGAAACTGCCGCCGGCCACCAGGATCACGGGGAACAGCGCCTTGACCGATTTGATGCCGCCATACATGGCGATGACATAGAAGGGCAGCAGGAAGGCGAAAAAGGGAAGCTGGCGGCCGACCATCGCGCCCAGCGCGTCGGCGGGAAGGGCGGTGACGCCCGACAGCACGGTGATGGGAATGCCCAGCGAGCCGAATGCCACCGGCGCGGTATTGAACAGCAGCGCATAGACCACCGCGTCCACCGCCTTGAATCCCAGCAGGATCAGCAGCGAGGCGCTGATCGCCACGGGGGCGCCGAAACCGGTCACCCCTTCCAGCAGCGCGCCGAAGCCATAGCCGATCACGATCAGGACGATGCGGCGGTCATCGGGCAGATGCTTCAGAACCCAGCGGCGGAAGGCGTCGAAGCGTCCCGACTGGACCGCCACATTGTAAAGGATCAGCGCCGCGAACACGATCCACATGATCGGCCACAGCGCGAAGGTGACGCCGTCCAGCGTCGCCGATACCGCAAGCCCCACCGGGAAGCGCCATACCGCCAGCGCGATCACCAGGCCCGCCGCCAGCCCCGCCAGCGACGACTGCCAGGCCGGGCGCTTGAGCACGCCCAGCATCACCAGCACCACCACGATCGGGATCGCGGCCACGATGAAGGACAGGCCAAGGCTGCCGCCGACAGGCGTCAAAAGCTGATGGAACATGCTTCCCCTCCGTTTGCCGGATGCGCGGCCTTTCGCCGGTGCACTCTGGCGCGTGATCTTCAAATGATCGGGACGATGCGGGGAATCGGACGCCGGGGCCTTCCGCCCCTTCTGTCCGCCATGTCCCTCCCAGCCCCTGTCGTTGTTGCATCCGTTAGAGCAAAAAAATGCCTTGCGGCCAAGTCATTCGCGACGGTGCAGTGCACCATCGGTCCTGCCGCACGGCCGCTCCGGCACGCTCACAACCGGCGGGACGAAATTATTTATTCCAGGTGGAGGCGACGTGCTCGGGATCGTCCTGCGAGCGGCGCTCGGACAGAAGAAAGTCGTAATAGCCGCAGCTCTTGCCGCCGGGATATTCGCGGCAGATGGTGGGCCGGGCGGTGTAGATGGTGCACCGGCGCGCATCGGTATCGAAGAAGCGGCAGATGCGGCCGAAATGCTCGTCGGCCTTGCGCCGCATGGCATAGGGCTCGTCGCCCTCCTTCTTGGTGAACTTCTGCTGTGCCTGGGCAAATGAAAGCCCGAAGTGGTCGGCAAGCCGCTGCACATCGCGCTTCTTCAGCGGGATGATGGGATAGGAGCAGCAATAGCCCGGACATTTCGAACAATTGTAGATGGCCATCGCCGTGCCTTGAATCGGTGCTTCGCCCCACCTCTAGAGCAAGTCAGGGCCGCCCGAAAGGTTCCGGGACCGGTGCCCCGCCGCGGCGACCTCGTGACGCGCCCCTGTCGCAGGTCTAACTTTTGCCGGTTTGCGCGCTGTTGTATGGGAGCGCCAATGGGCAACAAGCCGATCTTCTTCGATGCCTCCGGGCGCCGGGCGACCCGCCTGCGCCGCATCGCGTGGGTCGTGGGCGTGGTCGTCGCGGTCATGCTGACCGGCTTTGGGGTGAGCCTGGCGCTGTCGCCGCCCATTGCCGGATTGCAGCTTCCCGGCAAGCCGGTGGCGGTGAACACCACCGACCTGATCAGCCGCGCCAGGAAGCCTGGCCTTCTGGCCCGCGCCGAGCGCCTGGCGACGCAGGCCCGCCACCGCCGCGCGGAAGCGGCCCGCAAGCGGGGTCATGCCCGCGAACAGTCCGGCCGCCTGCTGCCCGCCATCCTCAAGCCGCAGCAGGGCCGTTCCCTGGCGATCGGCTTTTACACCAACTGGGGCGGGCGCGACGATCCCAGCTGGCCGGCCCTGCGCCGCTCGTTGAAATACCTGGACTGGGTGGTGCCAAGCTGGCTGACCCTGTCAGGACCCGACGAAAAGCTGACCGTCACGCTGGATCAGAAGGCCCTGCGCTACATCCGCGTCCACAAGCCCGGCGTGGCCATCCTGCCCATGATTCAGAATGCCGAAGGCGGCAACTGGAACGGGCCGGGGCTGGCGGCGCTGCTGGCCGACCCGGCGCGCCAAAAGACGTTGGTGGATTCCATCACCGCGTTCCTGGCCCGGCACCATCTGCAGGGCGTCATGATCGATTTCGAGAATGTGCCCAAGGGGGCCCATCACGACCTGGCGGATTTCCTGAACCGGCTGTCGGCGGCGTTCGCGCCGCATGGCTGGATCATCGCCCAGGCGGTGCCGTTCGACGACCCGGACTGGCCCTATCAGACCTATGCCGGCATCGTCGATTACACGGTGCTGATGGCCTATGACGAGCGCGATCAGAACGATGCGCCCGGCGCCATCGCCTCGGAAAGCTGGTTCGAGAAGACGCTGGACAAGCGGATGCGGACGCTCGATCCGGCGTCCACCATCATCGCGCTGGGCTCCTACGCCTATGACTGGAGCGGTTCCGGCGCCGCCTATGGCACCGGCTTCGCGCAAATCATGGTCTATGCCCGCGACTCCGGCGCGAAGATCAGGTTCGACGACGCGACCAACAATCCGCATTTCTCGTACCGCGACGCCGATGGCACCAAGCACCAGGTCTGGTTCCTGGACGGGGTCACGGTCTTCAACCAGATCCATGCCGCCGATGCCTATCAGCCCGCCGGCTATGCGCTGTGGAAGCTGGGCAGCGAGGATCCGTCCATCCTTCCCATCCTGGGGCGGCCCTATAACGCGCCGGCGCCCAAAAGCCTTCAAACCATCCCCACCAACGATGACGTCGATTTCGACGGCGAGGGCGAGATCCTGAAGGTGGAATCCAATCCCACCCGCGGTGTGCGCAAGCTGGACATCGACAAGGCCACGGGCGACATCGACGACGAAACCTATGTCGAGCTGCCGACCAATTATGTCATCCGCCGCGTGGGCGCGGTGCCGAAGAAGCTGGCGCTGACCTTCGACGACGGCCCCGACCCGGAATGGACGCCCGCCATCCTGGCCATCCTCAAGCAGAAGCATGTGCCGGCCACCTTCTTCATGATCGGCGCGAACATGGAGGCCTATCCCGGCCTGGTGCAGAAGGTGCTGGCGGCCGGCCACGAGATCGGCAGTCACACCTTCACCCACCCCAATCTGGCCGACACTCCGCCCGCCGCCGTGCGGCTGGAGCTGAACGCCACCCAACGGCTGTTCCAGGCGCTGACCGGCCGCTCGATGCGGATGCTGCGTCCGCCCTATCTGGCCGATGCCGAGCCCAGCGACGCCCAGGAGATCGTGCCGGTCGAGATCGCGCAGAACCTCGGCTACATCACCGTCGGCACGCATGTCGACACGCTGGATTGGCGCAAGCCCAGCGTCGAACAGATGATGAAAAGTGTGCTGCGCTACGTGAATCATCCCAACCCGGACCTGCGCGGCAACGTCATCCTGATGCACGATTCGGGCGGCGACCGGTCGCGGACGGTGGCGCTGTTGCCGGAGCTGATCGACCGGTTGCGGGCCCAGGGCTACAGCTTCGTGCCGGTGTCGGAACTGGCCGGTTTTTCCCGCGACCAGGTGATGCCGCGCCTGCCGCTGACCGCCAGCCTGTATGCCGACCGGGTGGTATTCCTGACCATCTCGTGGATTTCGCAGATTCTCTATTGGTGCTTCCTGGGCGCCATCGTTCTGGGTGTGGCGCGGCTGATTGCGCTGGTGGGACTGGCGCTGTGGGATCGCGCGCACCAGAGAAAGCCGCCGGCCGCGGGGCCGCTGCCGGGCGTGAGCGTGCTGATCCCCGCCTTCAACGAGGAGAAGGTGATCGTCTCGACCATCGCCCGCATCCTGGCCAGCGATCATGCGAATCTGGAAGTGCTGGTGATCGATGACGGCTCGTCCGATCGCACCGCTCTTGTCGCCCGCACGCATTTCGCGCAGGAGCCCAGGGTCTCGGTGATGTCGATACCCAACGGCGGCAAGGCCAACGCCCTGAACGCCGGTCTGAGCGCGGCGCGCCACGACATCGTGGTGGCGCTGGACGCCGACACCCAGTTCGAGCGCGCCACCATCTCGCGGCTGGTGCGCTGGTTCGCCGATCCCAAGGTCGGGGCGGTGGCCGGCAACGCCAAGGTGGGCAACCGTGTCAACATGATCACCCGCTGGCAGGCGCTGGAATATGTGGTGGCGCAGAACCTGGAGCGCCGCGCCCTGTCGGCGCTGGATACGTTGACGGTGGTGCCGGGCGCGGTGGGCGCCTGGCGGCGCGAGGCGCTTCTGGAGCTGGGCGGCTTTCCCGCCGATACCCTTGCCGAGGATCAGGACCTGACCATCGCCATCCAGACCGCCGGTTTCGCGGTGATTTTCGATCCGGCGGCCGTGGCCTGGACCGAAGCGCCGGCCAGCGTCCGTGGCCTGGCCAAGCAGCGCTTCCGCTGGGCCTATGGCACGCTGCAATGCCTGTGGAAGTATCGCGGCATCACCGCAAATCCGCGCTATGGCGAACTGGGACTGGTGGCGCTGCCGCAGGTGTGGCTGTTTCAGATTCTGCTGACCACCCTGGCGCCGGTCGCCGACCTTCTGCTGGTGTGGCAACTGGTGGGTCAGTGGATCGCCTGGAGCCAGCATGGCAGCGAGTTCACCAGCGGCAGCCTGGTGATCATCGGCATCTATTATGCAGTGTTCATCGTGGTGGACATGGTGGCGGCGGTGATGGGGTTTGTGCTGGAGCGCGGCGAGGACTGGAGCCTGTTGCTGTGGCTGCCGCTGCAGCGCTTCGGCTATCGCCAGATCATGTATTATGTCGTGGTGCGCTCGCTGTGGACGGCGGCCAAGGGGCCCTTTGTGGGCTGGGGCAAGCTGGAGCGGGCCGGGACCGTCAGGGCGCGGGCCTGACGGCTTTTTGTGCCTTTGCGCCGCACGCCGGCCGGCCGATAATGACGCTGGCGATTCGTGGGTTCTTCGTGGGAAGACGGCATGCGGCGCTTGTTTTTCCTGTCCTTGCTGTTGGCTCTGCCCAGCCTGTCGGGATGCGGCCTGCTGTGGGACCGGGCCGGACAGGCCGCCGTCCCGGCCGCCGCGCCGCGCGCCGATCTTCTGGCGCCGGGCGACCTGGTGCGCGTCACGGTGGCGGGCGAGCAGGAACTGAGCGGCACCTTCGCGGTGGGCCAGGGCGGCAGCGTGCACCTGGAGCTGGTGGGCGATGTGCGTGCCGCCGGGCTGACCCCGCCAATGCTGGCGGACGATCTGCGCCGGCGGCTGGCGGCAGGCTATCTGAAGAATCCGGCGGTAACGGTGGCCCGCGCCGGACCCGGCGCGCCGGCGGCATCGCCGCCACCGCCATTGCAGGGCAGCGTGAGCGATGATCCTGGCCTGGAAACGGCAGGCAAGGCCGAAAGGCCGGGGCCGGCGCCGGCGCTGCGCCGGTCGCAGGATGTCGGCGGGCCTTATTAGGTCGAGGCGGGATTTGCGGAGATCAGTGGAAATCGCGTGATGGCGGCATGATCCGCACATCGCGGGAATGGCGGGCGCGAGGACGGGTTTTGCGGGAAGAAGGCTCTTCGCCGCCGGCATCGCGCAGGAGCCTGAGGTCGGCGCTGCGGTCGATCAGCCTCTCGGCCATCAGGTGCACCACCCCTTCCGGGCTTTTCTGCACTTTTCCCTCGGCCAGAAGCAGGCGCGACCCCATTACCTCCTTGCGGAAATGCTCGAAGATGCGCTCCCACACCACCACATTGCACACACCGGTTTCGTCGCTGAGGGTGATGAAGATGGTGGTGCCTCCGCCCGGCCGCTGGCGCACCAGCACCACGCCGGCGCAACGCACATGCGCGCCGTCGCGCAGGGCCGTCACCTCCCTGCAGGTGGCGATGGCTTCCTTCTCCAGCATGGGACGCAGGAACTGGGTGGGATAGCCTTTAAGTGACAGACGCATGGTCTGGTAATCGGCCAGCACATGCTCGCTGAGCGCCATGCGGGGCAGGGGCGCGATCGTCTCCGCGCCCAATTCCGGCGCGGCTCCCCCGTTGCCTGCATGGGCGAACAGCGGCAGGGGATCGTCGTCGGGCAGGCGGCGCACCGCCCACAGTCCCTCGCGCCGGTCCAGGCCGAAGCCCCGGAAAGCGTCTGCCTCGGCCAGGAGCACCAGCGCGCGCTTGGTCAGTCCGGTGCGGCGAACGAAATCGGCGAAGCCGCGATAGCCATAGCCGCGATCCTCGGTGATGGCGCGGCCATCCTGTTCGCGCAGGCCGTCGATCTGGCGAAAGCCCAGCCTGACCGCCAGGGCTCCGTCGGCCGTGCGCTCCAGCTTGTTGTCCCAGTCGCTGAAGGCGGCATCGGCCGCCAGCACCGTGACGCCATGATCGCGGGCGCAGCGCACGATCTCGGCCGGGGCGTAGAAACCCATGGGCTGGGAGTTGAGCAGCGCGGCGCAGAAGGCGGCGGGATGATGCTTCTTGATCCAGGCCGAGACATAGACCAGCAGCGCGAAGCTGGCGGCGTGGCTTTCGGGAAAGCCGTATTCGCCAAAGCCCTTGATCTGGTTGAAGCAGTCCTGCGCGAATGTTTCCTGATAGCCGCGCGCCACCATCCGGCCCACGAACTTGCGCTCGAAGGTGTGGATGGTGCCGGCATGACGGAAAGTGGCCATGGCGCGGCGCAGGCCATTGGCTTCCTCCGGCGTGAATTTCGCGGCCACCATCGCCATGCGCATGGCCTGTTCCTGGAACAGCGGCACGCCCAGTGTCTTTTCGAGGACATTTTCCAACTCGTCCTGCGGGTATTGCGGTCCGGGTCTGGGATATTCGATGACGTAGTCCGGATTCTCGCGTCTGGCCTTGCGCCGCTTGAGATAGGGATGGACCATGCCTCCCTGGATGGGGCCGGGCCGCACGATGGCCACTTCCACCGTCAGGTCGTACATGGTGCGGGGCCGCAGGCGCGGCAGCATGTTCATCTGGGCGCGGCTTTCCACCTGGAACACGCCGATGGCGTCGCCCCGGCACAGCATGTCGTAAACGGCCGGATCCTTCTGAGGCACCGTGGCCAGCAACAGCCTGGGCTCTTTCCCGCTCGCGCCGGCATGGATCAGGTCGAAGGCCTTGCGGATGCAGGTCAGCATCCCCAGCGCCAGCACATCCACCTTCATGATGGCCAGCGTGTCCAGATCGTCCTTGTCCCATTCGATGAACCAGCGATCGTCCATCGCGGCGGGACCGATGGGCACGGTCCAGTCCAGCTTGTAGCGCGCCAGGACGAAGCCGCCGACATGCTGCGACAGATGCCGGGGAAAGCCCGTCAGTTCGTTGGCGAAATGCACCGCCCGTTCGATCGTCCGGTTGGCGGGATCGGCCTCGCCCTGGCGGACCTGGCATGGCTCCAGCTCGTCGCCGTGATGGCCCCAGACCGTGTCGGCCAGCTTGCCGGTGATGTCCTCGGACAGGCCGAAGACCTTGCCCACTTCGCGGATGGCGCTGCGGGAACGGTAGCGGATCACGGTGGCGGTCAACGCCGCGCGGCGCCTGCCATAGCGGCGATAGATATACTGGATCACCTCCTCGCGCCGCTCATGTTCGAAATCCACGTCGATGTCGGGCGGCTCGCGCCGTTCGGTATTGAGGAAGCGGTCGAACAGGACGTCCACATCCATGGGGTCCACCGATGTGATGGCTGTGGCGAAGCAGACCACGGAATTGGCGGCCGAGCCGCGGCCCTGGCAAAGAATGTTCCGGCTGCGGGCGAAAGCAACGATGTCGTGCACCGTCAGGAAGTAATGGGCGATCCTGCGATCGGCGATGAAGGCCAGCTCCTTTTCCGCGATGGCCGCGATCCGCGGCGGCACGCCCTGCGGGTAGCGCCATTTCAATCCCGACTCGGTCAGCTCGCGCAGATGGTCGTCGGCGGTCTTGCCGCGCGGCACCGGCTCGCGCGGGTAGCGCTGGCCCAGCTCCGCCAGGTGAAAACGGATATGGGCGGCAAAACGCAGCGTTTCCTCGACCGCTTCGGGGCAGGCACGGAAAAGCCGCGTCATCTCGGCCGGGCTTTTCAGGTGGCGTTCGGCATTGGCCTGAAGCCGCGTACCTGCCTGTCCGAGCGTGACGTGCTCGCGGATGCAGGTGACGACATCCTGCAACGGACGCCGTGTGGCATCGTGGTACAACACATCGTTCACCGCGATCAGCGGCGTGCCGGCCTGCCGCGCCAGGCGCGCAAGATCGCGCAGCCGGCGGCGATCCTCTCCCCTGTACGGCATGGAGGCCGCCAGCCAGGTGTTTTTGCCCAGGGCTTTCAGGACCGGCTCAACGCCGTCCAGCCCCGGCGGCGGCATCACGATGCACAGAAGACCGCGGCGGCAATCCAGGAGGTCCTGGAAATCCAGCAGGCACTCGCCTTTTTGCGCGCGCAGCTTGCCCACCGAGATCAGCCGCGACAGGCGGCCATAGGCCTTGCGGTCCCTGGGATAGGCAATGATGTCGGGCGTGCCGTCGCGAAACACCAACCGCGCGCCGATCAGCAGGCGCGGCCTTCTATCAGGGTCTTGCCTGGTCCATTGGTCGTAAGCGCGCACCACGCCGGCCAGGCTGTTGCGGTCGGCGATGCCGATGGCGGCATGGCCAAGTTCGGTGGCGCGGCTGACGAACTCATGGGGATGGGAGGCGCCGTGCAGGAAGGAGAAATTGGTGGTGACGGCAAGCTCGGCATAACCGGTCATGCGAAGATGCCTTGCAGGTACCAGCGGGCGGCAAGACCGGTTTCGCGGTAGAGTCCGTCGCGATAAAGCCACAGGCGCAGGCCTTCGCGCGTCTCGACGCGGAAATAATCGCGGGTCAAGGCTTTTGCTGTTTTGGCGCTCCCGCTTACGCCGGAGCGCCACCACTCCATCGCGATGCGCTCCGGGCCTTCCGCGCGCGCCACCTGATGCAGGCACTGGCGCCAGCGAAAGCGGCCGGGCGGGCCGTCGGGCACGCTGGCCATGACATGGCTGATTTCCTCCGCCCGTTCCAGCAGGCGCAGGGGACGCAAGGGCGGATCGGCGGCGCGGCGTTTCACCGGCCAGGCGGCGCTGTCGAAAGTATCGCGGTCCTGGGCCGGAATGGCGACGGCGGCGGCTTCGGGGATATGGGTATCCTGGGCCACGAAGCGCAGCACCCGGTGTCCGCCCAGGCGCGCCGCCAGCCGGTCGATCAAGAAGTCCACCTGGCGACGGGCATTCTCGTTCGCATCGAAGCTGACGGTGAGGGGCCTTGTATCTTGCGCCAGCAGCGCCTCCAGCCGGATCAGATCGAAACCGAAGCCGGGGTCCAGCGGATCGGCCAGCGCGTCCAGTTTCTGGTTCAGCAGCCGCAGCATGATGGCGGGATCGCGCAGCGGCGCGCCGGCACGCACGGCGAGGCGCTCCACCTTGCCGTCGGCGCGGAAGAAGGCGGCTTGCAGCAGCCGCGCGCCGCGGCCTTCGCGCTCCAGAAGGCCGCACAGGCTTTGCGCCAGCGACAGCAGCGTGCCGGCAATGACGTCGCGGCTGGCGATGGGGTCGGCGAACCGCCGCTCCGCCATCAGGTCGGGCATGGGACGGCGCGGCGCCAGCGGCTCTTCCATCCTGCCCAGCATCGCCTGCAGCCGTCGCACGAAAGCCTTGCCCAGGCGTTCGGACAATTCGCTGGCCAGACGCTGGGCCACCATGCCCACGGTCTTCAGGCCCGCATGGCGCAGGGCGCGCAGGCATTTGTCGTCAGGCTCCAGCGCGGCAATGGGAAGCGGCGCCACGGCATCGGCCTCACCGCCCGGCGCGACGATGGCGCCATGCGCATGCCGGGCAAGCGCGCGCGCCGCCGGCGCAGCGCCGGCGATGGCGGCGCGCACGGCAAAGCCCTGGGCGGCGATCTTTTCCACCACCAGCGCCAGCATCGCCGCTTCGCCTCCGAACAAGTGCGCCGCGCCGGTAATGTCCAGGTAAAGCCCGTCCGGCGCGTCCAGCGTCACCAGCGGCGTGAAGCGGTCGCACCAGTCGGCGATACGGTCCAGCAGCGCGGCATCGGCACGGCCGTCGTGCGGCGCCACGCACAGGGGCTGCACCATGGCGCGGGCATTGGCCAGGGGTTGGCCGCGGTAAAGCCCAAGCCGTTCGGCGCGCGCCTCCAGCGCGTGCACATGAAGTGCGTTGTTCGCCTTGACGCTGACGATCAATGGCGCGGCGAACGGCGCGGCGGCTTTGCGGATCAGCCGGTCGGTGGACAGGCGCGGCAGCCACAGCGCCAGGATGCGGCGGTGTTGCAGCATGACTCAGGCTCCCCGCCCCCTCGCGCGCAGCGCAAGAGGGGGAGGGTGGCGCAGCGATGTGTCTGCCGAAGGCAGATCGAGCTGCGCCGGGAGGGGGTCAACAAATAATGGGTCAACAAACAAACCGGCTTGCGGGTCCCACTCCATAAGGAATTTTCCGAGGCCGCCGAGACGATGGCGCACCAACTCCACCGCAAAGCGCGGATTGCCCCAGTCCGTGTTCCCGTCATCGTCATCGGGAGGCGAAGCAAGGCTGGAGGCCCGCCAGCGTGTATGCGCGGCACCGGGCTCCGGCCGCGCGCCTTCGCGCAACAGCACTAGGCTGACGCCGGATTCCTCCGCCGCCAGCGCCAGCCGCCGGCTGGCGGTCAGGTCCAGCATGCGGGGATTGGCTTCCATCTCCAGCAGCAGGCAGCCCACATGCGGACAGGCCAGGATGTCGGCCGCCACCGCCAGGGCATCCTGTGCCCCTTTCGCCCGCAGCAGCACCAGATGTCGCGGATCGCCACCCAGCTCGGCCAGGCCGGTGGGTGACAAAGCGCCATATTCCAGGGCGGCATAGTCGGAGCGGACCCAGAATAAAGGTCCCCCCCGCCCGCCGCAGGCGGCCGCGGCCAGCCGTATCGCCATCAGGAGGGCGAAGCCGCCCGCGCCCCAATCCCCGGCGAATACCTCATGCACCGCTCCCGGCCGCAGTCCCCCGCCCAGTACCCCATCCGCTGCGGCATGACCCAGAGGCGCCGCCGGCCGGTGGGGGGGCAGGCCGTGTCGCGCCAGAACATGGCGCAAGGCTGCGAGTTTTGCCTCTTTGTTCATGTTATGTTCTATAATCTGCGGAAGGAAAGAAGAGTCAATCGCAACCTGGCGCGCGGCCCAGGCGCGTGCTTTTTTTGCATGGGGATGCATTTCTCCAGCGCGCATCTGGCATGTTGCGTCGCAACTGGTGGCATGCTCGAATAACCGGTAATTTCGTCGATGGCGCGCAACTTTCTTGCTCGGGCTGGCCGGGCGGGAGCATCGTGCGTGGCCGGCTGGGCCGGGCTGGAATTTGAGGTTGGTGCGGATGGGTTCGCCTTCGAGACAGGGTCTCTACGACCCGCGTAACGAGCATGACGCCTGCGGTGTCGGTTTTGTCGCCAACATCAAGGGCGCCAAATCCCATGCCATCATCACCCAGGGGCTCCAGCTTCTCATCAATCTCGACCATCGTGGCGCGGTGGGCGCCGACCCGCTGGTGGGCGACGGCGCCGGTATCCTGATCCAGATTCCCGACGCGCTGCTGCGCGAATGGGCCAGGGGCGCGGGGGTGACGCTGCCCGAGCCCGGAAAATATGCCGTGGCCATGTGCTTCCTGCCGCAGGAAGCCAAGGCGCGCGAGGTCGTGGTCAAGCAGTTCGAGCATTTCATCAAGGTCGAAGGCCAGAAGCTGCTGGGCTGGCGCGACGTGCCCACCGATCCCAGCGGGCTGGGCAAGACCGTGCTGGACGAGATGCCGCTGATCCGCCAGGCGATCATCGCCGCCGGTCCCGGCATCCGCAGCCAGGACCATTTCGAGCGCAAGTTGCTGGCGATCCGCAAGCAGACCCAGAACCCGCTGGCCGACATGGCCAGGAAGCACAAGCTGCCGGCCATCGCAAATCTCTACATGCCCAGCCTGTCGACCCGCACCGTGGTCTACAAGGGGCTTCTGCTGGCCCATGACGTGGGCCGCTTCTACCGCGACCTGCAGAACCCGCTGACGGTTTCGGCGGTGGCGCTGGTGCATCAGCGTTTCTCCACCAACACCTTCCCAAGCTGGAAGCTGGCGCACCCCTACCGCTTCATCGCCCATAACGGCGAGATCAACACCGTGCGCGGCAACGTCAACTGGATGAACGCGCGCCGCCGCACCATGGAGTCCGAGCTTCTGGGCCCGGACCTGGACAAGATGTGGCCGCTGATCCCGCATGGCCAATCCGACACCGCCTGCCTGGACAATGCGCTGGAGCTGCTGGTGGCCGGCGGCTATCCGCTGGCGCATGCGGTGATGATGCTGATCCCGGAAGCCTGGGCCGGCAACAAGAGCATGGATGCCCAGCGCCGCGCCTTTTATGAATATCATGCCGCGCTGATGGAGCCGTGGGATGGCCCGGCCGCCATCGCCTTCACCGACGGCCGGCAGATCGGGGCCACGCTGGACCGCAACGGCCTCAGGCCCGCGCGCTATGTCATCACCGACGACGATCTCGTCATCCTGGCCTCGGAATCGGGCGTGCTCCCGGTGCCGGAGGAGAAGATCAGGCGCAAATGGCGGCTTCAGCCCGGCAAGATGCTGCTGATCGACTTCGAGGAAGGCCGCATCATCGACGATGAGGAGATCAAGCAGAGATACTCCGCGGCCGAGCCCTATGAGGACTGGCTGAAGGAAGCCCAGTACAAGCTGGAAGAGCTTCCCGACCTGCCGGACGACCGGCGCGCCGAAGCCAAGGACCCGGCGCTGCTGCTCGATGCGCAGCAGGCTTTCGGCTATACCGAGGAAGACATCAAGTTCTTCCTGGAGCCGATGGCCACCAAGGCCGACGATCCCATCGGCTCGATGGGATCGGACACGCCGATCGCGGTGCTGTCGAACAAGCCCAAGCTGCTCTACAATTATTTCAAGCAGAACTTCGCCCAGGTCACCAATCCGCCGATCGATCCGATCCGCGAGGAGCTGGTGATGAGCCTGGTGTCGATGATCGGGCCGCGCCCCAACCTTCTGGGCCGCGAGGCCGGCGCCCACAAGCGCCTGGAGGTCAGCCAGCCGGTGCTGACCAACGCCGATGTCGAGAAGATCCGCTCCATCAGCGAGCTGGTGGACGGCGCCTTCCGCACCGCCACCATCGATTGCACCTGGCCGGCAGAGGAAGGCGCGGCCGGGCTCTCGAACGCGGTACTGCGCATCTGCCACAACGCCACCGATGCGGTGCTGGCCGACAACAACATCCTGATCCTGTCCGACCGGGCGGTCTCGCCCGGCCGCATTGCCGTGCCGGCGCTGCTGGCGACGGCGGCGGTGCATCATCACCTGGTCCGCCAGGGCCTGCGGATGCAGACCGGCCTTGTGGTGGAGACCGGCGAGGCGCGCGAGGTCCATCATTTCTGCGTGCTGGCCGGTTACGGCGCCGAGGCGATCAATCCCTATCTGGCCTTCGAGACGTTGGAGCAGATCCGCGTGCGCCAGAACCTGCCGCTCAAGTCTCATGAGGTGCAGAAGAACTACATCAAGGCGGTGGGCAAGGGCATCCTGAAGGTGATGTCCAAGATGGGCATCTCCACCTACCAGTCCTATTGCGGCGCGCAGATCTTCGACGCGGTGGGGCTTTCGAGCGACTTCATCGAGAAATATTTCACCGGCACCGCCAGCACGATCGAGGGCATCGGCCTGAAGGAGATCGCCGAGGAGGCCTGGCGCCGCCACCGTGAGGCTTATGGCGACAATCCCATCTACAAGAACATGCTGGACGTGGGCGGCGACTATGCCTTCCGCCTGCGCGGCGAGGACCATGCCTGGACGCCCGACAGCGTCAGCCGCCTGCAACATGCGGTGCGCGGCAACAATCCGGCGGAGTATCAACTCTTCGCCCGGCAGATCAACGAGCAGAGTGAGCGGCTGCTCACCCTGCGCGGGCTGATGGAGTTCAGGCCGGCGGAAACCCCGGTTCCGCTGGACGAGGTCGAACCCGCCGGCGAGATCGTCAAGCGTTTCTCGACCGGGGCGATGAGCTTCGGCTCCATCAGCCGCGAGGCGCACACCAACCTGGCCATCGCCATGAATCGCATCGGCGGGCGCTCCAACACCGGCGAGGGCGGCGAGGAGCCGGATCGCTTCAAGCCGCTGGCCAACGGCGATTCCATGCGCTCGCGCATCAAGCAGGTGGCGTCGGGCCGCTTCGGCGTGACCACCGAATATCTGGTCAATGCCGACGACATCCAGATCAAGATGGCCCAGGGCGCCAAGCCGGGCGAGGGCGGCCAGCTTCCCGGCCACAAGGTCGACGCCAACATCGCCAAGGTGCGCCATTCCACGCCGGGCGTGGGCCTGATCTCGCCGCCGCCGCACCATGACATCTATTCCATCGAAGACCTGGCGCAGCTGATCCGCGACCTGAAAAGCGTCAACCAGAAGGCGCGCATCTCGGTCAAGCTGGTGTCGGAAGTGGGCGTTGGCACCGTGGCGGCGGGCGTCGCCAAGTGCCGCGCCGACCATGTCACCATCTCGGGCTTCGAGGGCGGCACCGGCGCCTCGCCGCTGACCTCGCTGACCCATGCGGGCAGCCCGTGGGAGATCGGCCTGGCCGAGACGCAACAGACCCTGGTGCTGAACGGGTTGCGCGGCCGCATCGCGGTGCAGGTCGATGGCGGTCTTCGCACTGGCCGCGACGTCGCCATCGGCGCGCTTCTGGGCGCCGACGAGTTCGGTTTCGCCACCGCGCCGCTGATCGCCAGTGGCTGCATCATGATGCGCAAGTGCCATCTCAACACCTGCCCGGTGGGGGTGGCCACCCAGGACCCGGTGCTGCGCAAGCGCTTCACCGGCCAGCCCGAGCATGTGATCAACTATTTCTTCTTCGTCGCCGAGGAACTGCGCGAGATCATGGCCGCCATGGGCTTCCGCACGGTTGACGAGATGATCGGCCGCGTCGACCGGCTGGACATGCGCAAGGCGGTCGGCCACTGGAAGGCGCAGGGCGTGGACCTGTCGCGCATCCTGTTCAGCGTGACGGCGCGCCCGGGCGTGGCCATCCATTGCTGCGAGGAGCAGAATCACGGCCTGGAGACGGCGCTGGACCATGACCTGATCGCCGCCGCGAAACCGGCCATCGAAAGCGGCCAGCCGGTCAGGCTGGAGCGGACCATCCGCAATGTCGATCGCACCGTGGGCGCGATGCTGTCGGGCGAGGTCGCGCGGGTCCACGGCCATGGCGGCCTGCCGGAAGACACGATCAGCGTGAAATTCACCGGCACCGCCGGGCAGAGCTTCGGCGCCTTCCTGGCGCGGGGCGTGTCGCTGGAACTGACCGGTGACGCCAACGACTATGTCGGCAAGGGCCTGTCGGGCGGGCGCATCGTGGTCAGGCCGCCAGGGGCGGTGGACCGCGATCCGGCCGAGAACATCATTGTCGGCAACACCGTCCTTTATGGCGCCATCGCCGGCGAAGCCTATTTCCAGGGCGTGGCGGGCGAGCGTTTCGCCGTGCGCAACTCCGGCGCCGTGACGGTGGTGGAAGGCACCGGCGACCATGGCTGCGAATACATGACGGGCGGCGTCGTCGCCGTGCTGGGCCGGACCGGCCGCAACTTCGCCGCCGGCATGTCGGGAGGCATCGCCTATGTCTATGACGAGGAGGGCGACTTCCGCGAGCGCTGCAACCTGGCGATGGTGAAGCTGGAAGGCGTCGGCGCGCCGGTGGGTGAAGTTCATGGATCGGCGCTGTCCGGCGATGACATGCCGCGCAGGCGTTCGCCCAGCGTGTCGGACGCGGGTATGGGCGACATGCTGCGCTTCGACGCCGAGCGGCTGCGCATCCTGGTGGAACGGCACCTGCAGTTCACCGGTAGCGCGCGCGCCAGGGCGCTGCTGGACGACTGGGACAACGCCCTGGGCAAATTCGTCAAGGTGATGCCGACCGATTATGCCAAGGCGCTGGCGGACATGAAGGCGCGCGCCGCCATCGCGGCCGAGTAGGACCATCCAATGGGCAAGATCACGGGCTTTCTGGAAATCGAGCGGCACGAGCGCGGCTATGACAAGCCGGAAGAGCGCGTCCGCCATTATCGCGAATTCGTTCACCCGCTCCCGCACGGCGAGATCACCGGGCAGGCGGCCCGCTGCATGGATTGCGGCATCCCCTATTGTCACAATGGCTGTCCGGTCAACAACCTGATCCCCGACTGGAACAATCTGGTCTATCGCGACCAGTGGCGCGCCGCGTCGGAGAGCCTGCACTCGACCAACAATTTCCCGGAATTCACCGGGCGCATCTGTCCGGCGCCGTGCGAGGCCAGCTGCACTCTGAACATCATCGACAGCCCCGTCACCATCAAGACCATCGAGTGCCAGATCGTCGATCGCGCCTGGGAAGAGGGCTGGCTGCAGCCCCAGTCGCCTTCGCAGAAGACCGGCAAGACGGTGGCGGTGGTGGGGTCGGGACCGGCGGGACTGGCCTGCGCCCAGCAACTGGCGCGCGCCGGCCACAGCGTCACCGTGTTCGAAAAGAGCGATCGCGTCGGCGGCCTGCTGCGCTATGGCATTCCCGACTTCAAGCTGGAAAAGCATCTGATCGACCGGCGCGTCCGCCAGATGGAAGCCGAAGGCGTGGCGTTCCGCACCGGCGTCGAAGTGGGCGCGGGCGTCTCGGTCGACCAGCTTCTGGCCGATTACGACGCGGTGGTGATGGCCGGCGGCTCCGAGCAGCCGCGCGACCTGCCGATCGAGGGGCGCGAGCTGGAGGGCATCCATTTCGCCATGGACTTCCTGACCCAGCAGAACAAGCGCGTGGCCGGCGACCCGGAAAGCAAGGCCGCCCCGGCCGGCACCATCAGCGCCAAGGGCAAGCATGTCGTGGTGATCGGCGGCGGCGATACCGGCTCGGACTGTGTGGGCACCTCGAACCGCCACGGCGCGGCCTCGGTGACCCAGTTCGAAATCATGCCGCAGCCGCCGCTGAAGGAAAACAAGCTGCTGGTGTGGCCGGACTGGCCGATGAAGCTGCGCACCTCCTCGTCGCACCAGGAAGGCTGCGAGCGGGACTGGTCGGTACAGACGCGCCGGGCCATCGGCGGCGGCGATGGTGATTTCGGCCGCATCGAAGCGCTGGAATGCGTGCGCGTCGAATGGAAGCTGGGCGACGGCGGCAAGATGATCCTGGCGCCGGTGCCCGGGAGCGAATTCACCATCAAGGCCGACCTGGTGCTTCTGGCGATGGGCTTCACCGGCCCGCGCGTGTCCGGCTTTGTCGAGCAATCCGGCGTGGCGCTGGATGGGCGCGGCAACGTCAAGGCGCCAGTCACCAGCTACCAGACCAGCAAGGCCAAGATCTTCGCTTGCGGTGACATGCGCCGGGGTCAGTCGCTGGTGGTATGGGCGATCCGTGAAGGGCGTCAGTGCGCGCGCGGCGTGGACGCGTTTCTGATGGGTAGCTCGGAGCTGCCGCGTTAGCCACTGTTGTCATTCCCGGCCGAGCATTGCGCCAGCAATACCAGGGAAAGGGAATCCAGATATGCGGACAGTCTGGCTGGCGGAAAGATGGATCCCCTTCCCTCGCATCGCTCTTTGCGGGCGATGCTCGCCGGGGATGACACGATAGCGACGCCCAAGCGCCGCTATCGTGTCACCACAATGCCGATGGGGGCGGCCTTGGCGCTTTGCAGGATGTGGGCGGCATTGGCCACCAGCGCGCTGTGCAGCATCGGGCGGCGGGCCACCAGCACGGTGGCGTCGGCCAACTGGGCCAGGGGCGCGGTTTCCAGCGCCGGCATCGCCACACCGCAATCGATCACGATGAAGTCGGCGCCGCGGCGCAGGGTCGAGACCAGTCGCGCCATCTGGGGCGAAGCGAACATGGTGGGGGCGTTGGGCGGGCGGCGCGGGATGCCCAGAACATAGACCTGGCTGCGCGGGTCCCTGGCCAGCACCTGGTTCAACTTCATCCCGCCAGTCAGCACCTCATAGAGGCCATTGCTGACCGGCGCCTTCAGGGCGCGGGTGGCCAGCGCCTCGGGGACCAGATCGACAAGCACGGTCTTCTTGCCTGCCTTCGCGGCGGCGCGGGCCAGGCTGGCGGCGATGGCGGCGCGGTTCTCGCCGGCATCACCCGCATTGGCGCAGGTGAAGGCGACCAGGGCGGCGTCGCCGCCGCGCGCTTCCAACTGGCGCGCCAGCCGGGCCAGGGCGCGGGAGAATTTGCTGTCGGGATAATCGAGCACGAAGTCGGCGGCGGCCAGGCGGGCGCTGTCGTCGATTTCGCCAAGGATGGGCGGGCCGTTCCATACCGGGGCCGATGGCGGTCTTGATTTGCCGGGCCGCACCAGGGCGGCGCGGGGCGCGCCGTTGACCTTGACCGGCATCAGCGGCCCCAGCTTTTCGAGCAACAGGGC
Source organism: Hyphomicrobiales bacterium (assembly GCA_040255825.1). Taxonomy (GTDB): domain Bacteria; phylum Pseudomonadota; class Alphaproteobacteria; order Micropepsales; family Micropepsaceae; genus Rhizomicrobium. The sequence continues at coordinate 53,784 of JBDZVS010000012.1, read as the reverse complement.
GCTCAGAAGGCCCAGAAGAAGCCCCAGCGGCAGCGAGGCGCCGACGATCAGCGTGCGCTTTGGCCCGCTGGGCTTGGAAGGCACGGGCGCGCGGCTGATGATCTGGCTTTCGGGCGTTTGCACCTCATCGGCGTTCTGGCTCTGGCGCAGCCGCTGGACGAAGGCCTCATACATGGTGCGGGTCGAGGCGGCATTGGATTCCAGCGCCTGAAGCTGGACCCGCGCCAGGTTCTGGCCGTTGGCGGCGCGCTCGGTGCTGCCCAGGCTGGCCTGGAGCGAGGTCAGATGCGCCCGGGCGACGATCACGTCGCTGGCGGCCGAGGCAGCCAGGCGCGAGACTTCCTGTGCGATCTTCTGATCCAGGTCGTGCTTCTGGGCCTGGATGGCCTGCATCCTGGGATGCAGCGGGCCGTATTTGCTGTCCGCCAGGCTCTCGTCGCGCAGAAGCTGGGCCTGCTGGGTGCGCAACTGCACGATCAGCGGCGAGGCGACGATCTGGCCGATGTCGGCGGCATGGCCACCGGTCATCAGTTGAGAAATACGGTCCTCGATCGCCTGCTTCTCGGCCAGGTCCGAGCGTGCCTGCACGATCTGCGCATTGATGGCCGCCAGTTGCTGATCGACCAGCGAATTGCCGGCGCCCGAATCGGTCAGGCCGTGTTCGACCTTGTAGCGCTGCACCGCTTCTTCCTGGGCCTGGAGCTGGCGGGCAAGGTCGTGCAGCCGCTGGTTCAGCCAGCCGGTGGTGGTGGTGGCCGCCTTGACCTTGGTGGCGACCTGGGAGCGGACATAGGCATCCACCAGCGTATTGGCCAGAAGGGCCGCCTTGTCGGGATTGCGGGATGTCACGGTGACGGTGACGGCGGTGGAAAGTCCCTCGGCGCCGACGGTGACGTGCTTGAGGAAGGTATCGATCGTGCGGTCGCGCTGGCGGACGGCGGACAGGACCTTGCCCCCCGTGAACCAGTTGCGCGGGTTGAGCAGGGCCAGCACCCGGCCCAGACCGGGCTGCACCAGCGTGGGATTGAATTCGGGATCGCCGGTCAGGTGCAGCGTGTCGACCACCTGGCCGGCCAGCTCGCGCGAGGTCAGGATCTGGATCTGGTTCTGCAGCGTCGCCGGATCGTCCGGGAGTTGGGACAGCACCGCCGACAATTCGGTGACGTTGTTGTGGCGCTGCTCAAGCATCACCTTGGCCGCGCCCGACCAGCTTGTGGGCAGCACCAGCGCCGCCAGCAGCGCCAGCAGCACGACGGCGGCGGCGACCCTGAGGATCAGGACGCGGCGGGCATGGATCAGGCGAACCAGGTCGGCAAGCTGGAAGGAAGGCGCGGCACCGGCCGCCGGATAGGCGCCGGCGGCCGGGACATAAGCGGCCAGAGGCTGGTAAGGGGACATGCGCCGTGGTGCCTTCCGCCGGGGCGCTGAATGCGAAGGCCCCGCTACCATCCTCCTTTACCGGAGCCCTGCCTGACGAACGGTTAACGCGATTGCGCAACGGCACCGCGAAAACCCGGTATATCCGGCTTTTCCCGCGTTAAAGTCCCGCGCCAAAGCCCCTAGAGCATGATCCATCATCCTTGAATCTGGATCATGCTCTGGCTTGTTGTTTGGTCGCGCAATTTCCCGGTCTCGCGGTATCCGCTCGCCCGGATCGCGCTCTAGTAGAAGGCGCGGCGGCCGGAGAAGGCCCGCGCCAGCGCATCCCACAGCGGCTTCTTGCGCATGGCGGCGTCGTACGGCGTCTTGCGGTAGCGGAAGCCGGCCAGCTTCAGCCGCCATTCGTCGGGAGGATCGACATAGCGGTCCGACAGATTCCAGGTGAGCACGCTTTCCAGGACCGGATTGTCCAGCACCACGTCCAGGAAGCGGCGCGCGGTATCGGCCACCGCGCCGTCGCGGCGGGCGATGTCGGAAGGTCCGCCACTGTCATCGACATCCAGTTCGGTGACCTGAAGGGCAAGGCCGCGCGCCCGCACCTCCTCCAGGAAGGTGCGCAGCTTGCGCTGGTCTACCGGATTGGAAAAGGCAGTCAGATGGGCCTGAAGCCCCAAGGCATCGATGGGCACGCGCCGCGCCAGAAGCCCGTCCAGCAGCGTCAGCGTGTCGGCGCGGAAGCGGTCATTGCCGGGGCCGCCCTGCTCGCAGCCGAAATCATTGTAGACCAGCCGGGTGGCGGGGGCGGCGGCGCGCGCGGCATGGAAGGCGATGTCGAGATATTCAGGACCGAAGGCGGTGAGCCAGAGCGAGGGGCGAAAGCCGCGCTGCGATGACGATGGCGGCATCAGCGCCTCGTTCACCACATCGACGGCGGCCAGCTTGTAGCGTCCCAGCACCGAGCGGATGTGCCCGGTCAGCAGCGTTTCGTCGCGCCGCGCGGCCAGCGCGTCCTCCAGCCAGGCGGGATTGGCGGTGTACCAGACCAGCGGATGGCCGCGCAGGGAAAGCCCATTGCGCGTGGCGAAGCCGAACAGCGTGTCGAGGACGCGAAAGTCATAGTGCCCGGGCCGCGGCTCCAGCGCGCCGCGCTTCATTTCATATTCCGGCACGATCTGGGCGACCTGGCTCAGCAGTACGGGCGGGAAGTCGCCGTCTTTCAATTCATAGGAGGCGGCGGCGGTGCCGAAGACGAACCCCTTGGCGGCGGCCAAGCCGCGCAAGGTGCGAAAATCCCCTGCCTGCGCCGGCGCCGCGATGGCGGCCGCGCCAGCCGCCAGCAGGCCGCGCCGGGTAATCATGCGCGTTCCAGGGTGCGCGCTTCAGTGCGGGATTCGCGCAGACCCGCCCGCAGCCATCGGATCGCGTGATCCGCGACGCTACGGTACCGCCGGCCCAGGAAGATTTGCAGGAATACGATTACGGCGAGGCGAGGTGCATAACAGCCGTGCAGCACGGCGTTGAGATAAAGCCCGAGCGCGGCCAGCGGATGTTCAGGCGCGATCAGCTTGGCATAGGCCCAGCCACGGCCGCCATGATAGGCCCGCGCCGGAATCGCCGGACGCATGTGTTCCAGCCATTCGCCGAAGCGGCGGCTGCGCCGCGTCGCCGAGGTGCGGTTGGGATCGGCATGGTCCATCCATGTCGCGCCGGGCTCTTCGATCATGCGGAAACGGCAGCCGGCCAGATAGAGCCGCAGGGCGAAGTCGGTGTCCTCCGCGGTGCGCAGCGCGTGGTCGTAACGGATGCGGCTGGCCATCCGGCGGTCCACCACGATGGTGATGGTGGGCACGAAGCCCCGCGTCGCCAGCAGATAGGTGGCCATGTGTTCGCTTTCAGCGATGGCGCGCGGCGGCTTGAGGATCACGCGGCCAGGACCGCGATCGACGCGGATGCGCGCATAGCCCACCACGCTGCCATCGGTGTCGGCCAGCAGAGCGCGCATGCGCTCCAGATGGTGGGGAAGAAAGACATCGTCCGAATCCAGCGGAGCGACGAAGCGGCCGCGCGCGGCATCGATGGCGGTGTTGCGCGCCACTCCGCCCCCGGCATTGTCCTGGCGGATGAAGCGGATGCGCGGATCGGCGAAACTCTCTGTGACGGCGCGCGGATCGTCGGCCGAGCCGTCGTCGACCACCACGATCTCGAAATCCTGGCAGGTCTGGGCCAGCACCGATTGAAGCGCGCGCCGCAGCGGGCCGGCGCGGTTGTAAACCGGAATGATGACGCTGAAGAACGGGACCGACATGACCCCTTCTGTTTATACAGCGCCGGTTAACGATTTGCCCTGGAATGACCGGCTTCGGGTGGATTCGGCGTCAGGGGCCGGCCCAGGGCGGCGATCACCATCAGCATCGCGGCCCAGCTTGGCGCGTCGCCCTCCAGGAAGTCGCTCTCCATGAAATTGTGCAGCACCAGGAAGGTGAACAGGGCCAGCAGCATCGGCCTGAAGGCGTCCGCATCCCGGTCCAGCGCCCAAAAGCCGCGCAGCGGACGGACGATGACGGCCAGAAGGGTCAGCAGAAAGCCGACCCCGCCGATGGTGACGCATATTTGCAGATAACCGTTATGGCCGTGGCTGACCGCCTCGACCCAACTGCCGCCGACATAATTGTGCAGCGGCGACAGGCCCCCCGTGTCGGTGAAGGTGCCGAACCCCGATCCCAGCAGCGGATGGTCGCCGATGTAGCGCAGCTCGGCGGCCCAGATCGCGGCGCGGCCGGTGAATTCGCGCGGATCCTCCAGCAGGCGGACGATGGTGTTGGCATCCAGCAGCACGAAGCTGATCAGCGCGCCCAGCAGCAGCAGCCCTGCCACGCACAGGATGGCGCGGGACAGGCCGTCGCGCCAGCCCAGCCGATAGGAGAGTCCCGCCACCAGCGCCACCGGCAGCAAGCCCATCGAGGTCTTGGAGCGCGTCATCACCAGGAAGAAAATGGCGGCGGCGGCGATCCCGATGCCGATGATGTTCTTCCAGCCCGTGCGGCTGAAGAGGAACAGGATGGCGGTGATGGCGCATACCGCGCCGGCGATGTTCTTGTGGCCGTAAAGGCCCCGCCAGTTGCCGACCAGCGCCGGGTCGGTCTCGCCCGCCAGATGGCGCGCCGCCGGGACCAGCGGGATGGAGAGAAAATTGACCAGCAGCACCAGGGCCAGAAGCCAGCGCCACAGGGTGAACGCCTTTTGCGGGCCGACCATGGCGACGCTCAGAAGCGTCGAAACCACGATCACCACTTCCAGACCGGCCCGCCGGATCACCACATTGGGTTCGGGCGCCCACAGTGCGCTGGCGATGCACCAGGCCAGCAAGAGGCCCATGGACAGCGGAATGGCGCGCAGGGCGGCCAGGCCCTGGCGCTGCAGCGCGGCCGCCACTGCCAGCGCGCCCACGCCCAGATAGCAGACCTGGCGCAGCACATCGCCCTTGGAAGCCTCCTGCACGCCGCCGAAATGCGACACCAGCGGCGGCGGCGAAAACGCGTCCAGCCCGACGAAGACCAGCAGCAGCAGGGACAGATAAACCCCGGTCGCGAGCAGGGCCCCGGAGGCGCCGGTGGGCGCGCCCAAGGCCAGGGTCCCGGTTCCGGTGTTCGCCATAAACCTCAAATCCGTCGGTTGCGCCGCATGAAGCGGAAGGCGTGGCGGCGGTACGACCGCAAAGCCGCCCAGCCTTCAAGTTCGCTCGAAGTTCCGTCCCAGTCTTATATCAACCGCCTTGCGAACCTCTAAATGGGGTCGAGGTCACTCGCCCTGGACCACGGCATAGGCGTTGTAGCGGGCGCCGAACATGGCGGCCAGCTTGCCGGCGGCGCGGCAAAGCTTCTGCAGCGGCACGGCGCGCCGCTTCGGGCTTGGGGCAAGAAGCACCGCCAGCAGCGGCGACAGCAGCAGCATGACCAGGATTTTCGCTGCCTCGCGCGCGAACAGGCCCGGCCCGGAACGGTGCTTGATCAGTACACGCATGTCGGAATTGCCGACGGAATAGGCGCGCTTGAGAAGCCAGCCCAGGCCGGCGCGGCTTTCGGGAATGTCTCCATGGGCGATGGCCTCGTCCGACCAGGCGAAGCGTTTGCCCGCGCCTGTCAGCCGCACGAAGAATTCCTGGTCCTCGCCCCCCGACAGGGCGAATTGCGGGTCGAACCAGGGCTGGTCCATCTCTTCCAACACTTCGCGGCGGATCAGGAGGTTGCCCGCGCCCTGCAGCATGGCGACCGGTCCGGTGGCGCGGCGGATGTCGCAATGACCCTCGGCTCCGCCGGCGTGGCCGAACAGGATGGAGCCTTGCAGCACATCGGCGCCGGTGGCGCGGGCGCAAGCCAGGAACCGCGCGATCCAATCGGGCTCGGGCCATTCGTCATCGTCGATCATGGCGATGAAGCGCGCGCGTTGCGCCAGCGCATGGGCGATCAGGGTGTTGCGGACCTGGGCGATGCCCCGCTTTTCGGCGATCACCGTGGTCAACGGCCAGGGATAGGCCGGGGCCATGGCGGTCGCCAGGTCGAAACCGGCATGGACCTCGGCATCGTTGTCGGCCACCAGGACCGACAGATGCGCGTCCGTGCGAAGCAGGGCGATGGCGTCCAGCAGCCGCTTGAGGCTTTTGGGACGCCTGTAGGTCGGGATGCAGATCGTGACCGTCTCAGGCATGGGCCAGCGCTCCCATCGGAGCGGAGCGTTGCGCCCGCTTCCAGGCGGCGACCAGACTGGCGCAGCGCGCCACCACCGTGACCTCGCCCAGGAGAATGCCGAACAGCGACGCCGTGGGTCCGAAGGCCAGCAGCAGCGCCAGCGTCGCCACCAGAGAGACGGCGCCCGAGACGGCGGCCAGGCCGGCCAGGGCCTTGAACTCGCCGGCGGCCTGCAGCATCACCGCCATGGGCGTGCGCACCGCGCGCAGCAGCATGATCGCCGCGCTTATCGCGGCCACCAGGGCCACGGCATGGAGGCTATAGCCCTTCTTGAGAATAAGCTGGGGGACATAGGTCAGCAGCGCGACACACAGCAGGATATTGCCGACCCATGCGGCGGACAGGCCGTAAAGCAGATGGCGGCCGATGGCGGCAAGCCCGTTCATGTCCAGGCGGGCGATGGCGCGCGCCATGGCCGGGCGCTCCATGTCCGGCAGCGCGCTCTGCACCAGCGAGGCCGGGCGCATCAGCAGCATGCCCAGCGCCAGCAGCGCAAAGGCATCGGCGCCGGATATGAAGGTGACCAGATAGGCGTGGATGTTGGCCGTCACCTCGGTGAAGATCACCCCGGTCATCGACCAGCGGGAAACGTCGCGGAAGACGGGCAGATAGCTGCCGAAGGTGCCATGCCGCAGCGCCTTCAACTGGCCGGCGAAGAAGGCCCGGCCGAAAGGGGCCAGCGCCGCCAGCGCCGCCAGCAGCATCACTTCGCTGCCATGAGTGAAGCTCATGCGATGGGTCAGCGCCAGAAGGGGCAAAAGTGCCAACATCAGCAGGCTGTAGACGAAGTCGGAGGCGATGGCCGAGCGCATCCGCCCGTCGATATAGGCGACAGAGCGGGCGAACCAGCGGAAGGCGAAGCCGGCACTGTAAACGCCCAGCAGCAGCGCCTCGCGCGGCGGCGCCTCGCTCACCCACAGGGCGAACCCCAGCAGGGCTGCGAAAGCGGCGCACACAAGCCAGTTCATGTGGTAGCAGGCGGGCCGCGTGGTGGCATCGCCGCTGACCAGGCTCTGGTTGATGGGGACCACGATCAGCGCGCCGCCCAGGCTCATGCCGAACGACACCACCACCATGACGAACGAGAAGAGGCCGAACTCATGGGCCGAAAGGTTACGCAGGAATATCAGCGAAGCAGCGAAATGCGCCGCCGACACCGCCACCGGACCGGTGGTGGTGAGGCCATAGCGCAGGACCAGACGCAGAAAGGGAAGCCGCGCCGCGGTTCCGCCGGACTTCTGTTCCTTTTCGATTGGCTTGCCGGGCGGGGCGGCGCCGGTCATGGCGTTCCCCCTGGCGCCGTGGCGGCATCGCCCGGGAATGTGCGCGTCAGCAGGCAGAACATCGCGACCGGATTGGTCACGGCATAGCGCCAGAACAGCCGGCGCGGCTCGCGCAGCAGGCGGAACAGCCATTCCAGGCCCAGCGTCTGCATCCAGCCGGGCGCGCGCCGGTAGGCGCCGGTGACGAAGTTGAAGCAGCCGCCGCAGGTGACCAACCAGCCAGCGTTCAGGCGTGCGCGGTTGCGCACCGCGAAGGCGTATTCGCGCGGCACCGACAGGCCGACCCAGATCACGTCCGGCTGGGTGAGGTTGATCTCCTCGCACAGACCTTCCTCGTCCAGTTCCGAGAAATAGCCGTGATGGCGGCCGACGACCTTCAGTCCCGGATACGTTTCGCCAAGGGTGCGGGCGGCTTCGGCATTGGCTTCCTCGGTGGCGCCCAGAAGGAAGAAGCGCAGGCCGGACAAGCACGCCGCCCTGGCGGCGTCATGGATGAAGTCGGTGGTGGCGCTGCGCTCGGGGATCGGGGTTGCGGTCAGAAGGCGCGAGGCGAACACCACCGCCTGCCCGTCGGCGTGGATGATGTCGGCCTGTCCGAAAAGCGCCCGGAAAGACCTGTCGCGCGCCGCCAGCGCGATGGCGTGGCCATTGGAGGCGAAGACCAGCTTGGGGCCGGTGTGGCCCCGGCGGGCTGCCAGACAGTCCTGCACCATCATGCGCGCCAGCGCCTGGCGCGTCAGGCAGACGGTGCGAAGACCGCCGACCGTGACCTCGATATGGGAATCGTTGGCCGGTTGTGCGGCAACCGGCGCGGGAACGGCGTGGCGGATATCGGCAGTCGCGCCCATCAGACCGCGTTCCTGTGGCGCAGCACTTCCAGTGGGGTGCGGGCCAGGATCAGCAGATCCAGACCCAGCCCGGCGTGATCGACATACCAGGCGTCCAGATCGACGCGCGCCTGCATGTCGGCAATGGTCGGGGTGGCGCCGCGCGCGCCTTTCACCTGGGCCCAGCCGGTGATGCCCGGCTTGACCGCGAAGCGTCGGGCATAATTGGCGATGCGCGCGCCGTAATAGGCGTCATGGGCGATGGCATGGGGGCGTGGACCCACCAGCGACATGTTGCCCTTGAGGACGTTGAAAAGCTGCGGCAGTTCGTCGACCGAGGACGCGCGCAGGAAACGGCCCACGCGCGTGATCCGGGCGTCGCCCGCCACGGCCTGGGTGACGGTGGCGCCGTCCTCCATCACCGTCATGGTACGGAATTTGTAGATGCCGAAGGGCCGGCCGTTCAGGCCGGTGCGCCGCTGGCAGAACAGGATGGGTCCGCGCGTATCCAGCGCGATGGCGATGGCCGCTACGGCAAGGATCGGGCCGAAAAGGATAATGGCCAGGCCGGCCAGCACGATGTCGGCGAGGCGCTTGGCATCAAGGCCATGGGCTCCCTCGCTGTTCGCCCCCAGTGGATCGAAAGCCGGACGGGTGGCCCGCACTGTCGCATCGCCGGCCTTGATGTTCACCACCACACCCCTTGTCATCGCGGGCGGGTCGATGCAGGAGGCAGGCCAGCGAAATGGCCCGGGGACGCGCCGTTCTGGCACGGAACGGCAGGCTCTGACGGCTGTAGGTCCGGCCGTTAACGATTAGCTGTTCCGAATGGGGCCAGGTGCCCGCCCCTGCCAAGTTTCAAACACTGTTCGAAAGGTGCGGCAGATCGAGAACGAACAGTGTATGGTGGCTTGATCTGGTCTTGGCCACCATCCCGCCGGAGAGGGAAGAGGACCCCGATAACCGAAATATAATGTTCCCAAAATCGCTCAGGTGATCAGGAAGTGCATCGCGACCGCCGGGAACGCCAGGATCACATAGGCCCACACCAGCGCGGACGCCGTATTGGCGATCTGGAAGGGCCAGAATTCCAGCTCGCTCATGCCGGCAACCAGCGGGACGGTGGCGCGGAACGGGCCCATGAAGCGGCCGATGAAGATGGCCGCGGTTCCCCAGCGATGGAAGAAGTGCAGGGCGTTTTCGATCTGTGCCTCGAATTTGCGAAAGGGCCACATATGGACAATCTGGTGATGGTAATGAAAGCCGATCCACCAGCTGATCCAGTCGCCCAGCACCGATCCGGCCACCGCGCCCGCCCAGCCTGGGAAAATGCCGATATCGCTTGCTCCGATCACCCCGCCCAGCGTGATCAGAAGGATGGTGCCGGGCACGATGAAGGACACTCCCACGAAGGATTCGCTGAAAGCGATCACGAAGGCGATCGGGAATGACCAGAGCGGGTGGCTTTGGGCGGCATCGACCACCCACGCCCGTCCCTCGTGGAAGCACCAGAAAAAGAAATGGGGAAGCACGCGCCTGTCCGTCCTGATAACCGTGGTGACCGGTCCGGTGGCCGCCCGGAACGGGACTGCGACATAGCGTTATTGTCGCGGCGGCGCCAGCGGGACGGCCAGCCGGGACAATTTCGACAAATATCGGCCGCAACTGCCAGCTATCAGACGGTTCGGCGATTAAGGTATAACTTCATCCGGCGTTCAGCTTCGCCGCGATAGACCGAAGCCTCAACTTTCCGGGACTTTTCGGCCCTTTTGTGACACGGACCCCCAGATGAATATCGACCGCACCGCGCACGAGTTTCGCTCACCCGAGCCCGAGCCGGGTCTTGCAGGGCGCACCTGGCAGGGCATCAAGCGTTGGGGCGGCCGTCATCCGCGCCTGTCGCGCGTCATCTGGTTCGCGGTGGGGCTGGCGATCCTGGCGCTGCTGATCTGGGCGATCTATCCCAGGCCCCAGCGCAACATGCGCTTCAACCAGGGGCCCCAGCCGGTGGGGGTGGCGGTCGCCCGCGACGGCGACATCAACATCACATTGAACGCCCTTGGCACGGTGACGCCCCTGTCGACCGCGACAGTGCGGCCCCAGGTCGGCGGCATGCTGATCAAGCTGAATTTCACCGAAGGCCAGATGGTTCAGGCCGGGGATGTGCTGGCCCAGATCGATCCAAGGCCCTATCAGGCGGCGCTGGATCAGGCGCGCGGCCAGTTGGCCCGCGACTCCGCCACCCTCGCCAACGCCAAGGTGGACCTGGAGCGCTATCGTACGCTGCAGGCCCAGAACGCCATCGCTCAGCAGCAGGTCGCGACCCAGGCCGCCACCGTCAAGTCCTATGAAGGCGTGGTCGTGGCCGACCAGGCCGCGGTCGAAACCGCGCGCATCAATCTGGGCTATACCAATGTGGTTTCGCCCATCACCGGCCGCGCCGGCATCCATCAGGTCGATATCGGCAACATCGTCTCGGCCGGTCAGGCCACCGGCATCGTGGTAGTGACGCAGCTTCAGCCCATGTCGGTGCTGTTCACCATTCCCGAGGACGATGTGCACAAGGTGCTGGCGCGGGTGAACGCCGGGGCCACGCTGCCGGTCGAGGCCTATGACCGCACCCAGACCGTAAAGCTGGCGGCCGGCACACTGGCAACGGTGGACAATGTCGTCGATCCCTCGACTGGCTCGGTGAAGCTGCGCGCCATGTTCGACAACAAGGACAACCGGCTGTTCCCGGCGCAGTTCGTCAATGTACGGCTCCTGGTCGACACGCTGCATCACCAGACGGTGGTGCCGGTGGCCGCGATCCAGCGCGGCTCGGACGGCAGCTATGTCTTCGTGGTGACGCCGGACAAGACGGTGCTACAGCGCAATGTGACGACGGGAATCCAGGATGGCGACAATGTCCAGATCGTGAAGGGGTTGAAGCCGGGCGACACGGTGGTGGTGGACGGCGCCGACCGGCTGCGCGACGGCGCCGATATCGAAATCCCCAACCAGACCGCCAAGATCGCCGCGCCGTCGGCCGGCGCCGATGACGCCGCCCGGGCCGAGCGCCGGGCCGAGATGACCAAGAAGATGGAAGAGGCCTGCGGCGCCGACGTCCAGAAGCTGTGCCCGACGGCCCAGCCGGGCAGCCGCGACGCCCGCGTCTGCCTGTTCCGCAATCGCCCGCAGCTCAGCCGGCAATGCTCGCAGGCGATGGCTGAAATGCGCCGCGGCGGGCGTCAGGCGGGCGCGCGTGCGCAAGGTGGCGCACGGCCGTGAGCCCGCCCCCCTCCGACCGGCCCTCGCCGGATATTGAAGGGGTGCCGCCGCCGGGCGGAGCCAACCCCTCTGCGCCCTTCATCCAGCGGCCGGTCGCCACCACGCTGCTGATGGTCGCCATCCTGCTGGTGGGCCTGACCGGCTACAAGTTCCTGCCGCTGTCGGCGCTGCCGGAAGTCGATTATCCCACCATTCAGGTGCAGACTTTCCTGCCGGGCGCCAGCCCGGATGTGATGACCACCTCGGTCACCGCCCCGCTGGAGCGGCAGTTCGGCCAGATGCCGGGGCTGAAAGAGATGTCGTCGGTCTCCTCGGCCGGCTCGTCGGTGATCACGCTTCAGTTCGACCTGTCGTTGAGCCTGGACATCGCCGAACAGGAAGTGCAGGCGGCGATCAACGCCGGCTCGAACCTGTTGCCGCAGAGCCTGCCGGCGCCGCCGGTCTATGCCAAGGTCAACCCGGCCGACGCGCCGGTGATCACGCTGGCGGTCAGTTCCACCACCCTGCCCATCACCCAGGTCCAGGAACTGGCCGACACGCGCATCGCCCAGAAGATCTCGCAGCTTCCCGATGTGGGCCTGGTGTCGATCGCGGGGCAGCGCCCGGCCGTGCGCGTGCAGGCCAACATCCAGAAGCTGGCGGCGCTGGGCCTGAACATCGACGACCTGCGCACCACCATCGCCAACAACAACGCCAACGCCCCAAAGGGCAGCTTCGATGGCGCCTCCCAGTCCTACACCATCAACGCCAACGACCAGCTCCAGAGCGCCGACGCCTATAAGGACATCGTGGTCGCCTACAAGAATGGCGCGCCGGTGCTGCTGTCGGATGTCGCCACCGTGCTGGAAGGGGCGCAGAACACCAAGCTGGCGAGCTGGGCCAACCGCACGCCGGCGGTGCTGATCAACGTCCAGCGCCAGCCCGGCGCCAACGTCATCGAGGTGGTGGACGCGATCAAGGAGCTTCTGCCGCAGATCCAGGCCGGGCTGCCTGCGTCGGTCGATGTGCACACGCTCACCGACCGCACCGAGACCATCCGCGCCTCGGTCGCCGACGTGCAGTTCGAGCTGATGCTGGCGGTGGTGCTGGTGGTGCTGGTGATCTATGTCTTCCTGCGCAGCGTGCCGGCCACTTTCATCCCCTCGCTGTCGGTGCCGCTGTCCATCGTCGGCACCTTCGCGGCGATGTATCTGCTGGGCTATTCGCTCAACAATCTCTCGTTGATGGCGTTGACCATCTCGGCCGGTTTCGTGGTCGACGACGCCATCGTGATGATCGAGAACATCTCGCGCTATATCGAGCGGGGCGAGACGCCCTACAACGCCGCCATGAAGGGGTCGGGCGAGATCGGCTTCACCATCGTGTCGCTGACCGTGTCGCTGATCGCCGTCCTGATCCCGCTGCTGTTCATGCAGGAGGTGGTAGGACGGTTGTTCCGCGAATTCGCCGTCACGCTGGCCATTACCATCCTGATTTCGGCGGTGGTGTCGCTGACGCTGGTGCCCATGCTTTGCGCCAAGCTCTTGCGCAGCCATGCGGAGGAGGAAAAACGCCAGGGCAGTTTTCGCCGCCGCACCGAGGTCTATTACGAGCGCATCATCGCCGAATATGACCGCTTGCTGGTCTGGGTGCTCAAGCATCAGCCTTTGACGCTTCTGGTGGCGGTGGCAACGCTCGTGCTGACCGTGGTGCTCTACGCCGCCATCCCGAAAGGCTTCTTCCCGGTCCAGGACACCGGCTTCATACAGGCGATCACCGAAGCCGGACCGACCGTTTCCTTCGACGCGATGGCACAGCGCCAGCAGGCGGTGGCCGACAAGATCCTGAAGGACCCCGACGTCGCCAGCCTGTCCTCCTTCATCGGGGTGGACGGCACCAACACCACGCTGAACAGCGGACGCCTGCTGATCAACCTCAAGCCCAAGGACGAGCGCGACGGCGTGCAGGCGGTGATGGAGCGGCTGGCCGCCGACGCCCATTCCGTGCCGGGCATCACGTTCCACCTGCAGCCGGTGCAGGACCTGACCATCGATTCGGTGGTCAGCCGGGCGCAATATCAGTTCGTGATCCAGGCCGCGACCACGGCGGCGCTGAACGACTATGTGCCGCGCCTGCTGAGCGAGCTGCAAAAGCAGACCGCGCTGCGCAACGTCTCCACCAGCTTCCTCGACAATGGCCTGTCCGCCTATCTCAATGTCGACCGCGACACCGCCGCCCGCTTCGGCGTCACCGCCGCGACCATCGACAATGCGCTGTACGACAGTTTCGGCCAGCGCATCATCTCGACCATCTTCACGCAGTCCAACCAGCGTCGCGTGATCCTGGAAGCCGATCCGCGCCTGCAGAACAGCATACAGTCGCTGAAGGACATCTATCTGCCGACCGCCGGGGGTGGCCAGGTGCCGCTGTCGGCCATCGCCACGGTCGAGGAGCGGCAGACCCCGCTGCAGATCGACCACCTGGCCCAGTTCCCTTCGGCCAGTTTTTCCTTCGACGTGACGCCGGGCTATTCGCTGGGTACGGCGGTCAACCAGATCCACGACGCCGAGGATGCGGCCAAGCCGCCGCCCGGCATCACCACCCAGTTCGAAGGCTCGGCGCTGGCCTTCGAGTCGGCGCTGGCGAATGAGGTGCTGCTGATCCTGGCCGCCATTATCACCGTCTATATCGTGCTGGGTGTGCTCTATGAGAGCTTCATCCACCCGGTGACGATCCTTTCCACCCTGCCGTCGGCGGGGGTCGGCGCGCTGGTCGCCCTCATCATCACCGGTCACGACCTCAACATCGTCTCCATCATCGGGATCATCCTCCTGATCGGCATCGTCAAGAAGAATGCGATCATGATGATCGACTTCGCGCTCGAGGCCGAGCGGGGTGAAGGCAAGTCGCCGACCGAGGCGATCCACCAGGCGGCGCTGCTGCGTTTCCGGCCCATTCTGATGACCACTGTCGCGGCGCTGTTCGGCGCGCTGCCGCTGATGCTGGGCGGAGGCATGGGCTCGGAGCTGCGCCATCCGCTGGGCATTTCCATCGTGGGCGGGCTGATCGTTTCCCAGCTTCTCACGCTGTTCACCACGCCGGTGATCTACATCTATTTCGACCGGCTGGGGCATGACATGCGCGAATGGCGCGCGCGCAGACGCGGCGACCCCCTGCCGGAGCCGGCGGAATGAATATCGCGGCCCTCTTCGTGCGCCGCAGGATCGCCACCACGCTGCTGGCGCTGGGACTGGGGCTGGCGGGCATGACCGCTTATTTCCTGCTGCCGGTCGCGCCGCTGCCCAATATCGACATCCCCACGATCGTCGTCAGCGCCTCGATGGCGGGCGCCAGCCCCGAGACCATGTCGACCAGCGTGGCCACGCCCCTGGAGCGGCACCTGGGCACCATCGCCGGGGTGACGGAGATGACCAGCCGCAGCAATGTCGGCTCATCAAACATCGTGCTGCAGTTCGACATCGACCGCGATATCGACGGCGCCGCGCGCGACGTCCAGGCGGCGATCAACGCCAGCCGGGCCGATCTCCCCACCGCTCTCAGGTCCAATCCAACCTACCGCAAGATCAATCCGGCCGACCAGCCGATCCTGGTCCTGGCCATGACCTCCAAGACGCTGACGCCGGGCCAGATCTACGATCAGGCCGCCAACATCATCCAGCAGAAATTGTCGCAGATCTCGGGCGTCGGCGACGTGTCGCTGTCCGGCGCATCGCTTCCGGCGGTGCGCATCGAACTCAACCCCCGCGCCCTGTTCAAGTACGGCATCGGGCTGGAGGATGTGCGCGCCGCCATCTCGGCCGCCAACGCCAACAGCCCCAAGGGGGATATCCAGCAGGGCAGTCAGACCTATCAGGTCTATGCCAATGACAGGGCCACCGAAGCCGGCGACTACAAGACCCTCATCATCGCCTATCGCAACGGCGCGGCGGTGCGCCTTCAGGACGTGGCGACCATCCGCGAGGGCCAGGAGAATATCCGCAACATCGGCATCGCCAATGGCCGGCCGGCGGTGCTGGTGCCCATTACCAAGCAGCCGGGTGCCAATGTCATCGAAACGGTGGACCGCATCCGCGCCGAGATGCCGGCGCTTCAGGCCGCGCTGCCGCCGGCCATCCAGGTGACCGAACTGCTGGACACCACCGCCTCGATCCGCAATGCGGTCCACGATGTGGAAATCACTCTCATCATCTCTACCGTCCTGGTGATCCTGGTGGTGTTCCTGTTCCTGCGGAACCTCAACGCCACGCTGGTGCCGACGGTCTGCGTGCCGTTGTCGCTGCTGGGCACGTTCGGCATCATGTATCTGTCGGGCTTCAGCCTGGACAATTTCTCGCTGATGGCGCTGATCGTCTCCACCGGTTTCGTTGTCGACAACACGATCGTGGTGCTGGAGAACGTCACCCGTCATCTGGAGAATGGCGAAGACCGCCTGAGCGCCGCGATAAAGGGCGCGCGCGAGGTCAGCTTCACCGTGCTGTCCATGTCGATCTCTCTGGTGGCGGTGTTCTTTCCCATCCTGCTGTTGGGAGGCATCGTCGGCCGCATCTTCCACGAATTCGCGGTCACCCTGACGGCCGCCATCGCCGTGTCGCTGGTCGTGTCGCTCACGGTCACGCCGATGATGTGCGCCTATATGGACCTGATGAGCGGGAACGAGCATTGGAGCACCCGCTGGGCCAAACGGACCTTCGATCGCGCGCTGGATTTCTATCATCGCACCCTGGCATGGTCGCTGGACAATCCCAAGACCATCATGGCGATGCTGGCGATCGCGGTGCTGCTGAACTTCTATCTGATCGCCATCGTGCCGAAGGGGTTCTTCCCCGACCAGGACAACGGCATGCTGTTCGGCCGCATCCGCGGCGACCAGTCGATCTCCTTCCAGTCACTGCAGAGCAAGTTCACCCAGTTCGTCGACATCATCCGTGCCGATCCGGCCGTGGCAACGGTGGGCGGCTCGGCCGGAGGCGGCGGCGGTCCGCGCGGCGGCTCCTCCAATTCGGGCACCGTGTTCGTGACCTTAAAGCCGCGGTCGGAACGCGGTGGGCTGTCCAGCGACGACGTGGTCGAGCGGCTGCGGCCCAAACTGGAAAAGGTGGCCGGCGCGCGGCTGTTCCTGTTCTCCAGCGGCGGGGTGCGCGCGGGCGGACGCCAGGGCAACGGTAATTATCAGTACACGGTACTGGGCGATACGCTGGACGAACTGAATGAATGGCTGCCGAAGATCACCCAGGCGCTGCAGGATGTTCCCCAACTGCAGGACGTCAATTCCGATCGGGAGGACAAGGGCCTGGAGGTGCAGCTCAAGATCGACCGCCAGACTGCGTCCCGGTTGGGCCTGACCACCGTGCAGATCGACAACACCCTGTATGACGCCTTTGGTCAGCGCCAGGTCTCGACGATCTACAAGGACAAGAATCAATACCATGTGGTGATGGAGGTGGCGCCGGAGTTCTGGCAAAATCCCGAGACCTTGCGCGATATCTATGTCAGCACATCGGGCGGCAGTGTCAGCGGCACCCAGGCGACAGCGGGGGCGGGCGGGGCCTTCCAGACCGGAGGGGTGACATCGACCACCACGACCGGCACCGCATCGGCCACGGATACCACCCGGCAGCTTGCCCAGGATGCCGTGCGCAACCAGCAGCTGAACGCCCTGGCCAACAGCAGCGGCGGCGTCTCCACCGGCGCTTCGCTTTCCACCCGGGTCGAGAAGATGGTGCCGCTGGCGGCCTTTGCCAGCTATGGCCCGGGCACCACGCCGCTGTCGATCAACCACCAGGGTCCGTTCGTGGCGACCACCTTTTCCTTCAACCTGCCGCCTGGCGTGCCGATGGGCCGTGCGGTGGCCGCCATCCAGCAGACGATGGCGCGCATCAATGTGCCCTTGACCATCCATGGCGAGGAAGCCGGCACGCTCCAGCTTTTCGCCAAGTCCTTCGCCAACCTGCCCTTCCTGGTGCTGGGCTCGATCCTGACGATCTATATCGTGCTGGGAATGCTCTATGAGAGCTTCATCCATCCGGTCACGATCCTGTCCACTCTGCCGTCAGCGGGTGTCGGCGCGGTGCTGGGCCTTCTGATGTTCAATGCCGAATTCGACCTGATCGCCTTCATCGGGGTGATCCTCTTGATCGGCATCGTCAAGAAGAACGCCATTATCATGATCGACTTCGCCATCGACTTGCAGCGGCGCCAGAACCTTTCCTCTCGCGAGGCGATCCACCAGGCATGCCTGCTGCGCTTCCGTCCGATCATGATGACCACGACCGGCGCCATACTGGGGGCGCTCCCGCTGGCGATCGGAATGGGCGAAGGCTCGGAGCTGCGCCAGCCTCTGGGCATCTCGATCGTCGGCGGGCTGTTGCTAAGCCAGATATTGACGCTCTACACCACGCCGGTCGTGTTCCTCTACATGGACCGCTTCGGCAACTGGGCGAAGGGTCTGTGGAACGGCTGGTATCACGGCATGATGAAGGACCGGCCACAGGACCATACCGGCGCAGCGCCCTCGCCCAGCCCGGCGGAATAGGCCGGGGCCGACGAAAAAAGGCGCGTCTAGAGGTCGGGCAACTGCTCCAGGTCCGCCCCGCCATTGATCTGGGCGTTGCGGTGCTGGCGGTAGAGGTTGCGGGTCGTGGCATAGAAGTCGATCGACGACCGTTCGATCGATTCCACGGACTCTATGTTGGCCGCGCGCTCGTCCAGCACGCCCATGCCGGTACGCACGATCATGTAGAGTGTGGAATTGTTCCACGTCATGTAGGTGGTGGGGTCGAACGCCACGTCCACTCCGGTCCCGACCAGATCGCGCGGTGGCTTGGGGCCGGCGAAGGGCAGCACCAGATAGGAGCCTTCCTGCGCGCCCCATTTCCCCATGGTGATGCCGAAATCGTTGTTGTGCGAGGGGATGCCCATCCGGCCGGCCACGTCGATCAGACCCGCCACGCCGACGGTGGAGTTGATCACGAAGCGGCCCAGTGTGTCGGTGGCTTTTTCGCTCTCTCCTTGCAGGACATCGTTGGTGAAGACCACCGGTGCGTTCAGGTTGGTCAGGGCGTTATGCACCCCCTCCCGCGCGAACTGGGGAACGGCGCTGCGATAAAATTTCGCCAGCGGCCGGGCCACCGCGTGATCGACCTGGATGTCGAAGTCGAAAACCGCACGGTTTGTGGGTTCGAAAGGATCGTTTTGTGCCAGCGATTCAGGATCGCTGGTGGTGCATCCGCCCAGGGCCAGAACCGCACAAAGCGCCCCGAAAATCGCGCTATGATATCTCATTCCCCGCACCAAATACCTGTTTTGCAATAAGAACCCGTTACCGGCGATTCCCAATTAACGCCCAATATCGGGATTAGTGCCGCAGCGCACAAGGGGGCGGAACCCGCAAATATGCAACCGGCTGGAAAGGTGGCATTTCACCGGCCGCCAAAGGCCCGCCGATCTGCCGCCGTCAATCCGGGACGACCTGCCGGGACCCGGCTGCAAATGTCAGATTCGCGCAAACCGGCCGGGATGACATGATCACATTTGTGATGGGTCATCCCCGGCCGTAGAGCGGCATCCTGGTTGCCATCACCGTCAGAAAGGAGACATTGGCATCGAGCGGCAGCCCGGCCATGTAAGCCACCGCATCCGCCACATGGCGCACGTCCATGCGCGGCTCGATCGCCAGCGTCCCGTCCGGTTGCAGCACGCCCTTGGTCATGCGCTCGGTCATTTCGGTGGCGGCGTTGCCGATGTCGATTTGCCCGGCAGCGATGTCGAACGGCCGCCCATCGAGGATGGTGGATTTGGTCAGGCCGGTGATGGCATGCTTGGTGGCGGTATAGGGCGCCGAATGCGGGCGCGGCCGATCCGCGCTGATCGAGCCATTGTTGATGATTCGCCCGCCCCGCGGCCGCTGCGCCTTCATCTGGCGCACCGCTTCCTGGGTGCAGAGGAAGGCGCCGGTGAGATTGACCGCCACCACCGCCTGCCACTGTTCGAAGGAAAGCTCCTCGATGGGCACGGCCGGCGCGCCCATGCCGGCGTTGTTGAACAGAAGGTCCAGGCGGCCGAAGCGCTCGGCGATCCTGGCGAACACGGATTTGACCTGGGCCGGATCGCCCACATCGGCGGGCGCCACCAGCGCCTCGCACGAAAGCTGCCGGACGGTTTCCTCCAACGCATCCTGTCTGCGCCCGACCAGCGCCAGGCTCCAGCCCTTTTCGGCCAGCGCCCCGGCCACGGCCCGGCCCACGCCGCTGCCGGCGCCGGTAATCATCGCGATTTTCGCCATTGTCGCCTCTTGCTAGGAATTGGGCAGTCTAGCGGGATGACGGGTGTGAGGAAAATTTCCCGATTTGCCGCAAGCGCGGGACATTTCCTTTATCGTTCCAGGCGTTTCCGATAGAGCTGCGGGCGCATGGCCAGGAGGGCGGAAAAAAGCCCGCACCGGCCCTTGCGACGTATTCGGGGATTTTCCATGTCCAGACGCCTTGTCCTTGCGTTCGCCACCACCTCCAGCCTGGTCGTTCCGTGCCAGGCGCTGGCACAGGCCCAATCGCAGTCCCTGCCTACCTATTCCGTCGGGGTCACCGGGTTGGAGAGCGTGGTGGTGACGGCGCGCAAGCGTGCCGAGAACGAGCAGAGCGTTCCCATTTCCATGTCCGCCTACAGCCAGCAGGACCTGGACAGGCTGGACATCAAGACCGTCGAGGACCTGCGCTATGTCAGCCCCTCGGTCTATATCGCCCCTACCACCTTCCGCCAGGATACGCTGAACATCACCATTCGCGGCCAGCGCGATTTCGATTCAAGCTCCGGCCAGTCGGTGATGTCCTTCGATCCGGCGGCGGCGGTTTATATGGACGGGGTGTACCTGGCCAGGCCAGTCGGCCTGACCGGCGCGCTGTTCGACATCGACAGCGTCGAGGTGCTGAAGGGCCCCCAGGGCACGCTGGTGGGCCGCAACACCACCGGCGGCGCGATCCTCTATCGCACGCGCGAGCCGGAACGCGACTTCGGCGGCTATGTCAACGCCACGCTGGGCGATTACGGCCGTGCCCAGTTGCGCGGCGCGATCAATATCCCCATCACCGACCAACTCTTCTTCCGCGCCGCCGCGCAGGTCAGCAACCAGCGCGGCTATATCGCCAATTATTATTTCGATCCGGCCACGGGGTATCGCAACGACCAGCCCGCCATGGGCGCCAACAAGATCGCCGCCAACCTGTCGCTGAAATGGCAGCCGGATGACACGCTGAACATCCTGTTGCGCGCCAACCTGGCGGCCGAGCACGACACCGGCTCCACCTATCACGACCTGGGCTGGTTCGACGGCGTGGGCAACCGTTTCGGACGCCCGGCCATCTGCAATATCCCCGGCGCCTGCATCGGCTTCACCGACATGCTGGGCCACAAGATCGCGCCTTATTACGCATCCTATACGGCGGCGGGGGTGGGGCCGCTCAACACCGATCCGGCGGCCTATAACTCGCTGCAGCAGTCGGTGCTGCGCGAGCAGAAATACGGTTTCTGGAGCACCGAGCAGACCGTCAGCAACGCCGATGTCGGCCATTACCAGACCGTGTCGGCCACCGTGAACAAGAGCTTCGACGGCGTCGACGTGAAGTGGCTCAGCGCCTATCGCTGGTGGGACAATCGCGGTACCTCGATCGGACGCGGCCTGCCTTACAACACCGCCGACTATGAATATATCGTCCCCGACTACAAGTCCTACCAGTCCGAGCTGACGGTCAATGGCGACGCCTTCGCCGGCAGCCTGAAATGGACGGCGGGCCTGTTCTTCTTCCAGGAAGACAGTCCCCATGATGGCGGGCTGTTCTATCTGTTCATTCCCAACAATGGCGTGCCTGCGCCGGGCAAGGGCATCACCTTGCAGGACGGCACCCCCAACAGCCAGCGCAATACCTCATATGCCGGCTATGCCCAGGCCACCTGGTCGGTGCGGCCCGATACAAGGCTCACCGCCGGTATCCGCTACACCTATGACGAGCGTTTCGCCCATCTGGGAACGCGCACCGACATCTTCCCGGCCAGCGCGGCTTCCACCGCCGCCGTGCCGAACGGCGTGTTCGATCCGGGCACCTATACCTTCAACGGCATCAACTATAGCGGCATCACCCATGCCTGCACCTTGACCGACGTGAACGGCGTTTTGCGGCCGCTGTCGCAGTGCGATACCGACATCAACGCCAGCTTCCACAAGCCGACCTGGACGCTGGCGATCGACCACGACCTGTGGGACGGCACGATGGTCTATTTCACCTCCCGTTCGGGCTATCGTTCGGGCGCGATCAACTCCACCGCCATCAACCCGGCGGTCACCGTGGCCAAGCCCGAGAATGTGCTGGACTATGAGACGGGTGTGAAGTCGGACTGGAGCGTCGCGGGCATGCCGGTGCGCACCAACCTGTCGGCCTATTTCACCGACTATCACGACATCCAGATCCTGACCGCGTTGCCCAATGTCACCCTGGCGACGGGGCCGGGCGGGGTGCCGTGCACCCAGGCGCTGTTCGATGCAGGCTCGTGCATCAATACCACCAACGACAATGTCACGCTGAACGCCAAGACGGCGCACATCTATGGCGCCGAATGGGAGATCAGCATCATCCCGCTGCCCGGCCTGACCATCAACAGCAGCGGCAGCTACCTGGACGCGCACTATACCGATTACACATTCACCCCGCCGGCCGGCTATCTTTTGCCCACCGGCACCACCAACCTGTCGGGGACGCCGTTTCCGCTGCCGAGCTGGCAGACCAGCCAGGCCGTCACCTATGCCACCGGCGTGCACGACATCGCCGGCGTGCCGGTCGACGATGTGGCCTTCACGGCCCATTATTATTGGCAGAGCCGCTATAACGCGGACCTTCGCACCTTCAACCCCAGCCAACGCACCGGTTCCTATGGCCTTCTGGACCTGCGCGCCGACTTCACCGGCATCGCCGGCAGCAAGTTCGATTTCGCCGTCCATATGAGCAATGTGCTCAATACCCCGGTCTGCATGCCCGAATATAACGGCGTGCTGAACTCGGCGCCCAACAGCACCTTCGGCGTGGCCAATACGGCGGGGGTACTGCAATGCGTGCCGCTGGCCCCACGGATGACCGGCATCACGCTGGGGTATAAGTTCTAAGCCCTCCGCACACACAGGCCCTGCTCCCCCTTTTGCGCGAAGCGCATAAAAGGGGGAGGTGTCGTAGCATCGTTTACGATGCGTAGGCGGAGGGGGCTAAAGAATTAAGGAGCGTATTCGACTTTCACCAGCTTCATGGTGAAAACCAGCGTCTGGTCGGGAGGGACCGCATCGCCCGCCCCATCCTCGCCGTAGCCCAGCGCGGAGGGGATCACGATCTCCCACATGTCGCCGGTTTTCATCTTGCCCAGGGCCTCGACCCAGCCGGGGATCAGGGCGCCGGCGGGAAACTGGCGTGGCTCGTCGGGCTTGGTCTGATCGAACACCTTCCCGTTAATCAGCGAGCCCCGGTAATAGACGGTGACGACATCGCTGCCCTTCTGCACCGTGGGGCCGTTGCCCGATTGCAGCACGCGGTACATCAGCCCGTCCGGAAGCTTGACCACATCCGAGCGCTTGGCGAAATCCGCGAGGAATTTGGCGTTGGATTCGGGTGTTAACGTGTAGGCCGTGGCGGGCGCGGCATCGGATTTCTTTTCGCACGCCGTCAGTCCCAGGACGGGCACCAGCGCCACCACCATCAGCTTCAGCAATCCACGCATCCAAAATCCTCCCACGAACGGGAGGTCTTATAGCGGCAGCGCGTGGCGGATGCTACTTGCCGGCCGCGACCTCGACCTTGTCGCCTTCGGCCAGCGAATCGGTCGGATTGTCGATGATGCGGTCGCTCTTGCTGACCCCCGTGGCGTCCACCGCCGGGCCCAGATCGCGCACGATGTCGATCCGCTTCAGGTGTACGCGGCCTTCGCCGTTCACCGTGGCCACAACCATGCCCTGATCGCGGAACATCAGGGCCGTGGCGGGCAGGCGCACACCGTTGATGCCGGCGGGCAGGGGCACCGTGACCTGGGCATAGCCGCCGGGCTGCAGCGCCCCATCGGGATTGTCGGTGCCGAACTGCACCAACGTGGTGCCGGAGGCCTGGTTGACTGCGCCGGCGCTGGCCACCAGGTCTGCGCTAAAGGTGCGGCCGGGCGCCTGCGGCACCGTGAAGGTGACCTTCAGGCCGGGCCTGATGGCGGCAGCGTAATTCTCGGGCACATTCACATAAAGGCGCATCCGGTGCTGGTCGGAGACGGTGAACAGCGCCGGCGTGGTCGTGCCGGTCGTCACCAGCGCGCCCACATCGACGGTGCGGCTGGTGACGATGCCGTCGAAGGGCGCGACCAGGCGCTTGAAGCCCTCCTGCGCCTCAAGGCTGTAAAGATTGGCGCGGGCGGCGGCCACGGCGGCGTTCTTGGCGGCCAGGTCCGCGTCCTTCTCGTCCTTGTCCTGGCGCGACACAGCGCCCTGGGCGAACAAGGCGTTCCAGCGCGCCGCCGTGGCGGCCGACAATTTCTGCGCGGTGATGGCGCTGGTCAGGTTGGCGCGGCCCTGCTGCACCTGGCCGTCCAGGTCGGGCGTGTCCAGCTCGGCCAGAAGCTGGCCCTTCTTCACCGGCGTGCCGATATCGACATACCACTTCTTCACATAACCGGTGACCTGGGCATGGATGGGCGCATTGGTATAGGCCTGAAGCTGGCCCGGCAGGTTGAGGGTGCCGCCGTTCCTGGCGGTGGACAGGCGGACAAGCTGCACGGTGGGAACGGTCTGGGCCTCGGTCCAGTTGCGGGTCTGGGCGGTGCGGTGATAGCGCCAGCCGATTCCGGCCACCGCCACGAGCGCGGCCACCACCAGCGCCACGATGCCCCAGCGCTTCAGGCCTGCCGGCCGGTGATGGCGCAGCATCCGCTCGCGCGCCGGATCGCCGCCGGGCGAATCGTCGGGGCTCTTGTCAGGCATAGACTTCTCCGGTCTCGTTGGATCGGGCGGCTGCGCGGCGCGCGTTGCGCTCGTGCAGGATGCTGAATACCACAGGCACGAACATCAAGGTGGCGCAGGTGGCGAAGACCAGGCCGCCGATCACTGCCCGGCCCAACGGCGCGTTCTGCTCGCCGCCTTCGCCCAGGCCAAGCGCCATGGGCAGCATGCCGATGATCATGGCCAGCGCGGTCATCATGACGGGGCGAAAGCGCGTGAAGCCGGCCTCGACCGCGGCCAGCACGGCGTCGCCATGTACGGCCAGTCTTTCGCGCGCAAAGGCGATCACCAGGATCGAATTGGCGGTGGCCACCCCCATGCACATGATGGCGCCGGTCAGCGCCGGCACCGACAGCGTGGTGCCGGTAACGAACAGGATCCATACGATGCCCGCCAGCGCGGCGGGCAGGGCGGTGATGATGACGAAGGGATCGGTCCAGGACTGGAAGTTCACCACGATCAGCAGATAGATCAGCACGACCGCCGCCAGAAGCCCGAAGAACAAGCCCGAGAAGGCCGTGTTCATGGTCTGCACCTGCCCGCGCAGGGTGACGGTGGCGCCCCGCGGCAGATACTGCCTGTTGGCGTCGATCACCTTCTGCACGCTATCGGCCAGGGCGCCCAGGTCGCGTCCTTGCGGCGAAGCGTAAAGGTCGATGGTGGGCATGATGTCGTAATGGGTGACGACGGTGTTGGCGTGGGTGCGCTTGATCCTGGCAAGGCCGCCCAACATCTGGGAATTGCCGTTCGCGCCGGTGACGGGCAGGTTCTCCAGCGCCGCCAGGGAGTCCATCCGGTATTCCGGGGTCTGCGCCACCATCGGATAGGACACATTGTTCTTGGGGTTCAGCCAGAAATTCGGCGCCGATTGCCCGGTGCCGGCCAGGCTGGTGCCCAGCGCGTCGGTGACATCCTTTTCGACCAGCCCAAAGGCGGCCATGCGGGTACGATCGACATCGACGTCGAGCTGGGGATAGGAACTTGACTGTTGCATGCGCAGGTCCGCGATGCCGGTCACATCGCGCAACTGGCCTTGCAACCGGCGGGCGAAGCGGGTGGAATCCTCCAGTCTGGTGCCCGACACCTGCACGTCGATCGGGGCCGGCGTTCCGAAATTCAGGATCTGGCTGACAATGTCGGCGGGCGGGAAATAGAACATGGTGCCGGGGAAGGCCCGTGGCAACTCCTCGCGCAGGCGCCGCACATAATCGGCGGTGGGAGCGTGGTTCTCGGCCAGGCTGATATACTCCTCTCCGTCCTGCGGACCCACCAGGCCGGAATTGTTGTAGATGGTGTTGATCGAGCTGCGGGGCTGGCCGATGTTGTCGACGATGGCCGCGATCTCGTTCGCCGGTATCACGCGGCGCACCACCTGCTCGATCTGGGCGAACTGGCGGGTCATATCTTCCAGCCGGGTGCCGGGCGGCATGCGGGCATGCAGCGTGATCTGGCCGGTATCCACCGAGGGGAAGAAATTTTCGCCCAGGAACGGCACCAGCAACAGCGACACAGCGACCAGCGCCAGGAAGCCGATCACAAAGGCCCGGCGCGCCGTCATCGCCAGCGCCAGAAGGTTACGGTAGCGCTCGCGCAGCGCCTCGAAACTGTTCTCGAAGCGGCGCTGCAGCCGGCCCAGCATGTGCGGCGGAGCGTGCTTGGCGCCATCGGCGGCCCAGCTATGAGGTTTGAGGAGGTAATGCGCCATGGTGGGCACCAGGGTGCGCGAGAGGATGAACGAGGCGATCATGGCGAAAACCACGCTCATCGCCATCGGCACGAACAGATAGCCGGCCACGCCCGTCAACTGGAACATCGGCAGGAAGACGATGCAGATGCACAGCAGCGAGACGAAGGCCGGCTGCACGATCTGGCGCGCTCCATCCATGATGGCGTCATAGACGCTCTTGCCATGTTCCAGGTGCCAGTTGATGTTCTCGATGGTGACGGTGGCGTCGTCGACCAGGATGCCCACCGCCAGCGCCAGTCCGCCCAGGGTCATGATATTCAGCGTCTGGCCCGTGGCCCACAGCCCGATCAGGGCCGACAGCACCGCCAGCGGGATGGAAATGGCGATGATGACAGTGGAGCGCCAGCTTCCCAGAAACAGGAGGATCATCAGGCTGGTCAGGGCCGCGGCCACGGCGCCTTCGCGGATCACGCCGTTGACGGCGGCTTTCACGAACAGCGACTGGTCGTTGAGGACGTCGATCCTGAGCGATTCGGGAAGCTGGGTCTTGAGGACCTTGATCAGGTTCTTGATGTTCTGCACCACATCCAGGGTGGAAGCGTTGCCGTTCTTCAGGATGGTGGACAGCACCGCGCGCTTGCCGCCCACATGAACCACGCTGGTCTGGGGCGGGCTGCCGTCGCGCACATGGGCGACATCGCGCAACAGGACGGTGGCGCCATCCGCCGTCTTGACCGGCAGGTTGTTCATTTCGGCGATCGTGCTGGCAGCGTTGTTCAGATTGACCACATACTGATAGCTGCCGATCTTGATGGTGCCGGTGGGGGTGATCTGGTTCTGGCTGGCGAAGGCGGCCTGCACGTCGGCCGCCGACAGGCCCTTGGCCTGCATCGCCTGCGGGTCCAGATCGATCTGCACCTGGCGCGTCTTGCCGCCGTAAGGATAGGGAACCGCGGCGCCGCGCACCGTGGTCAGGCGCGGGCGCATGAAGTTCATGGTCAGGTCCAGCACCTGCTGTTCCGACAGGACATTGCTGGACATGGCCAACTGCACCACCGGGACGGTGGCGGCGTTGTAGTTCAGGATCAGCGGCGGCTGGGCGCCGGCGGGAAACTGGCGCAGCGTGGTCTGCGACACCGATGTCACCTGGGCGGTGGCGGTGCGGATGTCGGCGCCAGGCTGGAAGAATATCTTGACGATGCCCATGCCCGACATCGACTGGCTTTCGATATGCTCGATGTCGTTGACGGTGGTGGACAGGATGCGCTCATAGGGCGCGATCATGCGGCCCGACATCTCGTCCGGCGACAGGCCGGTATAGTTGAAGGCGACGCCGATCACCGGAATACCGATATTCGGGAAGATGTCGGTCGGGGTCTTCATCGCCGCCAGCGGCCCGAAGATCAGGATCAGCAGCGCCAGGACGATGAAAGTGTAAGGCCGGTCCAGCGCGACCTTGACGATCCAGGTCATGCGCGCTCCGTCCGCCGCCCGGTTCCGACCGCTTTCTGCGTGATTTCCAGCACGGGGCTCCCCAGGGACGATCCTGCCGGCCTCGCCGGTCCGCACCGCCAGTCACCGCAAGATGTCACCGCCCAAGTATAGCGGCAAATGCACAAGCGGCGCAGCACTGGCAATGTCGCAACCTGTCGTCTTTTTTGGCATTTCCCGGCGGGCGTCGGCGCGGTGGGGCAAGGCGGTGCGCGACAAACGTGTGTGACACCTGGCGCGGCGGCTCATGCCGGTCTCCCATGTTAAGAGGAGGCGGGATCGATTCTTGCGGGGGAAAGCCATGCAAACATTGCAGCGAGTTATGCTGGGGGCGGCGACGCTGCTGGCCGCGTCAGCGACGACGGGAACGGCCCTGGCGGCGGACGCATCCGATGCGCGCATCGCCGATATCGAACGGCAACTGCATGATGTCCAGGAACAGTTGGCGCGCATGCGGCGGCAGGCGGCAACACCACAGGCGCCCGTGACCGCCGCGCAATACAGCCAAGCCCACCGCCAGGACGGGCGCGATATCGCGCGCGAGAGCCGAATGGATGCGCGCCCGCGCGTCAGCATGGCCAACGGCCGTTTCACCGTCACATCGCGGGACGGTGATTTCTCGCTGTCGCTGCGCAGCCTGGTGCAGTTCGACGCCGGTTATTTCAGCCAAGGCCGCGGACCGGCAGGCGCGGATCTCGGCAGCGGCACCAATTTCCGCCGCGCCCAGGTCGGCCTTGTGGGCAGGGCGTGGAAGGACTGGTCCTACAACTTCACCTATGACTTCGGCGGCAACGGCACTGAAAAGAGCGGCTATATCTATACCGCTTCGCTGCAATACGACTTCGAGCCTTTCGCCATCCGTGTCGGCGCCTTCTCGCCGCCGGCTGGGCTCGACGATTCCACCGGCTCGGGCGACCTGCTGTTCCTGGAGCGCGCGTCGGCCGCCGACATCGCGCGCGGCATCGCCGGGGCGCCTGGGCGCGAAGGGATCAACGTGATGGCCAGCGGCGAACGCTATCTGGTGTCGCTCTCCTTCACCGGCGGAAAGACCACCGACAGCGCCACCTTTGACGAGCAGCAGGCGCTGGTCAGCCGCGCCGCCTGGCTGGCGGTGGATCGCGGCGATCTCAAATGGCTGCTCGATGCCGACCTGACCCATGTCTTTAAATTCGCCGACAAGGCGGCGAGCGCGGGCTCGCCCAACACCGTGACCCTCGCCGGTGGCCCGGAAGTTTCGGTGACCTCGCTCAAGACCGTCAATACCGGCGCCATCGACGCCGGTAGCCTGACCGAATGGGGTTTGGAGACGGCGCTGCAGGCCGGCCGCCTGTATGGCCAGGGCGGCTATTTCCATTACAGCGTCAAGCGGCTCACGGCGTTGCCTGACCCGGATTTCTCCGGCTGGTATGCGATGGCTGCCTTTTCGCTGACCGGCGAGCCGCGCCTCTATGATGCGGGCAGCGCCAGCTTCCGGGGCCTCAAGCCCGCCCATCCGCTTGGCAAGGACGGCTTCGGCGCCTGGGAAGTGGCGGCGCGCTACAGCAACGCCGACATGGCATTCGATCCTTTCGCCGGCACGGCGGCCGGCGGCATCGCGGGCGGCGAGCAGAACATCTGGAGCCTGGGGTTGAACTGGTATCCCACCGCGGGCCTGCGCTTCATGCTGAACTATGACAATATCCAGGTGAGCCACGTTGAAGCGCCGGCGGGCGACATCTCGGCCAACGCGGTGGCGCTGCGCTCGCAGATATCGCTTTAGGCTTTGGCGATGGACGCTGCGACGGCTTCCCCGACGCGGATGCCGTCGATCGCCGCCGAAAGAATGCCGCCGGCAAAGCCCGCGCCTTCGCCTGCCGGATAAAGGCCTTTCACGTTCGCGCTCTGGAAATCCGCGCCGCGCTGGATGCGGATGGGAGAGGATGTGCGCGTCTCCACCCCGGTCAGCACCGCGTCGGCGCGGTCGAAGCCTTTGATCTGACGGCCGAAGGTGGGCAGCGCCTCGCGGATGGCGGCGATGGCGTAATCGGGCAGGCAGGGCGCCAGGTCGGTGGGCGTTACGCCGGGCCGGTAGGAGGGCGTCACCTCGCCAAGGCCGGTGGAGGCGTTGCCGGCGATGAAGTCACCGACAAGCTGCGCCGGGGCGCGATAACTGCGCCCACCCGCCACGAAAGCGGCGCTTTCGAAATGCCGCTGCAGCGCGATGCCGGCCAGCGGGCCGTCGCCGTACGGCGCATAATCGTCCGGCGTGATGCCCACCACGATGCCGGCATTGGCGTTGCGCTCGTTGCGCGAATACTGGCTCATGCCGTTGGTGACCACCTGCTCCGGCTCGCTGGCGGCGGCCACCACGGTGCCGCCGGGGCACATGCAGAAGCTGTAGACACTGCGGCCGTTGCGGGCGTGATGCACCAGCCGGTATTCGGCGGCGCCGAGCGGTTTGATCGAACGGCCGAAACGGGCGCGGTCGATCAGGCCCTGGGGATGCTCGATGCGGAAGCCGATGCTGAATGGCTTGGCTTCGATGGCGACGCCGTGATCGTGCAACATGTGAAAGGTGTCGCGCGCCGAATGGCCCAGCGCCAGCACGACATGATCGGCTTCGATCTCCTCACCCGATTCCAATACCACGCCCTTCAGAGCGCCGCCTTCGATCTTCAGGTCGGCGACCTTGCTCTGGAAACGGTATTCGCCGCCCAGCCTCTCGATGGCCCGGCGCAGCGACTCCACCATCGTCACCAGACGGAAGGTACCGATATGGGGACGGGCTTCGGTCAGGATTTCCTCGGGCGCGCCGGCCTTGACGAACTCGGTCAGCACCTTGCGGCCCAGATGGCGCGGGTCCTTAATCTGGCTGTAGAGCTTGCCGTCGCTGAAGGTGCCTGCGCCGCCTTCGCCGAACTGGACATTGGATTCGGGATTGAGCACCGAGCGCCGCCACAGGCCCCAGGTGTCCTTGGTCCGCTCGCGCACGACCTTGCCGCGCTCCAGGATGATGGGGCGAAAGCCGGACTGCGCCAGGATCAGCGCCGCGAACAGGCCGCAAGGGCCCGCGCCCACCACGACCGGACGGCGGAACGGTCGCGCCGGCGCCTGCGCCACGAAGCGATACGCCATGTCGGGTGTGGGAGCGGTGCCCTTGGGCTTTCGAGCCAACAACGTGGCTTCGTCGGCCACCGTCACATCGACGGTATAGATATAGGCGATGGCCGATCGGTTGCGCGCGTCATGGCCGCGCTTGAAGATGGTGAAAT
Source organism: Hyphomicrobiales bacterium (assembly GCA_040255825.1). Classification (GTDB taxonomy): domain Bacteria; phylum Pseudomonadota; class Alphaproteobacteria; order Micropepsales; family Micropepsaceae; genus Rhizomicrobium. Next base: position 22,844 of record JBDZVS010000012.1, on the reverse strand, counting down.
CCCGAAGCGCCGCGGCCGGAATCTTCAACCGCTTCAGGATGGCGTTTTTCAGTGCCTCCGGCGGATGGTCGAGCGGAAGCTTGATGTCGGTCAGGCGCAGCATGGCGGCGCACGTATAAAGACAGCCGCGCGCCTCTGCCAGTCCGCTACAGCGCCACCCGAATCCCGAGCCGGGCGGAAATGGGCTGGCGCAATGTGATAGTGCGCGGATCGTCGCCCGGATCGGCCTCGTAATAGGTGCCGTAGGTGGCATCGTGCCGGTCGAACAGATTGTTCACCAGGGCGAAGATCTCCCAGCCGGGCGCCAGGTGATAGCCGCCGCGCAGGTTGACGGTCCAGAAGGCGGGCAGCTTGGCGTTCCGGTTGGCCGGGTCGCCGTCGAAATACTGGCCGCCGGATACCGCCAGGTCCGCGCCCAGGGTCAGGCCATCCAGCACATTCAGGTCGCCGCCCGCGCGCAACTGGTGGGCCGGATTGAGTGGAATGTGCCGTCCCGGCGTTACCAGGACATCGCCATCGGCGTTGGCGGCGGGATTGTTGGGCGAGGCCAGAAGGCCGGTGAACTGGTAGGTCGCATCGAGATAGGAATAGGTGAAGAAGGTCGACCAGCCTTTTGCGGTGAAGCGTGCGCTGCCGTCCAGGCCCCGGCGGCGCGTCTGCGGCACATTGGCGAAATAGCCGCGCCCCGCGATGGTGCTGGCCAGCGAGACGATGTCGTTGTCGCTGTCGGTGGTGAACAGGCCCACGCTCCAGTCCAGCATGCCGCCGCGCGCGGAAACCCTTCCGCGCAGGCCCGCTTCGCCGGTATGCGCCACCACCTGTTTCAGGGGCGGATCGGCCACCAGCGAGCCTTCCAGCAGGCAGGGCAGGGTGGGGTCGGCGCAGTCCAGCTCCAGCGGCGTGGGGGCGCGGTTGGCTTCGGAATAGCCGCCAAAAGCGCTGATCCAGTCCGCGATCTTCCAGGTCAGGCCCGCCATCGGATTGACGCGGCTGAAACGGTGACTGCCGTTCAGCTCGGGCGCCACCCCGCTTCTGTCGCGCATATCGATGGCGGCGCTGTTGAAGCGCAGGCCCGCCGTCAGCGTCAGCGCATCGGTGATGTCGAAAGCGTCCACCGCATAGAGGCCCCAATACTGCGTCGCGGCGGCCAGGTTGACGGGCGCATAGCCCAGATCGCCGTTGCTGCGGATGATGCTGCCCGATCCGGGAAGCGCAGCGTCGGGCGTCACTGCCAGGTCAGGCTGGATCGCGCCCAGCGTGCTGGTGGAACGAAAGCCGGTCGCGGCGGCATCCAGGCTGGCGCCGAAGGTCAGATAGTTGTCATGACCGAAAAGCGGCGCATCGTCGCTCACCTGCAGCGAGCCGCCGAGCCCGGTGGTGTCGGTGAAAGTACGGTCCAGCGTGCCGTATTCGGCGGCCGCGTCGAAGGCGATGGGCGCGCCGGCCTGGTCCAGGATCACGAACTGGTCGCGGAAGGCGGTGGTCTTGGGGTTGGGCGCGGGAAAGCCGTCATCCTCAAGGCACAGGCTGCCGCCAAAGGAGGAACGGCTGGAACATTCCTCGAACTCGCTGTCATTGCCATCCAGGTGGCGCTGGCGCAGGCTGCGCGCATACAGATTGCCCGCAAGCTGCCAGTGATCGGTCAATCGTGTCTTGCCGTTCAGCGCCAGGCTGGCGACGCGGTTCTGGGTGGTCTGTGGCCAGGTATAGACGGCGGCCGAATTGGCGCGGGTTCTGTCTATGGGGGTGGGCCCCACCACGCCCAGCGATGAAAGCGAGGCCGAAGCGACCAGATGCAGCTCTGTCCCGTCGCGCCGCCAGCCGGCGTCGCCGTAAAGTCGCGCCACGTCGGAGCCGGAATGCAGACGCCAGCCGCCATCGGTAATGCCTTCGGCGGCGCCATAGAAGCTGAAGTCACCATCGGTGAAACCATAGTCCGCCGCCGCCATACCGTAGCCGTAACTCCCACCCTGTAGTGAAGCGTGCCCCCCCTGAACGCCAAAGCCGTTCTTCATGGTCAGGTTGACCGCGCCGCCCAGCGCATTGAGGCCGAAGACGGGATTGGCGCTCCAAACATCGATGCGGGCGATGGCGATGCCGGGGATCGCATCCCAGTTCACCGTGTCGCCGAAGGCTTCGTTCAGGCGAACGCCGTTCTGGTAGACGGCAAGGCCCTGCGGCACGCCCTGAAGCGGCGAGGCTTCGAAGCCGCGAAAGCGCAAATCCTGGAAAAGGGAATTGCCCTGCAGGTCGCTGAGCGAGACGCCGGCGACTTCGCTGCCCAGGGCGGTCAGGACACTGTCCCCGTGACGCCTGGCGATGCGGTCCGCGCCAAGGCTCTGGATCAGGCCGGGCACCTTGCCGGCGCTTTGCGTGATGTCCGAACCGGGAACGGTGCCATAGACCACCACATGCTCGCTGCCATCGGCGGCCGCAAGCTGCTGCGCCTTGGCCTGCGCAGCGAACGCCATCAGGGCGATCGCGGCGGTCGCCAGCCTTTTTGTCATCTCTCCCCCGGTTTTTGTGCTGACTTAAGGCAGCGGGCGCATGAAGGCAATTTCCCGAATCCCCGCAACCGGCGGGAAAAATTCCCGAAGTGGATGTCCGGCTCCGCCGAATGCGGCGCTCGCGCGAGCGCGGCTTCGTTCCGGTTCCGCCGAAGATTTGATGACGGTTCCATGTTGACCGTCCTCGCATTCGGGAGGATAGTTTTGAAGCCAAGAGCAAGGACGCGCTGGTCGCCGTTACTTCCCTTTGCTCGCGCCTTCGCGAAGGACTCGCGGATAATTCCGGCGGTCGCCGGATTTCAAAAGGCGCCGGGGAACGTCGCGCGGGGCGCGTTCGGATGTTCGAGGCAGGTGAAACATCGAACTGAGGAGGGTTCCTGAATGGAAGAAACTCCGCCGGGTTGCAGGCCGGGCTTCACGCGTTGAAGCCACAGCCTGGCTTGAAGACCCGGGCTGCCGCCTACAATCCAAAACAGACGATGGGAGCTATCCCATAAGAGAGTCTGGCTTGATGCCGGACACGAAAGCAGGCCTCGCCGGAGTAAAGTCCGCCGGGGCCTGTTCATTTCAACATTGTCATCTTTCTGAAGGAGGGGCTCACCGCTTTTCCGGTCCTGAAATGATCGGAGCGAAAATTTGAACTGGCTTTGATCGTAAAAGGTTGCAAATGCCGGTGCTCTCACAAAAACATGCCGGGCGGGGGCGCTGGATACCAAGAGCAGTCTGTCGATGCGATCGATCCCCGTGCGTGCCGCCACCCCGGTGCTGGCCATTCTGGTTTTTGCCAATCTGGTGCTTGCGGGATGTACCACCGCGCGTACATCCGAACCTGCTCGCACCGCCACCGAGCAGCTTCTGATTTCCACCGCAGCCGACCGGGCGGCGGCGAAGCTGTCGCTTGGCATTCCCAAGGGCACCAAGATCTTTCTCGATACCCGCTATTTCCAGGGCTATGACGACGGCTATGCCATCGCCGCCATCCGCACCCAGATGCTGAAGGGCGGCCTCGAACTGGTGGACGACCGCAAGGACGCCGAAGCGGTGGTTCAGGTGGCGGCGGGGGCGCTGTCCACCGATCAGAAATCGCTTCTGATCGGAATTCCCCAGTTGACCGTGCCTTATATCCCGGTGGGCAATTCGGTCACGGTGCCGGAGATCGCCCTGTTCAAGCAGGCCGAGGAGAAGGGCGTCGCCAAGTTCGTCGCCACCGGCTATGACGCCAAGACCGGCCGGCTGCTGGCCACCACCGATCCGCGCTACGGCTTCTCGCACAACACCAACCATACGGTGCTGCTGTTCTTCTCCTGGGCGACGGGCGATCTGGTGCCGCCGGGCGTGGATCAGGATTCGCTGTCCTTCCGCACCTTCACCAATCTGTTGCCGGGCAGCGGCTCCAACTAACCTGACTTGCTCTAATTGGCCGGCGGGAAATATTGGTAGAGCCAGGTCTCGCTGAGCGTCCTGCCGTTCAGCCGCAGGTAGAGGCGCAGGTTCACCGGCTGGGTATCGGCGATCTTGAGGTCGAACAGCGCGCGCCAGCGATCGGTGCCGACGACCTTGATCACATAGGCGCCGTCCACCTCTCCGCGCGAGGCGCTGACGACCGGCTCGACATCGTAGCGCTGCGCCATGGATGCCAAGGGCCCGCCGGTGAAATCGATCACGAATTTCGTCTTGTCGCGCGGCCAGGGGTTGGCGCCGGGAATACCGCCCCGGCCCAACCGCGTCGCCACGACCTTGGCGATGTTCGCCGGATAATCCGGGATATGGTCCTGCCAGTAGAGGCGATAGGCAAAGCGCATGGCGCCATGGGGCTTGGCAGGCCGGCCGGGGCGCCAATAGGCGACGATATTGTCGTGGATCTCGTCCTCGGTGGGGATTTCCACCAACTGCACTTCGCCCTTGCCCCACGGACCTTTGGGTTCGATCCAGATGCCCGGCCGCTTGTTGTAGAAGGCGCCGTCGTCCTGGTAGTGGTCGAAATCGCGATCGCGCTGGATCAGCCCGAAGCCCTTGGGATCGGTATCCAGAAAGGAATTGGTCTGCACGGCGGGCGGATTGATCAGCGGCCGCCAGATGCGCTCGCCCGACCCTGTCCACAGCGCCAGCCCGTCATTGTCATGGATTTCCGGGCGCCAGTCGGCGGCCTTGGCGCGCTCGTTCTCGCCATACCAGTACATGCTGGTCAGCGGCGCCACGCCCAGCCGGGCGATATCCTTGCGGAAGAACAGCCGCGCCTCGACATCCATCACCACCGCGTCCTTCTTGACCGCGTCGAAGCGATAGGCGCCGGTGATGGACGGCCCGTCGAGCAGGGCGAAGATGGTGATGCCGCCCGGCAAAGGCGCAAGCCAGAATTCGCTGAAGCGGGGGAACTCCTCCGGCTCGGGGCCGCCGGTATCGACGGCGATTCCGCGCGCGCTGGCGCCGTACTGGCCTTCCTGGCCGCTGGAGCGGAAATAGCTGGCCCCCTGGAAGGCCAGCCAGTCCGTGGGAACATCCTGGCCGTCCATCACCCGGAAACCGGCAAAGCCCAGTTTGCCCAGCCTGGCCGGGTCCAGTCCGCTGCCGCCATAGGCGAAGTAATCGGAACCATAGAGGATTTGCCGGGCCTTCCCGTCTTCTATGGCATGGATCAGGACCGGATCGCCCGAATAGCGGTTGAGATGGAAAAAGGCGACTGGATCCTGGCCCGGCCGGCCGCGCCAAAGGGCATGGTCTGGCCGGAACCTGATCTTTTGCACGGTATCGAAGTCGATACCGGCGACCAGTTGCGGCGCGGGCGGCACCGGCGGACGGTAAGGCTGGCCGGCATTTCTGCGGGCCCGCGCCGTGAGAAGATCGAAGCTGAAGGGCCGGGGCGGGCCCAGGCGGACGGCCGCGCCCGCGGCCAGCGCCGCGCGCAACGGCGCGGGAACCATGCCGGCGGACAGCGCGGCCAGCAACAGGCGTCTGTCGATCAGCGGCATGGAAAGGGCCTCGGCATGGTGGAACAGTTAAACGAAGCAAAAGCGAAAAAGATAAGGCAAGCCTGGGGCCGCCAAAATGCCGCGGAACGATCCTGGATTCTGCCGCATTGTGACGTTGAATTACAGGCTGCCAGTTGGGGCAGCCCCCCTATTTGGACTCGAGGAAGATGACTCTTCATATGCGCGGTTTCGAACCGGTCCGGCGGGACATCTCCCACCTGTCGGCGACCGGCGTTCCCCTGGCCTGTCCCCGTCCCATGCAGCCAGCGGTTCTGACGGTTCCCACCCCCCTCACCCTGCTGGGTACCCTGTTGATGGCGCTTCTGGCGCTGCCGCGCGGTGCTATGATGGCCCCGGCCATTCTGAGGATGAAATCCCATCGCCGTGCCTGACATCGCCCCCCGGCGATGGCTTTATCTGTATGTCGTATTGGCTTCCACGGTTGCCGCGGTCACCGCGATGGCTGGGGTTTTGCGCGGCGGCGGCTTCAGCGGCGGCGAAGTGGCGCTGCTGGTATTGTTCGCCATCCTGTTCGCGTGGATCGCCTCGTCCTTCTGGCTGACCTGTTTCGGCGCGGTGGCGCGGCTGATCGGCTATCCGCTCCTGCCGCTCAACCCGCCGATCGAGCCCTCGGCGGCGCGCACCGCGATCCTGATGCCGGTCTACAATGAGGATGTCGCAGATGTCTTCGCCGGCGTGCAGTCCATATGGGAATCGGCGGGGCCGGATTTCGATTTCTACATCCTGTCCGATTCCACCAATCCGGCTTCGTGGGTGGCGGAAGAACTGGCCTGGCAGAAGCTGAAGACCGAGCTGGAGGGGGCGGACAATCTTTTCTACCGCCACCGCGCCCGCAATGTTGGGCGCAAGAGCGGCAACATCCAGGATTTCTGCGAGAACTGGGGCCAGCTCTATGATTATATGGTGATCCTGGACGCCGACAGCCTGATGACGGGCCGTGCCCTGCGCGAGATGGTCGGGCTGATGGACGCCAATCCGCGCGTCGCCCTGATCCAGGCGCCGCCGCAGCTTGTGGGCCGCCACTCCCTGTTCGCGCGCATCCAGCAATTCGCCTCGTCCGTCTATGGTCCGCTGCATACCGCCGGGCTCGCCCTTTTGCAGGGTCCCGATGGCAACTATTGGGGCCACAACGCCATTATCCGGGTGCATGCCTTCATGCAGCATTGCGCCTTGCCCAGCCTTCCGGGCAAGCCGCCCTTCGGCGGCGAGATCATGAGTCATGATTTCGTCGAGGCCGCGCTTCTGCGCCGCGCCGGCTGGGAAGTGTGGATGGCGCCCGACATCGGCGGCTCGTTCGAGGAGCCGCCGCCCACCATCCCCGACTATCTGCTGCGCGACAGGCGCTGGTGCCAGGGCAACCTGCAGCATCTGCGTATCGTCTTCGCCGAAGGGCTGAAGCTGCCCAGCCGGCTTCACCTGGCGATGGGCATCATGAGTTATGCCTCATCGCCCTTGTGGCTCCTGCTGTTGATCGCGTCGGCCAGCTTTGTCGGCGCCGCCGAACGCGGCCCTTACTACCACTCCGCCGTGGTGACGCTGGTGGTGGCGATGCTGCTGCTGCTGTTCGGCCCCAAGCTTATGGCGCTTCTGGTGATGGCGCGCGATGAGGACCAGGTGCGCGCCCATGGCGGCCTGAGCGCCCTGCTCTGGAGCATCATGCTGGAAAGCCTGTTCTCGGCGCTGATGGCGCCGATCGCGATGTTGCAACTGTCCTGGTACATCTTCACCATCCTGATGGGCATCGCCGTGGGCTGGCCGGCGCAGCAGCGCACTGACCGGGCGCTGCCGCTGGACTTCGTGGTTCGCCAGTATGGCGTGCACACCGCGGTGGGGGTCCTGGGGGTGATCCTGCTCAACGCCTTTGCGCCGGGCAGCACGGGCTGGTTTCTGCCGCTGCTGGTGGGATTGATCCTGTCCATTCCGCTTGTGATTCTGACCAGCAGCCCCATGGCCGGCACGCTCGCGCGCCAGGACCGCCTGTTCCTGGTGCCCAGCGAGACGCGCGGGCTGCGCATCCTGGAGCGGGTCCACGCGCTGGCCGAGACCCATGCCGCGCCGGCACAGGACGTGCGGACGCTGGTGATCGAGGACCCCCAGGTACGCCGCCTGCATCTGGCACTGCTGGGCGACACGGCGGCGGCGCCGCCGTCCGATCCTGCGCGGCTGGCCGCCTTGCGCGCCCAGGTCGCGCGGCGCGAGATCGCCGGCTTCACCCGCGAGGACTGGCACATGGTCCTGTCGGACGCCGAGGGCCTGGCCGCGCTCTCCTGACCTGGAGATCATTGCGCGGGGATTGCAGACCGGGACGGTTGCGCTAACATTGCCAGCACATCATTCGTGGCGGGGGAACCATGCTCAGATACCTTCTCGGGGCGGCGCTTCTGGCGCTGCCGGCCTCTTCGGCCATCGCCCAAAATCCCGGCGGGCAGAATCCCGGCGCAGAGGCGGCTGCGGTCACGGTGACGGTCGATACATCCAGGCCGGGACCGATCATCGACCGGCATATCTATGGCCAGTTCTCCGAGCATCTGGGCACCGGGATCTATGGCGGCATCTGGGTGGGCGAGAACAGCGCGATCCCCAACATCCACGGCTATCGCACGGATGTGGTGGAGGCGCTGAGGAAGATCCACGTGCCGGTGATCCGCTGGCCGGGCGGCTGCTTCGCCGACCTCTACAACTGGCGCGACGGGATCGGGCCGCGCGACAAGCGGCCGGTGCGGATCAATGTCCATTGGGGCGGGGTGACCGACAACAACGCCTTCGGCACGCATGAGTTCATGAATTTCGCCGAGCTGGTGGGCGCCGATCCTTATGTGTCGATCAATGTCGGCTCGCTGTCGCCCTATGACGCGGCGCAATGGGTCGAATACATGACGTCGGACGAGGATGCCTCGCTGGCGAACGAGCGGCGCAAGAATGGCCGCGACAAGCCCTGGAACCTGAAATATCTGGGCATCGGCAACGAGACTTGGGGCTGCGGCGGCAACATGACCCCGGAATATGCCGCCTCGATCAACGCGCGCTATTCCAGCTTCGTCAACGCGCCCGCGTCGATGGGCATGATCAAGGTGGCCAGCGGCGCGACTGGCAATGTCGGAGGCAGGGGCGATCCCGTCGCCTTCACCGAGGCGATGATGAAGGACGGCGGGCGGCTGCAGGCGCTGAGCTTCCATTACTACGCCATGCCGATGGGCAGGGACCGCGGTCCGGCTACCGGCTTTGGCGAGGACCTGTGGGCGCGCGAGTTGGACCTGGCGCGCGAGATGGAGCCGCTGGTGTCCAAGGTCAGTGCAGTGATGGACAAATATGACCCGCAAAAGAAGGTCGCGCTGTATGTCGATGAATGGGGGGCCTGGTACAATCAGGAGCCGGGCAGCCATCCCGGTTTCCTCTATCAGCAGAACAGCCTGCGCGATGCGGAAGTGGCGGCGCTGACGCTGGACATCTTTCACCGCCACACCGACCGGGTGAAGCTGGCGGCCATCGCCCAGATGGTCAATGTGCTGCAGGCCATGATCCTGACCGATGGGCCGAAGATGCTTCTGACGCCGACCTATCACGTCTTCGACATGTACCAGCCGTTCATGGAGGCGACGCCCTATCCCGCCAGCGTGAAAGGTCCAAGCTACAGCTTCGGCGGCCACACCATGCCGATGGTCGATGTGTCGGCGGCGAAGGGAAAGGACGGCAAGCTCTATCTGGCGCTGGTCAACACCGATCCGCACCGGCCTGCGCATGTGGTGACAAACCTGGACGGCACCGGCACCGGTCTGATCCTGACCGGACCGTCGATGGATGCGCACAACACTTTCGACGCCCCCAATGCCATCCATCCGGTGGCGTTCCGCGGCAAAAGCGAAGGCGGCAAGGCGGTGTTCGACCTGCCGTCGAAGTCGGTGGCAGTTGTGGCTCTGGATTGACCCCTCCGTCACAGCTCAGGTCGGCTCCGCCGACACTTCCCTGTGACACCTCCCCCCGCCAATGGCTTCGCCATGCAGGGGGAGGGAGCCGGTGCTTTTGCTATTTCGTGCTGAACTTGTAGACGATGGTGTTGGTGTAGGTCTGGCCCGGGTCGAGCCGCGCGCTCGGGAAATCCGGATGGTTGGGCGTGTCGGGAAAGACGCCCGGCTCCAGGCAGATCGCGTCGCCCTGGCGATAGGCGCGCTGGCCCTTGCCGAAGAAGGTGCCATCCAGGAAGTTGCCGGTATAGAACTGGATGCCCGGCGCGGTGGTGCTGATCTCCATCACCCGGCCCGAAACGGGGTCCGCCACCACCGCCGCCGGCCTCAGCGTGCCCGCCTTCCCGTCGATGATGAAATTCTGGTCGTAGCCGCGGGCATAGCGGATCTGCCGGTCGCGCGCGTCGCGGATGCGATCGCCCACGCGGTGAGGGGTACGAAAGTCGAACGGCGTGCCCGCCACCGTCCGCCGCTCGCCGGTGGGGATCAGCGTGGCATCGACCGGCGTGAAGCGTTCGGCATGCAGGGTGACCATGTTGCCCATCACATCGCGCGCGTCATTGCCCGACAGGTTGAAATAGCTGTGATTGGTCAGGTTCAGCACCGTCGGCTTCGATGTGGTGGCGCGATAGTCCAGCCGCAGCTCGTTCCGCTCGTTCAGCGAATAGGTGGCGGTCACCTTCAACTGACCCGGAAAGCCTTCCTCGCCGTCGGCGCTGACATAGGACAGCACCACCTTGGCATCGGGGCCGCTGGAGACGGAGTCGATCTTCCACATCCGCTTGTCGAAGCCCTTCAAGCCTCCGTGCAGCGAATTGGGCCCGTCATTGGTGGCCAGGGTATAAGTCTTGCCGTCCAGGGTGAACCTGCCCTTGGCGATGCGGTTGGCATAGCGCCCTATCGAGGCGCCGAAATAGTTGGGACGGGACAGATATTCCTGCGCCGTGTCATAGCCCAGAGTGATGTCGGCCTTGTGGCCCGCCTTGTCCGGCACCACCAATGATTGCAGTGTGGCGCCCAGGGTCATGATCTTCGCGCTGACGCCATGTCCGTTGGTAAGGGTCACCGCCTCGACTCTGGTGCCATCGGAAAGCTGGCCGAATGGCGCGCGTGTTGCGGTCGCGGCGCTCGCGCTTGCGGTGGCCAGGGCCAGGACCGCGCCGCCCAGCGCCAATGTCTTCACAAGGTGCATGTCAAATCCTCCTGTTATTCCGGCAGGGCATAGATCGCGATCACGTCGCTGAACTGCGCCTTGCTGGTATCCGTGATCAGCCCGTTGCTGCGCGCGCAGCCCGCCGCGCCCACAGCCACATACTGTACGCCCTTCACGCGATAGGTGATGGGCGGGGTGCACACGCCGATCCCCAGATTCTGCTTCCACAGCTTCCTGCCAGTCTCGGCGTCGAAGGCGTCGAAATCGCCGTTCATCTCGCCGGCGAACAGCAGGTTGCTCGCGGTCGCCAGCACGCCGCCATACATCGGCAGGCTGGCCTTGTATTGCCAGGCGATCCTGCCGGTGGCGACGTCCACGGCGCTCAGCGTGCCGTCGACCGGAAATTCGTCGGTGGGCGAGGGCTTTTGCGTGCCGCCCACCTGCTGGCCCACGGTGGGCTTGCCGGGCACATATTTGGGAAAGGGAAAGGCGGTGACGGTGAAGGCCTGGTTCACACCCATTACATAGAAGTGCTGGGTGAGCGGGGAATAGGCGGCCGGCGACCAGAGGTTGCCGCCATTGATGCCGGGATAGCGGCTGAACGGCTTATCCGACGGAATGACGAACATGTCCTTGGCCTGCTTGACGAAGGCTTCCGATTTGTGCAGCAGCTTGCCGGTCAGGCGGTCAACGATGAAGACATTGCCCAGCTTGCCGGCTTCGGCGGCGGCGGGAATGACATTTCCTTTCTCGTCCTTGTAGTCGAACAGGATGACGGGGCTGGGGCAGTCATAATCCCACACGTCATGCGGCACCTGCTGGTACCACCAGGCCAGGGTGCCGTCCCTGGCGTGGATGGCGACGATGGAATCGGTATAGGCGTTGTCGCCCTTGCGGTTCTCGCCCCAATAGTCGGGATTGGGATTGCCGGTGGCGAACAGGATCAATCCGTTCTTGGGATCGATGGCGGGCGTGTTCCACACCGAGCCGCCGCCATATTTCCAGCTATCATCGCTCCAGGTATCGCCGCCGGGTTGGTTCGGCGCCGCCGTGGTGGAAAAGCGCCACGCCAGCTTGCCGGTATTGGCGTCCAGCGCCTCGACAAAACCGCGGGTGGGATATTCGGCGCCCGAATTGCCCACGATCACCATGCCGTCATAGACCTGCGGCGCCATGGTGAAGGCGTAATAGTGCGTCGGGGCCGGGATCGTGTCGGCGAGCACGCTTTTCCACACGACCTTGCCGGTCCTGGCGTCCAGCGCCACCACATGGCCGTCAAGCTGGGCGACGAACACTTTGCCATAGGCGACCGCCACGCCGCGCGTCTGCGGCCCGCAGCAATTGTCGGAGTAGCCCAGCACCGGATTGTAGGTCCATTTCAGCGCTCCGCTCGCGGCGTCATAGGCCTGGACATGGTTGAAGGGAGCGGCGACATACATGATGCCGTCCACCACGATGGGCGTTGCCTCGAAGCTGTTGACGATGCCGGTGTGGATCATGGTCACCAGCGACAGGGTCTTCACATTCTCGCGGGTGATGCCGGTCAGAGGCGAGAAGCGCTGGTTGTCATAGGTGCGGCCATAGAGCCGCCAGTTGTCCATGTCCCCGTCCGCCGCCAGAAGCTGGGCGTCGGTGCTGGCGACATTGGCGCTCACCGCTTCGCTGGTGATGGTGACGGGCAGGGCGGGCTTGGCCGGCTCGGCCGCGCGCTCCTGTGCCCACAGGCCGGACGTCGAGGCCGGCACGCCCAGAAGAGCAGCCGCCAATACCGCAAACCGCAATCTCATTGTGGTCCCCCTGGCGATAATCGCCGCCCCGTCCGGACTATAGGAAGGGCGGCGGCACAAGTCAGCCAAGGGGTTTCTTCGCATCTGCGGTAGGCCGGAAAGGAATTGGTGCCGGCACGCGGCCGCATTGGCAGCGGCGGAAGAGCCGCGGTGGAGGTGGAATCATTCACGTTATCAAAGCCCTAATGGCTTTCACGCCGAATTAAGCCTCGCCCGTTACACTATGTCTTCCATACGAAGGGGGCGCATTTGCGGGAAGTCTGGACCCAGTCGTCGGAAGCGCCACCCGTCACGGCCACGCGCTCCCCGGTCCCGCATGCGCCGCGCCCGACGGCCGGCACCGCCATCCTGAATGGCCGCCCGCATCCGGGGCCGTTCGCGCCCCCGCCTCAGCCGCAAACGCCGCGGGCATCGCAGCCAGGCCAGAAGATCGGCCGGGTCACCGGCGTCGCCGGCGCCGTCGCCACGATCGAGCTGGACGCGGCGGCCCCCACACAGACACCGCCGCGCGCCGAGATCGGGTCGCTGGCCAAGATACGCACCCGCACCGCCCATGTGGTAGGTATCATTTCGGCCCTCAGCCAGAGGCACCAGCCTGCGGGCGGCCAGACCATCGTGGTCGAGATCATCCAGGTGGGAGAACTGATTCCTGACGGCCAGGCCATGTCGTTCAGCCGCGGCGTGGCCCATTTTCCCTCCATAGGCGATGATGCCTTCCTGGCTAGCCGCGAGGATCTTGCCGTCGTCTACAGCCAGGGCAGCGCCGCGGCGCTGGAGATCGGGGCCCTCTACCAGGACCCGTCGGTTCCCGCCAATCTTCTGGCCGACGAGCTTTTTTCCAAGCATTTCGCGATCGTGGGCACCACCGGCTGCGGCAAGTCCAGCGCGCTGGCCTGCATCCTGCACCGGGCGCTGGAACGGCACCAGCATGCCCACGTCATCGTGCTGGATATGCATGGCGAATATCACCGCGCCTTTGGCGCCAAGGCCGAGGTGTTTCGGCCCGGCAACCTCTACCTGCCTTTCTGGCTTCTGAACTTCCAGGAACTGCGCTCGGTGCTGACCAGCACCGACGACCATCACGACGCGCAGTGCGAGATATTGTGCGACGCCATCGTGGTCGCCAAGCGGCGCTATGCCGATGCCGCGGCCGGCCGGCTGCGCAACCGCTCCACCGACATGGCGATCGGTACCGTGGACAGCCCCACGCCCTTCCGCCTGTCGGACCTGACCGCCTATATCGACGAGCAGTTGGGCAAGCTGGAGCGGCCCTATCCCACCTTGGCCTATCGCCGGCTGAAGCTGCGCATCGAGGCCCTGGCCAGCGATCCGCGCTTCGGCTTCATGTTCGGCAACCCGAACATGGAAGACACGATGGTGGATCTGTTGTCCCAGCTCTACCGCGTGCCGGGCGACGGCAAGCCGATCACCGTGATTGAGCTTTCGACCGTGCCGGAGGAAATCCTCGATGTCGTCATCCTGCTGATCTCGCGCCTGACCTTCGACCTGGCGGTATGGAGCGACGGCGGCCTGCCGATGCTGCTGGTCTGCGAGGAAGCGCACCGCTACATCCCTGCGGACGACAGGCGCGGCTTTCTGCCCACCCGCCAGTCGCTGTCACGCATCGCCAAGGAAGGGCGCAAATATGGTATCTCGCTGGCGCTTCTGACCCAGCGGCCCTCCGAACTGGACACGACCATACTTTCCCAGTGCAGCACGCTGCTGGCTATGCGGCTGGCGACCGAAAGCGATCAGAAGGTGATGCGCGCCAATGTGCACGACAGCACATTTGGCATTCTGGAGTATCTGCCGCTGTTGGCGGACCGCGAAGCTATCGTCCTGGGTTGCGGCGCCCCCATGCCCATGCGCATCAAGCTCAACGAGCTGGCGCAGAACTGGCTGCCCGGCAGCGGCCAGATTCGTTTCATGGATCGCTGGGCCAGGCCCAACATGGACCGTCGCAGGCTGGAAGAGACGGTCTTGCGCTGGCGCGGCCGCAAACCCTGAAAGCACCGGCGGTCGCCCCCCGGATAGCGCGACGGCTTTCGGATCACCTTTTGCTTTGCAGCACGCAGCCGCGCGGATGCAATCTCAACTGATGAGATGGGACGCGGACGGCGGTTTTGAGAAGCCGCCAGAGCGGCGCAGCATCCGGGTGCATGCAACAAAGTCTCGAGCAGACCTCGAAAAGGAAACAGGGGAAAGATATGGACACCAGCCGCAGATCGATTCTCGGATACATGCTGGGCGCCGCGGCGGCGGCCGCGCCCGCCACGGTCATGGCCCAGACGCCGGCCCGGATCACCTATGGCCCGCAACGCCGGGCCGTTCCGCACGGCATGGTCAGGACCACGCGCCTGTTCAAGGCGCCGCCCGGTTATCCAAACGCCTTGGCGGCGGCGCCGGAGGGACTGTGGATCGGCCAGCAGAAACTGTCCGGCCGTGCCGCCCGGCAGTATCACCTGCCGGAGCCGAAGGATCTGCATGAAGCGGCCTGGCTGGTGGACTGGAATGGCAAGCTGCTGAAGACGGTCCAGACCAATTCGCGCAACACCTCCGGCATGGCCTATGGCGACGGCTGCGTATGGATGATGGCCAACCAGGAACCGGAGGGCTGTTTCCAGCATGACATGAGCGGGCGCCAGATCAGCCACCGCCAGATTCCGCTGGGTCTTCCCGGCCAGGATGGCGGCGGCAGCCACGGCGCCCAATGGCACCGGGGCAAGCTGTGGATCGTCGCCAACCGGCCGCGCCTTTTGTTGCGCGTCGATCCGAAAAGCTGGCGGCCGGAGGTCGCCATCCCCATCCATGTCACGGCGGACAAGCCGCGCTGGCACGACATGACCTTCGACGCCGACGGCAATATCTGGCAGGTCACCGGCAATGACAGCAAAAGCTACAAACAGGGACGTCCCGGCCTGGTGAAATATGACGGCAGGACCGGCAATGTGATCGGCACCTATGATTTCGCGGCGGGAAGCTGCGACCCGCACGGCCTGGAATTCCACAATGGCGCGTTGATCAGTTGCGATGCCGGAATCCATCCGGGCTGGCCCAATGGCGACAGCCCGCATGCCGGGTGGATCTTCAGGATCGAGATGGCCTGAAGCGCGGGGGCGACCCTGTTTCTATTGGAGCGCGAGGCGGACGAAGACCATCGCGCCGCGCGGGTTGTCGCCGTAGGCAGGTGTGACGCCGGAAGGCACGAAATCGAACGTGTAGGAAGCCCCAAGGCCGATCTTGGCATGTTTGGCGACCGGCCAGTCGCGGATGCCGCCCAGCGTCAGCGCGCCCACCTCGCGCACCGTGCCGGTGGCGTCGATTTCGGCATTCTGTTCCCATTCGGCGCGGGCAAAGGCGGTCCAGTCCGCGACGGGCTTGTATTCGGATTCGAGCAGCACGCCGTTGAGATGGTGGCCATCGCTCAGGTCCTTGCGGCCCCATGCCAGGGTCGCCGCCAGTGATGAGTCCTGGCCGAACCTCGTGACATAGGTGGCGGACATGGTGAAGCGGTTTTCGTTGACCATGGGCTCGAGCTGTTCCGGGCTTTTGAGAAAGCCCCAGGAGGTCTGCAAGGACCAATGCTCGTCCGGGTTATAGCTCAGGCGCACCGCGGTCGAGTCGAACCTGGCGCTGTCGAAGCCGTATCGCTCCTGATCGGGCTCCCGTCCGGTGAACTGAGAGACTTCGATCTTCCAGTTGTCGTGCACCAAGCCGCCGGTGAGAACGCCGAAGGTGATGTGCGTGGAATCCAGCCAATGATGGGTGATGGGTGCGGCGGGGATGTCCATGCCGGAAGCCCGATGCATGAAGGTGGGCGGGCCCAGCGCGGGCTCGCCCGGATATCCGGCATAGAGGAACACACTGTCCTGGTCCGAGAGCTTGTGGCTGTAGGTGCCGGACAATTCCATGAACAGGTCGTGCGGATGCTGGCGGTCGACCAGATGGGTCGTCCCGTCCGCGGTCTCGCCTGTCGCCAGCAGCAGAGGATAGCCGCGCTTACCCATGAAGGGATCGGGGCTAAGCATCGCGCGGAACTGCACCTTGTCGTCTGGGCCGAAATTGCGGCTGGCCATTCCCATGACCATGCCGGCCGCAAACGGCTTGTCGTCTCCGCGCGGGCCGCTCTGGGTATCGTAGATGCCCCAGAGCATGGCATGGCCCATCAACATCCAGTCGCCGGCCATGGCATGGACCGCATCGTGCTCGGCCAGGTCGGGCTGCCAACTGGTGCCGGAAGCGTCCCGTGTCATGGGATAGGCGCCGAGCGCGCCCGTCATGTCCATGTTCATGCCGGGCATCGTATCCATGCCGGACATGGCCTGGTCCGTCGCATCCTGGCGATCCATGTCCATGTGATGCATGCCGGTGTGATCCATATCCGGCCTGTCCGTTGACGGGGCAGGGCTTGCCTGCCCCCAGGCAGGCCGGAATGCGGCCAGGATCAGGAACGCGGCCGGCAGGAGCAGATATGTTGTTCGCACGGGAGCGGCATCGCTAAGTAGCGCCCCTTGATGCTTTGCCATGGCGGACCGCGTCAAGCCGCCGGCGGCCAGAGCCGGTTGCGGCTTGTGGCTCTACGTCGTCATGCCATACCCGCATGTGAGGTGTTGGGCCGACCGGCGTCAGGCCGGTCGATCCGTAATGATGGCAAAAGCAAGGCAGCTATGATGTGTACATTGCGGTTTTGACAGAATGCCGGCCGCCCGGCACAATCATCCAGCGCTCCAGTTCGGCATACACCTGACGCATTCCGTGCCCGTCCAGTCCCCAAGGTGAGTATGGGAAAGGGATTGCATGTCGCGCCACGAGGCCGCTTCCCCTCGTCAGACTCTGTCGGTCGTCGACAGCGTGACCATCGTGGTGGGGATGGTCGTGGGCATCGGAATCTTCGCTAGCCCCTCCGTGGTTGCGCAGTTTGCCGGGAACGCCCCCGCCTATCTGGCACTGTGGCTGCTGGGCGGGGGGCTCACGCTGGTCGGCGCGCTCTGCTATGCCGAGCTTGCGACCGGGTTTCCCCATGCGGGTGGGGAATATCATTTCCTCTCCAGCGCCTATGGGCGCCACGTTGCGCTGATGTTCGCCTGGGCGCGGTGCACCGTCATCCAGACTGGCGCCATCGCCCTGGTGGCTTTCGTTTATGGCGATTACGCGCAAGCGGTCATGCCTCTGGGACCTTACGGGCCGGCGCTCCATGCGGCCTTCATCATTGTGGTTTTCAGCGGCATCAATATCGCGGGAACGATGCAGGGCAAAACCGCACAGAAGATATTCACCGCCACGGATATCCTGGCGATCCTTATGCTGGTGGCCGCCGGCGTTACGATCGCGATCTCCGGAGCGGGCGCAAGCACTGGATCTGCGGCTCTCAATACAGGCACCTCCGGCATGATCGGCCTGGCGATGGTGTTCGTGCTTCTCACCTATGGGGGATGGAACGAGGCGGCCTATCTCTCCGCGGAACTGCGCGATGGCCGGCGGAACATGGTGCGAGTCCTGGTCTTGAGCATAAGCGCCGTGACTATCTTATATTTCATGGTCGCCTGGGCCTATCTGTATGTCATGGGCTTCGAGGGATTGCGCAAATCCGGCGCCGCCGCCGCGGATGTCATGCGGGCAGCTTTCGGTCCGCCGGGCGCGGCGCTGATGGCGCTGTTCGTATGCGGCTCGGCCATCAGCACCCTGAACGCAACGATCTTCACCGGTGCGCGGGTCTATTATGCTCTTGGCAGGGATTTGCCGAGGCTGAAATTTTTCGGTGCCTGGAGCGCGCGGAGCGACAATCCTCCTCACGCTTTTCTGTTGCAGGCCGCCCTTGCCCTTGGATTGGTCCTATTAGGGGCCCTTTCCCGCAGTGGGTTCAAGACCATGGTGGAATATACCTCGCCGGTTTTCTGGCTGTTCATGACCATGGTGGCTGTATCGCTCTTTATTTTCCGCCGGCGCGATCTTGGCAGGCCGCTTCGCTATCGGGTGCCGCTCTATCCGCTGACGCCGATCGTCTTTACCGCGACATGTCTCTACATGCTCTATTCCAGCCTGGCTTATACGGGTATCGGCGCCCTGGTGGGTGTCGGTGTCCTGATGGCCGGAACGCCGCTCCTGCTGCTCAGCAAGTCCGCGGTACCGGCGCACGAGGCGGCGGAATGAGCTGGCCAAAACGCAATCGCCATCGACAGCATCTGGAAAGCCAACAGGAGGTTACATGATGCCCAACTTCATTCTCCGGCCGCTCACCGCCTTATGCGTCTTCACGATGATGACATGCGGCGCCATTGCGCAGCAGGCCAAGCCTTTCGAGCCGACATATGGCCAGCAGGGAAAGGACGTGGTCTGGGTCCCGACGGCGCAGGCGCTGGTGGACCGCATGCTTGACATGGCAAAGGTGACGCCGAAGGACTATGTCATCGATCTCGGCTCCGGGGACGGCCGCACCGTCATTACGGCGGCCAAGCGTGGCGTCCGGGCGACGGGTATCGAGTTCAATCCAGACATGGTCGCCCTGTCGCGGCGCAATGCCGCCGCCGCCGGCGTCAGCAAGCGGGCGACATTCGTGCAGGGCGATATTTTCAAAAGCGATTTCCGGCAAGCCACGGTCATCACCATGTTCCTGCTACCCGATCTTAATCTGCGGTTGCGGCCGGCCTTGCTGGAGATGAAGCCGGGCACTCGCATCGTCTCGAATTCCTTCGACATGGGTGAGTGGACGCCCGACGCGGAGGTTGCTGCCGCGAGCGATTGTGAAACCTATTGCCGGGCGATGCTTTGGATCGTGCCCGCAAAGGTTGCCGGCACGTGGAAGATGGCCAATGGGGATATGGCTCTGAGCCAGGACTTCCAGATGATTTCCGGCACCTTGAAATCGGCAGAGGGCGCTCGACCGATCAGTAACGGCAAGTTGAACGGCACTGAAATTTCCTTCACAGCCGGCCAGCGCACTTATAAGGGCCGCGTCATCGGCAACAGGATGGAAGGCACCACCTCCGACGGTGGCAAATGGCAGGCAACGCGGGCGTAGGAAAGGGTGATGGCGGTGCCGGAGGGGTTCGGAACGGCTCGCGCAACGAGCGAAATGGTCCGGTGGACCATTTCGAGCGGCGAACGCCCGAGCACAAGCGAGGGCCGGCAATCCCTTCCTATCGGATCGTGCGGTGAGCAGTGGCGGTGCCGGAGGGGTTTGGAGCGGCTCGCGCAGCGAGCGAAATGGTCCGGTGGACCATTTCGAGCGGCGAACGCCCGAGCACAAGCGAGGGCCGGCAATCCCTTCCTATCGGATCGTGCGGTGAGCAGTGGCGGTGCCGGAGGGATTCGAACCCTCGATACGGCTTTTCAACCGTATAACGGTTTAGCAAACCGCCGCCTTCAGCCTCTCGGCCACAGCACCAGATGCCCGGACTTGGCCCGTGCGGCGCTCTTTTGCCCTAGATTGGATCATGGCTCAAGACGCCATGTTGATCGAAAACCATTGTCCGGCCGGGTATTTTGGCAGCTTTTTCCCCGGCTTTCGCGACGCGGAATCGATTCTTTCCCCCACTGTCTTGCGGGCCAGCCCCTACGGGCGCAGCATTCGGATGAATCCGGCTAACCCGGCGGCCTTTCGCGGAGCGGGCTCCTGACTGGCTTCGGATCAAGGTGTTGGATCGGGCGTTCTTTGTTGAAGGGCCGGAACTTGGAAGGAGTAGCTATGCAAGTCAGGCATATACTTCAGAGCAAGGGGCGGGATGTAGTCGCGGTCGCCAGCGGCGCCAGCGTTACCGAAGCCGCCCGCCTTTTGTCGGAGCGCAAGATCGGCGCCCTCGTCGTCAAGGATGGTGAGGGCCGGCTCGCCGGTATCATTTCCGAGCGTGATCTGGTGCATGCCATCGCCCGCAAAGGTGCGGCCGCGCTGGATCAGCCGGTTTCGGCCTTCATGACTCCCGGCCCGGCGACATGCGTAGAGGCGGATTCAGTGGAAACCATCATGGAAGTAATGACCCATGGTCGGTTTCGCCATGTGCCGGTGCTCGACGATGAGGAGCGGTTGTGCGGCATGATCTCGATTGGCGACGTGGTGAAGAGCCGCATCGCCGAGACCGTGAACGAGGCAACCGCACTGCGCGATTACATCTCTGCCACCGTTTGATGTCGGCCGGCAGGGCACAAGAGTCATGGAACTTTGGCCTGGCGGAGACGTTTTTGCAGGTCGTGGATCATCTGGAGCGCTATCATGAAGCATTCCAAAGCAGCCATTGCCGGCGGTTTGCTGATTTCCGGCTTTCTGACGGCAGGTCCCGTGACGGCGCAAGTCAACCATCCGGCCGATCGGCATGACGTGAGTGGCATGCCTGCAGATCGCTCCACGCCCGCCGAACGCGCCCAAACCCGCGCGCTGAACAATCAGATATTGCACTCCAACGCGGCCGCCGACGCAAAGGCCGCCGCGGATAAGGCCCGCTACGAACAGGAACGCGCGAATTATGCCGAACAGAATGCGCGCTATCAGGACGCGATGCGCCGCCATGCCATGCAGGAGCGCGATTATCGCGATCGCCGCCAGACTTATGAGGCATTGCGAGCGCGCTATGCCGCCGAGCGTGCGGCCTATCGGCGTCATGAGTGGCCCCGTCATCACTGGGCCACGCTGGATCGCGACACGCATCCGGTGGGCGAGCGTGTCGCGCTGGTCAGCGGCGCGCATGTCGGCACGGTGAGCGATGAGATTCGCAATCCCGAGGGCAGGGTCGAAGCTCTGGAAGTGCATCTGGATAATGGTGAGCGGGTTTGGATCGACGCTTCCGACATCCGCTACAGCCGGGAGGATGGCGTTCTGATGACCGATCTGGACAGGCGAGACTTGCGGGCCATGAGCGAAGAGCGGCTTTAATCGTAAGCCTCGTTTCGCGCCGCGCTGCCGGGTCCTGAACGGGCTTCAGTTCCCATGCATGGTGCCTTTGCCGAATTTTCGTCAATAATGGTTTTATTTCAATGTGTTATGCAGGGGCCGCCCGGGGAGTTGCAGCATGAAGCGCATCTTTGGGGAAGGACCAGCTGAATAACGATCTGCAGCTTTTCCGTGCTAGTAGCAATAAGCTTAGGGATACCTATATCTGGTGTTCGGCACGCTTTCGTGAGTTGTGCGCGATATCCTGAAAAAAACGCGCATTTGGGCGATTTTAGCGTTTGACAGGCTGCGGACCCGCACCTATAACCCGCGCCCACGCTGCTTCGCGGCTGTTGCTGAGAAGCGGTGTTTGCCGTTGAATTTAGACGTGAAAATCGTCGACAACGACGCTGTTTGACATTGTGATTTAGGAAGGGGAACGTGGGCGGCGGCTCGAGCAGCCATCCACGTCAAAGGCCGGATCCTCGGATCAGGCTTTGACGTGTAACTATCGAGCAACGACGCGAATGCTCGCGTTCTCTTTGCAAAACGAACTTGTACAAATGTTCGGCCGCCGAAAGGTGGCCAAACCCTAGTCAATCAGTTTTGCGAACACGCATGGAAGCCGGGCTCACGTCCGGTTTCCACAAGAGCGTTCAGCGTCGTCTGCAAAAGGATCAAAACATGAGAGTTTGATCCTGGCTCAGAACGAACGCTGGCGGCAGGCCTCAAACATGCAAGTCTAGGGGGTGTAGCAATACATCACCGGCGGACGGGTGCGTAACACGTGGGAATGTACCTTTTGGTTCGGAACAACCCAGGGAAACTTGGGCTAATACCGGATAAGCCCTTACGGGGAAAGATTTATCGCCAAAGGATCAGCCCGCGTCCGATTAGCTAGTTGGTGGGGTAATGGCCTACCAAGGCAACGATCGGTAGCTGTTCTGAGAGGAAGATCAGCCACACTGGGACTGAGACACGGCCCAGACTCCTACGGGAGGCAGCAGTTGGGAATCTTGGACAATGGGGGAAACCCTGATCCAGCCATGCCGCGTGAGTGATGAAGGCCTTAGGGTTGTAAAGCTCTTTCGGACGCGACGATAATGACGGTAGCGTGAGAAGAAGCCCCGGCTAACTTCGTGCCAGCAGCCGCGGTAATACGAAGGGGGCTAGCGTTGTTCGGAATTACTGGGCGTAAAGCGCGCGCAGGCGGCTATCCAAGTCAGTGGTGAAAGCCCGGAGCTCAACTCCGGAACTGCCATTGAAACTGTTTAGCTTGAGGACGAGAGAGGTGAGTGGAATTCCCAGTGTAGAGGTGAAATTCGTAGATATTGGGAAGAACACCGGTGGCGAAGGCGGCTCACTGGCTCGTTTCTGACGCTCAGGCGCGATAGCGTGGGGATCAAACAGGATTAGATACCCTGGTAGTCCACGCCGTAAACGATGAATGCTAGCCGTTGGGCAGCTTGCTGTTCAGTGGCGCAGCTAACGCATTAAGCATTCCGCCTGGGGAGTACGGCCGCAAGGTTGAAACTCAAAGGAATTGACGGGGGCCCGCACAAGCGGTGGAGCATGTGGTTTAATT
>JBDZVS010000011.1:0-77245 GCA_040255825.1 Hyphomicrobiales bacterium | reverse complement strand
GCCCACGTCACAAAATCCCTCCGGCGCAGCGGTTCAATTTGGTCACAACTTGCTCTAGTGTCCGCGCGCCTGTGCCGGCGAAGGGGAGCATCGCGCGCGCAGATCAAGATAACGGGAGATTGGAATGCGCGCGCTTGACCGCCGTTTGATGCTGACCACCACGATCGGGGGGGCCTTCCTCGCATCCTTGCCCGCACGCGGCCAAGGCGCGGGGATGGCCGATACGGAATGGCCGACCTATGGCGGCAACCTGGCCTATTGGCGCTATGCCCCACTCGAGCAGATCAACGCGGACAATTTCAACAAGCTGGAAGTCGCGTGGACATTCAAGACCAACAATTTCGGTCCGCGCCCTGAATATCAGCTTCAATGCACACCGCTGCTGATCAAGGGCAGGCTCTATGCCACTGTCGGTACCCGCCGCGATGTGGTGTGCCTGGACGCCGCCACCGGCGAGATCATCTGGGTCCACAAGACGATCGAGGAAGGCTCGCGCTCCAGTCATTCGCCCCGGCGCCTCTCGGGCCGCGGCGTGGGGTATTGGAGCGACGGCAATGCCGAGCGCATCATCTATGTCACCATCGGTTATCAGATGTGCTCGCTCGATGCCAAGACCGGCCTGCCGGACCCCGGTTTCGGCGAGAACGGTGTTGTCGATCTCAAGAAAGACGATGACCAGGATCTCGATCTCGACACGGCCGACATCGGTTTGCACACCGCCCCCACCATTGCCCGCAATGTCGTCATCATCGGCGCGGCCCACACCGCCGGCAACACACCCGCGGTCAAAGACAACGCCAAGGGCTATGTGCGCGGCTTCGATGTCAGGACGGGCAAGCGCAAATGGATATTCCATACCATCCCGAAGAAGGGCGAGTTCGGCTATGATACGTGGCTGAAGCCGGGCCAGGCCGAAGCCGCCGGCAATGCGGGCGACTGGAACCAGATTTCCGCCGACGAAGAGCTCGGCCTGGCCTATCTGGGGGTGGAAATGCCCACCGGCGACCAGATGGGTATGTACCGCTGGGGTCCGGGCCTTTTCGGCGAAAGCATCGTCGCGGTCGATATCGAGACCGGCGAGCGCAAATGGCACTATCAGATGGTCCATCACGGCCTGTGGGATTATGACGTGCCTTGCGCCGCGATCCTGTGCGACATCCCGCACGATGGCCGCATCGTCAAGGCGCTCTGCCAGCCGACCAAGCAGGCCTTCCTGTTCGTGCTGGACCGCGAAACCGGCAAGCCGATCTGGCCGATTCCCGAAAAGAAAGTACCGAAGGGGGATGTGCCCGGCGAATGGTATTCACCGACTCAGCCCATCCCGACCAAGCCGCCGCCGGTGGACCGCCAGGGCGTCACGCCCGACGACCTGATCGACTTTACGCCCGAGCTGCACAAGAAGGCGCTGGAAATCGCCAGCCATTACAAGCTGGGGCCGGTCTATACCGCGCCGATCATGGCCAAGAAGGGCGGACCCTATGGCGTCATCAATCTGCCCGGCTATATCGGCGGGGTGAACTGGCCTGGCGGCTCCTATGACCCGGAAACCTATACGGTCTACACCTATTCCCAGACCAATATGCTGACGATCGGCTCGATCATCCCGAACCTCGATCACACCCGCGGTCAGTTCGACTATGTCCACGCCTACCCGCCGCCGGACGTTCCCGGCGGCTATCGCCCCGGCGACCTGACGGTTGACGGGTTGCCCCTCGTCAAGCCGCCATACGGACGCATCACCGCGACCAATCTGGCGGACGGCACACAGACCTGGCAGATCGCCCACGGCGAGACACCGGACGAGATTCGCAATCACCCGGCCCTGAAGGGCTTGAAGATTCCGCGCACCGGCATGATCGGCAAGATCGCGCCGCTGACCACCAAGTCGCTTGTCATCTGCGGCGACCCGCAGATGTACACTGACGAAACGGGCCGCAAGGGCGCGCGCCTGAGGGCCTACGACAAGAAGACCGGCGAAGAAAAGGGCGCCGTCTATATGCCGGCGCAACAGTCCGGCTCGCCCATGACCTACATGCTGAACGGCAAGCAGTACATCGTGCTTGCGATCAGCGGGCGCGGTACGGACGCCCAGTTCGTCGCCTTCAAACTGCCGGGCTGAAGAATGGCGGCTTGGGCCGGCTCAGGGCTGTCCCGCCCCGCCGCTGGCTCCATAAATCTGTCCGGTGGCATAGCTGGCGTCGTTTGCGGCAAGCTGGACATAGATGGAGGCGAGTTCCGCAGGTTGACCGGGACGGCCCAACGGCGTTTTGCCGCCGAAATTCTCAAGCTTCTCCATGCTGGCTCCGCCGCTGACCTGCAGCGGCGTCCAGATCGGTCCGGGCGCTACCCCGTTCACACGGATTCCCTTCGGTCCCAGTTGCTTGGCCAGCGATTTCACATAGTTCATCGTCGCCGCCTTGGTCTGGGCATAGTCGTAAAGATCGGGAGAGGGATCATACGCCTGCTCGGATGTCGTGCCGATGATCACCGCGCCCTGGCCAAGATGGGCAAGCGCCGCCCGGATGATCCAGAAGGGCGCATAGACATTGGTCTTCATGGTCGCGTCGAAATCCTCGCTGGAGATGTCCAGGATCGAATCGCACGCTTGCTGACGGGCCGCATTACAGACCAGGATGTCCAGCCCGCCCAGCTTCGCCACGGCGTTTGCAACCAGAGCTTTGCAGAATCCCTCATCCCGCAGATCGCCAGGCAAGGCGACAGCCATACGGCCCGCTCTTTCTATCAGCGCCACGACCTCGCGCGCGTCGTCTTCCTCGGTCGGGAAATAATTGATCGCCACATCGGCGCCTTCGCGCGCATAGGCGATCGCTGCTGCCCGTCCCATGCCGGAATCACCGCCCGTGATCAGCGCCTTGCGGCCGGCCAGGCGCCCGGAACCGCGATAACTTTCCTCCCCATGGTCAGGCCGCGGTTCCATGCGACAAGCCAGACCCGGCCAAGGTTGCTTCTGCTGCCGGAATGGCGGGCGAGGGTATTTCTGGCCACCGTCCATGAGGATTCTCCCGCACTCTCTCGCGACAGACAACCGCTATCTGGATCGGCGGTTCCTGGCGGATCGGCGGATGCCCATGTCAGGCCAGCATGTCCAACAGCTTACCGATGTTGGGACCGTTCAGCGACAGGCGGTCAAAAGCAGTCTTCTCCAGATTGTCCGCCGCCTGCCGGATTTTCTGCGCGACATCGCAGACTCGCTCATCATGTGCCGAGCGGCGCAGATCCCCCGCATAGCTTACCATGTCGATGACGGAATGGATCGCCTGGCCCATCCGCGCAATCTGCCAGCGGTCTGCCCGGCGGCATATCGAAACCACCGGACAATACTAAGAGAAAATTAAAGGCCCGACTTGCCCGGCAACCTTCCGCCCGCCAACATGCGGGCAACAACCACAAACAAGGGGAATCAAGGGGATGCTTTCACTCACCCGCCGACGGATGATGGCCACCACCTCGGCGGCCGGCTTTGCCGGCGCGCTGCCCGCGAGCGCGCAATCGGCCCAGCCTCGAAATTCCAACTGGCTCCATTATGCCGGCGACCTGGCCAGCACGCGCTACGCACCGCTGGACCAGATCAACGCCGGAAATTTCAACAAGCTGGAGATGGCGTGGCGCTTTTCGACCAATGCCCTGGGCCCGAACCTGGATGCGGACTATCAATCCACGCCGCTTTTCGTGAACGGCAGGATCTATTGCGCCGCCGGCAATCGCCGCGATGTGGTCTGCCTGGACGGCGCCACGGGCGAGCTTTTGTGGATGCACCGCCATGACGAAGGCCGGCGTTTCGGCAGCCGTGGCGGCCCGGGTCTCGGCGTCGCCTATTGGACCGACGGAACCAGCGAGCGCATCCTCTATGTCACCATCGGCTATCAGCTCTTTTCGCTGGATGCAGGAACCGGCATTCCCGATCCGGCCTTCGGCATCGGTGGCCTGATCGACCTGCGCCAGGATGACGACCAGCAGATGGATCCAAGCCGCGGCGTCATCGGCCTGCATGCCGCGCCGCTGGTAGTGCGCGACGTGGTGGTGGTGGGGGCGGCCCCGACCGCTCAGTCCAAGGGATATATCCGCGGCTTCGACGTGCGGACCGGCCGCCGCAAATGGATATTCCACACCATCCCTCGCAAGGGTGAATTCGGCTACGACACCTGGCTGGTGGCCGGCCAGGCCGAAGCCATCGGCAATGGCGGCTGCTGGGCTTCCATGTCGGCGGACGAGGAACTGGGCCTGGTCTATTGCGGGGTGGAGTCGGCTGCCACGGACATGGAAGGCGTGAACCGCCACGGTCCAGGCCTGTTCGGCGAAAGCCTGGTGGCGCTGGACATCGAGACGGGCCGGCGCAAATGGCACTATCAGATGGTCCATCACGGCTTGTGGGACCGCGACGTGCCGTGCGCGGGGATATTGTGCGACATCACCGTGGATGGGAAAACCGTGAAAGCCATCGCTCAGCCCAGCAAGCAGGGCTTTGTCTATGTGCTGGACCGCACCAACGGCAAACCTGTGTGGCCCATCCCCGAGGTGAAGGTGCCCGGGGGCAATGTACCTGGCGAATGGTATTCGCCCACGCAGCCCATGCCCACCAGGCCCCCGCCCTTCACCAAGCAAGGCGTCAGCGAAGACGATCTGGTGGACTGGACGCCGCAGATAAAGGCGCGCGCCCGCCAGATCGCCCGCCATTACCAGCTCGGCCCCCTCTATTCGCCGCCGCCAATGCTGACCGATACGATTTTCGGCGCCTTCAATCTGCCGGGCATGCAGGGCGGCGTGAACTGGCCGGGCGGCTCCTACGACCCGCAAACCGGTCTGCTTTACGTCTTTTCCAAGCACCAGATCGGCATCACCGGCGTGGGGTTGGATTCCAAGGGTCATCCGGTGCCGCGCGGTGGACCGCCTGCTGCGGGCAGCGCCGATGCGGGCGGCGGCGCCTTCGGGGGGTTCGCCAGCCTGACGGGTGGCAACCATGGCGTGCGTTTCAGCCATATACCCGATGGGCTGAACGATCCGATCGTGCGCGGCATGATCTCGATCGAAGGCATCCCGCTGGAGAAGCCGCCCTATGGCACCGTCACGGCCTTGAACTTGCGCGACGGCACCCTGGCCTGGCAGGTCACGCATGGCGAAACGCCTGACCACATCCGAAACCATCGGCTGCTGAAGGGTGTGAACATCCCGCGCACCGGGCAATCTGGCATCCTTGGCACCTTGACCACCGCGACTCTGGTGATCCTGGGCGATTGCGGTCTTTTCACCGACGACCAGGGCCGAAAGGGCTGTCGTCTGCGCGCCTATGACAAGGCGACCGGAGAAGAGAAGGGCGCAGTCTTCATGGACAAGGTGCAAACCGGAGCCGCCATGACCTATATGCTGAATGGCCGGCAATATATCGTCACCGCCATCGGCTCATCCTATGGCGCCGACCTGGTGGCTTTCGCGCTGCCCGACGCCGAAAGGCGGGGCTCCCGCCGGACGCAGGCTCGCTAGATTCGATCCGGCCGGAACAGCGGGCGGCTATGGCTGCCCGCATCCATCCCGCGGAAGGCTGAGACAGGCGTCGCCAAAACAGTAACGCTGCGAGCCGCGACGGCACATGTCGGCGTGAATCTCCGATTTCAGGACCGCGAGACGGGTCATCGCGCCACCCGCCACATCGTCCAACCGGTCCGACCAGGCCGCCATGCGGCCCTGATCGGCGATATGATCATGCGGCAGCATCCGATCCATGGAATTGTTCATCGCCAGGACCGGCAGCACAACCAGCATGCCGAGCGCTGCGATGAAAGCGGTTCGAAACAGAATGGCCACGCGACCCTCTTGCAAGGGTTGCATGCTATGACGGACCACTCGCATTGCGCAGCCTTATCGTTGCCAGCAATGACGAATTGCGTGCCATAATGGCACTGCGAGACGCGCGGTTCGCGCATTGTCCATCCAGGTTCCATGCGGAAACTATTTGTTTCCCACGCGAAAGCGAATGCGGTGTTGAATGGTGGCAATTCGGTAGCATGTAATCGCCGATTGTGGTCCCTATGCACAACGGGAAAAACAGCACCAAGGGCAGACTCGTGTCGACAGCTTCAACAAAACCTGCCGCGTCGAACTACCTGGACAGCAGCATATTGCTGATCTCGGACAACGATCCCAACTGGGACAAACTCGCGGAACGCGGATACCGCATCTCTCGCGCGCGCACCGCCGAAGATGCCACAGCGCTCTATTCCCAGGACTCCAGCATCGCCGTTGTCATCGTCGATCTTGATCTGAAGGATTGCGACGGCATCGCTCTGATAGAGGCATTGCGCGAACCCGATGGTGCCGGCCAGGGAGCCGAATTCCTGCTGGTGGCAGGCCGCGATGGGTTGGCCGCCGCGGTGCGGGCGGTCAAGCTGCAAGTGCTGGATTTCCTTGTCAGGCCCTTCGACGCGGAGGAATTGGCGACCGCGGTTTCGGACGCTTACAACGTCGCGCGCCTCAAACGCTTCCAGCGCGAGGAGGCGCGGCAACTTGAAACGCTGCTCGCGGAATTCAAGATGCGGACTCACACCGCGGTTTCCCAGCTTATCGCCCGTGCCCAGGGCGCCTATAACATTGCCGCGCCGGCGCATCCGGGACAGGCCATGCCCAGCTCCGCCGATGACGCGGCGCTCCAGGATTTTATCCGCGAGGAAAGTCAAAGGGCGCGACTGCGGGAAAAGGTCTTCGGCCCCCTGGCGCAGAATCATGCGGTGTGGATGCTGTTGCTGGCCCTGTGGGATTCGCAGTTGGCCGGCACCGAGTTGACGATCAAGAGCGTCGCCTATTCCGCCGGATTGCCGCTTTCGTCGGCGCTGCGCAAGATCAATGAATTGTGCGCCGGCGGACTGGTCCGCCGCAGGGGCGACCCGGATGACGCGCGCCGCTCGTTTGTCGCGCTGACGCCCCAGGGCCAGTCCTACTTTGCCCGCTTCTTTTCCGAGTGGAATGGCGGCCGCGAAGCCAGGAAGATGGCGTCGGGCGAATAAGCAATCCGCCATCCGGTCTCGCAGTTGCGAGAATGCGCCGGCGGGAAAAATTCCCGCTGCCCATCGTGCGCGCCCGCCGCAGCATGGGCTATAAGGCAAGGGTCTCGGGCCACTATCTCATGTCGCTGCAACTCCGCGTCGTCGGCTCCATAGCCGCACTCCTGATCCTGGCGCTGTTGGGGGGCGCGGCGATTCTGTCCCTGCATGCCCACGATCTGGTCGCACTCGAGGTCCGCACCGCCTTCCGCGGCGCCGTGAGATCGGTCAGCGACACCCTCCGATCCGATGTCGAGCACACGGTAACACTGCGCCAGGTAGTTGCCAGTTTTCAAGGTCAGCGCCATGTCCGCGCCGCCCTGGTCAATGAAAAAGGAAAGGTGATCGTGCAATCCCAGATCGGTCACATTTCCGATCCGGCTCCCGGATGGTTTGCCCAGGCGATGGCGCCGCAGACATTGAGCGCGCGCATCCCCATCGCGCTGCCCCAATATCCCTGTGTGGTGGTACTGGTCAGCGATCCGCGCAGCGAAATCGCGGAGGTCTGGGGCCATGTCCGGGATGCCTTTCTGATCATGCTCCTGTTCTGCCTGGCGGCGATGGCGGTCGTGTCGCTGGCGGTCACGACTGCCACACGTTTTCTGCGCCGCTTTCAGACCGGCCTGATGACCATATCAAAAGGCAGCTACGACACCCGGCTGGAGGTGAAGGGGCCTCCCGAATTCGCCGAGCTGGCCGAGGGTTTCAACCATATGGCCCGCCAGCTCGAAGCCTTTTCACGCGCCAATCGCCAGCTTTACGCCCAGTTGCAAAACATACAGGAGCAGGAACGGGCGGGAATCGCCCGGGACCTGCATGACGAAGTCGGTCCCTACCTGTTCGCCATTCAGGTCGATGCCAAGGCCATCGGCCATCTTGACACGCCGGAAGCACGACGCTTGAGCCAGTCGGTGCGCGACGCGGTCGGGCATATCCAGCGGCAGGTGCGCGCCATCCTGCGCCAACTGCGTCCGGTGAGCCAGTTGGAGTTCGGGCTGGAAGCCGCCTTGGCGGACCTTGTCGCATTCTGGAAGCGCCGCCACCCCCAGATCGATTTCGAACAGAAGGTCCACCTGACCGCGGATATTTCCCGCCAGCATGAAGAAGCCGCCTATCGCATCGTGCAGGAAGGCGTCAGCAACGCGGTGCGGCATGGCGCACCTTTCCGGATCGCCATTGCGGTCCACATTACGCCGGCTGGGCTGGCCATTACCGTGGATGACGATGGCGGCGGGTTGCAGGCGCCCGGCCATGAGGACATGGGGCTCGCTCGCGCCGGCATTGCCGGGATGCGCGAGCGCACGCAGGCGCTCAAAGGCCATTTCGACATGCAGCAATCGCCGAGAGGCGTGCGGATCCAGGCCGTCTTTCCGCTCAACCAGGAGGCTCAAACCGCATGAGCCGGGTCCTGGTAGTCGACGATCATGCCATTGTCCGTTCCGGAATCCGGCGCCTGCTGAAGGAGCGCGCAGGCACGGACATACTGGAAGCCGCCAGCGGTGAGGCAGCGCTGGAAGCCGTGCAAGCGGACGCTCCAGACCTGGTCCTGCTGGACCTCAACCTGCCGGCGCTGGGCGGGCTGGAACTTCTGCGCCGGCTGCTGCGGGCAGCTCCCGGCACGGCGATCCTGATCTTTTCCCAGCATTCCGAGGCGATCTATGCCGCCAAGGCGCTGGAGGCGGGGGCACGCGGCTTCATCTCCAAAAATGCCATGCCGGAAGAGCTTCTGGAGGCGGTGGACGCGATCCTTGCTGGCGGCACGGCGATCGAAAAAGACATCCAGCACGAGATGGCGATCCACGATCTTATGGAGGATGCCTATCTCAAGCCGCTGAGCGAGCGCGACCTTGAGATTCTGCGCCTGCTGGCATCCGGCGACACGCTGTCGGAAATCGCCGAGAAGCTGGGCGTCGCCTACAAGACCGTCGCCAATACGCTCAGCCGCATCAAGGAAAAACTTGGCGTGGGGCAGACGTCGGACCTCATCCGCATCGCCGTCAGCCGCGGCCTGGTCGACATTTTCTGATGGGACGGTCGAGCTATCCCGCCAGGACGGTAGTCAGGCGGAACACGATCAGCGACGCCACATAGGCCAGTGTCAGCATGTAGGTGAACATCACGCCGGGCCACAGCCAGCCGCCGGTCTCGCGCCGCACCACCGCAAGCGTTGAAAGGCATTGCGGCGCAAACACGTACCACACCAGGAACGACAGCGCCGTCGCCAGCGGCCATTGATGGGAAAGCGTGGCCGCCAGCGTTCCGTCGACATTCCCGCTTACCGCATAGACCGTGCCCAATGCTCCAACCGCAACTTCGCGCGCCGCCATGCCCGGAATCAGCGCCACCGCCATCTGCCAGGTAAAGCCGATGGGCGCCAGCAGCGGATGGATGAAATGGCCGATCATGCCGGCAAAACTATAGTCGATAGCCGGCTGGGCGGCGTTGGCCGGGGCGGAGGGGAAAGTGGAGAGGAACCAGATCAGCACCATCATCGACGCGATGATGGTCCCTGCCCGCTTCAGGAATATCTGGCCGCGCAGCAGCACGCCGCGCATGACATTCTTGGCGTCGGGCAGCTTGTAAGCCGGAAGTTCGATCAGGAAAGGCTCGCTGGCGCTGCGCCAGATCAGCTTGCGAACGATGAAGGCAACGATCAGGGCGCCGCTGATGCCGGCGGCATAAAGACCGAACATCACCAGGCCTTGCAGATTGGCGAAGCCCCATACCAGCCGGTCGGGAATGAAGGCGGATATGATCAGGGTATAGACCGGGATGCGCGCCGAACAGGTTGTCAGCGGCGCCACCAGGATGGTCGTCAGCCGATCGCGCTTGTTGTCGATCACCCGCGCCGCCATGATGCCGGGAATCGCGCAGGCGAAAGAGGACAAAAGCGGGATGAACGCACGGCCATGAAGGCCGGCCACGCCCATCAGCCGGTCCATCAGGAACGCGGCCCGCGCCATGTACCCGAAGTCCTCCAACAGGATGATGAAGAAGAACAGGATCAGGATCTGCGGCAGGAACACCACCACGCTTCCCACCCCCGCGATCAGGCCATCGGCGATGAAGCTCTGCAGCAGCCCCGGCGGCACGTATTGCGTCACCGCCTGGCTGGCCCATGCAAAACTCGCATCGATCATGTCCATGATGGGCGTTGCCCAACTGAACACCGCCTGGAACATCAGAAACAGGATCGCCATAAGGATGGCGGTGCCCGCCACGGGATGCAGCAGCACCGAATCCAGCCGCCCTGTCCAGGTGTCGGGACGAAGCGGCGGCCTGACATAGGTCCGCATGATCTGTTCGGCTTCCCGGTGGGCCTTGCGAATCTCGGCCGCACTTGGCTCGTGCCATGACGCGACAGCCGTCTCCTGCCCCCCGACCAGCATGTCGACCTTCGACAACAGGTCGGCCAGCCCGCGCCTGCGCACGGCCACGGTGGTCACGACGGCAATTCCCAGCGCGCGCGACAAGCCTTCCAGATCGATGCGAATGCCCTGACGCTCGGCGATGTCGAACATGTTGAGGGCCAGCACCATCGGCCGGCCGACAGACTTCAGTTCCAGCACCAGGCGCAGCACGAGCCTGAGGTTGGTTGCGTCCGCGACGCAGACCAGCACTTCAGGTGCCGACTCCCCGCTTAACCGGCCCAGCACCACATCGCGGGTGACCGCTTCGTCCGGGCTTCGTGCCCGCAGGGAATAGGTGCCTGGCAGGTCCACGACCGAAACCCGGCGGCCGGCCGGCGTCAGGACGACCCCTTCCTTGCGTTCCACTGTCACGCCCGGATAGTTCGCAACCTTCTGACGCGAACCGGTGAGCGCGTTGAAGAGAGCGGTCTTGCCGGAATTGGGATTGCCGACCAGCGCGATGCGCGTGCCCAGCACAGCATCGCTCATGGCGCGGTATCACGCTCTATCAGGATAACGCGCGCCTCGCGGCGGCGCAGCGCCACCCGCGTGTCGTCCAGGCGAAGCGCGATGGGATCGCGACCCACCAGTCCCTCGTGCAGGATATGGAAATGGGCGCCTTCCACGAATCCCATCTCCAGCAACCGGCGTTCCAGTTCGTCATGGCCGATTTCGCCGGGTCCATCATGCCCTTCCGGCACGATGCCCTTCACCAGGCCCCGATCCCCCTTGTTCAGATCGCTCAAGCGCACGACATGCCAACCAGTTTATGAGAATTAATTGCAACTAGGCTTTACCGGAGCGCGCGAGCAACTGCAAGGGATCCAATAGTCCTGCGGCAACGAACCCCAAGGTCGGCGGTAATATTACACTTCTTTTGGTGGATTTTTACTTCGGGCAGCCGGGCCCAGAACGTCACGCCAGACGGGCAACCGCTTCCGGTATGGCCGGGATCGCATGATATTCGCGATACCAATCGACGAACCGTTCCAGGCCGGCCTCCAGAGAGGTGATTGGCTCGAACCCCAGGTCCCGGCGACTGTCTTCTATATCGGCATAGGTGGAAGGCACGTCACCCGGCTGCATCGGCTCGAAAACCAGCTTCGCTGGACGTCCGACAAGCCGCTCCAGCACCGCCACGAAATCCATCAGCTTCTGTGGCCGGCAATTGCCAAGATTGTACACGACATGCGGCGGCGCGCCCACCGCGGGACGGCGCAGCGCCCGCAGCGTTCCCTGTACGATGTCATCGATATAGGTGAAGTCGCGCTACATCTCGCCGCGATTGAAAATGCGCACCGGCCGCCCTTCGCAGATCGCCGCGGTGAAGGAATAATATGCCATATCGGGCCGGCCCCATGGACCGTAAACGGTGAAGAAGCGCAATCCGGTACAGGGGATGCCATAGAGGTGCGCATAGGTGTGGCCGATCAGCTCATCGGCGCGCTTGGTCGCCGCATACAGCGAGCAAGGCGCCGGAACCGGATCGCTGACCGCGAAAGGCACCTTGGCGTTGGCACCATAGACCGAGGAGGAACTGGCATAGACGAAATGCGTCAGGTTCTTCAGACGCCGCGCCAGCTCCAGCATCGTCACCTGACCCATCACATTGGACCGGACATAGGCGAACGGGTTTTCCAGCGAATAGCGCACGCCGGCCTGTGCCGCCAGATGCACGATACCCGAAACGCCCGCCATCTCCTCGGCCAGCGGCAGGATGGCCTGCGGCTCGGCAATATCGAGCTCCCGGAAATCAAAGCCGCGATATCGTGACAACCGCTCCAGCCGTGCGTGCTTGAGGCGCCGGTCGTAATAGTCGTTGATATTGTCCAGGCCGAGAACCTGCTCGCCCTCCGCGAGCAGGGCTCCGGCCACATGATAACCTATGAAACCGGCGGCGCCGGTGACCAGGATCATATGCCGGCCTATTCGGCGGCCACTGTATCGGCCAAAGCCACCGGCGCTTCGGCCACGGCACGTCCGATGCTGACATAGCGGAAGCCATAGGCCTGCATCTGCCCCGGTGCATAGATGTTGCGCAGGTCGACAATCAGCTTTTCCTTGAGCAGGCTGGCCACGCGCACCAGATTCAGTGCGCGGAACTCGTTCCATTCGGTCAGAAGGACCAGGCCGTCGGCACCTTCCATCGCCTGATAGGCATCGGCGCAGGTTTCGATGTCCATCAGCGCCTTGGCCTGATCCATCCCTTCCGGGTCATAGGCGCGCACGCGCGCGCCCTTCGCCCGCAGCGCCGGCACGATGGCAAGGCTGGGCGCATCGCGCATGTCATCGGTGTTGGGCTTGAAGGTGAGCCCCAGGATCGCCACCGTACGACCGGTCAGATCGCCGCCAAAGGCGGCGGCGATGCGGTCGGCCATCGCCAGCTTGCGGGAATCATTGACCGCCACCACCGATTCGACGATGCGCGAAACCACGCCGTGATCCTGCGAGGTCTTGAGCATCGCCATCGTGTCCTTTGGAAAACAGGACCCGCCAAAGCCGGGACCGGCGTGAAGGAACTTGGGGCCGATGCGCTTGTCCAGCCCGACGCCGCGCGCGACATCCTGCACGTCCGCGCCCACCTTCTCGCAAAGGTCCGCAACTTCGTTGATGAAGGTGATCTTGGTCGCCAGAAAGGCGTTGGATGCGTATTTGATCAGCTCCGCGCTTTCCCGCCCGGTGAACAGGATCGGCGTCTCATTGATGAACAGCGGGCGGTAGATTTCGCGCATGACTTCCCGCGCGCGCTCGCTGGTGCAGCCCACCACCACCCGATCGGGGCGGCGGAAATCTTCTATCGCCGATCCCTCGCGCAGGAATTCGGGATTGGACGCGACATCGAAATCGGCGTCGGGGCGAGCCTTGCGGATGATCTCCTGCACGCGGCGGCCGGTGCCGACCGGCACCGTCGATTTGGTCACGACCACCGTATAACTGTCGAGATGGCATGCGATCTCCTCGGCGGCGGAGAACACATAAGACAGATCGGCATGACCATCGCCGCGGCGTGCTGGCGTTCCCACGGCAATGAAAACCGCATCGGCGCGCGAAACCGCCG
Source organism: Hyphomicrobiales bacterium (assembly GCA_040255825.1). GTDB lineage: Bacteria > Pseudomonadota > Alphaproteobacteria > Micropepsales > Micropepsaceae > Rhizomicrobium. Next base: position 63,725 of record JBDZVS010000011.1, on the reverse strand, counting down.
ACAGATCGGCGGCGAAAGACAATCGTCCCGCGCGCACATTGGCCGCGATCACCTCGTCCAGTCCCGGCTCGAAGATGGGAACAATCCCGGCTTGAAGCGCCCGCAGCCGCGCGGGATCCTTGTCCACGCACGTCACTTCATGACCGAATTCGGAGAGGCAGGAACCGGAAACAAGACCGACATAGCCGGCTCCGATCATGACGATGCGCATGAGAGCAATCCCTTTCCTTGATGCTGTGGCCTTGATGCGATGGCAAAGGCTAAGGGGGCGGCGTGGCGCGGTCCTGTGACAAACCCGTGATATATGTTGCAACGCAATCATTGCGGGTGGCAACGCAGCAAACCGATGATAGACGTTGATCCTGCAGACTGGATTGCAAAGGCAGGGTTTCTTTTCACATGCGCATGAAGCATCTGGATACTCTGCGCGCAATGGCGCTGGGTCTCGTCATGGTCGAGCATTTTGGCGGTCGAGCGTTGAATGACGTCATTCCCATCGGCGCAGGATCGGTTGGCGTAGGCTGCTTCTTCACACTCAGCGGCTTCCTCATCACGGGCATTCTGCTGGAAAGCTTCGACGCGCGACCGGGCGCCAGGGGCGCGGTATGGATGGATTTCTACGCCAGGCGCATGCTGAGATTGATGCCGGCCTTCTATGCGACGATCGCCACTCTGGTTCTGATGGGCATCCAGCCGGTCGCCGGCAGCTGGCCATGGGACGCCGGCTATCTCACCAATGTCCATATCGCCCTTGGCGCACCGGACACGGTGTTCTGGAGTCTGTCCGTCGAGGAGCAATTCTATCTGTTCTGGCCGTTTGCGATCGCGTTCGTGCCGCGGCGCTGGCTGCCGGTGACGATCCTGGCGATGATGGGTTTTTCCCTCCTGTTCAAACTCGGGATCATTCTGGGCGGGTTCGATCCGCGCTCGGCCACACGGCTGCTACCGGGCCATCTGGTCCTGCTCGGCGCCGGGTGCCTTCTGGCCGTGGTCAGCTATCGCGGCCGGCAGGCGAACTGCTTTACCTGGTATACCGAATCCGCCAAGCGAAACTTCACGGCCATCGCCTGGACGGCCCTTGCTCTTTCCGCGCTATGCTGGGCGACGGTTCCGAATGAAGGCGGCCTGGTGCGCTATTTCACCAACGACCTTCTTTGCGGCACCTTCTATGCGTGGCTGGTGCTGACCTGCGCCATCGGCGTGCGCGGCCCGCTCAAGGTGTTTTTCGACAACCCGGCCCTGCAATATATCGGGTGTATCAGCTACGGGCTTTACCTGGTCCACAACTGGATGCCCGACATCGTGACGAAATTCTTCGGCCCGATGCCCAAATTTCAGGCGGCGCCGATTGTCCTGGCGCTGACCTTCGGTACCTGCATCCTGTCCTGGCACTTCTTTGAAAAGCCGATCCTGCGGCTGAAACGGTACTTCTGGAACGCTCCCCTCGACCGGCCGCGCGCGCCCGCCCCCGAGGCAGAGGGCCAGGTCGCAGAGTCCCGGCCCGCGAATGCCTATTGACCCGGTAGCGGCCAGCCTCAAGATAGCGCATACATATTCTTTCCCGATGGGGTTCCATTTGCGCAGCCAATGTTCCGTTACCGCCCCGTTCGGGGCTCTGGTATTTTGCGGCCTCTGCCTTGTCAGCCTACCAGCCCTAGGGCAAAGTTCCGCAAATCCCGCAGCCATGGCCCAGGTCCCGGCCAAGAACCCGGAAACCGCCCAGCGCGAGAGCGGCGCCCTCCTGGAAGGCATGGGCGTAATGGACAGGACCCGGCCCGAATATGACGCCCAGGGCCTGCCCCTGGGGGGACTCAGGCTTTACCCAACGCTGGCGCTCGCCGGGACGCTGGACGACAATATCTACCGCGCCGACGACCCCACCGCCGATTCGCTGTGGACCATCTCGCCCCGCCTCGATCTGCGCTCCGACTGGCTGAAGCACGCCTTCCAGCTTTACAGCCAGCTCGACCACTATGCGTATGACAGCCACGACACCGAAACACGCACCGACTGGATCGTTGGGGGGCTGGGGCGGCTGGACCTGGCGCCGGGCAGTTACGGGCGAATCGAATCGTCGTATTTCGACACGCATGAATCGCGGACGTCGCCCGACCTGGCACTGACGGCCCTCAGCCCGACGCGCTATACGCTCGGCCATGCCGCCGGCACGCTCACAGGTCAGTTCTCGGCTTTCACCCTTACCGGCATTCTCAGCTATGATCGCTATGATTTCGACACCACCAAGCTGATCGGTGGCGGTTTCATCGACAATGGCGACCGCGACCGCAACGTGCTTCAGGCGACCGGCCGCATTTCCTATGCACTGGCGCCCGAACAGGCGGTTTTCGTGCAACTGACATACGACAACCGCGATTTCGATCGGCTCCTGGATCGAAACGGCTTCAACCGCAATTCCGACGGCACGCGCGTCGATGCCGGCGTGTCGATGATGGTGACGCCGCTGATCCGCACCACCGCCTATGTCGGGTGGCTGCAACAGAATTACGCTGCTCCTCTCAAGAACGCCGACGGAATCGATTTCAATGCCCAGATCGACTGGTTCGCGACCGAGCTTCTGACCGCGCACCTGACCGCGTCACGGATCATCGACGACACGACCATCGCCGGGGCATCGTCAGTGGCGGTCAGCCGCGTAAGCGCATCGGCCGATTACGAGCTGCTGCGCCCCCTGATTCTCCAGCCTTATGTGCGCTATACGGACGAAAATTTCGAAGGCATCACGCGCGACGACAAGATAACCGAGGCCGGGCTGGAAGCGCGGTACATGATGAACAATTACCTGGCGGCCTATGCCGGATTCGACTTCCAGCAGCGCGCCACCAACGTGACCGGGCGCGACTTCACCGATCATGTCTTCACGCTCGGAATCCGGGGACAATATTAGCCGCCCGCTTTAACTCCGCGTCTGGCGCGATGTTTCCCGCGCCATCGTCATGACGGCGCTGACATTGGTGGTGGCATAGCGCCATGCCAGCCGGCGCGGCTCCAGCGCGACACGCCAGGCCCATTCAAGGCCGACGGCCTGTATCGCTTCCGGCGCGCGCGCCCTGATGCCCGAGAGGAAATCGAACAGTCCGCCACAGGTCCGCACCCAGGTCAGGTCCGGGATCAGCTCGCGGAACCGGTGAGCCAAAAGCAGCTGTTCGGGATTTCCCACCCCGATCCAGAGGATATCCGGCCGCGTCGCGGCGATGTCTTCGGCGATGCGGGGAATATCCGCACGGTCGAAATAGCCGTCACGTCCACCGGCAAGTTGCAGATAGGGATAGAGCGTGCGGATGCGTTCCAGCGCGCGGGCATTTATCTGCGCGGTCGCGCCAAGGATATAAAAGCGCATGCCATGCCGCGACGCCGCCTTGGCCGCATGGTGGAACCAGTCCGTGGTGGCTACGCGCTCCGGCAGCGGCCGCTCCGTCGCTAGCCGCGATGCGAAGACCACCGACATGCCGTCCGCGGCGATATGGTCGGACGCCAGCAGCGCGTCGCGGAATTGCGGATCGGCGGCGAACAGTGAGACCACCTGTCCATTGACCGTGGTGACCACTTTCGGTGGCTTTCCCTGGCCTTTGCGCTTGCGGCGCCAATCCTCGAGCATCAGCCGGCACCACCCCGAGGCCGTCATCCGCTCGACCGGAATGCCGCCAACCCACACGCGATCATCAAGCTCTGCCACCATCACCTCCTCTGCGAAAGCCTGACATCGAGGCCGGCACGATAGGCATTCGCGTCCAGCGGACAGTCGGGCGTGGAAGGCCCGCCCGCCTCGAGATGAGTCAGGCAAAGCCATGCTTCGATTCTCAGAACGCCGGGGATGCGCGAAGCCTGGAACGGCGCCGACGGCACGGCGGCGGGCGCGGCGGTCGCGGCCACGGCATCCAGCGAGTCGGGCGGGGAGTCGACGATCCGCTCCCTGCCATTCCTGACCGCCGCGACGATCCTGGCATCCACCGCTCCGCGCCGCGCTGGATGGGCCCCGGCATGCGCCAGGACGAAGGCGGCAACATCGGCCGGCGGCGTGAAGCCATCCGGTGGCCCTACCGGCGGCATGTCGGCCAGATGGAACCCGGAGGTGTTGGTGATCTCCCCCGGCGCCGCGCGATTGTCCTTCAGATAGATGCGTGCGTCCGGCAGCTTCTGCGCCATGTCCGCCGGTATCATGACGGCGGTGATGTTGCTGTCGCTGTCGGGCCCGGCCCGCACGATATTGCCCACGATACTGGCCTGAAGGGGCGTGGGCGCCGCCGCGCTGTAGAAGTGAATGGCGTTTTCACCGGGATCGGCGATCAGGTTATAACCGACAAAGGCCGACGCGCCGCGCGCGATCACCGGGTTGCGGAACATGTTGGCCGCGAACAGGTTCCCGGTGGCGGCCACCGCCTGATCATCCTTGTTGATCAGCATGCCCATGGAATGGCGGCCCTTTGGATGGCCGGCATGGCTCAGCGCCTCGGCGATGATCGAATTGCGCACGGTCACGCCATGGACGCCCCCGGCAATGTCGGCAGCCTCGTCAACCGACCAGGAAAGGCTGACATTCTCGACCCGCACATCGTGCAATGCGTGCCTGCCTCCCCCGATCGTGATGGCGTCGCGATTGCCGTTGATCTTGGCGCTGGGTCCGGGGCCCGGCCGCACGGCAATATGCTGAACCACCAGATCGCTGGCCCTCAGGCGCAGCGACCCGCCGGTCAGCGTAATCCCCGGCGCGGGCGCCGTTTGGCCGGCAATGGTGGTGTGGCCGGTCGCGATCTTGAGGTCGGAATCCAGGTGGATCACCCCCCCGACATCGAACACCACGACCTTGGGGCCGCGGGTCATTACCGCCTGGCGCAGTGTGCCGGCCCCCGAATCCGCCAGGCTGGTGACATGCAACACCGTACTGCCCGCCACCGCGCCGCCGTGGGTGACCGCGCCAGAGACCATTGGCGCGGCGACCGCGCCAGCGCATGGCGCCGCCGCCAGCACAAGAACAAGGACGAGCCTAACGCCGCGCACGCACCCTCTCCTTCTTCAACTCCAGCAGGCGTCTTTGCACGTCGGCATTGTTGGTGCTGGCATAGGTCGGTCCGCCGGCCAGGCAATAGGGCACGCGAAAACCGAGCGCGCGGACAAGTCGCGCCGGCCGGTCGTAATGCAGATCGGCCAGGCTGACATTGTAGCGGAAGCGGCGCGCCAGGAAGCGACGGAAGCCCCGGTTGCTGAAGCGGCGGAAATGTGGATCTTCCCATTCGGCATTGTTCGTGTGGAAGGAAACGGTGTCGCTCTTGTCCAGCATCACCTTCAGCACATGGCCCAGCCGATATTCGTTTGGAACATGGCTGAACAACACGCCACGTTCGCCCAGGAGCATGGCGATATTCTCCAGCGCCCGGTCCGGGTTGATCAGATGCTCGAAAACGTCGGAACACACCGCCACATCCGCCGGCGACAGGTCCGCCAGCGTTTCCTTTTCCAGGTCGCGGCAGACAAAGCCGATACCGCGCTCCCGGAACGCATCGGCATAGCGCAAGCCGACATCCACCGCCACTCGACGCTCGGCGTCAACCTGCTCCAGGAACTCCGGCGCGCCGGCGCCCAACTCGATCACCGAATAGGGCGCCAGATCCCGGATAAAGGACAGATAGAGTTTCCGCCAGCCGCCGATACCCTTGGATTTGAAGCTCTTGTCCAGATAGGCGCCGGCTTCATATAGCGCAACTTCAGACATAGGTTTCTCCCTCTCGGACAACGTCGAAGGCAACTGTCCCCGGAGGACAGGCGGGTGCCAGCGACCGGTCGTAACGGATCGCGGCAAACAGTCCCGTGGCGATGACGGCCAAATGGTAGACGATGCTGAGACCGCAAAACGCGGCCACGGCCATCAACGGGGTCGCGCGATGCGCCGCCAGCAACGGGATGACAAAGACCCGGGCCGCAAACAGCGCATCCACCATCAGGCTCAATTTCTGGACCCGCAGCACCGTGGTCAGCGTCGCCAGCGGCAAGGAGACCAATCTGATCGCTGCCCAGAAACCCAGCACAAACGCATAGTCGGCCGCCGGTTCCCAACGCGCGCCGAACAGCACGCGAAACAAGGGATGGGCCGTCAGCGCCAGAACGACGACACCGGCCACCACCGGTGTGCCCACCGCGCCGGTATACAGAAGCGCCGCGCGCGTCAGACGCTTGCGCTCCTGGACCCTGAGGGCAAACTGGCGCAGCGGAACCCGGCCGAGCGCGTCACCCAACAGCATGCCGGGGCGCTCCACCAGCCGCTGGGCAAAGAAATAAAAGCCCGCCACGGTCGGGCCATAGGCGCCCAGCAACAGCGCCGCCGGCAACATGGTGGAGCCCCGCACCAGCAACTGACGCGGCACCTGAAGCAGGAAATCGCGATAGGTCCGGCCCGTTGCCGCGATTTCACGGATTCGTGTGCCACCGACATCGCGCAAGCGGAACCCTTCCGGCAGTCTCCGCGTCAACCACAGTTGGCTGGCCCACAGCCCCAGTACCCGCCCCAGCAAAAGGCCTTCGCCCGCCATACCGGCCAAGGCAAGCGCGATCTGGAAAACGGCGGGCGCCAGGCTCTGGGTGAACTTGCACACTGAAACCGCGCTGTATTGACCGGCGCGCGAATGGCTGCAGGAGAGGATATTCAAGTGTGCGGTCAGCACCGTCGCCGCCAGGCAATAGAGATAGAAATCGGCCGGCAGCGTGCGGCCCAGAATCCGGGGAAATAGGTGCTGGACCACCACCAGCAGGCCCACCGCCAGCGCCGGTATCACAAGGCTCAGCAACAATGACAGCCGGAACAGGTTGACGGCGGCCCGGCGGCTGCGGGGCAGGACAATCGCCATCTCGTAACAAAGCCCGCCGACAGAGCCGCCAATGGTGCTGATGGTCAACAGCAGCGAAAAGACGCCAAAGGCTGCCGGCGAAAACAGCCGCGACAGCCAGGGCGCGGTCGCCAGCAGCACGACCTGGGCGGCGACGCTGCCAAAAGTCAGTATGCCCGCATGGCGCGCCTCGGGCCGGCGCGTCAGCCGCATAACGGAACCGGTGACGGCTTCGAACTTCATGCACTCACCGTGTGGGACCGACCTGCTCGACGCCGAATGGCTTGCCCGTCCTGTCCGTCGCGATCAGTCTCGGTCGAAGGATGGCTTCCTCAAATCCATCGATCATGCGGGAAAGTCCGAAGCGGCGCTGAACCAGGCATTTCGCCCGCTCACCCAACCGCATCGCGAGATCCGGATCGTCTCTGATCTGGAGAAAGGCGCTGCGCCAGCCGTCGAAATCGTCCAGCGCCACCAACAGCGCCGCCGATTCCCCGTCCTCGTCGCACAATGTCTCCCGCTGCATGGCGATGTCGCTGCTGATTATGGGCAAACCCTCATGCATCGCTTCCAGCGTGGAATTGCTCTGCCCTTCGAACAGCGAAGTCTGGACGAAGCCATCCGCCGCGCGAAGCAGGTCGATCACGCGCCGATGCGGCAATGCGCCCAGGAAGTGGATCCGGTCCTCGGCCTTCATGTCCCGCGCGAGCGCCCTGGCGGCCTGGCGCAACGGACCGTCACCGGCAATCGCCAGGCGGATGTTGGGCGCCGTCGCCGCGACACGCACCATGAGATCGTAATTCTTCTGCGGCACAAAACGGCCGCTGGCCACGAACAACGGCATGTCGGGCGGAATCTCGAATCCCGCGCGGGCCGCCGCCTTGTCCAGGGCGGAAGGCTCCCACTCGATGCCGTTGTTGACCACGCTGAGGCGCGCCCGGTACGCGGCCGGATAGCTTGCGAACGAATCCCTGACGGCCTGGGAAACGCAAACAACCTCGGTATAGATGCCCTGGGTGCCCAACATGCGGTCCAGGAACTGCATCATCGGATTGAAGGTCGGACCGGGGGAACGCTGCGAGGCGATCCTGACGCCGACCCCTGCCGCCCAGGCCGCTGCGTGGCCCAACACATTGGCCAACGGCAAAAAGCCGATCACCGCGTCCGGGCGCCGCGCCGCCAGCATCCGGCGCAGGTGGGAAAACAGCAGCGGCAAGTCGGTGGCGGTCAGCTTCGGCTTGGGCAGGATCACTTCCACGCCCGGCTGGCCGCGATAGCAGTCGGTCTTTTCATAAAGGAACCAGGTTTCGGTCTCGTGACCGCGCGCCCGCAGCTGGCGCATCAGGCGCATGATCGCTTCCTGCGCGCCGGCGGCATTCATGAACGACACCATCCCGATTATCTTTTTTGCCATCGCACACCTCAAATCCAGTGGGCTTCTTTCGCTATATCCACGGGCGGGCTTCCCAGGCCCGGCACACTCTGCTTGCCGCCCGCGATCGCGCATTCGTGCAAGGTTGCGAGGCCGCCGGGCAGCGCGTGCACCGAATAATTGTTGTCCAGACCGGAGTCGTAGAATTCCAGGATCGCGCTGGCATAGTCGTCGAATCGGGCATTCAGCGCCGTGCCCCGCCTGTCCCCATCGGGCATCGCGGTGCGCGCGATCTGCACGACATCGAAATCAAGGCAGTAAGGCACGCTTTCCATGAACGGCCGGCGCTGAAGCAATTCCCAGCTTCGGTCGAACAATGCGGCTGCCCCCTTATAGGGCATGCGACCGGCGGCATAGTTGCACCAGTGCAGATGGGCGATCCCGCCGACATCGCCCGCATCGGGATCGTGTCGAAAACGGTAGAGGCTGCGGAACGCCTTCTGCAACGCGGTCAGCCGATAGGTTCGAAGCAGCCCCGTTCGCGCATCGATCAGCTCGTCGCTGTTGCGAAGGACCGTCGACGCGTGCGGCAGCCGGTTATGCTCGGCCAGCTCCGGTACATGCCGCCACAGCGACAAAAGGATGGAAGGGATGCCGCCGATCCAATGACCGATGCGCCAGGCGTGATGCGCCAGATACCAGGGCCAGCGGACCCTTCCATGGCTGTCCAGGATTTCTCCCAGATTCCAGCCCGCCGGACGCACAGCATCGCCATGTACGACCTGCCCCGTCCCCGCCAGCAGGTTCATGGCCGCCAGCACATAGGCGGTGCGGTGAACGCCCAGCGGCCGGCCATGTCCCTTTCCGATGCCGCCGGCCAGCCGGCAGCCGCTGAGCAATTCGCTGAACCGCGCCGGAGCATCCGCCGCCACAAGGTCAATGCGGCCGATCAGCTTAAGGCAATACAGCGTGTCGCAAGCCGCCATGATGTCCGGCCGGGCGCTGGAGCCGGCGTGGCACCAGAAGGACCATGCGTCGGACGCACGGCGCGCCAGGAAAGTTTGGGTCGCGTCAGCCAGGCGGCTCATGCCGCGCACCCCGTCCGCAAAAGGTCTTCATAGATCGCCGAAACACGGGCGGCATGGCGCGCGGGCGCCAGGGGCGCGGTCACATGGTCAGCCGACCGCACCATCGCCTCCGCCGCCGCGGGATCGTCCAGCAGACGCCTGACAGCGGCGATCCAGCCCGGAATATCATGCGGATCGCACAAAAGCGCCGTTTCGCCGTCACGGATCAACTCGCACACGCCAGCATCGCGGGAAAGGGCGACCGGCACGCCCAGCGACAGGGCTTCGACGGCGGTGCGCCCGAACGGCTCGCGGATGGCAGGCGCCACAACCACATCGCAGGCAGCCATCCAATTCTCCATCGGACGCACGAATCCGGGCCGTACCAGACGTCCTTCCAGTCCGTATTCGCTGATCTTGCGATCCAGTTCGACGTCATAAGGCTCGGCCCTGGCGCCGCAGGCCATGCCGAAGACGGGCCGTCCGTCCGCGGTGCGGGTGATACCCCTCAGAATGTCGGCCAGAACATGGGTACGCTTGCGCATGACCAGATTTCCGAACGCTCCCACCAGCGCCGCTTCGGGTGGAATATTCAGGGTCCGGCGGATCGCTGCCGCCGCGACAGGGCGCTCGATTCCAGTGCTCGGCCGCGAAAAGGGATTGTATTCAACGACCGCCTTCTCGCGGACCCAGGATGGAAGCTGGCTTAGGCTGTATCGCGATATGGCGATCACGCGCGCGGCGATACGCAACCCCGTCTTCACCGACCAGCTATCACTGTAGTTGGAGCGCCAATGGGCGATAAGGGCCGCGCGCCCGGCAACGGTCGGCGCCGCCCAGCAGCGCAGAATGGTGATGTCGTTGGCATGGACGATATCAAGCCCCAGATCCGCGATCGCATTGCGGGCATGCGGAAACGCCAGAAGCTGCTCCAGGCGGAAACGGTCGGGACGCGCATAGCTTGGCGTCTGCGAAAGTGGGGGCAGGCGCGTCACCGGCAGGCCGAGGGTAGCTGCTTCCTCGGTGACGCGCCCACCCTTGCCATGGGTGAGGATATGCACCCGATGGCCGGCTTCCCGTAAGGCCTGGGCAAGGACCAGAGAGGAAGCCGTACTGCCGCCAAACCTGTCGGCGACATATGGAAAGCCGATGGTGAACGGTGTGGTCATGGAGCCTCCGCCAGGGACGCAAGACGGGGACGCAAGCCCGGCCGTACCGGCTGCCGGCCCGGCGGCATCACGATATGCAGGCGTCTTCGTTCGGCGCGGCTGAAGACCGGAAGGCGGGCATCGACGCAGCCACGAGTATAGAGTCCGGTAAGCACCGCGCAGATCCAGGCGATGTCGGTATGCTTGAAGGCGACGCTGATCGAGCCGTTGTTGAGCATGAAGACGAAGAAGAAGATGGCGAAAGCGGCCCAGACAGGTTCTCCGGGCTCACGCAGGATGCGGCGTGTCAGCCGCACCATCATCGCCACCAGGAACATGGCGAACAACACCACCCCGGCGTAGCCCAGCTCGAGCCAGACATCGAGATAGCCGTTATGGCCATGGCTGGGAACGCGGAGCCAGTCCTGGATATAGTCGCGCACGCCGGCCGCGCCCGTCGCCGTCCAGAATGCGCGATAACCCGCCCCCAATATCGGGTGATGGGCATTGGCCACGGCAATGGCGCCGGTCCATAACGTGGTGCGGCCGGAGTAAGTGGCATCGCGGCCGAAATCGGCCAGCAGAACGCCCCACTCGGCAAACACCATCGCCGCGATCGACAAACCGCAAAGAAGCGCTATGGTCAGCTTGATCCCGCCGGATAGCCGCTTGGTCCGCACAATGGCGATCAGGAACATGAAACCGACGCCACCGATCATCATCAGCCAACTGGCGCGCGATTGCGATTTGATGGACAGGAAGATGAAGATGGCGATGGTCGCCCAGCGCATCGGCCTTTCCCAGATGTGCCGCGGCCGGACATAAACCGAGACCGTGACCGCCAGCGCCGCGATGCGGCCAAGGATCGCCTTGTGTCCATAGACGCCTTTCCACGAGCCGGTGTTGACGGCCGAGTGCTCGATCGCATTGCGCGGGTCGAGCACGGTATAGGCCAGGCTCATCAGCCCGCCCAGGAACAGCGCCAGCAGCAGATAGCGCAGAAAGTCGCGTGGCGACAACCGCCGGGCGATATAGATGCAGTAGATTCCGGTCATGGCCAGCGCCACCACCCGGCGGAAGCTGACGCTCTTATCGACGCTCCAAACGACCGAGACGATCGGCAGCAGGAACATTGCCAGCAGAAGAAGATCATCGCGCGCCGTATCGACCATCGCCATCGGCCGGCGCATCAGAAGAAAGAATGCCACGCAATACATGGCCAATGCCGATAGCATGGTGGCGGTATTGGAATCGCCCAGTGCATCGGCGTCCGAGCCACCAAGGATGATCAGCGGCGTCAATGCCTGCGTCACCAAGAGCAGCGAAACAACAATGAAGACTCGCTCCAATCGGCCCGGCGGCGGAAGGCTCAGCGAGGCCGCTGCGGTTCTCATGCGCCCTCCAGAACGGCCATGTAACGTCCCGTCGCGGCGGCGATGCTGAAGCTGCGCGCCCGTTCGCGCAGCGGCGCCGTTGACGGGCGATTGCGCAACGTTTTCAGAACCGCTTCCCCAAGCGCACGCGCATCGCCGACCGGAACCAGGGGCGCAATTCCGCCCAGTATTTCCCGCGGCCCGCTGGGGCAATCGGTGGCCACGACCGGCGCGCCGCAGGCCATCGCCTCGACCAGCGCATTTGGGAAACCTTCCCAGCGCGAACTGAGCACAAAACATCCGGCGCGCGCCATAAGCGCAAAGGGATTGTCGGAAAAGCCCGGCATATCGACATCCCCGGCCAGATCCAGCGCATCGACCCTGGCCTCAAGGCGGCCCCGGGCCTCTCCTTCACCCACAATGATCAGCCGGCAATTCATTTGCGCGCGGACCTGGGCGAAGGCATCCAGAAGAACATCGAAGCCCTTTTGAGGATGCAGCCGGCCCGCGGCCAGAATGACCGGCGGATTGCCGGCGGCGAGCCAGGGATGGGGGCACCCGGTCCCGGAAAGCGTGTCGAGCCCGGCCTCGAACACCGGATTGTGGATGACGCCGACCTTCCGTTCCGGCAGGCGGCCGAAGCGGACCAGGTCCGCCGCCACGCCTTCCGAAACGGCGACAATCTTGTCCGCGAACCGGTAGGCCATGGGCACGGCGCGATAGAGGCCGCGCTCCCACCAGTCCCTCGCGGTCCGCGCCTTCGCCGAAATCTGATTGCGCTCCGACACCACGATCCGTGCTCCGGTGCCCGACAGCCGCACCGCCGCGATTGTTGCGAGATTCGTGTGGGTAAGCGCGGACAGAACCGCTCGCGGGCGGGTCGCGCGAATGTGCGACGCCAGCGGCATGATGGCGCGGCTCACGCGCGGCGCCCCGAGCACCGTCAAGCGGACCCCCGGCGGCACGTCCTTGAGATAGATGCCCTCGCCCCGCACCAGGATGAGATCGACCGCCTCGCCCGCATGGACCATGCCCTGCGCCAGACGCAGGCATGCGCGCTCGGCGCCGCCGCCCCGCAGGTCATGCAGCACGATGGCCACGCCCCCCGCCGGCCGAGTCTTGGACAAAGCAAGACCGGAAGCCGCGAGCGCATCCGCACCGGCGCCTCGGACGGATGGAAATGACATCAGAAACCCCTTCCGCGGCCCGTCAGTTCGCTGCGGAGGGTCTTCAGGATAATGGCGACGTCCATTGCCAGGCAGTGACGGCGGCAATACGCCAGATCCAGCCTCACGCGCATGCGGGCATGCGCGGTATCGACGGTGGGTCCGCGGTAGCCCTGCACCTGGGCAAGCCCGGTGATTCCCGGCTTGACCTGGTGCCGACGGAAATAGAAAGGGACCAGGTCTTCATACAACATGCCCCCGGCCAGGGTGCCCAGCGCATGCGGGCGCGGGCCGACAAGCGACATCTCGCCCTTCAATACGTTGAACAGTTGCGGCAGTTCATCGATATTGGTCTTGCGCAGAAAGGCGCCCAACGGCGTCACGCGCGGGTCGTCCCGCACCGTCTGGCAGACGCCGCTGGCATCGCCCATATGCGTCCACATGGTTCTGAACTTGCAGATGCGGAAGGGCCGGTTGTCCCACCCGAACCGCGTCTGACAAAACAGGACCGGCCCCCTGCTCTCCATCTTGATCGCGAGCGCCACAACGAGAAGCAGAGGCGACAGCAGGGCCAGCGCTCCCGCGGCCAGGATGAGATCGAACAACCGCTTCGGAGTCGCCGAAACGAGACCGTGCGCCGCGCGTGACCGCTCGGGAACATAAAAATACCAGGAAGCGGTGGCAAACCTGTTCATCGCACTCTCCTAGAACTCTCCGCGGTTGACATGCCCAGCCGTCTCCTTACGCGATGTAATATTGTTGATAAGCGGCATGCTGGCCGTAGCCCCGGGCGGTGTAGCCGAAAGTGTCCAGAAGCTTCATGTCGACACAGGTCAGCGCCATGCCGGCAATCGGCACGTCGAGCGTCCGGATAAGGCGTGCGGCGTCCTGCATGGCGCTCTGCGGTGTCTTGTGCCAGTGCGACAGCATGACGACGCTGTCGGCATGGGCGGCAACCAGGCGCGGTTCCGCCAGCGGCAGAAGCGGCGCGGTATCGACCAGGATTATGTCGAAGTGATTGCGCAGACGCTCGAACAGCGGCGCCAGGTCATGCGCGAAGAAGACGTCCTTGCCGCCCATGTCTGCGCCTGACAGCGGCAGTATCGTGGCGGCCGACAGCGGATCGGAATGAAGGCAATTCTCCAGCAAAGCCTGGCCTTCGACCAGTTCGACCAATCCCTGGCGCACGGAGCGGCCAAGATGAGCCGAGAGCGACCGGCGCCGAAGATCGGCATCGATGATCAGGACCCTGGCGCCGGATTCTGCGCACTGGCGCCCCAGCGCAAGGGTCGTGATGGTCTTGCCCTCCTGCGGCATGGCCGACATCATCGCCACGATGCGCGGCACCGGGCCGTTGCGCGACACGAAAAGCGACGTCCGCAGATTGCGGATCGCCTCCGCGAAGTCCGACAAGGGGCGCTTGACCACATAGGCGGCGGGATCGGCCTGGGCGATGCGCGGGATCGTGGCGACCACCGGCAGCCCGGTCGCAGCCTCGGCTTCCTGCACCGAACGCACCCCGCGATCGAGAAATTCCCGCAGCCCGATCGCCGCAGCCGCCGCGATCATGGCCAGCGCCGCCGCGGCTGCCATCGCCACCATCCATGATGGCGAGGTTGGTGACAGCGGAATGGTAGCCGGCGAGACGATCTGGGCATCGGCAGTCTGCAGGTCTTCCTGCGCGGCGGTTTGCTTCAGGCGGCTCAGGAACGCCTCATACACACCGCGCACCGCACTGGCGTTGCGCTCCAGCTCGGCCAGCTTGACGCCGGCGGTATTGCCCAACGCCAGCAACTGGCGGTCGTGTTCAATACTGGCGCGCAATGAGGAAGTGCGCTGCGCCGCCGCTGACGCCTCCGCGCGCTGACCGGCGATGATGCGGCGGGTCTCCGCCGCCAATTGCGCTTCCAGCGCCTGGCGTTCCTGCCTGACCTTGATAAGGGCGGGGTATTTGGGGCCATACCGTTTGGACAAGGCGGCTTCCTCTTGTGCGAGCTCCGCCTCCTGCGTCCGCATCTGCCGGATGGTATCGGAGCCGGCAGCCTGGCCCACACCGTTGGTTCCGTCGGCATGCAACTGCGCGTTGGCTGCAGCCAGCTTGCCCTGCTGTTCCGCCTCTTCCGCCTGGGCGGTCGCCATCTGCGTCGACAGGGCCGAAATCTCCTGCTCGGTCAGCGGCGCTCCGACGGCGTTGAGAAGCCCGTGCTTGGCCTTGTAGTCGGCGACCTTCTGCTCGGCATCGCGCAATTGCACTTGAAGCTGCGACACGTGCTTTTGAATGAGCGTGTTGGCCTTCCGGGTCGCACTGGCCTTGATGTTCTTTTGCTGGGCGAGATAGGTGGTGGCCACGGCATTGGCGATGCGCATCGACTTTGCCGCGTCTTCCGACCAGAAGCTGATGTTGATCAGATATGTCAGGCCCTGGCGCGTTACGCTCAACCGGCGCTCAAAGGCTCCGATAATGCTCGACTCCCGCCGTTCGGCCACCAGCGATTCGTCCACCGGCCCGCCGCCCAGGAATACCGGCAAGGGCAAATCCAGATAAAGGAACGCGCCGCGAAGCGCGCCGGTAACGGTTCGCCGCATCTGCCCCAGCAAGGTCGGAGGCCTGATCGCCGAATTGAACTCAGGATCCTGGTCCAGGTGCAGCTTGTCTATGACCAGCTTCGCCAGGGCTGGCGACTGCAGGACCTGGACCTCGGAATCGACGACGAACGTGTCGGAAGGCAGGTTGGACAGGACGGCCTGCAGATCGACCACCTGCTCGTGCCGGGTATCCAGCATCACCTGTGCCGTGCTCTGATAGAGCGGCGTCAGAAGGAAGGTGACCGTCATTACCAGAAGAACGGACAGGGCCGCGACGGTGATTGCCAGTTTGCGGTTGCGATGTATCGCGGCCAGGATATCGATCAGGAATATCTTGGCGTTGTCCTCATCCGCCGGGGGGCGGACATAGATCGGATCCACATACTGGTCGGGCGCGTTGCCCCTGGCGATGCTGGGTACCAGAGCCATGAACGATCCTCAGAAGTAGCGCTGCGCGACCCGGATCGTGTCTCCGGGCATTACCGCCGTGGTCGCAGTCAGCGAAACTTCCTTTTCCGACGGCTCGGACTTATGGCGGATGTAAACGGCGGTGCTGTCAGCGCGATAGGTAAAGCCTTCCGCGGTGGCGACCGCCTGCATGACGGTAAGATCGGGCGAATAGCTGTATCGGCCCGGCTTGTTCACCTCGCCAAGGATGTAGTACGGACGCAAATCCGCGGCCGTAACGGTTACGCTGGGATTCTGCACGAACCCGTTCGAGAGGCTTTTGACGACCGCCGCCTGGAACTGCGGCACGGTCAGGCCCTCCGCCTGCACCGGACCGGCAAGCGGCAGGGTGATATGGCCGTCGGGGCCGATGACGTAATCACCCGATAGATTTTGCTCGTTGAAAACAGCGATATGCACCTTGTCGCCCGCGGCCAGCCGGTAATAGCGGGCGGCCGCATCGGCTTGCGCCAGTGCATCCGGCGAGCCGCTCATGGCGCCGCTGCATCCGGCCAGAATCACGCTCGCCGCCATAAACGGTATCGCGCGCATGCAACATGAAGTTACTACTGAACTTTTTTGCGTGTTCTTGCCCATTTTCGCCTCGTCTTGAACGCCGCGCGGCAAATCGTTCGCGTGCGGCGCACAATGACGCTAGCCGCGTTTGGGCGGAACAGCATGTGATAAAGGTGGGACAAAGATTTCGGCGGGATTCAGCCTTCGCCCTTAAGGCGAACGGTCACTTCGAATCCCTTGTCGGGACGATTGCGGGCAGTGACCGTCCCGCCCAGCGATTCCACGTTGCGCTTGACGATCCACAGCCCCAACCCCTGATGGCAAACGGCCAGTTCCCCGTCTTCGGAAACCTCGGCGCGACTGCTGAAGCCGCGCTCGAACAGATGTTGCATATCGTTGGCCGGAACGCCGGGCCCTTGATCCGACACGACAAGCTTGACCCGCCGGCCTTCCACCTGAAGGCGCACTTCCACCGTTCCCCCCGTCGGCGTGAAACTCAGAGCATTCTCAAGAAGATTTTCGATCACCGTCTCCAACGCATCGTCATTGGCATAGACCATGACATCCGGTTCGATGCGGCGAAGCAGGCGCTTGCCCTGGCGCGCCAGCATCCCGTCATAATTCTCCAGCATCTGCATCAGGAAGTCCGATAGATTCAGCGGCCGCCTCTCGGGATAGAACAGATCGGCCGTGTCGACGTCCAGGTCCCGGTGCGCCGTGACCAGGCCGTCAAGCCGCGCCACCGAACGCTCGATCAACTGCAGACTGCGCCGCGCTGCGCTTTCTCCCGGGGGCAAAGCCCGTCGTATCGGCTCTATGGATTGGGCAATCACCGCAAGCGGCGTCTTCAGCGCATGACTGTTCTCTTCGGCCGCCTCCTTGATGCGCCGTTGCGACCCCAGCAGGGCACCAACCAGGGAATCGAAATCCTCGGCAACACCGGTCAGCTCCGGTATCGTATTGGTTCGCCGGAAGGACACCGTGCCGCGGTCACGCATGCGGATCTGGCGCGCCGCGCGCCGGAACCGCCGGACATTGCGCCACAGATGCACAAACAGCCAGATCACCAGCGCGGTGGCTGTCAGGTATATCGTGCCCGACACCACTACCGCCGGCGCCCGCCAAAAGGGCAGGCCAATGGGCGTGCGCGCCAGACGCGAAGCGTCCTGCGACGTGATCACGATCCAGCAATTGCCGTCCACATGGACCGGCGTCATCGCCCCCAGGACTTCATGCCGCCCGGACGGATTGACGAACCGCATATCCAGGTCGGTATCGCCGTCACAACTGGGTCCGAGAAGATCGAAAATCCCCAACCTGACGAGCTCGTCGCGCTCGGCACGAAGATATTTCGCGGAAACGGCCGGCTGGGATGCGACATAGACGAAATTGTCCGAGCCCTTCAGCCGGACGAGTATCTTGATATGGGTATCGCCGACGGCCGCACGGGCCAGGGCCTGCGCCAGGATCTTCGGCGGCTCGCTGGAAAAACGCTCGAAATGGCCCTGAAGCATGCCGGCCAGCACATGATTGCTCTGAACCACTGCGTTGCTTATGACCGCCAGCTGCTCCTTTTCCGCGCGCGAAAACTGCCAATAAAGTATCAGCGGGACGCTCAGAAGGATCACCGCCAGCAGGGTCAGCTTGAGCGTGAAGGAATGAAGGAGTTGGGCAATTATCCTCTTACCGCTCGTCCCCATCCCGCCACCTGTAGCCAAAGCCCGGATAATTCCTGATATGGGAGAACTCCGGGTCGGCATCGCGGAATTTCTGGCGGATGCGCTTTATGAAGGCACGCACATTGGTGCGGAAGCCGATTTCCCCTTCCCCTGCCATGAATCCCTCCCCATGAACGATGTCGTATATCTCCCGGTAGCTGACGTCTCGCGTGCGATGCTCGGCCATATAGGCGACGATATTGAACTCCGTCAGCGTGAGGTCCAATGGCGTGTCCCGCCACAAGGCGCGCCGGGAATCGTAGCGCAGGACCAGCGGATCCCCCGGATGGGACGTTTCGCCCTGCGCGCGCGGCGGCTTTTTCCCGCCGCCAAGAATAAGCTCGATGCGCCGGCGCAAAATGGCGAAGCTGCGCGACTTTTCGACAAAGTCGACCGCCCCGCCAAGAAGTCCCGCCTCCTCGTAAATCTGATCGCTCAGCACTGTCAGGAAGATGATCGGGATATCGATATGCTGCGCCCGCAAGCGCTGCATCACCTCGATCCCCGATATACCGGGCATCTTCCAGTCCAGCAGCAACAGGTCCGCATCACGGCGCAGGCTGAGATAGTCGATCGCCATCGCTCCATGAGGGAAGGCATTGATGCGGTAGCCGGCGTCGGCCAGATTGGTGCTCACCGACTCCAGGAACAGGGCGTCGTCATCGACCACCATCACATGGCCATTCGCGGCGGCGGCGGCTTGTTCAGTGTGCATTGCTCCTCGCTATCAGGATGCGGCTGACACAGGTGTCCGAAGGAACGATCGGGTTGCCATCCTTGTTGGACCCGGAAAATTTGAGCACATGAAATGAGGCATCTTCGAGACTGGGGTAGAAGACCAACTGCATCGAGCAACTCGGCGCCCGATAAATCCATGTCAGCGACAGGTGGTCCGACTTCACGCCGCTGGGCGAACCCAGGATCCGCCGCACGCCCGCCTGATCCAGCCCGATCAATGTCTTTGGGTCTATCGTCGGATGCTCCACCCGCGATGCTGGCTCTGCCCGTGCGCGAGCCTTCTTTTTAGGCAAATGTTTTGGCTCCGGCTTCGCCGCGGGTTCTTCCTGTGGAGGAGGAGCGGCAAGCGCCACGGGCGGCTGCGCGGCCGGTTGGGGCGAAGGTGGAACCGAATCACCCAATGTCATGCAACCTTCAAGCGTCATCGCCAGAATCGCCATGCAGCCGATAGCGCGCACAGCGTCCCGGAAAGGACAAGGAATCACGCGGGCCATGGGCGTGGACATAACACAACCTTTTGTGTCCCGACCGATCGCCCCGAAGTGCCACGGTCCAATGCCGTGGCGCTTTTATGTTTCTGGAATGTCAGAATGAGAACACAGTCGCAGCAACCTTTCCACTAAAGAACTTCGCTCCGTTTTGGTTCCCGAAAAATTTTTCCGGCACCTTCGACGACCGGTTGCTCCCCGCCCGCCTTATTCCTTAACGGCCGCGGATGGCGTTGGCGGACTCGGGACGCCGCCGATCACCCGTTCAACCAGTCGCGTTTCGAATCATGGCCGAAGCATGGCATAAGGCCCCATGTCTCGTGCATCGCTCGCGATTGGGGCCCTTTCAACCATCGTCGAATGGTATGATTTCACGCTCTATCTCTACCTTACCAGCGTGCTTGCGCGGGTCTTTTTCGGCGGCGGCGATCTCGCGCTGATGGCGGCGCTGGCCGGCTTCGCCGCGGCGTATTTCCTTCGGCCCATCGGAGCCGTCGTCTTCGGCCATATCGGCGACCGATCCGGGCGGCGAAAGAGCCTGCTGCTATCCGTGGCCTTGATGACGGCGGGCATGTTGGCGACCGCCTTGCTGCCGACCTATGCCCAGGCCGGAGCAACCGCCGCCTGGCTTCTGTTCCTGTTGCGATGTTTGATGGGATTTGCGATCGGCGGCGAATACAGCGTAATCGTGGCCTATCTCCTCGAAGGCGCGCCCTTGTCCAGGCGCGGCCTTGTCGCTTCATTGGCGTCGGCCGCCAGCGAGATGGGGGGCCTGCTGGCCGTCGTCGTTTCCTACTCGGTCGTCAGCCGATTGGACATGGCCCAGCTTGACGCCTGGGGATGGCGGATTCCGTTTTTCGTCGGTGCGATCCTTGCCGGCGCCGTCTGGATCGCCCGCTTCGCCATGCAGGAATCACCCGACTTCGAACGCCAACTGGCCGGTGCAACCGTGCCCAGGAACCCCCTGTCCTACACACTTTCCAGACAGCGGCTTGGCATCCTGCGCTCCTTTACCATTTCCGCCCTGGGATCGATCACCTACTATGTGGGGATCACCTATGTCCCCGTCTTCCTGGCCACCGTGGGCAAGTTCAGCGAGAGCATATCGCTTGGCTTCTCCACGATAGCCGCGATCGCCGTCATACTGATTACGCCGATCACCGGGGCATTGTCGGACCGGCTGGGGCGGCGGCCTGTTCTGATCGGCCTTGCCGGGCTGAGTGCGGCTTTGCCGATCGCCCTGTTCGGACTGATGGGCTCCGGTTCGCGCCTGAGCGCGTTGCTCGGCGCGATCGTTCTGGCCTGTGTGGCCGGCGCCGTCAGCGCGATCGGCGCCGTCGCAACCGCCGAACAATTCCGCGGAGAAGGCCGGGTCAGCGGGCTGGCGCTGGGCGCCACCTCCGCGACCGTCATATTCGGCGGCCTCACGCCCTATCTGGCGCAGCTTCTGATCCGGCAAACCGGCATAGCAGCGATCCCCGGCGGCATGATCGCCGCGGTCGCCTTGCTTGTGTTGCCGGTGTTCTTCACGATCCCTGAAACCGCGCCCGGCCGTTTGGGGAAGAAGGGCTGATCTGCTTCCGTTCAGCCCGCCCTGCGCCTGCGCTCCGGCTTGTGGATATAGAGACTGTCCCTCCTCACAACAGCATGGCCGGGCGGCAACGGCATCTCATAGCGCACCGCCCGTGCATGGTCGGCCAGTTGCAGCGCCGGATCGAACACAGAATTGAACTTCCACAGCATACGAACGAAGTTGGTCTGTCCGCGCAGCAACAGGCCCGCGGCGATCCGGCCCGCCCCGAAAAGCGCCGCCGGACCCAGATGTTTGCGATTGAGCACCTGCTGGGTTCTGACCAGCTCGGCATAGAATTCCGCCAGCGGAAGCGCCGTCGGCAGCACCGCATGCTGGATATCGAACAGCCTGTAATCGCGGGTGACAAGCTTGCGAGTCTCGCTATGCCACAGCTCGGTGCCGGGATACGGCGTCATCACGCTGATATTCACGATCTCGGGCATTTCCTGGCACCATCGGCGCACGGCTTCGAAGCGCGCGCGGTCCCAGGCGGGATCCGCAATCAGGTTGATGGCAACGGTGATGCCAAGCGAGCGCGCGAATTCAAGCGCCTCGCGGTTGCTGTCGGCCATCGCGCGCTTGCGGAAGGCCTTCAGTCCTTCCTCGTCAAGGGCCTCCAACCCCAGGAACATGTACTTCAGACCCAGCGCCCGCCAGCGCCGGAACACGTCCTTGTTGCGCAACAGCACGTCGCAACGCGTCTCCAGATAATAGTGCTTTCTGATGGCGCGCTGCGCGATGGCCTCTGCGATCGCCATGCCATGCTCTGGGTGTACGAATGCGACATCATCGACAATGAAGATCCCGGGCTCGGCGATGGAAGCCAGTTCCTCCGCGATGGCCTCCGGGCTTTTGGTGCGATAGCTCCGGCCATAAAAGGTCCAGGCGCTGCAGAATGTGCAGTCCCAGGGACAGCCACGGGCAAATTCGATCGAGGCGGCGGGGTCCAGCACGCCGATGAAGTATCTGCGCCGGTTGCGCAACAGCGCACGCGCCGGCATCAGGGTATCCAGATCATCGACGAATTTGGGCGGTGGCCCCTCCCCCGATCCGGTCACGCAACCGGGGACCTTCAGCAAGCCGCCGTTTCCCAGCCCGGCCAGCAAGGCGGCGACACTTGCCTCGCCCTCCCCTTTCAGGACGCAGTCGATCGCGCCGCCCGCATGGTCCAACAGCGCCTGCGCCATGAAGGAAACGCTGTGTCCGCCCACGAATATGAAACAGCCTGGGTCGACGGCCTTCGTCGCTTTGGCAAGATTGACGATCTCCGGCACATTGGCCAGATAGTTTCCGGAAAAGCAGACGGCATCCGGGCGCCACCGTCGCAATGTCGTGAAGTAATCCGCATGGCGCTCCGCCTGCAGATCGACCAGGCGAACCTCGTGGCCGGCCACCCGCGCCGCCGCCGCGATCAATTCCAGGCCCAACGGCTCCAGGCGCAGATATATGCGCGTGTACATCAGCCCGCTCGGGTGGACGGCCAGAAGTCTCATTGGCGCAGCTCCATGGCGCGCCCCTTCACATGCAAATGCTAGTTCAGCACGCCGCTCCGCAAAAGACCGGCGATCGTTTCTTCGGGGCGGGGTTGCGGCCAGGACGGCGCTCTGCCGCATGCCCGCAATGGACGCTTGCGCGTTTACCTAGCTGCTGACCGCTGTTGGAACTATGCCCGGACTAAGCCTCACCCCCCAGATGTTGGAGTTGGCCTACGAATACTTGCGGAAAAGTCCGCCATTTCGCCATTGGGGACTGCCGGATGCGGACCATGTGGTTTTCCGCGTGCTGGGTGCAAAGGATCGTTTCGGCCATTTCCGCGGACGGCATCGCAAGGCGGGGGCCGACGGGTTTAGCGAGATCGCTATTTCCGCATACCTGGTTGATTCCACCGGACTTTTGATGGCCACCATGGCCCATGAGATGATTCATCTGTACCAGGACGAAACCGGAACCGCGCGCGGTCACCACAACCCCGAATTCCAGCGGCTGGCCCGCCGGGTCTGCGCCATTCATGGCTTCGACGTGCGGAACTTCTAGCCCGAAGAGCCCTTCCGGCTATGGCTTGGCGTGGATGCGGCATAACCGGACGATCTCCCTCAGGTCGACCGGCTTTTGGAAAGCTGCCGCAAGGCGCAATTTTCGCGCGACGCAAAACCGGCTCGCCACTTCCAGCAGGTCGGTGCCTGCCCCCGACATGAGGATCAAGGACATCTCCCGCCGGCCTGACACCGTGCGGATGTGGTTGATCATCTCGAACCCGTCCGGCGGCGGCATGAAAATGTCCAGCAGGACCATCCCCGGAGCGAAACTGTCGAGTATATCCGTGGCGGAATGGTTCCCGGCCAGCGTTCGTGTCTCAAAACCATTCGCGTCCAAGCCCTCCGCCAGCTCCCGCGCGAAATACAGATCGTCATCACAGATGAAAACCCGCCCAGGCCGGGCGGCGGCGATCCTGCGTCGCGGACCAGGTCTGTGGGAAAGCGGAAGCGGCGGCGCCGGCATGTCGATCTCCTCTCAGCCCACGATCGTCGGGTGGCCGCAACTGACTCCATGGACGCCCACACTGACGGTCCCCAGGCGAAGCCCGGCGGTCTGCAACAATCTGTAGACCAGCGGATCCAGCGACCTCAGGACCGAGGTCAAGGTGGGCCGCAACAGCGGCATGACGATATTGGAAAGGGTGCTCTGAACCGCCGCGCCCACCGTCTTTCCGCGCACATCGAGAACGAGGTCGCCCGCCAGGTCCGACAGGAGATGATCGGCATCCGCGCTGGTCGCTTTCACCGCACCCTCCGCGATATCGTCCTGGCGGAAGTCCAGCGCCTGGGGCGGGCCGGCCGCGACGGAGGCGATGCCGGTGGCGCCAATCTCGACCGGAATCCCCAGAATGGTCAGCGAGACGATCTCGGGCTGTTGCGGTATCGGATCGCTGCCATAGTCGGAAAGACTGCCGGTATCGACGTCGCCGATCCGGGCCCAGGCCGCCACAGGCGCAGCCGTGATGGTCGCCATTGTCTGCGGGTGACAGGGGATGGCCGTCACGATGGCGCTTGCGCTGGCCATCTGCACATATACCGGAACCCGGACGGTGGCCTTGGCAATCCCCAAATCCACATTGGCCACGGTCACACTCAGTGCCAGCCGCATCTGCGACGTAGCCAGCCTGCTTCCCACCGTTCCGGTCGTCATGCTGGCGACGGGCTCGCCCGCCGAAAGATAAGCGGAAACCGAACTGCCCACGACCGGAATTGAAAGAGCGGATCCCAGGTCGACAAGATGACCGGCGCCATAAAGGCGGGCCATGGCGCGAACCGTGTCGAAAAGGTTTATCGCCGCGCCGCCCGAGCCCTTCTCGACGATTGAACCGATCCTGCGGTCCTGCCACAGCGTCATGTCCATCAGCGCGCCCAACCTGGCCGAGATGCCCGGCGGGGCCTGCAATGACAGCAGGTTGATGGCTTGCAGAGCCGCGCTGTTCTGTCCGTCGCGTTGCGCCTCCAGCCTCGCGCGTGCGGCAGCCAGCAATTGGCCCAGCGTGACGGTCGCATCGGCAAGCTCGCCATACGTCCCGGCATCGAGACCGGTCTCGACCGCGAGCTGGTTCAGCATGCTCAGCGCATCCACATTCGCGGACGCCAGCCCTTCGTAATCGATCAGGGAAAGCGACAGGTCGGCGCCCAGCATCTTGCCGAGAATCTGGTTTATGTCGCCGGCCGAAAGATCCGCCAGCCCCGATCCAAGCGAGAAGGACACGCTGGGAATGCGGGCGGCGGTGGCGGCCGCCGTGATGCGTGCCGCATCGCTACCGAAAATGCCGGCAAAGAAGCCCGGCGTCGTGATCGTCTTGGTCACCCGCACCGCATTGGGCTCAAGGCCCCCGTCACGGTCCAGCCGGTTCGCCGCGGCCACGGAAGGGTCCGCGGTATAGCGGCCGACTTCCACGTCCGTGTCCGTATCCCGATAGCCGTTGCGTGCAAGCGATGTGCGCAGGATCTCCCGGGCGTTTTCCGGCTGGCCCGCTGCCGCCAAAGCCGCCGCGTCCACAGCCGACTGAAGGCGCCTTTTTGCGAGATACAGATGCCCGACATCGACCACCAGGACGCAAAGGCCCAGCGCGATGACGATAAAGAACGCACCCAATATCGAAATCACGCCGCGCTCGTCGCGGCCCAGGCGCTTGAGGATGGCGAAACTGCGCATCATCACCAACATCTCCAACCCCAGGGCCAAGGCCTTGCGATCACCGCCAGGCATGACGTTAGCGACGCGGCGCGCGTGCGTCAGGCCATGATATGTCAGGCCGCGGTCACATAAGTCCACACAACGGCACACCAAAAATCTTAGCGTTTGCCTAAGACATCCCACCGGCCGCAGACCGGCCTTAGTGGTGGGAGAAAGACAATGCGAATTCGTAAACACATGGGATCGCTAAGCCTGATCGCGCTGTGCTGCGTCTCGCTCAGTGCCTGCGCGGACAAACTCTATTACGGCTCCGAACTGGGCGCCGGCGGAAGCAATGGCCAAAGCGGAAGCAGCGGACGGAACGGTCAAGATGCAAGCCAGGCGGCGGCCGGACCGGCAGGTCCCGCCGGCCCCGCCGGTCCACAGGGCCCATCGGGGCCTGCCGGGCCACAGGGGCCAGCCGGCCCGGCCGGCGCAACGGGCGCCACCGGACCGGCCGGGGCCATCGCCACCAGCGACGGCGCTCTTGGAAAAGGTCTCGGCATTACCGGGGAAACAGGCGTCGTCAGCAATCTGCTGGGCGCCGACCCGGCGGGCGGCACGCTCGATTCCCTGTTGGGCACCAACAACAGCGTGAGTCAGACGCTCGGCACGCCGGATGGCGCGACGCAGCCGGGTCTGGTGCCCGCTCTGGCAAACACCTTCACGACCGGAAGCAGCACACCGCTTGTCGGCGATGGCCTTGGCGTCACCGGCACGGGCGGCCTCGTCTATGACCTGATCGACCCCAACCATAGCGACATTGGCACCCAAGCCATCGGCACCAGCGGCGTGATTCCGGCGACGCTTGCAGGGGGCCAGGATGGTTTGCTGGGCAACCTGGTCGGCGGACCGGAATCCAAACCACTGTTGCCCGGTTTGGGTGAAACGCTGGCCAAGCTGCCCCTCGACAAGCTTACCGGCAATCTCAAGCCATTGGGCGTCACGGGAGAAGCCGGTCTGGACCAGCGGCTGCAAGGCACCGATATGCTGGGCAACCTGCTCGGCCGCCAGGGGCAGGCGACGGCCCTGCTCGCGGGCGGCGGCAGCGGCGCCTTGGGTGGCGTGCTGCCCGATGGCAACCCGCCATTGTCGCCGGCAACCGATGCCGCCAATGCGCTGCTGGGCGCGGCGGCCGGCGCCAGCCCCAGTCCGGTCCAGGGCATTCTGGCTGACAGCCTGCTGGGTAGCGCAGGTGGCGCCGCGGGCAAATTGCCGGTGGCCGGCTCGGTTCTCCAGAATGCCGCCGATACCGCCGCCAGTCTGCCGGTGATCGGCAACCTGGCCGGCGGCGCCAATGGCGGATCGGGAAATGCCGGCCTTGGCAATGTTCTGGATACGGTGGCGAACCTCGCCGGGACCGTCCCGGTGGCGGGCGGCGCCGGCAGCGGATCGGCCAGCCCGCAGCTCGGCAATGTTCTGGGCACAGTAACCGCCATCGCCGGCGAAGCCCCGATCGTCGGCGGCATCGTCAACGGCATCGCCGCAAGCGATCAGTCCGGCGGCCTGCTGCAAGGATTGTCGCACAGATAGGTCACGCGACCACCTGAGCGCGGCACCGGCAGACAAGACCCTCATCGCGTCACAACATGAAAGAGCCCGGACTCATCGCCGGGCTCTTCTCATTTTGGATACGTATCGCCACCAGACTTTGCATTGCGCGAACGATTCCGCGCCAAAAGCCACACAAGCCGAAGCCTTCCTTCGCTAGCGTACCCGTCATGACTTCCAGAACCTGCCTTGTGCCTTTCATCGTCGCGACCCTGTCCGCCGCGCCCACGCTGGCTCAGATCGCACCACGCACCGTCGTGCCCGATGCCAGTCATATCCTGACGCCGCCGACAGCCCCACAGCGTCCCGCACCGCATGTCCAGGCGCCGCAGCAAAATCTGGGGCTTCCACCCGCCAAGGCGGGTGTCCACTTCACCAACGTGCGCGTTATCGGCGCCCGGGGGGTGAAGGCCAGCGCCATCACGGCACTGTTCGCGCCCCTGCAGGGCCATGACACGGACGCAGCTTCTCTCCAGGCGGTTCTGGACAAGGTCGACTCTTTGTATCTAGCCGCCGGATATCCGTTGGGGCGCGCCTATGTGCCCGCCCAGGTCATGCGTGGCGGCACGCTGACTGTGCGCGTCGTCGAAGGCTATGTCGCCAACATCGTGGTCCAGGCCGGTACGAACTCCACGCGGACATTGGTGGGGGATATCGCCGCCCACCTGACCGAGGAAAAGCCGCTTACCAGCCGGACGCTGCAACGCTACATGCTGATCCTTCAGGGCCTGCCCGGCATCACCCTGGGATCGAGATTCCGGTCCATGGACCCGCTCACCGGCGCCGCCACGCTGGTCATTTCGGCAACGGTCAAGCCGGCGGCGGCGGCCTTTTACATGGACAACAGGGCCAACCTGGACCGCCTGCCCTTCCAACCCTATGTGATGGGCACGCTCAACAATCTCGTCGGCGCGGGGGACCAGACCTCTCTCACCGCCCTGCTGTCGCCGCGACAGAAGGACTATGCCTTCTACAATATCGGCTACTCGCGGCCAGTGGGGACAGAGGGGCTGACGATGAGCTTCCATGCGTCCTGGGCGCAAACCCTGGATAGCCGGACCTTCACCCCCTATGACGTGCGCAGCCAGACCTCGCAGCTTGCCCAGGTATCGCGCTATCCGTTGCTGCGGGCGGCGGATGAGCAGCTCAATATCGACAGCAAGGTCTATTACACCCATGCGGGTTACAGCTTCGCCGGCATCCCCATCGCGCATGACGGTTTCGCCGCCATACAGATCGGCGGCGATTACGCGCGCAGCTTTTCTCCCGATCTCGCCGCGGCCGGCAATCTGCACCTGGTCCAGGACATTGCCGACATGGGTCCAAACCCTCATACGCGCGGCGCGGTTCAAGGTGGATTCACCAAACTTCAGGGCGATGCAAAGCTGGCTTACAGGCCGGTCACCGCGCTTACCGTGAACTTTCGCGCCGTTGGCCAGTATGGCTCCGGGTCGCTCTATGCATCCGAGGAAATCGCTTTCGGCGGTCTGCAATATGGCCGTGGCTTCGATAGCGCCGAAATTTCTGGCGACAGTGGTTTCGGCGTGACGTTCCAGCCGGAATACAGCTTCGCGCTCGACTGGGGTGGACTGGGCAGGGGTTCGAGCCTCACGCCCTATCTCCTGGCCGATTACGCCAGGACCTTCAACACAAAAGGCGACGGCGAACCCGAAGGCGAACTCGTATCGGCGGGCCTGGGGCTGCGGCTCGCCCTCTCGGATCTTGTCGTGGTGACCCTGGAGGCCGACAAGCCGCTGAACCGCATTCCGCTTTTCCGCCACAACCGGGACCCGCGTTTCTATACGAGCCTTCAATTCGGTCTCGACCGCGCGATTTCCCTTATTGCGGGAATCCCGTGAAGACATAGCCGCGGCCGCGCACCGTCTTTATGACCAGCGGGCGGTCCGGGTCCGGCTCCAGCTTGCGGCGCAGCTTGACGATGATTCCATCCAGGCTGCGGTCATAGGGGCTCCATTCACGGTTGAACACCCGGCGGCAAAGATTGTCCCGCGATTGCGGCATCCCCTCCTTCGACACAAGCTCGATCAGAAGATCGCATTCGGCGGTCGTAAGCGGAACCGGTGTGCCATCGGGCGCCGAGAGGCTGCGCCGCATCGGGTCGAACCGCCAGTTCGATGAACTCTCGCTGGTCCTTGGCGTCCCACCGCCGCCCGCGCCGCCCGGATTCGTGCGCCGGACCAGGGCACGGATGCGTGCCAGCAACTCGCGCATATTGACCGGCTTGGTCAGATAGTCGTCGGCGCCCAGTTCCAGCCCAACGATCTTGTCCGTGACCTCATCCTGGGCCGTGACCATGATACAGGCGATCGGGTTGGTCTTGCGCAACTGGCGCAACACGTCAAAGCCATTCTCCCGCCCCAGCCACAAATCCAGCAACATGATGTCGAACGCGCGCTCGGACAGAAGCTTCCTCGCGCCGGCCGCATTGGCGGCTTCCGCCACCTCCAGCCCATAAAGCCGCAGATAGCTCCCCATCTCCTCCCGGATCTGCGGATCATCATCTATGATGAGCACGGCGGCTTCGCTGCACGGCGGCTCGCCGCTTGCCTTCGCTGCGTCAACAGTCACCATGCTGTGCTCCCTGCTCCCCTCCGTCGCGGCAGCGGCCAGCGGACGCTGTCGCAACCGGAACTTTCACGCATTGAAACATATCTCCACACTTTTCCCGCCCGCGCCGGCGCATACTGCTTTGACAAACAGCTCCCGCTCGGGCTGGAAAGAGAGACATCGAATGCCTCCCGCACGGAAATACCCGGATCGCAATGGCCCATCCGGTGGGGTGAAATCCTCCACATACCGGCGCCCCGACGCTTCGCTGCCCGCCGCAGTCCGCTCGCTCGAGGATAGGGAACTGCGCCTGCTGCTCGTCGCGCTCTTGAGCGAGTGGCGCTTCCGGACGGCACGGCGCTTCCACGCCTGATCCGGCCGGGGCGATCCTGGCGGCCTGCCGCGACGGGCTGCAAAAGCCGGAAAAGGTCGTCGCTCATGACGGGCTCCTTTGCCGCGCGATGGAAACCACGCTGGCGTTGCCGGGACGAGGCAGGACAAGCGTTACCAGGGCGCCGCCCGCGGCCGCATTGGCGATATGAAGCTGACCGCCATGTTCGCGCAGGATGGCTTGCGAAATGGACAGTCCCAATCCCGTCCCCCTGTCGCCGGCCTTGGTGGTGAAAAAGGCATCGAGCGCGTGGTTCAATGTCCGTGGGGAAAAACCCGGCCCATTGTCCTGGACATGAAGACGGACCATATCCGGATCGCCGGGATCGCGATCGCACCAGATGCGCATCCGGGCCGGCAGGCCGCTTTCAGCCGACGCATCGCGCGCATTCTGGATCAGGTTGACCAGGACCTGTTCGATCTCCAACTCGTCGGCCAGGACTTCCATGCCATCGGCGATATCGATGTCGATGACCATGTCCGCATGCCCTGCCGCGGCCTGCGCCAGGGATCGCGCGCTGCGCGCCACTTCCAGCAACGGCACCGGCTTGCAGTCGCAGCCGGACTTGCGGCCGAAGCGGCGCATCCGGTCCATCACGCGGCACGCCCGCTCCACCTGTTTCAGGATGCGCCCGGCCTTTTCCTCGAAAAGCGCGGGGGTGAGCGTACCCCGCTCCGCAAGCATCGACACATTTTGCGCCGCGACCGAGATCGTATTGAGGGGCTGGCGAAGCTCATGGGCGATGGCCACCGACATCTGACCGAGCATCGACAATTTCGCGGCATGGACCAGGCGCTCCTGATCGTTGCGAAGCGCCAGGGCGTGTTGCAGCAAAAGCGAAAAACGCTCGGCGACGCCCTGTTGCCGTGGCCCGAAGCTCGGCCGCCCCCTGCAGACGAGATAGAAGCGCTCCGCCGCATATGGCAGGCTGACGATCGCGATATCGCCCTGCCCAGCGGCCAGGATGGTGCGGATGACGGCACAATCGTCTTCCGCCGCCGGCAGTACCGTGACCTCGCGCCCCTCCGCCATCGTCAACAGGCGCGCCAATGCATCGGCAGCGCCGCTGGACAAAAGCCCATGCGGCGATAAAAGCCGCGGCGCTTCCGTGGGACGCCACTGAACGATCTGAACCACGTCGCACCCGGCGGTTCGGGCCAGAAGCCGGGCCAGTTGCTCCAGCTTCCCGCGGAAAGGCGCCGCGGCCAGCAGGATGCGCAATCCCAGCAGCATGCTTTCCGCTTCCCGGCGGGACAATTCCTCGCGGGTCCGTGCGTCGAGCATGGATTCGATAACATGCGCGCTCACCGCAAGGCGGTCGGCGGACAGATCTGGCCCGGCACACAGCGTCCCTCGCGGGCCCAGCCGCGGGCCGGCGGGCCGGACACTTATATAAAGAGCTTCCTCCCCCTCCTGCTCCACCCGCAGACAGCGCAACGCGCCGCCGGCATCGATCAGCTCCGGCAGGCTGCGCTGGCCGGCGATGCGGACATCCCTCAGATTCCGTCCCTCGATCCGGCGCGCCAGGTCATGGCGCCCATTCAAGACTTGCACGACATGGATATTGCCCGCCTCATCGGCTTCCCAGAGAAGATCGGCATTGGCGGCCAGCAATTCCGCCTGCATCTCCTCCATCCTGTCCAGTCGGGCCCGACGCCGCCCGTTCTCGCCGTCGCGGCGCAATCGATAAAGTTGCTGCGCGGCTACAACCGCGACATCATTCAGGGCATCGGCAAATCCATCGATTGCCTCGGGCGCGAGATCGGCGATCAGCCCGACGTGAAGCGCAATGTCACCGGTTCCGGCCGCCGCCACCAATCCCATTGCGTTTCCATGAAGAGCCAACAGCCTTCCGGGAGATGATCGCGCACTCGCGAACCAAGCGTCGAACGCTCCCCCTTGGCCAACGGAAGTCCCGTCCGGATCGCCGCCCTGCCAGACGATCGCGGCCTTGCCGGAAAGCAACGGGGCGATCTCGCAGGCCCGGACAGGACAGCCAACCGCTTCGCCCAACCGGCCCGCCGCCCGTCCTATCGCGGAATGGCAGGACGTCACATCGCCGGCAAGCAGAATGGCTCTCACGGCCGGCACGACCGGCAATGCCTGTATCGTCACGGATGGGGCAACCGGACCGCTCATCCCAACGGGTCCGTCACGAGATAGCGCACCGTGACAGGCGCCAGGCCCTCCAGGGAGGGAACGAATGGCAGCCGGGCGAACCGATGGTCGCTATAGCCGATGCTCACCGTGATTTCCTCGCCGTCATCCTGGTTCGCGAATGCGATCTGAATATCCGCCTCTGCCGGATCGACCAGCGGCGCCAGAGATTCCAATGTTCCTTGAACCGCCGCCGACGCCAGCATCCGCCTTTCGGCATCATCGAGGCCGGCCATCGCCGCGCGGCCTCCTTCCGCCGCGGCATAGGTCAGCGCTATCCGGACGGAATACTGCGCGCCGAACACGATCACTCCGAACAGAAGCGCCAGGAAAACCGGAAACAGAACAGCAAACTCGATGGAAACCGTCCCGCTTGCGTCTGCAAGCGGGCGCGGATTCCGGTCATGCGTGCCGATATGCGACGCCGCCACGGCCAGCGCCTAGGCGCCCTTGGCGGTATCCAGGTCGCCCTTCACATTCTCGAAGATGGTATGGACATCCGTGCCGATCCCGGAAATCAGGGTCCACAAGCCGATCGCGATTCCGGCAGCCAACAGGCCATATTCGACGGCCGACAACCCGCTTTCGTCATTGATGAACCGGGTCGCGCAGCAGCCGATCTTCCGAACGATTTTCATATCCCTCTCCTCTTCGGTTTTGGTTCACAAGCCATAGGCGGGCCCGCCGGAGTCCGGCCGGATGACGAGCCCGTGCGTCATTGCGCCGTGCCCTTCACGTCAGAACTCCATTTCGCGGACCACGCATCCGCGAACCGCGCCACCGTCCGGCGTTTGCCGGCATCGGCGATGGCATTCAACAGCGCCGCCCGCCTCGTCCGGTCATGGGATATGCCGGCGGCCAGGATCAGGTTGTTGCGGATGGTTTCCGACCCCGGATCGAGCTCATGGGCGCGGCCGAGATCGCCTTCCGCCAATGGCGCGCCTTCCGGCGATCCAAGATGCAACCGCGCATAACCCAGATTGTTCAGGTATCCGGCATTGGCAGGCTCGATCGCGCAAGCCCGGCGGAAATCCTCGACCGCGCTCGCCCAGCGGCCGCGCGCAAACTCCCCCCGGCCCATGCCGTTATAGGCCGCCGCCGAATAGTCCGTCTCGACCGCCCGCCGATATACCGCAATCGCCTCGGAGGGATTGCCCGCGCCCAGCAATGCGTTCCCGCGCAATATCTCGGCGCGCGCGGATGCGACTTTATACTCATCCAGAAAGGCGAGCGCGGCCTGGTATCGTCCCTGCCGGATCAGCCCCTCGATGACGCCGAGATAGAGTTTCTCCTCGGCCCGCTCGCCCAGGTCCGACTGACCGTCATGACCGGTCAATCGCATCGCCAGTTGCGAGACGGTACAAGCCGACAACAGCAAGAGCATGGGCAGGCAAAGCAGCCTTTTCATCGTGTCCTCGAATTTTCCAGGTCATGCGCCACATGGCGCAGGGTTCCCATCACGTCGGAGACGGCCGGCCCGGCCAACGCGATCATCAGAACGGGCATGAAGAAGACCAGCATGGCGATGGTAAGAAGGACGGACTTGCGGCCAACCTGCTCGCGCGCCGCCGCAAGGCGCGCATCGTCTATGTCGTCTCTCAATCGGCGCAATGGCGGCCCCAGCTCCCCGCCCTGAAAGAGATTCATCTTCAGCAGACCGGCGAAATCACGGCCTTCGGCGATCGCGAATCGTTGCGCCAGACGGTCCAGGGCCTGGTCATAGGGAAGTCCGTCATCGATCTCTTCCAGATACCGGGTCATCTGGGCCGCGGTCACCGGCGCGGCATGACCGATCTGGCCGGCGACATGGTGCAGCGCCTGATCGATATTGACGCCGCTGTCCAGCACCATCAGGACGAGGTCGAGCACATAGGGAAGCTCCCGCCGGACGGCGCGCGCACGCGCCTCGATGCGGATTTTCAGCGCGACATCGAATCCGCGATGGACAAGAAGACCGAGGAAGACCGCCACAAGCGCATGGATGGGGCCGGCGGCCTGGTTGTTGACGCAGGCGGCCGACAGGGCCGCCGCAAAGGCGACGACAGCAGCTGACAGGCGCAGGCCGGCGAATATGAACGGCGCCGCGCCGGAAGAGAAACCGGCGCGCTGAAGCCGGGCCTGAATATCCTTCCGGGAAGCGGCGCCAACAATCCTCCGGCCCAGCCATGCCAGCCATCGCGCGGCAAGGACCGCCGCCCTCGCGCCTTCGCGGCGGGGCAGGAACATGCCGTCGAAGCGCCGTGCTATCGCACGGGCGGCGGCGTATTCGCGCATCCCCATGCCGAGCGCTGCCATGGCCGCCGTCAGCAAGAACACCGCCAATGCAAGAAACGGCGCCATCTCAGTACCGCGCCCGGGTGATCAGGTGCATGACGCACGCACCGGCAAGCTGGGAGGCCACGGCATAGGCGACCATCCGGTGGCCCGCCTCCGTATCCAGGAACCAGCGTGCATAGGCATGGTTGGAAAGCATCACCATCGCCGCCACCAGAACGGGAAGGAGTCCCAGGATCCAGGCGCTGGCGCGGATCTGGGCGGTGCCGGCCCGCAACTCGCGTTCGATCGCCGTGCGTCTGCGGATATTCTCGATCATGTTCCGCAAAATCTGTGTCATCGATCCGCCGAAACGCAGGTTGGTGTGCGCGGCGGTGGCCAGCAGACGAAGCTCATGGATGCCGCTGTCGGCCGCGCAGCGCTCCAGGCTTTCGGCGACGCCGCCGCCATTGCGTATTCTCCGTATGGTGGCCGACAGCGCGCCGGCGACGATCGGGGGCGATGCCGCCGCGGCCTTTTCCAGGGCCGTCGCCAGGCTGTTGCCCACCGCGATCGCCTGCCGCACCCTTTCCAGAAGGCCGGGCATGGCGTCATGGAGCGCCCGCATCCGTCTGCGCGCGCAAATCTCCAGGGCCGCGAATGCCAGCAACAGCAGGCCCGGGCCCGCCAGGCCTGCCCCTACCGGACCGGCATATCCCATTGCAATGCCGGCCGCGGTCAGCCAGCCCGCAAGCAAGGCCGCAAGAGCGCCTGACCGCGGATTCCAATCCGCCTGCCGCAGCCGGCGCGCCAGGACCTGCGGCAGCAAGGGCAGGAGCTCAGCCGCGCCCTTTCCCGCCGTTTCCCTGCGCGCACCGGGCTCGATCAGCTTGTTCAGACGCGCCAACGCATCCTGCCGTGCGCGGGCGATCCATAGAAGATGCAGCGATGCCGCCGCCGGCAGCATGCAGCCCAATGCCGTCATCAGCATGATCGGCCTCATCCGCACATCCCCTTGCGCATAAATCGTTCCGCGCCGGCATAAACCTCGCGCTGCATGTAATGATCGCCTTCGATGCCCGTGATCTCGACAATGCTTCCGACATGGCGCCTTCCGTCGACGCCGCGTGCGGCCTGCACCACGATATCCACCGCGCTCACGATGAAGCGCCGCACCGACTTCAGGTCCGACGAAAATCCGCAAAGGCCCATCAGCATTTCCAGGCGCTCCAACGCATCCACTGTGCCATTCGCGTGGATCGTCGCCATCGACCCGTCATGTCCGGTCCCCATCGCCTGAAGGACCTCGATCGCCTCGTGGCTGCGTACCTCTCCCAGAATGATGCGATCGGGCCGCATCCGCAGGGCATTGCGCAGCAAATCCCTTGCCGTCACCTCCCTGGCCTGGTCGTTCACCGCCGGCCGCGTCTCAAGCCGCACCACATGGCGCATCTGCAATCGCAGCTCGGCGGCATCCTCGATGGTGACGATCCGCTCCCTCTCCCCGATATAGGAGGACAGCGCATTGAGCAGCGTGGTCTTGCCGGAACCCGTTCCCCCGGAAATCAGGATGTTGCGGCGCCCCCGCACGGCATCGGCGAGGTAGCTCAGCGCCTCGCCGCTCAACGTTCCGTTCTCCACCATCATCTCGCCCGTCAACGGGATGTTCTTGAACTTGCGGATCGAGACATGCGGCCCGTCCAGCGCCACGGGCGGGATCACGACATTGACGCGCGATCCGTCCGGCAGCCTTCCATCCACATAGGGGGTGGTTTCATCCACCCGGCGGCCGATCGGGGCGACAATCCTCTGGATGACATTCATCAGGTGTGCCGCATCGCGAAAGCGCGCACGCGCCGGCTCCAGTTCGCCCTTGCGCTCGACATAGATCGAGGTCGGGCCATTGACGATCACATCGTCCACCGTCGGATCGTCCAGCAGCGGCTGCAACGGTCCAAAACCCACAACCTCATTGGCCACATCGAGAATGAGCTGTGTCCGTTCCTCGCTGTTCAGCGCCAGGCCCCGCGCGCCCATAACGATGCTGATCGAGCGCGCGATTTCGTCCAGCAATGCCGAATGCTGTATGGTCTCCCCGGCGCCCCCCTGACGCTCCAGATATTCCAATGTCACGTCGAAGACGCGGAATTTGATTTCCTGGTAGCGGTCGGAAATCATCACGTCATCGTCGCGGTCCCTCTCGGGAAATGCGTGCGGCGCCAGGCTGTTCATGACGCCCGCCCCAGCCAGCGCAGCAACCGGGACATCGGCGCCGGCGCGCGCGCGGGCAGCATTCCTTCGGATGCCAGAAAGTCTTTCAGCGCGGCGGTATATGGCGACGGGCCCTGCAGGCTCAGCGGCCGACCCTGGTTATGGGCATGTGCCAGCGCCGTCCAGCTGGTCCGCAAGGAAATGAATCGTTCGGCGCCGACGGCGCGGGCAATGTCCTGGGCCCCGGGCGCCAGATTGGGCGCAAGCATATGCGCCGCGAGTACGACATCGCGTGCCGCCGCTCCGCCCGCGACCAGTTCGGTCAGGAACAATTTTGCGTTTCGAACCGACGAGAACCGCTGATTGCAGCACAGAAGCAGGCGGCGTCCTTCGACGTCCGCGCCGGCCATCATGGCCTGCCGCGAGAACGGGCCCCAGAAAACGACCACCACATCGAACATGGCGCGCACGATTTGCAGCAGGATGGAAAGCTCATCCAGGGCCGGAAATGCAACCCTGCTCCCGGATTCATCGGCCAGCGGCAGGACGTACAGTCCCGATTCGCGCGAACGCGCCAATGCCGAGTCGAGAAAAGCCCAATCAAGACGGTGCGCTTCGCGGATTGCCTGTGCGACGGTCAGTGTCGGCTCGACCCCCAGCGCCGGCCGCAGCGGGCTGGCCGGCAACGACAGGTCGAGCAGCAGAACGCGTCGCGATCCATCCTCCGACGCCAGCATCGTGGCGAGATTGAGCGCCAGATCATAATCCTCGTCGTCGGGACCGGGACTCAATATCTCAAGCCGCAAACAACAGGCCCGCGCGCCCTGTTTCGCGGCATGCTCCCGCATGCGGGACAGGACGGCGCCGCGGAGCTCGGCGTCCGGCGCCTCCCGGTCCATGAAATCGTCCGCGCCCGCCCGAAACGAGGCCAGGATCATCTGCGCGCTGGTTTCATCGCCGATCGCGATCAGGGGCAGGCCCGGAAACGCGGCCCGCACGGCCTCCATCGCCTCCAATGCGGTGCGCGCGCCGGTATGGCCGCCCGCATCCACGATGATGCCGTCGGCATCCAGCCGCTCCACCGCGCCTAATCCCCCTTCATGGCGCGGATCCGCCGGCATGATCGCGCAGTCGGCCGAAAGCGCCTTCCGCAGCCTTTCAATCAGCCTCTCATCGCTCGAAATGAACGCCAGCTTGTATCGCATGTTACGGAAGCAGCCCGTGTTCGACGAGATAGCCATCAAGCGGCTCATCTCCGGTGAGGCCGGCCATCAAAGACGACCGATAGGGCGGCATATCCTGGCCCGGCAATGCCGGCGTCTCGCCCGGTTTCAGGGGACGGACCAGATGCGGCGTTGCAATGATGATAAGCTCCTGCTGCTCCCTGGTGTTCTGGGTCTGCCGGAAGAAGCCGCCGATTATGGGCAGATCGCCGATCCCGGGCAGCTTCTCCTCCGCACTGGCGTTCGCGCTGTACATTAGCCCCGCCAGGACGAAACTCTGCCCGTCGCCAAGCTCTATCGTCGTATGGGTGGACCGTGTCTTGATGGCCGGGATCGTATAACCGTCGATCCGGACCGCATTGGTGGCATCGAGCTCGCTTACTTCGGGATTGACGTCGATGACGATGCGCTCATCGTCCAGCACCGTGGCCTTCAGGTTCAACTGCACGCCATATTTGTGATAGTCGATGGTGATCGCGTTGCCCGCGGCGCCCGGCTGCGGCACCGGAACGGGAATCTGGCCGCCGGCCAGGAATTTCGCGGTCTCGCCGGAGCGCACCAGAAGCGTGGGCTTGGCCAGCATCTGCGCCAGATTGGCGCTGCTGAGCGCGCTGACCGTACTCATGAAATCGGCGCCCGGCCACGCCATCAAGAGATTGAAGGCCCGGCTGAGCGGAAGTCCGCTTGTCACCGACAAGCCCGTTCCTCCCAGAAAGGAAAAATCGCTGAGCGAATTGGGCACCGCCGAGGCGAACTGGAATCCGCTGTTGCCCAACCGCTGAAGATTGATCCCCAGCGCCTTCATCGCCGTCACGGAAACGGCCGCGAAGCGCACCTCGACGGCCACCATCTGGGTCTGGCCGATCGTGATGGTATCCACGATGCCCTTGCCCAATTCCGCCGTGGCCAGCTTTATCGCCCTGTCATGCGCCGCCGCCGATGGAACCCGCCCGCCGAGCACGGCCGCCTTGCCGGTTTCGTTGACGGTTATCCCCGCAAGGTCGGGATCGGCCGCGAATGCGGTCTTGAGATTGGAAACATCCGAACCGACGACCATGTGATAGGTGACGGGCTGCTTTCTGTCATTGACCCACACCAGCAGGTCGGTGGTTCCAGCCTTGGCGCCCAGCACGCGCAGTTGGCGGGCCGAAACGATTTGAACATCGGCAACCAGCGGGTCCCCGACCGCCAGGCGCGTCACGCGCCCCGCCATGTCGATAAGGCGCTGGCCGCCGATCGGCACCACCAGATCTTCCGCCAGCGCCGGCCTGGGCACGACGGAAAAACTGCCAGCAATTCCGATTGCAAGGGCCAATTTCGCCAAGGCCGGCCCGCTGCCCGTCAAGCGCTTCATGGCACCTGCACCCTGTTCCGCGCGCGGCCGGAAAACACCGTGATCGCAGCGGCGGCCGGTATGGCGCGCGGCTCGCGAACCGCCACGGCCTCCTGGCGGCCCGCCAGCAGGGTATCCAGGTCGGCAACTCGCTTGTCTGCGGCCTTGCGATCTCCCGGATTGCGGATGGCGAAGGAAACCCTGCCCAGCCTGGCCGCCAGCGCCACTTTCGACAGCGCGTCGGAGTTCAAGGCCAGCGTCACCGTCCGCGCCGCCGTGTCGGCGGTCCCGTCCCTTTTCCGGCTTGTCCCCACCGCCAGAATGTCGACGCCCTGCAGCAGCAAGGCGCTTCTGCTTCGGTCCGCCGCATGAACAAATCCGCCCGCCGCGCCGCCGAAAAGAGCCCCCGGCAGCGTCACATAGAGGTCCACCCTGTCGCCGGCCTGAAGAAATCCGCCCGCGATGTCGGCCTCCGAAACGGCGATGGAATAGGCCCGATACCCCACCGGAACCCGCGCGGCGATTCCGGCAAAGGCGTCCGCCGTGATCGCCGAGGACAGCACCGGCTGCCCCGCTGCGATCGGCGCCAGGGTCACATGCCCCTGCGCATCCGTCGCCCGCTGCAAGGCATCGCGCGGAACATCCCGGACCGGGCGCGAGCGCACCATCAGATCGCCGCTGCTTAGCCGTTGGCCGGCGGCGACATCGTGCCGAGCGACCAGCAAGGACGACAGCGCCTGCGTGTTTCGCGTCTCTGTCCGCGCCGCGCCGGAGCCGGCCGGTTCGACATTGATCGCCAGCCAGATCATGGCCCCGGCTGCCGACAGGAAAAGTATCGCGGCAGGAACAAGGATCGGACGAAACAGCGTCGATTGAAATCCACTCAAATCCATTCTCGTCAGCGCTCCAAATACCGGATCGATCATAGATTGGTGTGTACGCAACGCGGGTGCATCTATGTACGAGTGCGCGACGTGTAGATCACGACCCTTACCAGTGGATAAACAAAACAACACACAACTCCACAAAACACACAAAAGGCCACGAGACATTCATCGTCAGTAGCCGGAGCATTTGCCATCATCGCGAAGATGATCGAATACGTTGCGTTTTCACGCGCCGGGCACAACCTGTCGCTGCTCATCACGTGCATTTTCCGTGTCGATAACGAAACGCCGGATGCAACCTGTCCGTATCGCGCGGTTGCACAAGCGACTTCCATGAAGGTGACTTGCAATGCGGTCCGTAATCGGCCCTGACGGATTGCCTCTCACGCTTGAGACTCTGCCGTCGCCGCAAACCAGGCGCTGGGTAGGCCGCAGAAAGGCACAGATCGTGTTGGCGGTCGAAAGCGGCCTGCTGACGCTGCAAGACGCCTTCGCACACTATGGAATATCGCCCGAGGAATTTCTTTGCTGGCAGGCCGGGTTTTCGCGGCATGGCCTGGTGGGCCTTCGCGCCACGCGCCGCCCGCCACGTCAAGGACGGGATATATAAAGCGTCCGCTTATCGGCCCGGGCTGCCGCCGCTCGCCTCGCCGGAGGCCACTTGCGTGCGATCCTCAACCGCTTCCTGCCAGCCGCCGCCCAACGCCTCGAACAGATGCACCGCCGCCTGGCGGTTTGCCAGCGTCACCTGCGCCAACTGGTCCTCGGCCGAAAACAATGTCTGCTGCGCCTGCAACACGTTGAGAAGGTCGGTGGCGCCCTGGCGATACTGCAACTGGGAAATCTCGAACGCCTCGCGCGCCGCATCGATCAGGTTGCGCAGATGCTGTTCGGACCGCGCCGTGTTCGCATACTGTGTCAGCGCGTTTTCGACATCGGCATAGGCATTCAGGATCGCACCCTGATAGCGCGCCACCGCCTCTTTCTGCACGCCCTCGGCCAGGTCGCGTCCGCCCGCCAGCCTGCCGCCGTCGAAAATGGTCTGCAGCAGGCCGACACCATAGCTCAGGCCGGTATTGGAGCCCTGCAGCAAGGCGCCAATGGCGGTGCTGGCAAAGCCGCCCGCGCTCGAAAGCGATATTTGCGGCAGGAAGGCGGCGCGCGCCGCATCCAGGTTGGCATGGGCCGCGGCCAGATCCGCCTCCGCCCCGGCGACATCCGGCCGCCGCAACAACAGGTCGGCGGGAAGTCCCGGCCCCACCGCCGGCGCGCCAATGCCGTCCAGCGTCTTGCCGGCGATGTCGAAATCCTCCGGCGGGCGGCCCAGCAGCACCGCCAGTGCGAACAGCGCCTGCTTCTCCTGCGTCTCCAGGACCGGCAACTGCGCCTGCACCAGTTCCATCTGCGCCCGCTCGCGCGCCAGGTCCAGGTGCGAGGTCTTGCCCACCTTCACCCGCAGCGTGATCACCTCCAGGATGGCGTTGATCGCGGCGATCTGCTCATGCTCGATGGCGATGCGGCTGCGCAGCGCCAGCACCTCCATGTAGCGCGACGCGACGTTGGCGGTGATGGTCATCGCCACCGACTGGCGCGCGAACCGCGCCGCCTTGAGCTGCTCGTCCGCCGCGCGCAGGTCGTTGCGCGCCAGTCCCCAGAAATCCAGCTCATAAGTGGCGTTGAAGCCCAGCCCGAATGTCCGCCCGGAAAGATACTGGCTGCATGCCTGCCCATTGCACTGGTTGCCGGTGTGCCGGGCCTGGGCGTCGATCTGGGGAAACAGCGCGCTGCGCTGGATGGTGGCCTGGGCCTCGGCCTGCAGCACGCGCGCGGTCGCAGCTGCGATGTCGCGGTTGTTGGCCTGCGCCTCCTTCACCAGTTGGACCATGGCCGGATCGCCAAAGCCGGACCACCATTCCGCTTCGGGCCAGATGTGAGCATCGGGCGCCACAGGCCCGGAAAAGCTTTCGGGCACAAGCTGCGGCGAAACAACCTGCGGCACCTGGGTGGTGCAGCCGGCCAGAAGAACGGCCAGCGCGGCAGCGGGCAATGTCCTATTCATAGCGCAACGCATGCACGGGGTTGGCCCTGGCGACCCGCCAGGCGTGGGTGAAGATGGTGGCCCAGGCGATCAACAACGCCGCCAGGCCGACGCCGGCGAAATAAAGCGGATTGAGGCTTATGCGATAGGCGAAGCCTTCCAGCCAATGGCGCAGATAATACCAGGCGATGGGCCAGGAAATCAGGTTGGCGATCAGAACCGGAATCGAGAATTGCCAGAGCAGCAACGCGATGATGTCGCGGTCGCGGGCGCCGAAGACCTTGCGGATGCCGATCTCCTTGGTGCGACGCCCGGCGGTGAAGGCCGCCAACCCGAACAGGCCCAGAGAGGCGATGAAGATGGCAATGCCGACGAAGATGGCGAAGATCGCGCCCTGGCGCTCGTCGCCGCGATAAAGACGGTTATACAGGTCACTGAGCAGCACACGCCCCAGCGCGACGCCTTGGACAAATCTGCGCTGCGTGCGCGCGATATATGCCAGCGCTTCCTGCTCGTGACCCGGCGCGACCTGGATGACGACATTCTGCAGGTTATCCACATTGTGGACATAAACCGTCTGCAAGGCCTGCTGGCGCACCCCTTCGGTCAGCGTGTCGGCGACCACCCCCACCACGCGCATGTGCGATTTGCCGACGACAAAGGTCTTGCCGACAATATCATCCGGGGCATATCCCAGCGCCCGCGCGAGCGAGGCGTTGACCATAATGTTGTGGCCTTCGTTCCTGACCGGGTCCACACCCGTCTGACTTTCG
Source organism: Hyphomicrobiales bacterium (assembly GCA_040255825.1). GTDB lineage: Bacteria > Pseudomonadota > Alphaproteobacteria > Micropepsales > Micropepsaceae > Rhizomicrobium. The sequence goes on along the minus strand of JBDZVS010000011.1, from coordinate 21,094 downwards.
TAGAAATTGTCTCCTTCGCGATTGTCGGCAAGCGCCCGGCCGGCCAGGATCTTGATATTGAAGAGCCGGAAATAACCTTCCGACACCGAGATATGATTAGGCGAAAGGAATGAAGCATCGCCCGGCCGCTGGATCGGCAGCACCGAATTGTTGCCGCCGAAGGGCTGGAAGCTGGTGCGCGCGACCTGCAGGATTCCCGGTCCGCGCTGCAGCGCCTGCATGAAGCTCTTCACGCCATCTTCCGTCAGGCGTCCGGCGGTGCCTGTAAAGACGATGTTGTCGCGCCGAAAGCCCAGGTCGATGTCTCTGGCAAAGGCGATCTGTTGGAACACCACCAGGGCGCCAATGCCCAGCCCGATCGAGACCGCGAATTGCACGATCACCAGCGCGGCGCGCAGGCGGCCCGAGCCGCTCTGGCCGGACGTGTTGGCCCGCAGGGTCGCGGCCGGCCGGAAACCCGACAATATCAGTGCCGGATAAAGCCCGCTGAGAAGTCCGGCCAGGATGGCGACGCCGACGATGGCCAGGATCAGCGGCCAGTCCGCGAGGTAATGCAAGCCGAGCGGCCGGCCCATGAACTGGCCATAGGCAGGCAGAAGCACCTCGGCCAGGGCGAAGGCGGCGACCAGGGCGATCAGTGCCATCAGAACCGCCTCGCCCAGGAACTGAACGATCAGTTGCCCACGGCGCGCCCCCATCACCTTGCGCAGGGAAATCTCCCGCGCCCGCAAGGTCGCCCGCGCCGTCGCCAGGTTCATGAAATTGAAGCATGCGACCAACAGGATCAGCGCGCCGATCACGGCCATGCCGTAAAGAGTGGTCCAGCTTCCCGGTGGCTTCATGGCGCCATAGCGATCGGTGGTCAGATGCGCGTCGCGGAAAGGCGTCAATGTGGTGTCAAGGAGCTTGCTGCCGAGGACCTTCACATTGGTGAAAGCGGATATGTCCACATTCTTGTCATAGATCGGCTTGAGCTTGGCGACCACCGCCGCCGGATCGGCGCCCGGCGCCAGGGTGACGTAGCCGAAGTTGTTGCTGTTGCATAACCAGCACTTCTTCTGGTCCTGGCTGAGCCGGTCGGCCAGCGAAGTGTTCGGCATCAGGAAATCGAATTCGAGCTGGGTGTTGTGCGGCAGGTCGCGCATCACGCCCACGATCCTGAGCGTCACGGTGGTGTTGGCGCAGGCCGCGTCGTCACAGCCGCCGCGCCCCGTGGTCAGGGTCTTGCCGATGGGATCGGCATTGCCGAAATATTTGCGCGCGGCGGTCTCGGATATGACCAGATTCTCCGGTCGCGACAGCACGGTGCGCGGATCGCCCTTGACCAGCGGCAGGCGAACCACCTGAAGGAAGTTGGCATCCACAACGCCGACCTTTTCCGAAAATTGCCGGTCGGGCCTGTCGGGGGACGTCAGTGTCAGGTTTTCGCGCGTCAGGCGGGTGGCGCTCGTCACCTCTGGAATCTGGTCGCGCATTGCCGCCGGAATGGGGAAAGGCGCATCCGCCGTGTAGATCGGCTCGGAGCGCCCCGGCACATGATAGGTCACTTCGACGCGCCAGAGGTTTTCGCTGCCGGGTATCCACTTGTCGTAGGAAAGTTCGTCGCGCACGAACAGGATGATCAGGATCACACAGCACAACCCCACCGCCAGTCCCGCGATGTTGATGACGCTGTACAGCTTGTGCCGGGCGATGTTGCGAAGCGCGGTTACGAGATAATTGCGGAACATATCCCCCTCCTATTCGGTGCGCAGCGCGTGAACGGGATTGGCCCTGGCTACCCGCCAGGCATGGGTGAAGATGGTGGCCCAGGCGATCAACAGCGCCACCAGCCCCGCGGCGATGAAATAAAGCGGACTCAGCGCGATGCGATAGGCGAAGCCCTGCAGCCAGCCATGCAGGTAATACCAGGCGATGGGCCAGGCGATCACGTTCGCCAGCAGCACGGGGATTGAGAATTGCCACAGCAGCAGCAACGTCACATCGCGGGTGCGCGCCCCGAACACCTTGCGGATTCCGATTTCGCGCGTCCGCCGCCCGGCCGTGAAGGCCGCCAATCCGAACAGGCCCAGACAGGCAACGGCAATGGCGATGGCGACAAAGATGCCGAACATCGTGCCTTGTCTTTGATCGGCCTGATAGAGCTTGTCGAAACTCTCGTCGAGGAAGTGCCGCTGAACGGCGGCAATGGGCGAGAAGGCATGCCAGCTTTTGTCGATAAAGGACAAGGTCTCGGGAATGCTGCCAGACCGCAGGCGCAGGGCAAGATCAAGCGTCGCCTTCGGGTCATAGACGAAGATCATCGGCCGCATCATCTCCCGCGCACCGTGGAAGTTGGCGTCGGCCAGCACACCCACGATATGGACGTGGTTCTGGAACATCAGGATGGTCTTGCCCACCGCCTCCTGCGGCTTGAATCCCAGCCGCACCGCCGCCGACGCGTTGATGAGGATGTTGTGTCCCTCGTTCTGCGGCGTGGGATTGACATGGCCGCCCGCAAAGGCCGCACCGAAGTCCATGTGGTCGTTGGCGCGCGCATCCGACAACAGGCGGCCGGCGACAAGGCGCATCCCCAGAACCCGCGGGAGGTTCGGGCTTATCTCGATCGTGTTGATCAGAATGTTGTCCGACCGTCCCGGCAACCGGACGACCACATTCGATTGACCGCCGTCGAACGGCATATAGTCGGCCATCCCGATCTCGGAAATTCCGGGATTGGCGCGCAGGGTCTGCACAAAACTGCCCCGGCCGTCGGCAGTCACCCGCCCCCCTCCACCGACGATCAGGATATTCTCGCGGTTGAAGCCGGGATCGATGTTGCGCGCATAGCTGATCTGGCTGAACACCACCAGGGCGGCGATGCCAAGTCCTATCGATACGGAAAACTGCAGAACCACCAGCGCGCCGCGCAACCGGCCCGATCCCGCCTGGCCCGCGTTGTTGGCGCGCAGCACGACCGCCGGCCGGAAGCCCGAAAGCACGAGCGCCGGATAGATGCCGCCGATAAGGCCGGCCGCGGCGGCAATAGCCAGGAATAACAAAAGCAGCGGCCAGTCGGTCAGATAATGGAACGCGATGGGGCGCTGCAGGAAACCGTCGAACGCGGGCAGCAGCATTTCCACCAGCGCCAGGGCCAGCAGCAGGGCCAGAAACGCCATCAGCACCGCCTCGCCCAGGAATTGCACGACAAGCTGCGCCCGGCGCGCGCCCAGCGTCTTGCGCAAGGCGATCTCGCGGGCGCGCAGCATCGCCCGCGCGGTCGCCAGGTTCGTGAAATTGAAGCACGCCACCAGCAGGATGAGCACACCGATGGCGCCGACACCATAAACCGTGGTCCAGCTTCCCGGCGGTGTCAGGTTTATCGTCCACCGGCTCGAATCGAGGTGAACGCGGTTGAACGGCGTAAGATGCAGCTTGTAGATCTGGCTCCCGCTGGCCGGAATGCCGAACTGGTGAAGCTGGCCGGTCATTGCCCGGTCGAAGATCGCCGCGGACTGCGAAACCACCCGGTCCGGGCTAGCGCCCGGCGCAAGCGCGATGTATCCGTATCCGTTGTTGGAAAGCCAGTTCCGCTTCTGGTCCTGGGAATAGCGATCGGCAATCGAGCTGGTCGGTATAAAAACATCGCCCACAAGCTGCGAATTGTGGGGAATGTCGCGGACCACACCCGTGACCTTCAGGCTTACGACCTGGATTTTACAGGCAAGATCACTGGCGTCGCACCCACCGCGGCCGGTGGTGATGATCTTGCCGATGGGATCGGCGCCGCCGAAATATTTCCGCGCATAGGCTTGCGAGATCACGGCCGATTCCGGCTGGCGAAAAACGCCTGCGGGGGTGCCGGTAACGAGCGGCAGCTTGACGACGTCGAAAAAGTTCGGGTCCACCACATCGACCTGCTCTACGAACTGGCGGTCGCCGATGGTGAGCGTCATACCCTCCTGCTGAAGCCGGGTCGCCGCCGTGATGGCGGGTATCGCATCCTTCAACGCCGGCGGCATGGGATAGGGCACCACCGCGAACGCCATCGGCGCACGGCCGGGCGGCACTATTGTCAGTTCCAGCCGATACAAATCCTGCGTGCCGGAAAGCCAGGTGTCGTAGGAAAGTTCGTCGCGCACGAACAGGATGATCAGGATCACACACGCCAACCCCACCGCCAGCCCCGCGATGTTGATGACGCTGTACAGCTTGTGCCGGGCGATGTTGCGAAGCGCGGTGACGAGATAATTGCGGAACATGGGGCCCTCCCCCTGCGGCCTCAGAGAACCTGGCGGATGCTTTCGGTCACGATCGCGCCGTCCAGCAGGTTGACGATGCGATGGGCATATTCGGCATGGCTGTGGGAGTGGGTAACCATCACGATGGTCGTTCCCTCGTCGTTCAACTGGGTCAGAAGCTGCATCACCTCCTCGCCATTGGCGGTGTCCAAGTTGCCGGTGGGCTCGTCCGCCAGGATCAGCTTGGGCCGTGCCACGACGGCGCGGGCGATGGCGACGCGCTGCTGCTGGCCGCCGGAAAGCTGCGACGGCATGTGGCGGGCGCGGTGGGCGATCTTCATCCGCTCCAGCGCCGCACCCGCCCGCTTCCGGCGCTCGCCGGCCGATACATCGCCGTGATACAGCAGCGCCAGCTCCACATTCTCCTGCACGTTCAGTTCGTCGATCAGGTTGAAGCTCTGGAAGACGAAGCCGATGGCGTTCTTGCGCAATTCCGACAGCCGCGCCTCGGAATAGCCGGCGATGTTGGTGCCGCCGAACCAGTATTCGCCGGCGCTGGGCGAATCCAGCATGCCGACGATGTTGAGGAAGGTGGACTTGCCGCAGCCCGACGGCCCCATCACCGCCACGAATTCGCCCGCCGCGACCTCCAGGTTGATGTCCCGCAGCGCGGTGGTTTCCACTTCATCGGTCCGATAGACCTTCGCCAGATGCTTGAATGAGATCATGGTGCCCTCGTCCTATTGCCCGATGCCGCGGCCGCCGGTGAATTCGACCCGGTCCATCTTCTGGAAAGCCTCATAGCCGGAGACGATCACCTTCTCGCCCGGTTTCAGTCCGTCCACCACTTCCACGAATTCGGGATTGCGCCGGCCCAGCCGCACATTGCGGCGGATCGCGCTCTTGCCGTCCGGGGTGACGACGAACACCCAGTTGCCGCCCGTATCCTGATAGAAGGGACCGTTGGGCAGCATCACCGCGCGCGCGGCGCCGCCCAGCTCCACTTTCAGGTCCACCGCCTGGCCGACATGGATGTCCGTCGGCGCCGTCCCGTCGAAATAGAAATCGGTCTTGAAGGTGCCGTTCGTGACCTGGGGATAGACCTTTGAAACATGGGCGCGCCAGTCGCGGCCGTCGATGTTGAACAGCGTTTCCTGGCCGACCGCGACATGGCCCAGATAGAATTCATCGACCTGGGCGGTCAGCTTGAACTTGTCGGCCGAATTGACCTGGCCCAGCACCGCGCCTATCGCCTTGGACTGGCCCACCTCCGCGTCCAGCGCCGTCAACTGGCCGTCCATCGGCGCGCGGATGGTCAGCGCCTCGACGCCGGCGTTGGTGATGTCGGCCTGCTGGCCGTCGGTGGCGCCCGTCAGTTGGGTGGCGCGCACGCGCTGTTCGACCGCGCGCGAGGCGATGGTCGCCGCGCGCAGCTTCACATAATAATTGTATTCCTCCTGCTCCTGCTTGTAGGTGCTGGGCGCGATGGCGTTGCCGTCCAGCAGGATCTTGTCGCGCGCCAGGTCGCCTTCCAGTCTGCTGATCTGGTGCTCGATGTTCAGGATGTCCTGCTGATACTTGAAGCGCGTCTGCTCGAAGGCCAGTTGCTGGGCGGCGACCTGAAGCTGCAGCGCCGGGTTGGACAGGATGACCAGCTTCTGGCCGCGCTTGACCATGGCGCCGTCCTCGACCAGCACCTGCTTGACCGTGCCGCCCTGGTCGGTGGTGAGATAGGCGGTGGTGAAGGGCGCCACCGCGCCGCGCACCGCGATGTAATCCTCGAACGGACCCTCGCGCACGGTGGCGATGGTCAACTGGTCGATGGGCGCGCGATAGACCTTGCCTCCCGTTCCCAGCAGCAGCCATGTCGCCCCCGCCGCCGCCGCGACCACCAGCAATCCGATGGGGGCATAGCGGCGCCATCGCGGCTTGCGCGCGATCAGCCGGTCCTGCCCATCGCTGCCCGCCACGGTCTGATGTGCCGGTTCCGAGTCGCCACGGAGCAGCGCGCGCAGGCGATCGGCCCAGGAGAGAAAAGTGTCCATGGCGCCAACATCGCAAATAGCGTGCCAAAGTTAACGCCGGGAAATACAAGGACTTAAGAACCGCCCTAGCCAACCCACTGTCCGCTGGCGTACAGGTGAGCGGACACCTGTCCGGAACCGAACAGTATGGCGATCGACGCCCGCATCCTGGTGGTGGACGACAATGAAGACATCCTGCATGCCGCCCGGCTGCTGCTGAAGCGGCACTTCACCGCCATCCAGACCCTCGGCGATCCGGCCCAGCTTCCCGCGCTTGTGCGCCGGCACGCCTTCGACGTGCTGCTGCTGGACATGAATTTCGCGCCCGGCGCCGACAGCGGCATGGAAGGCCTGGCGCGGCTGTCCGAAGTGCTGGCCATCGATCCCCTGGCCGTGGTCGTGCTGGTGACCGCCCATGGCGACATCGACGTGGCGGTGGAAGCGATGAAGAAAGGCGCGGCCGACTTCGTCACCAAGCCGTGGGAGAATGAACGCCTGGTCGCCACGCTGATGGCGGCGCTCAACCTGCGCCGCTCGCGGCTGGAGGCGGCCGAGCTGCGCCAGCGCAACCGGGGCCTGGCCGCCGCCACCCATACCGAATCCGGCATGATCGGCACCGCCCCCGCCATGCTGCAGGTATTCGAGGCCATCCGCCGCACCGCGCCCACCGGCGCCAATGTCCTGATCCTGGGCGAGAACGGCACCGGCAAGGAACTGGCGGCGCGCGAGCTGCACCGCCTGTCGGCGCGCGCCGGCGAAGTCTTCCTGCGCGTGGACATGGGCACGCTGTCGCCGCAGCTTTTTGAAAGCGAGCTGTTCGGCCACCGCCGCGGCGCCTTCACCGACGCGCGCGCCGACCGGACCGGCTATTTCCGCGCCGCCACCGGCGGCACCCTGTTCCTGGACGAGATCGGCAACGTGCCGCTGCATCTGCAGGCCAAGCTGCTGACGGCGCTGGAACGGCGCGAGGTGGCGCCCGTGGGCGCCGAACGGCCCGAAGCCATCGACGTGCGCCTGATCTGCGCGACCAATCTGGACCGCGCCGCGCTGGCCGACGAGAACCGCTTCCGCCAGGACCTGCTGTACCGCATCAATACGGTCGAGATCACCATGCCGCCGCTGCGCGAGCGCCGCCAGGACATTCCGCTGCTGCTGGAGCATTATGCCGCCTTCTATGCCCAGAAATACAACCTGCCGCCAAAGCGCCTGTCGGCGGACCTGATCGACCGGCTTTCACACTGGTCCTGGCCCGGCAATGTGCGCGCCTTGCGCCATGCGGTGGAACGGGCGGTGATCCTCAGCGAAAACAGCCTTCTGACGATGGCGGACTTTCCGCCCGCCCAACCGGCGAAGCCCGCAGCCTCCCAGCCCGCTTCCACATTGCCCGCTTCCACATTGGACCAGGTCGAAAAAGCGGCCATTATCCGCGCCCTGGACAAGCACCAGAAGAACATCAGCCGGGCGGCCCAGGCGCTTGGCCTGACGCGCGCCTCGCTTTACAGGCGAATGGAGAAATATGGCCTTTAACGGCTTTTCCGGCGGGATCGCGGTTCGGGTGGCGGGGCTGGCCATCACCCTGACGGCCCTCGCCTTCCTGGCGGTGCTGACGCACTGGTATGCCACCATGGCGATCTGCGCGGCGCTGGCGCTGACCCAGGCGATCCTGCTCACGCGCTATGCAGGCCGGACGGGCCGCGAAGTCGGCCGCTTCCTGGACGCGGTGGCCTATGACGACACCACGGTCAGCTTTGCCGGCCTTTCGCGCCATGCCGGTTTCGCCGAACTCGGCGTGGCAATGGGCCGGGTGATCGAGCAGTTGCGCCGCAGCCGCGCCGAACGCGAGGAGCAGGCGCAATATCTGCAAACCCTGGTCGCCCATGTGCCTTCCGCCCTGATCGCGGTGGATGAAGGGGGCGGCGTGCGCCTTCTGAACATGGCGGCGCGGCGGCTGTTCGCCACCGCCTGCACCAACGTGACGGAATTCGCGCGCCACGGCGAAGGCTTCGCCACGGGCCTGGAAAAGCTGAAACCCGGCGAAGGTCGCATCGTGCCGATGGACAGGCCAGGCGGGGCACTGCAGCTCAAGGCCATCGCGACGGACGTGGTGCTGAAAGGCGTGCGCCAGCGCCTGATCGCGCTCCAGAACATCGAATCCGAACTCAGCGCCAAGGAACTGATGGCCTGGCAGACGGTGATCCGCGTCATGGCGCATGAGGTGATGAACTCGCTCACGCCCATTTCCTCCCTGGCGGCCACTGCCAGGGACAATGTCGCCGATGCCATGAAACAGATCGCGCCGGACGATCCGGCGCGTACCGGCCTTGACGACGCGGCCGAGGCGCTGGAGACTCTGATGCGCCGCAACGAAGGCCTGCTGCATTTCGTGCAGAACCACCGCCGCCTGACGCGCCGCCTGGCGGCCAAGGCCGAGATCGTGCCGGTGCGCCGCACCTTCGCGCGGCTCCATCGCCTGCTCGCCGACGAACTCAAGGCGCGCGACATCGAAATCGTCTTCACGGTCGAGCCCGAGACGCTGGAGGTCGCGGCCGATGCCGACCTGCTGGACCAGGCGCTGATCAACCTGCTGCGCAATGCCATCGAGGCGCTGCGCGATACGCCCGACGCCAGGATCGCGCTCAGCGCATCGGATCAGGGCGGCCGCGTGACCATCACCGTGGCCGACAATGGCCCCGGCATCGCGGCGGACGAGCGGGAAAAGGTCTTCGTGCCCTTCTATACCACAAGGCGGCAGGGCAGTGGCGTGGGCCTGACCCTGGTCCGCCAGATTGCCGCCGTCCACGGCGCGGGCGTTTCCATCTTTGAAACGCCCGGCGGCGGCGCCTCGGTGAGAATGACGTTCGGCTGAAACCCGCGCCGCCTTCTTCGCAAGTCACAGCCGGGCGCGCGCATCCCGCCTGGCCAGCCGCGCCAGCAGATATTCGACATCGTCCCGGGTTTCGGGCGAAAAGGCGGAAGCCGGCTTTCGCATCGCCGCCGACGACAGCACGCCGCGCCGCTTCAGCACATATTTGCGCACCGCAAGCCCCACGCCCGGCTGCTGGTCGTAGCGGATCAGCGGCAGGTGCGCATCGAACAGGTCGTGCGCCTCGTCCCGCCGGCCGGCCTTGCCCAGCCTGACTGTCTCCACCAGCATGTCGGGAAAGGCATAGCCGGTATTGGCCCCATCCACGCCGCGATCCAGCTCGAAATCCAGAAAGAGTCCGTTGTTGCCGACCAGGATGGAGATCCGGCGCATGGACCCTTCCGCTTCCCACCGGCGCAGCGTGGTGATCTTGTCCAGCCCCGGCCAGTCCTCGTGCTTGAGGACCGCCAGCGACGGATTCTCCGTGACGATCCTGCGCACCACATTGCTCGACATGGTGACCCCGGTGGAATGGGGATAGTCCTGCAGCACCCAGGGCGTATCCGCGCCGATCGCCTCCACCGCGCCCCGGAAATAGGCGGTGATCTGCTCGTCGGTCCTCAGGCCCGCGCCCGGCGCGATCATCACCGCGGCCGCGCCCATGTCCATCACCTTGCGCGACAGGGCGCGCATGGCGGCAAAGCCCGGCGCCGACACGCCCACGATGATCGGCTTTCCGGCGGCGCGGCGGATGACGCGCGCGGCCAGCGCCAGCGATTCTTCCGCATCCATCTTGGAGGCTTCCCCCAGCACGCCCAGGATGGTGAAGCCGTCGCAGCCCGCCTCGAAATAGAAGTCGGTCATCCGGTCCACCGAATTCCAGTCGATGCCGCCATCGTCCTGGAACGGGGTGGGAGCGATGGAATAGACGCCATTGGCGGTGCTATCGAGTTTCATAGGGTATTGCCTCCTGGTGCCCCGAATCGACAATTCGCCTGATCTCTATATCGGGCCCGGGCGGCAGCGACAGCCGCCGCGGCGCGCACAAGCCCCGCGAAGGGCGGTCAATCAAAAATTGCGGCAAGATTACGAAAGTATTAGGATGCCCCTTGTCCAACCTGCAAGGTGGCGACGATGCGGAAGGTCATTCTCGGCGCGGTGGCGCTGGCAGTCCTGGCCGTGGGTATCTGGATGTTCGTGCCGTTTGGCGGCGCAACGGACAATCCGGCCATCGACGCCGACGACATCGGCGGAACCGTCACCGGCGCCAATGGCCCCGAAGCCGGCGTGTGGGTGATCGCGGAGACGACGGACCTTCCCACCAAATTCGCCCGCATCGTGGTGACCGATGATCGCGGCCGCTTCGTCATTCCCGACCTGCCCCAGGCGCGATACAGCGTATGGGTGCGCGGCTACGGCCTGGTGGATTCGCCGAAACAATCGGCGACTCCGGGCCGGTCGCTGGACCTTCAGGCCATCGCCGCCCCCAGCGAAAAGGAGGCGGCCCGCTACTATCCGGCGCTCTACTGGTACGCCATGCTGCGCATTCCGCCCGCGAGCCGTTTTCCCGGCACCGGCCCGTCGGGCAACGGCATGGACCCGCGGATGAAAAGCCAGGGTCAGTGGCTGGAGGTCGTCAAGACCGACGGCTGCTACACCTGTCATCAGCTGGGCGACGCGGCGACGCGCACCATACCGGCGGCCCTGGGCAAGTTCGACTCCGCCGCCGGCGCCTGGGAGCGGCGCATCCAATCGGGCCAGGCCGGCGCCGGCATGGTCAACGCCATCGGCCGGCTGGACACGCATCTGGCCCTGTCATTGTTCGGCGACTGGACCGATCGCATCGGCAACGGAGAGTTGCCTTTCGCCCGCCCGCCGCGCCCGCAGGGCGTCGAACGGAACATCGTCGTCACCCTGTGGGACTGGAACAGCCCAAAGGCCTATCTGCATGACGAAATATCGACCGACAAGCGCGATCCGCATGTGAACGCCAACGGGCTGCTTTATGGCTCGCCGGAGGAAAGCACCGACCGGGTGCCGACCCTCGATCCCGTGCGCAACATCCAAGGGCATATCACGGCCGTGCCGCGCGACGCCGACACCCCCACGACCAAGGACAATCCAAACCTGGCGCCCTCGCCCTATTGGGGCGACGAGCGCATCTGGGACAGCCGCACCAACATCCACAATCCCATGTTCGACGCCAGGGGCCTGGTGTGGCTGACCGCGCGCATCCGCGGCCGCGACAACCCCGCCTTCTGCAAGGCGGGCTCGCCGCTGATCTCGGCAAAGCTGTTTCCGGTCGAAACGTCCGGGCGTCACCTGGCGGTCTACGATCCGTCAATCCGCAAATACACGCCCATCGATACCTGCTTCAGCACCCATCACCTGAATTTCGCCTCCGATGAAAACGACACGCTCTGGACCAGCGGCGGCGGCGATGTGGTCGGCTGGCTCGATACCCGCAAGTTCCTCCAGACCGGCGACGCGCAATCCGCGCAAGGCTGGACCGCCCTGATCCTCGACGCCAACGGCGACGGCAAGCGCGGCCCCTATACCGAGCCCGGAGAAAAGCAGCAGCCCGGCAGGGACATGCGGGTGCGGGCGGGCTTCTATGGCGTCTCGATAAGCCCAACCGATGGCGCGGTATGGGGCTCCTTCACCGGCTATCCGGGCGGAGTGGTGCGCCTGTCGCCGGGCGACAACCCGCCCCGGACCGCGCTTGCCGAAATCTTCTATGTGCCGGTGGACGATCCGCGCGTGCCGGTCCACGGCTTTTCACCGCGCGGCATGGATGTCGATCGCAGCGGCGTGGTGTGGATGCCGCTGGCCAGCGGCCAGTTCGCCAGCTTCGACCGCCGCAAATGCAAGGGGCCTCTCAACGGCCCGACCGCCACCGGCAACCATTGCCCCGAAGGCTGGTCCTTCTATCCGTTCCCCGGCCCGCAATTCCGGGATGTCGATATGCCCGGCAGCGCCGAGGCCAGCTATTACGCCTGGGTCGATCAATTCGACACCTTCGGGCTTGGCCCCGACACGCCCATCGCGACCGGCAACGCCTCGGATGCCTTGCTGGCGCTGGTGAAGGGAAAATTCGTCACCCTGCGCGTGCCCTACCCGATGGGCTTCTATGCCAAGGGGCTTGACGGACGCATCGACGATCCGGCGACGGGCTGGAAAGGCAAGGGCCTGTGGTCCACCTATGCCACGCGCACGCCGCACCACATCGAAGGCGGCAAGGGAACGACCAGCAAGGTCGTGCACTTCCAGTTGCGGCCCGATCCCCTGGCGCACTGAAGGCGCCCGCCATACAAGGCGGTAATACAGCGGCCAGCCGCCTATAAGGCATTGATCCTGCTGCACCTTCATCCATCCGGCCAGCCGCCCGCAAAAGCCGGCTGCCGGCTGCGGCCTTTCATCCCACCGGCCTGTTGGCTAGAATGACGCAGAGGAAATCGTCCGGGGCAATTCCCCGAACCGCCTGAAAAAAACACAAGAGATACAGGACCGACGCCGAAGCACACATAGCACGCAATAGCCGCAACACCTTCATCGGATGTCGGTCTCACCAGAGGCAGGTCATTGGGGAATCGTCAGCGCTATGAGCATTGCTGAGTTGAACGAGCCGGCACACCCCGGCGTGCCGCACGGCGGCATGAAGCCGACCGACATTTCCAACCCGGACTATTTTCACAAGGTCGTGGACTGCCAATGGGCCTGCCCGGCCCATACGCCCGTGCCCGAATATATCCGCATGATAGCGGCGGGGCGTTATGGCGACGCCTATATGGTCAACTGGCACTCCAACGTCTTTCCGGGAATTCTGGGGCGCACCTGCGACCGGCCGTGCGAGCCGGCCTGCCGGCGCGGCCGCGTGGAAGAGGTGACCGGAAAGGCCGAGCCGGTGGCCATATGCCGGCTCAAGCGCGTCGCCGCCGACAACAAGGGCGATGTCAGGGCGCGCATGCCAAAACCGGCCGCGCACGGGAACGGCAAGCGCGTGGCGCTGGTCGGCGCCGGCCCCGCCTCGCTCACCGTGGCGCGCGACCTGCTGCCGCTGGGCTATACGGTGGTCCTGTACGACGGCGATGCCAATGCCGGCGGCATGATGCGCACCCAGATTCCGAAATTCCGCCTGCCCGAAACCGTGCTTGACGAAGAAGTGGGCTACATCCTGGACCTGAAGCCGGAAATGCGCCTGGGCCAGCCGGTCAGGTCGCTCAAGGCGCTGCTGGCGGAAGATTATGACGCGATCTTTGTCGGCTGCGGCGCGCCGCGCGGGCGCAACCTCGACATTCCGGGGCGGAAGGAAGCGGCGGCGCACATCCATATCGGCATCGACTGGCTGTCATCGGTGTCCTTCGGCCACACGACGGGCATCGGCAAGCGTGTCGTCGTTCTGGGCGGGGGCAATACGGCGATGGATTGCTGCCGCACCGCGCGCCGTCTGGGCGGCGAGCAGGTCGATGTGGTCGTGCGCTCGGGCTTCGAGGACATGAAGGCCTCGCCCTGGGAGAAACAGGATGCGATGCACGAGGGCATCCCGATCCACAACTTCCTGGTGCCCGTCCAGTTCCTGCACCGGAACGGGCAACTGGAAGGCGTGCAGTTCCGCAAGGTGAAGGCGGAATTCGACGCCGAAGGACACCGCAGCCTGGTGCCGACCGGCGAGCCGGACACGGTGATCGCATGCGACGATGTGCTGGTGGCGGTGGGCCAGGAAAACGCCTTCCCCTGGATCGAGCGCGACGTCGGCGTGGAATTCGACCGCTGGGACATGCCCAGGGTGGACCCGCGCACCATGCGGTCCACCAACCCGCGCGTCTTCTTCGGCGGCGATGCCGCGTTCGGCCCGAAGAACATCATCTGGGCGGTGGCCCACGGCCATGACGCCGCCATCTCCATCGACCTTCTGTGCCGGGGGCTGGATGTGGAGCAGCGTCCGCCGCCGGCCGTCACCCTTTCCAGCCAGAAGATGGGCATTCACGAATGGAGCTATGACAACGACATCTCCAACGACCAGCGCTTCAGGGTGCCGCACGCCCCGCTCGAAAAGACGCTGAAGGATGTGCGCCTCGAGGTCGAGCTGGGCTTCGATCCGCAACTGGGCTTCGCGGAGGCGCAGCGCTGCCTGAACTGCGACGTTGAGACCGTTTTCGACACGCCCAAATGCATCGAGTGCGACGCCTGTGTCGATATCTGCCCCATGGACTGCATCACCTTCACCGCCAACGGAGAGGAAGCGGAGCTGCGCGGCCGCCTGTCCGCCCCTACCCTGCACGCCGACCAGGACCTCTATCTTTCCGGCGCGCTCAAGACCGGCAGGGTCATGGTCAAGGATGAGGACCTTTGCCTGCATTGCGGCCTGTGCGCCGAACGCTGCCCCACCGGCGCCTGGGACATGCAGAAGTTCCTCCTCGCCGCGCCCAGGACGGAATACGCATGCAGCCGATAAGCGCGGTCAATGAGTTCGTCGTCAAATTCGCCAATGTGAACGGCTCGGGCTCGGCCTCGGCCAACGAGATGTTCGCCCGCTCGATCCTGCGCATGGGCGTGCCCGTCGCCTCGCGCAACATCTTCCCGTCCAACATCCAGGGCCTGCCCACCTGGTACGAGGTGCGGGTCTCGGGCGCGGGCTGGCTGGGCCGGCGCGGCGGCGTCGATCTCATGGTGGCGATGAACCCCCAGACCTGGGACAAGGATGTCGCGTCGATCGATCCGGGCGGCTATCTGTTCTACGATTCCTCGCGGCCCATCCCGGACTCGAAATTCCGCGATGACATCCACGTCATCGCCATGCCCTTGACCGAGATTTGCAACGTCGCCTACCACGACCCGCGCCAGCGCCAGCTTTTCAAGAACATCATCTATATCGGCGCCCTTGCCCAGCTTCTGGGCATCGATCCGGCGGTGCTGGAGCAACTTATCGGCGAGCAGTACAAGAGCAAGGCCGCCCTGATCCCGCCCAACCGCCAGGCGCTGCGGATGGGTTTCGACCATGCCCGCGACCGGCTTGCCGGCCGCTGCGGACTGAAGGTCCGAAAGGCCGACGCCGTCGGCGCGCGCATCTTCGTGAGCGGCAATGACGCAGCAGGGCTGGGCTGCGTCTATGGCGGCGCCACCGTGGCGGCCTGGTACCCCATCACGCCATCGACCTCGGTGGCGGAATCTTTTTCCAAACATTGCCGCAAGTACCGTGTGGGCGCCGACGGCCGCAACAGGTTCGCCATCGTGCAGTCCGAGGACGAGATCTCGGCCATCGGCACGGTGATCGGGGCCGGCTGGAACGGCGCGCGCGCCTTCACCGCGACCTCGGGGCCCGGCATCTCCCTGATGCAGGAATTCCTGGGCCTGGCCTATTTCGCGGAAA
This sequence comes from Hyphomicrobiales bacterium, assembly GCA_040255825.1. Taxonomy (GTDB): domain Bacteria; phylum Pseudomonadota; class Alphaproteobacteria; order Micropepsales; family Micropepsaceae; genus Rhizomicrobium. Next base: position 5,617 of record JBDZVS010000011.1, on the reverse strand, counting down.
TCCCCGCCGTGATCATCGATGTGCAGCGCGGCGGCCCATCCACCGGCATGCCCACCCGCACCCAGCAGGCCGATCTCATGATCTGCGCCTATGCCTCCCACGGCGATACCAAGCATGTGCTGCTGCTGCCGCAAGACCCAAAGGAGATGTTCGAGTTCTGCGCCCTGTCATTCGACCTGGCCGAGCGGCTGCAAACGCCGGTCTTCGTTCTGGAGGACCTGGACATCGGCATGAACGAATGGCTGTGCGAACCCTTTTCCTGGGACGATAGCCGCATCTTCGACCGCGGCAAGGTGATGACCGCCGAAGAGCTGGAAGCGGGAACGACCTTCGGCCGCTACCTGGATGTGGACGGCGACGCCATACCCTGGCGCACGCTGCCCGGCACCCATCCCACCAAGGGCGCCTTTTTCACCCGCGGCACCAGCCGCGACCGCTTTGCCCGCTACAGCGAGGAAGGCGCCGTCTACCAGGACAATATGCAAAGGCTGCTGCGCAAGTTCGACACGGCCAAGTCCCTGGTCCCCGCGCCCGTCATCCAACGCGCCGGCCGCGAAACGGACCGGGGGGCGATCTATTTCGGCTCGACCGCGCCGGCCATGAAGGAAGCGCTGGCCGTGCTGGAAGCGGACGACATCCATCTCGACACCATGCGCCTGCGCGCCTTCCCCTTCAGCGACGCGGTGATGGACTTCATCACCGCCCACGACCAGATATTCCTGATCGAGCAGAACCGCGACGCCCAGATGCGCTCGCTGCTGGTCAACGAATGCGGCATCGACCCGGCCCGCTTCATATCCATCCTGCATTATGACGGCACACCCATCACCGCGCGCTTCATCACCGCCGCCATCACCGATCATATCGCCATCCGTTCCAGGGAGGCCGCGGAATGACCTATATCGCCAAGCCCCGGCTGCGCCACCCCGCGATCCCGGTCAACCGGCTGGGTTTCACCCATCGCGACTATGAAGGCAAGATTTCCACCCTCTGCGCGGGGTGCGGGCACGACTCGATTTCCTTCGCCATCATGGAAGCCTGTTTCGAGCTGAGCATCGAACCGCACCGGGTGGCCAAGCTGTCCGGCATCGGCTGCTCCTCCAAGACGCCCGATTATCTTCTGGGCCAGAGCCACGGCTTCAATTCGGTGCATGGCCGGATGCCGTCGGTGCTGACCGGCGCCAACCTGGCGAACCGCGACCTGATCTATCTGGGAATTTCCGGCGACGGCGACAGCGCCTCGATCGGCCTGGGCCAGTTCGTCCACTGCATCCGCCGCGGCGTGAATATGGTCTATATCACCGAAAACAACGGCGTCTACGGCCTGACCAAGGGCCAGTTCAGCGCCACCGCCGACAAGGGCTCGCGCAGCAAGTCGGGCGGAAGCAACACCGATTCCCCGCTGGACCTGGTCGGCATGGCGCTGATGGTGGGGGCCGGATTCGTCGCGCGCGGCTTCTCGGGCGACAAGGAACAGCTGGTGCCTCTCATCATGGCGGCGATCAGCTATCCGGGCCCCGCCTTCATCGACATCGTCAGCCCCTGCGTGGCGTTCAACAACCACGCCGGCTCGACCAAGTCCTATGATTTCGTGCGGGCGCACAACGAGGCGGTGAACCGGCTGGACATCGTCGAGCCGCGCGACGCCATCACGGTGGAGTATGCGCCCGGCACCAGCCAGGACGTGGCGCTGCACGACGGCTCGACCCTGCGTCTGGCCAAGCTGTCCGCCGACTACGACCCCCATGACCGCACGCAGGCACTGACCTATCTGCACAGCCGCGCCGCAGCGGGCGAGCTGGTGACCGGACTGATCTACATGGACCGTGAAGCAAAAGACATGCACGCCAATCTGAACACGGTCCTTGAGCCGCTCAACACGCTTTGCGAAAAGGAACTTTGTCCGGGCGCCGCCGAACTGTCGGCCTTCAACGCGGCGCATCGCTGAACCGGGGGGACAATGACGATGGGAGCGGCGACCGCGCGTTTGCTTGCATTGATGCTCGTGCCGGCCGCGCCATCCGCGCTGGCGCAGGCCCCGACGCCGAACCCGCCACCGAACTGGTGGTCACAACCCGGCGGCGAGAAGGGCCCCACCCGCATCGTCTGGGCGGCGCATAAAAATCCGGAAACACCCTATAGCGGGCCCAACAAGCCAATCTGGCACATCGCCGACATTCTCAAGGCGCACCGGGGCCAGGCGCGCTGGGAACAGCAGGCGCTTCTGACCCGCGACTTCGATGGCCGCTATATCCAGATGGCGCCGGGCGACAAGTCCAAATGCATGTTCTACGCCGACGACCGGGCCTGGGGCTGGGTCTATAGCGGACAGCTCAAAGTCACCATCGACGGACAGGAGCCCAAAGTCCTGTCCAAGGGATGGGCCTTCAACGTGGCGCCGCGCCTGTCCTATTGCTTCGAGACGGTCGGCAATGAGGCGGCAGTGTTCTTCCGCATCACGCCCGCCGGCCAGGTGCCGTCCTATCCGGAAAGCGAAACGCCCGCCCCCATCGCCGGCTACACCTATGAAAAGGTCAGGATCACTTCGACCGGCGGCTATGACTCCTTCAACATGCCGTTCTTCAATGTCGACGAATATGGCGCCTCGGACCGCGCCGGCGAGCGTTTCCTGTATGACGGCCACACCTCATCCAACCTGAACATCGGCCCGCCGATCGCGCAGTTGCCCCCATCCACAAGCTGGGGCCATTTCCACGAGAACATGCCGGAGGTCTGGCTCAATGTGTACGGTCAGGTCTGCGCGCTGATCTCGGGGATCGGGCTCGTCCACGGCCAGTATGGCGACCTGATAAACGCCAACGAGGAACGCTGGCACCGCGCCACCAGTTGCCCGAACACCGGCCGCAGCATCCGCATGGCGATCACGCCGCGCAGCAAGGAAGGCCAGGTCCATTATTTCCAGATCGACCAGCCGCCTGGGAACTGACGCGGCGCCACAAGGCCAGAGCATCGGGCGTTCAGATAGAAACACACTCCTTGTCATGCCCGCGAAGCGGGCATCCGGTAAGCCGCTGGATAGACTCTGGATTCCCGCTGGAGTTCATTCTCCGGCCGCGCATGGCGCGGACCGGGGGACGGGAATGGCAATCAGGATTCTAGTGATTCAATCTGCGCGCAAAATGCCCTAGAACCGGCTCAGCACCTCGAACAGCACGAAGCCCGCCGCCATCAGGCTGATCAGCGGCGGCATCAGCGATCGCTTGCGCGGATGGAATATCCACTTCTTGGGATGGCGCGGTGCGTCGTAAAGTTCCCGGCTGTACTGGTACATGGCCGCCCCGGTATCGTTCCATCTCACGATAGGGGCCATCGGTTACCGACCTGTTAAAATATGTGCGAAAACGCTACAGATCGGCCCCCACCGACAGGAACTGCTGCCGTTCCGGCCGCGATCACGAAAAAACTTCATTCAGCGTCCGGCCGGATGCCGCATTGGCCAGGCCCGCGAACGATCCTGCACGTAGCGACTGCGCGGCATCCAGCACGCCCTGCCACGCCACCCGTGCCAGCCCCCCGCCCACGCTGACGCGGCGCACGCCAAGCGCCGCCAGTTCCGCAAGCTCCGGCCCCGGCCCGGTCATCAGCACATTCACCGGTTTGGGCGCCACCGCCTTGACCAGAGCGGCGATGTCGCCGGGCGCAGCGAGGCCGGGCGCATAAAGACAGTCGGCCCCCGCTTCGGCAAAGGCGACCAGCTTGTCGATGGCCGCCGCGACCTGGCTGCGATCGTGCAGCAGTATCTCGGTGCGGGCGACCAGCACCGCGCCATGCCGGCGCGTCACCTGTGCGGCCGCACGCACCCGTTCGACCGCCAGGGGCATATCGTAAAGCCCCGGCCCGTCCACTTTCGTGTCCTCGACGGAAAGCCCGGCCACCCCCGCCTCCAGCGCCAGCGCGACATTGGCGGCGACGTCTTCAGGCGCGGCGGCGAAGGCGGACTGGTAATCCGCATTCACCGGCAAATCGACAGCGGCGCACAGGCCGGCCAGATGCGCCAGCGTCTCGTCCCGTGTGGTCGCATAATCGGCCTTGCCCACCGTCCAGGCAAAGCCCGAGCTGGTCGATGCCAGGGCCTCGAAACCAAGATGCTGAAACAGGCGCGCGCTTCCCATGTCCCACGGGTTGGGCAGCACAAAGCATCCGTCCCGGTGCAGCGCATGAAACCGTGCGCGCTTCGTCTTCACATCGGCCATCTCAAGCTCCATTCCTTCCTTGCGGACCGCCAATCCAGCACCGCCGGAAAAATTTTTTCCGGCGTCGCCGCCACGGCTTAGCGGCCTGTCCAGCGCCGCCGCCTGTCCACCACCCTCGCACGCGATGTTATCCTGCAATCATGAAAACGATGAAGACAACCGAAGATCTGCTCGCCGAGGCGCTGGCGCGATGCCAGGCCTCCATCGCCACCTGCCTGGCCAAGGCGGACAGCACCGAGCCCAAGGCCTGCTATAACCGCGGCATCGAGATCGAGCGGGCCGTCGCCCTGCTCAAGGCCAGCGCGCACGTCGCCGACAGTCTGGCGCGGCTGCGCGGCCAGCATATCCGCGTGACCCGGGAGGGGGTGCCTGAAAAGCGCGGTTCAAATGGGCTATCCAGCGAAACAAGGCGACTGCCCGTTGCCGTGAGAAACCGCGACGATGGGTAAGCGCACCGGCAAACCTCGTGGCGCTCCGCGCGGCAACCGCAACCGCTGGGTTCATGGCCGCTACAGTGCCGCCGCGCGCGAGAGCCGGGCCGAAACCCGCCGCCTGGTGATGGCCTGCAACTTCGCCATCGCCCAGGCAAAGGCATGGATGGCTTGCCAGGCAGCGAACGAGGCACCGGACGAGGCAGCGGACGCGGCAGCGCACGACCCGGCGCCTCGATGCAAAGCCTCTGCCGGATCAGCGGGGCGGTTCGCACCGGCCGGGGTTGACCAGCGGCTCCAGCCGCCGCCCGTCGATGGCGGCATACCCGCTTTCACCGCCTCTCCGGCCGCGCCCGGCTCCTGGCAGCGGCACCACCACCTGATCGGGAATCGCGATGGGAGGGACGCCCACATCCGGCGGAACGACGGGATGGCCCTCGGAGTCCACGCCGGCCGCATAATCGGGGCCCGCCAGGGCCGCGGCACAGGGACCATCCACGCTGCCGTCCAGCAGGGGGTCGGGATGGGGGGGATGGGTTATCGCCCCGGCCAGGACCGGCGATGCCAAAGCCGCCACCACCAGCGCGGCGGCTCCCGCTGTCAGCCGCGCGACATGAAATTGCGCATGTTGCATTGCAGTATCACCGGAAATTTCGTGACTTTCGGAACAAAAGCCAGTATCAACCGAACCCATAAAAAGACGATAAACCGACAAGAGCCTGGAACGGCCAAGTTCGGGGAGATTTGCCGCCACAAGCGGAACAGAAAGACCGGAGCCGCTGCTCCGGTCTTTTGTTTTTTCCGGTCTTTTGTTTTTCTGGCCTTTTGTTTTCTGGCCTCTGGCTTGAGGACCGGCCCCGCCCACCGGCGGGCTCCCGCTGGAAAGACCCTCTGCCTTCAGGCGCGCGGTGTCGAATCTGGAGCAAGTTGTGACCAAATTGAACCGCTGCGCCGGAGGGATTTTGTGACGTG
>JBDZVS010000010.1:0-85064 GCA_040255825.1 Hyphomicrobiales bacterium | reverse complement strand
GCGCCTGGTGCAGGCCCTCGGAATAGCGCCGGCCTTCCATCATGCGGCCGGTGAACTCGTCGATGATGACCACCTGATCATTCTTGACGATATAGTCCTTGTCCTTCTGGAACAGGGTGTGCGCCTTCAGCGCCTGGTTCACATGATGGACGACCGAGATGTTCTCGGTGTCATAGAGATCGCCGCTGGGAAGCAGGCCGGCCTCGCGCAACAGTTGCGTCATGCGCTCGTTGCCCTGCTCGGTGAGCGAGACCTGGCGGGACTTTTCGTCCAGCTCATAATCTTCCTTGGTCAGGGAGACCATCACCGCATCGACCGCCTTGTACATCTCGGTCAGGTCCTCGGTGGGGCCCGAGATGATGAGCGGCGTGCGCGCCTCGTCGATCAGGATGGAGTCCACCTCGTCGACGATGGCGAAGGCGTGTCCACGCTGGGCCATGGCGTCCAGCGAGTATTTCATGTTGTCGCGCAGGTAATCGAAGCCGAACTCGTTGTTGGTGCCATAGGTGATGTCGGCGCCATAGGCCTCGCGGCGCTCTTCGTCGGTCAGGCCATGGACGATGACGCCCGTGGTCATGCCCAGGAAACGGTAGATCTGACCCATCCAGCCGCTGTCGCGCTTGGCCAGATAGTCGTTGACGGTCACGACATGCACGCCTTCGCCGGTCAGTGCGTTGAGGTAGGTGGGAAGCGTGGCGACCAGCGTCTTGCCCTCGCCGGTCTTCATCTCGGCGATGGCGCCCGAATGCAGCACCATGCCGCCGACAAGCTGGACGTCGAAATGGCGCTGGCCGAGGGTGCGCTTGGCTGCCTCGCGAACCACGGCAAAGGCTTCGGGCAGCAGATCGTCCAGGGTTTCGCCCTGGGCCAGGCGCTCGCGGAAAAGAACGGTCTGGTTGCGCAGTTCGTCGTCCGACATGGCGACATAGCGCGGCTCCAGGGCGTTGATCTTGGCCACCGCGGCCCACAGGGGCCGGACCTTGCGCTCGTTGGCCGAGCCGAAAAGCTGTTTGGCGAGCGTGCCGATACCCAGCATGGAAATCCTCTTTGCCGCGAATGCCCTTGTCCGGGTCCCGTGATGGGCGCTGGCCTTGGGGTCTGGCCCAAGCCGTCCGGACGGGCGGGCGCCCGGAGACATAAGAACGCCCTATCTGCTTGTCAAATATGGCTCCTTGTCAAACGTGGCCCCTTGCCAAAAAAGCCAATTCTTCGATGATCCGGCCGCCGGCCGGCGGGGCATGCTTTTGGGGGAATTCGATGGCGAAGATGAAGAAAACGGCAAAGAAGCCGGCCCGGTCCATCCGCAAGGGCGCCAAGCCACCGGCTCCCAAGGCGAGCGGCCATGCGGTGTCGCCCCTGGCGCCCAGGACTTTCGCGAAACTGCCGCCCCTGGCGGGGGTCCGGCTGGCCACGGCGGCGGCCGGGGTGCGCTACCGGCAGCGGACCGACGTGATGCTGGCGCTGCTGGCGCCGGGAACCCAGGCGGCGGGGGTCTTCACCCGGTCCAGGACCGCCTCGGCTCCCGTCCTGTGGTGCCGCGACAAGCTGAAGGATGGGAAGGCCGGCGATAAAGAAGCAAGGGTCCTGGTGGTCAACAGCGGAAACGCCAACGCCTTCACCGGGCAGGCGGGCATGGAGGGGGTGCGCGAGATCGCCGTCGAGGCTGCCGCGGTGGCCGGCTGCCGCCCGGAGCAGGTCTTCATGGCCTCCACCGGGGTGATCGGCGAGCCGCTGCCGGCCCACAAGATCACTGCCGTGCTTTCGGACCTTGTGAGCCAGGGGGCGGCCGGCAACTGGCGGGCGGCTGCCGACGCCATCATGACCACCGACACCTATCCCAAGATGGCGACCCAGACGGCCATGATCGACGGCCACAAGGTCACCATCAACGGCATCGCCAAGGGCTCGGGCATGATCGCCCCCGACATGGCGACCATGCTGTCCTTCGTCTTCACCGACGCGACGCTGCCCGCCAATGTGCTGCAGGAATGCCTGAACGCGGGCGTGGAGGCGTCCTTCAATGCGATCACGGTCGATTCGGACACCTCGACCAGCGACACACTGATGCTGTTCGCCACCGGCAAGGGCGCCCGCCATGCGCCTGTCACCAAAGCGGGAGACAAGAGGCTGGCCGATTTCCGCGCCAGGCTGGATGCGCTTCTGCTCGATCTGGCGCTGCAGGTCGTCAAGGACGGCGAGGGGGCGCAAAAACTGATCCGCGTGGATGTGTCGGGCGCCGAAAGCGACGCCTCCGCCAGGCGCGTCGCGCTTTCCATCGCCAACTCACCGCTGGTCAAGACCGCCATGGCCGGCAACGACGCCAACTGGGGGCGGGTGGTGATGGCGGTGGGCAAGGCCGGCGAGCCGGCGGATCGCGACAGGCTGACGATCAGCTTCGGCGGTCATGTCGTGGCGCAGAACGGCATGCGGGCGGCGGAATACAGCGAGAAGGCGGCCACGAAGGCGGTGTCGGGCCGCGCGGTTGAGATCGCCGTCGATCTGGGCCTGGGCAAGGGCAAAAGCCGGGTCTGGACCTGCGATCTGACCCATGGCTACATCGACATCAACGGCTCCTATCGCAGCTAGTGTTCCGATTCCGAAATTCGTATGATCTCCATATCGGGCTCCGAGCGAATTTCGGAATCGAAGGACACTAGCAATCTATTAAATCTAGTGTCGTTTCGGTTCCGAAGTCCGCCTGAGCGGTCTATATCGGGGCTGTAGCGAACTTCGGAACCGCGACACTGGCGCGCGCCAAACCCTTGCGGCAGCGGGCGAGTCGTATCAGAACGGCAGGGGTTTGCCGCAGGTCGTCATTACGCAATGGACATTTATCTGCCCATCGCCCAACTGTCGGTAAACTGGGTGGTCATCCTGGGGATGGGAACCACGGCCGGGTTCCTGTCGGGCATGCTTGGCGTGTCGGGCGGCTTCATCATGACGCCGCTACTGATCTTCTATGGAATTCCTTCGGGCGTCGCGGTCGCCACCCAGGCCAGCCCGATCTCGGCGGCGGCGCTGGTCGGCGCGCTGGCCAAGAGCGCGCGCGACAGCGTCGATTTCAAGATGGGGTTCATCCTGCTGCTGGGCGGCATCGCCGGCTCTTTTGTCGGGGTCTATATCTTCGGCTATCTGCAGCGCCTGGGCCAGATCGATTTCGTGGTCGAGCTGAGCTATGTGCTGCTGCTGGGCGGCGTAGGCTCGATGATGCTGGTGGAGAGCGCGCAGGCCTGGCGCGCCGCCCGGCGCGGCATGCCCATGCCCGGTCACGCGGCCGGCCGCCACAACTGGATCCACGGGCTGCCCCTCAAGATGCGGTTTCGTATCTCGCGCCTTTACATCAGCGCGATCCCCATCGTGGTGCTGGGCTTCCTGGTGGGCATCATGACGGCGATCCTGGGGACCGGGGGCGCCTTTCTGCTGGTGCCCGCGAAAATCTATCTCTTCCGCATGCGCACGACCCTGGCGGTGGGCACCTCGCAATTCCAGATGTGCGCCGTCGCCATCCTGACCACCTTCACCCATGCCGTGACCGACCACACGGTGGACATCGTGCTGGGCCTGCTGCTGATCGTGGGCGGCGTGGTCGGCGCGCAGATGGGCGTGCGGATGGGTACGCGGCTGCGCAGCGAGCAACTGAGGATCGTGTTCGCGCTTCTGGTCCTGGCCATCGCCACCGAGCTGGTCATCACCCTGGTGCGCACGCCGCCGGACATCTATACGCTCGTGCTGCATTAGGGGCGCCAGGAAGGATTTCCGGGCGTGTCGGTCGCATTCTTGCGACAGCGTTTGTCTGACCGGACACAATAGCCCTCCCCCTTCGCGGCGGAGCCGCAACAAGGGGGAGGTGCCGCCAGGAGGTGTTTGCCGAAGGCAAACCCGACTTGTGACGGAGGGTTCATTAAATCAAAAGGGGGTTCGTTAAACCAAAGCAGCGTCCAGGCTGATCTCGCAGTTCAGAACCTTGGAGACCGGACAGCCCTTTTCCGCCTTGTCGGCCAGTTCCTTGAACTTGGCTTCGTCGATGCCCGGGATCTTCGCCCGCAGCGTCAGATGCGATTTGGTGATGGCGAAGCCGTCACCCTGCTTGACCAGGGTGACCTCGGCCTTGGTGTTCATCTCTTCGGCCGTGAAGCCCGCTTCGCCCAGGATCAGCGACAGCGCCATGGTGAAGCAGCCGGCGTGGGCACCCCCGATCAGCTCCTCGGGATTGGTTCCCGGCTTGCCTTCAAAGCGGCTGGCGAAGCCATAAGGATAGTTGTTCAGCGCCCCGCTCTTGGTGGAGATCGCACCCTTACCGTCCTTCAAGCCGCCCTTCCAGACGGCCGTTCCGAATGTCGTCATCTTCTGCTCCTTTCCGCTTCGTGCCATAAGCCCCACAGGGGGCGCCGCCCGAGCCTAGCGCAATTGTGCGCCCTGTTAACCATGCCTCTTAAGAGGACATTAGCCGCGTGAACGCATCATGACCCAGCCGCACAAGATGACACTGGTGGTTGCGGCGGCGTTGGTGGATCCCGACGGCCGGGCGCTGATCGCCCAAAGGCCCGCGGGCAAGGCGATGGCGGGGCTATGGGAATTTCCTGGCGGCAAGGTCGAGGCCGGCGAGCGGCCCGAGGATGCGCTGATCCGCGAACTGGCGGAAGAGCTCGGGATCACGGTGCGCGAGCCCTGCCTGGCGCCGTTCACCTTTGCTTCGCACACCTACGAGACTTTCCATCTGCTGATGCCGCTTTATGTGTGCCGGCGCTGGGAGGGCACGGCCGCCCCTCGCCATCATGCGGCGCTGAAATGGATAAGGCCGCGGGACCTGATGCGCCGGCCGGACGCCTATCCCATGCCGGCCGCCGACTTGCCGCTGCTTCCCATGCTGCGCGATCTGCTTTGATGCGCCTGCCGGCCAGCCAGGGCGGCGCCACCGCGATCGAATATGCCCTGATCGCCAGCCTGATCTCGATCATGATCGTTGCCGGCGCCACCTCGATCGGGGGCACCCTCAAGGATGTCTTCACGTCGCTTTCGGGAAGCGTGAAATAACCTGCTCGGTGGCGCCCAGCGCGTCGGCCAGACGCGCCTTGGCGCTGCCGGGCTTGAGGGGCTGCTGCTGGCTTTCGTGCGGGGACCAGCCCGTCAGGTAGAGGGTCTCGAAGCTGGCGCGCAGGCGTCCGTCGCTGTCGCCGTGGCGCGCGCCATAATGAGCCAGCATTGCCGCCAGCGTGTCGCGGCGCATCGGCATGCGGCGGCGCTGGGCCAGCACATTGGTCAGGCCGTGGGCGCGCATGTCCCGCGCCAGCCGGAAGAAATCGCCATAGCGCACGACCAGCCGCTCGACATCTGCCACCGGCAGGGCAAAGCCGGCCCGTTGCAGAAGGGCGCCGGCGTCGCGCACGTCGGCAAAGGGCGAGACATGGGGACTGATTCCGCCAAGGGTGGCGCTTTCGCCATGGGCGAAGGCGTCGCGCAGTTCGTTGAGCGTGCCGCCGCCCAGCAGCGCCGCCAGGAACAGGCCGTCGGGTTTCAGCGCGCGACATATCTGAACCAGCGCGCCGGGCAGGTCGTTGATCAGTTGCAGCGAGAACAGGCTGATCGCCAGGTCATAGTCCGCCCCGGGCCGCAGCAACGCCTCGCCCGCGCCAAATCCTGCCAGATCCCATGTCCGGGCAAAACCGGCCAGCGCCGCCGGCACGGCATCGCCGATCCAAAGCCCGCGTTCGAAGCGGCGCGTCACCGCTCCCATCCGGTCCGCCAGGCCCTCGATGGCGGCGGCCTCCAGGAACCGGTCGCCCTTCAGCCGCCGCGCCCGCGCGGCGGCGCGGGCCGCGGCGTCGGCATCGAACAGAGGGGAACGATCGGCAGACATCGCCGCAACACTTATCGCCAACGCCCACCGCCATGCTAGCCTTGCCGGCATGGGCTGGCGCAATTGGCATCAAGGCATTCTGGACCTTCTGTTTCCGCCGCTGTGCATGGCCTGCCGCGTGCCGGTGGCGGCGCCGGGTCTGTGCGGCCCGTGCTGGAGCGGCGTCACCTTCCTGGATGGCCCGGCGTGCGGCCGCTGCGGCCTGCCTTTTCCGGTCGCCTTGGGCGAAGAGAGCCTGTGTGCGGCCTGTCTTGCCCGCCCTCCAGCCTTCGACAGCGCCCGCGCCATCCTGGCCTATGACGAAAAAAGCCGCGGCGCGATCCTGGCGCTCAAGCATGCCGACCGGCTCGACCTGGTGCCCGGTTTCGCGCGCTGGCTTGCGAGGGCGGGGCGGCAAGCCCTGGCACGTGGGGAGGTGATCGTGCCGGTGCCGCTGCATCGCGTCCGGCTCTGGCGGCGGCGCTACAACCAGGCGGCCGAACTGGCCCGGCGCCTCGGGCGGGAGCAGGGGATCGGCGTCGCTCCCCTTGCGCTGATGCGCACCCGGTCTACCCAAAGCCAGGGCGTCATGGTTTCGGCCCGCGCCCGGCGGCGCAATGTACTGGGGGCTTTCCGGGTTCCCGACCCGGCGTCCGTTGCAGGGCGGCGCGTGCTGCTGGTCGATGATGTGATGACCACCGGGGCCACCGCCGAGGCCTGCGCCCGGGCGCTGCGCCGCGCCGGCGCCGCCGAGGTGCATGTGCTCGCCCTGGCGCGCGTTGTTCGCGCCACCGACATGCCTATATAAGCGATGCAGCGCCCTTCCAGCCGAGTCCCATGAAGCCCGTCCGCATCTACACCACGCCGATCTGTCCCTATTGCATGCGCGCCAAGGCGCTGCTGAAGAAAAAAGGCGTCGAGGCGGAAGAGATCGACGTCTTCATGGACAGCGATGCCCGCCGCGACATGGAAGAGAAGAGCGGCGGCGCCCGCTCGGTGCCGCAGATTTTCGTCGGGGAAACCCATGTCGGCGGCTGCGACGAGCTTTATGCCCTTGAACGGGCCGGGAAGCTGGATTCGCTTCTGGCCTGACCGGGCGCCCCGCCGTCGGGGGCGTCTGGACAAAGCCCGCATCCGATCCGAATAATGACGGGCATTTCATCCCCATACCCGCCAGGAGAGGATAGCCATGAAGAAGATACTGCTCGCCGCCGCCGCCCTGTGTATTGCCGGGCCCGCCATGGCACAGACCAATCCCGCGCCTACCATCGCGCCCGCGCCCAGTCCGGCGGAAATGAAGCTGCCACGCCCGGCGCGCGCTCACGGCATCCCCACCGCGCTCGCCATCGAGGCTGCCGTGGAAGCCAACCGCGTCTGCCTGGGCAACACCTACAAGACCACGGCCATGATCACCGACAGCGCTGGCGTGCCCATTGTGGTGATCTCCAATGACGGCGCCGCCGCCATCACCCAGCGCATCGCCATGACCAAGGTCCAGGCGGTGCTGAAGTATCACATGACCAGCGGCGAGGTGGCCGCCAAGGCCAAGACGGACAGCGCGCTGGCGGCCGAGATCAAGGCCAACCCGCTGATCGAGACGGCGCGTCAGGGCGCCATTCCCATCATGGCGAACGGACAGATGGTGGGTATCTTCGCCGTCTCGGGCGCGCCGGGCGGCGACAAGGACGAAGTCTGCGCCCGCGCCGGGCTGGAGAAGATTCAGAACCGGCTGAGGTAGTGACGGTTGTGACGGTATTCCGGGCGGCCTGCATCCAGACATGCGCCGGCGACGATGTGGCGGAGAATATCCGCGAAGTCGCAGGGCTGGTGCGGGAGGCGGCCGCCCGTGGCGCCCATTTCATCGCCACGCCCGAGAACACCACGCTGATGGCAGCCAATGCGCCGGCCAAGCTGGCGCGCAGTTTTCCCGAAGATAAAGACCCGGCGATCCCGGCCTTTGCGGCGCTGGCGGCGGAGTTGAAGGTCTGGCTGTCGATAGGCTCCATCGCCATCCGGCTCGATGCGCACAAGACCGCCAATCGCAGCTTCCTGTTTTCGCCGGACGGCGCCGTCGCGGCCCGCTACAGCAAGATTCACCTGTTCGACGTCGACGTGGCGGATGGTGAGACCTACCGCGAATCGGCCACCGTCACCGGCGGCGATCGGGCGGTGCTGGCCGAGACGCCCTGGGGCAGGCTGGGCCTGACTGTTTGCTATGATATGCGGTTTGGCCATCTCTATCGCCGTCTGGCGCAGGCCGGCGCCTTTGCCTTTACCATCCCGTCTGCCTTCACGGTTCCGACCGGGCAGGCGCACTGGCATGTGCTGCTGCGGGCCCGCGCCATCGAGAATGGCGCCTTCGTCATTGCCGCCGCCCAGGGCGGCGCGCATCCGGGCGGCCGCAGGACTTATGGCCACAGCCTGATCGTGGGTCCGTGGGGAGAGATTCTGGCGGAATCGCCCTCCGATGCGCCCGGGGTGATCCTGGCCGAGATCGACCCCGCCTTGTCGGCCCATGCCCGCGCGCGCCTGCCCAGCCTGACCCACGAGCGCGCCTTCGAGGGACCCTGATCCGCCCTGCCCAATCCATACCCACAGCGGGGTCTTGCCAAGCCGGCGCGCGCGCTTCATTTTCGTTCCACAGCCGAGGGGGCTGGCTGGAGCAGGACCGTGATCGCCTACACTCTGCGCTGCCATAAGGGGCACGAATTCGAAGCCTGGTTCGGCAACAGCGCGGCCTTCGACCGGCAGGTGGCGGAAGGCCAGGTCTGCTGTCCGCGCTGCAATTCCGCGCGGGTGCAGAAAGCCGTCATGGCGCCGGCGGTGACGGGTACGAAACGATCACGCAAACCGGCGCAGGAGCAGCGCCAGATGCGGCAGTTCATGACGGGCCTGCGCAAATACGTCCAGCAGCATGCGGATTATGTCGGCCCCAACTTCGCCGAGGAAGCGCGCAAGATCCATTACGGCGAAACGCCCGACCGCCACATCTATGGCGAAGCGACCGTGCAGGAAGCGCGCGATCTGGTCGAGGAAGGCGTCGATGTGGCGCCGCTGCCGCCAGACCCTGAAGCGGCCAACTGAGGCGGCGCCGGTCAGCGGCTGGCGACCACCATGTAGTTGACGTCCACGTCATCCGATAACCGCCAGTTCCAGCCTAGTGGGTCGAAGGAAACACCTTGTGTTTTCAAGATAATAAGCCCGCTCTCTTCAAGTATTTTTTTAAGATTGGCCGGCGCCATGAACCGGTTCCAGTCATGTGTGCCCCGGGGAAGCCAGTTCAGCACATATTCGGCGCCGATCTTGGCCAGCGCCAGGCTCTTGAGGGTCCGGTTGAGGGTGGCGACAAAGGTGAGCCCGCCCGGCTTCACCAGTCCGGCACAGGCTGCCAGATAGGCCCGCACATCGGCCACGTGCTCGACCACCTCCATGTTCAGGACCACGTCGAACTGCCGTCCCTCCGCCGCCAGCGTCTCTGCCGTGGTGGCACGATAGTCGATAGCCAGGCCCGACTGCGCCGTGTGGGCCTTCGCCGTGCCGATGTTTTTTTCCGATGCGTCGGCCCCGGTCACGGCGAAGCCAAGCCGGGCCATCGGTTCCGATAGAAGGCCGCCGCCGCAGCCGATGTCCAGCAGCGAGAGCCCCTCGAAAGGCTTCAGGGCGGCGGGATCACGCTGGAAATGGGCAACCGCCTGGTCCCGGATGAAGGCCAGCCGGACCGGATTGAACTTGTGCAGGGGCGCGAACTTGCCGGCCGGGTCCCACCATTGGGCGGCCAGGGCCGAGAATTTGGCGACCTCGGCCGGGTCGATGCTCGCGGGTTGCGGACCGGAGGCAGAGGTTTGAGGCGGACGGGTCACGGTCATGGCGGGGTTGAGCGGCGGTGCGGCCTTGTCTATGTAGGCCGCCATCAAATCCGGGGCAAACATGGCGACGATTGCGATGAAATTCGGCGGCACGTCGGTAGCCGACCTGGACCGCATCCGCCATGTGGCATCGCTGGTGCGCAACGAGGTTGTCCGCGGCAACAAGGTCGCCGTGGTGGTCAGCGCCATGGCGGGGGAAACCAACAAACTGGTCGCCTGGACGAACGAGGCCGCGCGTCCGCCTGAGGACCTGTCCGGCGCCGGCCAGCGCGAATACGCCCCTGTTCCCGAGGCGCGCGAGTATGACGTGGTGGTGGCGGCGGGCGAGCAGGTGACTTGCGGCCTGCTGGCCATTGCGCTGAACGCCATGGGGGTGAAGGCGCGCTCCTGGCTGGGCTGGCAGATTCCGATCCAGACCAGCGCCATGCACGGCTCCGCCCGCATCGAGGATGTTCCGGCCGCCGACATGAAGAAGCGCGTCGCGGCCGGAGAGGTGGCGGTGGTCGCCGGCTTCCAGGGGGTAGCGCCGGGCGGCCGCATTTCCACCCTGGGGCGCGGCGGCTCGGACACCAGCGCGGTGGCGGTGGCGGCCGGCATCGGGGCGGACCGCTGCGACATCTACACCGACGTGGACGGGGTCTATACCACCGATCCGCGCATCGTTCCCAAGGCGCGACGGCTTGAAAAAATCTCCTTCGAGGAGATGCTGGAAATGGCGTCGCTGGGCGCCAAGGTGCTGCAAACCCGCTCGGTGGAAATCGCCATGCTGCACCGGGTGCCCACCCGCGTGCTTTCGACCTTCACGCCCGATGTGGGCGGCACCCTGCTTTGCGACGAGGAAGACATCGTGGAAAAGAAACCGGTCACCGGCATCGCCTATAGCCGCGACGAGGCCAAGATCACCCTGCACAAGATTCCCGACCGCCCCGGCGTGGCGGCGGCGATCTTCGGGCCGCTTGCCGATGCGGGTGTCAATGTCGACATGATCGTCCAGAACGTGTCGGAAGATAACAAGAAGACCGACCTGACCTTCACCGTTCCCCGCTCCGAGTTGTCCAAGGCGCTGGCCGCCCTGGAAAAGCATGCCGGCGCGATCGGCTATCGCGACATCACCTACGATTCCGGCGTCGCCAAGGTGTCGATCATCGGCATCGGCATGCGCACCCATGCCGGCGTCGCCCAGACCATGTTCAGCACCCTGCACGACAAGGGGATCAACATTCAGGTGATCTCTACCTCCGAGATCAAGATCTCCGTCCTGATCGCCGAGGAATATGTCGAGCTGGCGGTGCGTGCCCTGCATTCGGCCTACGAGCTGGACGCGGCCTAGCCATCCGGTTGGCGAAAGGGATTTCGCCTCTATAATTCCGGCGACTCAGCAGGTCTGCCGTGATCGACCGCAATTTTCCTGGAACATCTTTTTTCCCCCTCCCCATCGCGGGAGGGGGCGGGCCGGCCGCGCGTGAGCGCGGACGGCTCGGGGGAGGGGGGCGGACCGACTTTTCCCCTCCCCCAACGTCCTTCGCTCTGCTCGGAACGTTGCCCCCTCCCGCAAGGGGAGGGGGAAGGACTTAGGAGCCGATATGTCCGCCGGTGGCGGTCCCCGCCTGCTGCTGCGCCGCCTGCGCGAGATCATGGCGGAGCAGACCTCCGCCCAGATGCGGCTGGACAAGCTCGTCACCGTCATCGCCTCCAACATGGTGGCCGAGGTCTGCTCGATCTATCTGCGGCGCGCGGGCAAGGTGCTGGAACTTTTCGCCACCGAGGGCCTGAACCCCGGCGCCGTCCACGCCACCCGGCTGCGCGAGGGCGAGGGCCTGGTGGGGCTGGTCTGCGAGACCGCCGAGGCGGTCAATCTGTCCGATGCCCGCGCCGACCCGCATTTCAGTTACCGTCCCGAAACCGGCGAGGACCCATACCGGGCGTTCCTGGGGGTGCCTATCGTGCGCGGCGGCCAGGTCTTCGGTGTGCTCACCGTCCAGAACCAGGCCGAGCGCGTCTATGCCGAGGAAGAGGTCGAGGCGCTGCAGACCGTGGCCATGGTCCTGGCCGAGGTGGTGGCGCAAGGCGGCTTCTTCAACATCTCCGAACTGGACGAGCCGGAACTGCGCGTCGACCGGCCGCGCAAATTCATGGGGGAAGGGCTTTCGGAGGGCGTCGCGGTCGGCCATGTCGTGCTGCACGAACCGCGCGTGAAGGTCGAGCGCATGATCGCCGACAATCCCGCCGAGGAACTGAAGCGGCTGGAAGACGCGATCGGCGCTCTGCGCACCTCGGTGGACGAGATGCTTTCCTCCAGCGAGCTCGATCTGACCGGTGAAGGGCGCGAGGTGATCGAGGCCTATCGCCTGTTCGCCTATGACCAGGGCTGGCGCCAGCGCATGCGCGATGCGGTTCGCACGGGCCTGACCGCGGAAGCCGCCGTCGAGCGCGTGCAGGACGAGACCCGCCTGCGCGTCCAGCGCCTGGGCGATCCCATGCTGCGCGAGCGCGCCCACGACCTGGACGACCTGGCCCGCCGTCTGCTGCGCCATCTGACCGGCGAGGAGGTCGCCAACCGGAGCCTGCCCGAAGGCGCGGTGCTGGTGGCGCGCGGCATGGGGCCGGCCGAATTGCTCGATTACGCCCGCGACAAGCTGGTGGGGCTGGTGCTGGAGGAAGCCGCCGTCACCAGCCATGTTTCCATCGTCGCGCGCTCCATGGGCCTGCCGCTGGTGGCTTCGCTGGAGGGCATCGCCGACAGCGCCCGCGCCGGCGATACCATCGCGGTGGACGGCGAATCGGGCGAGGTGCATCTGCGACCCGCCGGGGAGATCGTCCAGGCATTCGAGGCCAAGCGCGCCCTGCGCGCCCAGGCCCAGGCGCGTTTCGCCGCGGTGCGCGATCTGCCCGCGGTCACGCGCGACGGCGTCGCCATCCGGTTGATGATGAATGCCGGTCTGGAATTCGACATGCCGCAGCTTGTCCAGTCGGGGGCCGATGGCGTCGGCCTGTTTCGCACCGAGCTTCAGTTCATGATCGGCGAGACCATGCCGCGCCTGGCCGACCAGGTGAAATTCTACAAGTCGATCCTGGATGCGGCCGGCGACAAGCCGGTGGTGTTCCGCACGTTGGACCTGGGCGGCGACAAGGTCTTGCCCTATGCCCGTTGGGAGCGCGAGGAAAATCCCGCGCTGGGCTGGCGGGCGATCCGTATCGCGCTCGATCGCCCGGCGCTGCTGCGCTACCAGGTGCGGGCGCTGCTGATGGCGTCGGTCAGCCGGACCTTGCGCATCCTGTTGCCGATGGTCAGCGACGTGGACGAGTTCAATCGCGCCCGCGCCCTGATCGACCGCGAGATCGAGCGCTTCCGCCTTCTGGGCCAGGCGCGGCCGACCCAGGTGCTGGTCGGGGCCATGCTCGAGGTGCCGGCGCTGGCCTTCATGCTGCCGCAACTGATGCGCAGCGCCGATTTCGTCTCCATCGGCTCCAACGACCTGCTCAGCCTGGCCTTCGCGGTCGATCGCACAAATCCCCGCGTTTCCAGGCGCTATGACAACCTCAATCCCGCCTCGCTCACTCTGATCCGCCTGATCGTGCAGAGCGCGGCGGAGAATTCCGGCGATCTGTCGCTGTGCGGCGAAATGGCGGGCCGTCCGCTGGACGCGATGGCGCTGCTGGGGCTGGGTATCCGGGCCCTGTCGATGCAGCCGGGTCATATCGGCCCGATCAAGATGATGATCCGCAGCCTGCATCTGGGAGAGGTTTCGGCCTTCGTCGACCGGTTGTGCGGGCGGACCGACCATTCCTTGAGGACCCGCCTCTCGGCCTTCGCGGCGGAGCGCGGCATCGTCCTGAAATAGAAAAATGCCCCAAAACCGGCTTTTTTGCAGTGCAACAGTTGTGAGAAGGCCTTGCAATCGGATAGGATTGGCGTGACAGAAGGTTAGCCGCGCCTCTGGGGGGCGGTGGCGGCGTCCCGCGGCATGTGCCCTTGATGAAGCAAATGACCAACGCGACGCAGATTGCCATGGAAAATGACGGGGGCCCCGACAATCCGAAAGCCCGCCGCCGCATCCATTTGCGCGAGATTTCGGGGGAGGCGGACTCCCCCCACGACTCCGTGGGCCAGGACCTGCGCGCCGCCCGCCTGCGCCGGGGCGACGAGATCGCGGCCGTCTCCCGCGCGCTGAAAATCCGCAAGGATCATCTGGAGGCCCTGGAAGAAGACCGGTTGGAGGACCTGCCGGGCCGGACCTATGCCCTGGGTTTCGTGCGTTCCTATGCGCAGTATCTGGGCCTGGACGCCAACGAGATGGCCGAGCGCTACAAGCACGACATGACCGGCCGTGGCGACGATGCGGTGCAGCCGGTGGCGCCCATCCACCAGGACGAGCGGCGCCTGCCGCTGGGATGGATCATCGTCGGCGTTGTCCTGGCGGTGCTGCTGGGCTATGGCGCCTGGCACCTGCTGGCCGGCCGCGGCGGCGATGCCGGACAGGCGGTCCCGCCCGCGCCCGCGCTCAGCACGCCCAAGCCCGCCGCCGTCAAGCCCATCGTGGTCCCGATGCAGGACGCGGTGCCATCATCGACTCCGGCCGCTGACGTAACCGAGTTGCCGGTATCTGTCGAAGCCATGCCGGCCCCCGCCGCGGGCCCCCAGACGCCCGCCACCCGGATCGGCAATCCGGTGCCCACCCAGCCTCAGGTCGATACGACCGGACCGGCCGGCAATGGGGCTGCAGCCACCTCATCCGAACCACCCGCCGGGGGCGTGGTTTATGGCCAGCAGAACACCGATCCGCGTGTGGTGTTGCATGCCTTCGGGCCGACCCGGGTTACGGTCCGCGGTCCCGACAACACGCTTTACATCAACCGCGACCTCAAGGCCGGCGACACCTATCGCGTACCCAACCTGACGGGGTTGAACCTGGCCGTGGCCGATGCCGGACAGATACAGGTGGACCTGGACGGCCAACCGCTGGGCCGGGTGGGACAGCCTGCCCAGGTTCTGGGCCGGGTCTCGCTCGATCCCCAGTCGCTGGCGGACCGGTTCAACAGGCAATAGGGAATTCGCATGAGCGTTCGTGCCTATCGTGACATCCAGCGGCGCGTCTCGCGCCAGATCATGGTCGGAAAGGTGCCGGTCGGCGGCGACGCCCCCATCACCGTCCAGACCATGACCAACACCATCACCGGCGACGCCAAGGCGACCATCGACCAGATCCGCCGCATCGAGGATGCCGGCGCCGATATCGTGCGCGTCTCCTGCCCGGACGAGGATGCCACAAAGGCCATGAGGGCGATCACCAGCGCCGCGCGCATCCCGGTCGTGGCCGACATTCATTTCCACTACAAGCGCGCGATCGAGGCGGCGGTGAACGGCGCGGCATGCTTGCGCATCAATCCGGGCAATATCGGTTCGCCCGCGCGGGTCAGGGAAGTGGTGCAGGCGGCCAAGGATCATGGCTGCTCCATGCGCATCGGCGTCAACGCGGGCTCGCTGGAACCGGACCTGCTGGAAAAATACGGCGAGCCGTGCCCCGAAGCGATGGTCGAGAGCGCGCTGAATCATGCGCGCATCCTCGATGACCTGGATTTCCGCGAGTACAAGATTTCGGTGAAGGCGTCCGATCCCTTCCTGGCCGTGGCCGCCTATCAGGCGCTGGCCGACGCCATCGACTGCCCCCTGCATGTCGGCATCACCGAGGCGGGCGGCATGATCTCGGGCACCGTCAAATCCTCCATCGGCATGGGCATGCTCTTGTGGAGCGGCATCGGCGATACCATCCGCGTCTCGCTGTCGGCCGACCCGGTCGAGGAAGTGCGCGTCGGATTCGACATCCTCAAGTCGCTGAACCTGCGCCACCGCGGCGTGAACATCGTGTCGTGCCCTTCCTGCGCGCGCCAGGGCTTCAATGTGATCGAGACGGTCAAGGTCCTGGAAGACCGGCTCAAGCACATCTCGACCCCCATGTCGCTGTCGATCATCGGTTGCGTGGTGAACGGGCCGGGCGAGGCGCGCGAAACCGACCTGGGCTTCACCGGCGGCGGCGCCGGCAAGGGCCACGGTCAGATTTATCTCAACGGCAAGCCCAGCTACCGCATGGAAAACACCGACCTGGTCGAGCATATCGTCCAGCTCTGCGAAAAGAAGGCCGCCGAGATCGAAGCCGAGCGCAACGGCACCGCCGCGCCGGAGCCGCTGGAAGCGGCGCAGTAGCGACACACCAGCAATTGTCATGGCCCGGCTTGTCCGGGCCACCCAGTTTTTTGTCGCCGTTCCTTCAATGTCCACCTGGGTGGCCCGCTTTCGCGGGCCATGACAGGAAGAGAAAATGATCCCCGCCGCCAAACTGGACCGTCTGCTGGACCGTTTCCCGGCTCCATCTTCTTCCCCCTCCCCGTGCGGGAGGGGGCGCGAAAACGCGCAGCGTTTGAGCGGAGGAGGGGGGCGCACGGCCGGTGACAGGGTGGCTTTGCGGCGACAGCCCCCTCCCTCAAACCTTTCTTGCACTGCGCGAAAGACTTGCTCCCTCCCGCAAGGGGAGGGAGAAGACCAATCATGATCCCCGCCGCCAAACTGGACCGTCTGCTGGACCGCTTCGCCGCCATCGAAAGCGAGATGGCATCGGGCGTGGCGGGCGAGGCCTTCGTCAGGCTTTCACGCGAGCATGCCGAACTCGCCCCGGTGATCGAGACGGTGCGCGCTTATCGCGTGGCCCGGTCCGAGATGGAAGGCGCCGAGGCCGTGATGGAAGACCCCGCCACTGACAGCGAGATGCGCGCGATGGCCGAGGAAGAGCGCGCCGAACTGAAAGAGCGGCTGGAAAAGCTGGACCACGAGCTGCGCATCGCGCTTCTGCCGCGCGACGCCGCCGACGATTCATCGGCCATCATCGAAATCCGCGCCGGCACCGGCGGCGACGAGGCGGCGTTGTTCGCCGGCGACCTTCTGGGCATGTACCAGCGCTATTGCCAGCTTCAGGGCTGGAAGACGGAAATTCTGTCCCTGTCTGAAAGCGACCTGGGCGGCTTCAAGGAAGCCATGCTGGAGGTGGAAGGCCGCGGCGCCTATGCGAAGCTGAAATTCGAGAGCGGGGTCCACCGCGTCCAGCGTGTGCCGGAAACCGAAAACCAGGGGCGCATCCACACCTCGGCCGCCACGGTCGCCGTTCTGCCGGAAGCCGAAGACGTCGATGTGGAGATCAATGAAAAAGATCTGCGCATCGACACCTATCGTGCCCAGGGCGCGGGCGGCCAGCACGTCAACAAGACCGACAGCGCCGTGCGCATCACCCACATCCCCAGCGGAACCGTGGTGGCGATGCAGGAGGAAAAATCCCAGCACAAGAACCGCGCCAAGGCGATGATGCTGCTGAAGGCGAAACTTTACGATGCCGAGCGGCGGCGCCTGGACACGGCGCGCGCCTCCGAGCGCAAGTCGCTGGTGGGATCGGGCGATCGCAGCGAGCGCATCCGCACCTACAATTTCCCGCAGGGCCGCGTCACCGACCACCGCATCAACCTGACGCTCTACAATCTTCCGCGCATCGTCAGCGGCGACGCGCTGGGCGAGATCGTCGACGCGCTGGTGGCCCAGGACCAGGCCGACCGCCTGGCCGAATATGAGGCGACCGGAGTATGAGCTTGGAGGAAGCCGCCGCGGCGCTCGCGGCGGCGGGCATCGACAATCCGAGAGCCGAGGCGCGCCTTTTGCTGGCGCACGCGCTGGGCGTCAGCCGCGACGCCACGCTGTCCACCCCGCCGTTGACGCCGGATCAGGCGGCAGGGTTCGCGGGATTGGTGGCCCGCCGGACGGCGCGCGAACCCCTGGCCTACATCTGTGGCCGCAAGGAATTCTGGAGCATGGATTTCGCGGTCGGTCCCGGCGTGCTGGTGCCGCGCCCCGACACCGAAACCCTGATCGAGGAAGCGATCCGCCTTTATCCCGACCGCACGCTGCCGCTGGCCATCGCGGACCTGGGCGCCGGTTCGGGCGCCATCCTGATCGCCGCGCTGAAGGAGTTTCCCAACGCCAAGGGCATCGGTTTCGAATCCTCGCCTGACGCCTTTCTCTGGGCCTGTCGCAATGTGCATGCGCTGATGCCGGTGCGCGCCGAAGTCCGCCTGGCCGGCTGGAAGGACGCGAGTGGTCCGTTCGATCTTGTCTTTTCAAATCCTCCTTATATCCCCACGGCCCAGATCGCTGCGCTGGAGCGCGAGGTGCGCGACCATGAACCGCGGGCCGCGCTGGACGGCGGGCCGGACGGGCTCGATGCCTATCGGGCGCTGGGGCGGCAGCTGCCGGGCCTGCTGAAACCGGGCGGCCACGCCATCCTGGAGATCGGCGCCGGACAGGCGGCAGCCGTGGAACCCTTGTTCGCGCACCTGGAGATTCTGCGGCTTGCGCCCGACTTGGCGGGAGTTCCCCGCGCCCTGGTCCTGCGCGACCGCGGATGGCAGCATTGAATTTTTTCGGGGATTCCGTGCTTGGAAACCGCATGGCAATCCGTTAGTTTCCATGATCGAGGGATCGAGAGATTCCGCCTGCGTCGCTCCGATTGAGCGGATGAGCGGGAAAGGGCCGGCAGCCATGGCTGCCGGGCAGGGGACCGTCAGAGAGAACCAGATAACCTGCTGACTGGCAGCGCTTCGAGGCGCCGGGCGGGAAGAGACAGTTTCGGAACCAGAACAAGCAATGGGGCATCAGTGAATCGTTCACGCAGAGGCGGCCGCAAGCCCAAATACAGCGGTGGTGGTGGCGGCGGCGGCAACGGCGGCGGCTTCAATCCCAATCGCACCTACGACTCCAGCGGGCCGGAGGTGAAGATTCGCGGCTCGGCCAGCCACGTCTACGAGAAGTATCTTCAGTTGGCGCGGGACGCCAATTCCGCGGGCGACCGGGTGATGGCAGAGAATTATCTGCAGCACGCGGAGCATTATTACCGGATCATGGCGGCAACCGCCGCCCAGCAGGCCCAGTACCAAGCCCAGCAAGCCCAGAACCGCGCCCCGCAGCAGGGCGGCGAGGCCCAGGCGCCTGCCGCCTCCCAGCCCCAGGGCGGCAGCGCGCCGTCCTTCTCCTTGACCGAAGGAGCAGGCCAGGAGACCGGCGAGGAAGCCGAAGCTTCCTGAGCGATCGAGTGGCTCAACGGCTGCGACGCCCTTGTGGCCTTGCAGCCTGGGTTCCGCTTTCCCATATCAGCCGGGAACGGTGCTTGAAAAAGGCCGTATCTTAAGTCTGTGCCCGATCCGGGGCAGGCGGGAGGCCATATGGATATCGAGAAATTCACGGAGCGTGCGCGCGGCTTCATTCAATCGGCGCAATCCCTGGCGCTGCGCGAGGGAAATCAGCAGTTTACCCCCGAGCACCTGCTCAAGGTCCTGATCGACGATGAAGAGGGGCTGGCGGCGCGGCTGATCAAGGCCGCCACACCTTCCAACGGACATGTCGGCCGCGATGCGCAGGTCCGTAGCGGGGTGGAAGCCGCGCTCAGGAAGCTTCCCAAGGTCAGCGGCGGATCGGGCCAGGTCTATCTGGCCCAGGAGACGGCGCGGCTGCTCGACAATGCCGAACAGATTTCCAGGAAAGCGGGTGACAGT
This sequence comes from Hyphomicrobiales bacterium, assembly GCA_040255825.1. Classification (GTDB taxonomy): domain Bacteria; phylum Pseudomonadota; class Alphaproteobacteria; order Micropepsales; family Micropepsaceae; genus Rhizomicrobium. The sequence goes on along the minus strand of JBDZVS010000010.1, from coordinate 65,777 downwards.
TTCGTCACCGCCGAATACCTGCTTCTGGCGCTGACGATGGCATCGGGCACGGAAAGCGCGCGTATCCTGAAGGATGCGGGCGTGACACCCGCCGGCCTGAACGCGGCCATCGCCGATCTGCGCAAGGGCCGTACCGCCGACAGCGCCACGGCCGAAAACGCCTATGACGCGCTCAAGAAATACGCCCGCGACCTGACCGAACTGGCGCGCACCGGCAAGCTGGACCCGGTGATCGGCCGCGACGAGGAAATCCGGCGCACCATCCAGGTCCTGTCCCGTCGCACCAAGAACAATCCCGTCCTGATCGGCGAGCCCGGCGTGGGCAAGACCGCCATCGCCGAGGGATTGGCGCTGCGCATCGTCAACGGCGACGTGCCCGAATCCCTGCGCGACAGGAAACTGATGGCGCTGGACATGGGCGCCCTGATCGCCGGCGCCAAGTTCCGCGGCGAGTTCGAGGAACGGCTGAAGGCAGTGTTGAACGAGGTCACCTCGTCCAATGGCGAGATCATCCTCTTCATCGACGAGATGCATACCCTGGTCGGCGCCGGCAAGGCGGATGGCGCGATGGATGCGTCGAACCTGATCAAGCCCGCGCTGGCGCGGGGCGAATTGCACTGTGTCGGCGCCACCACGCTGGATGAATACCGCAAATATGTGGAGAAGGATGCCGCGCTGGCCCGCCGCTTCCAGGCGGTCTTCGTGGGCGAGCCGACGGTGGAAGACACCATTTCGATCCTGCGCGGCCTGAAGGAGAAATACGAACTCCATCATGGCGTGCGCATAACCGACAGCGCGCTGGTGGCGGCCGCCACCCTGTCCCACCGCTACATCACCGACCGCTTCCTGCCCGACAAGGCCATCGACCTGATGGACGAGGCGGCGTCGCGCCTGCGCATGCAGATCGATTCCAAGCCGGAGGCGCTGGACGAACTGGACCGCCGCATCATACAGCTCAAGATCGAGCGCGAGGCCCTGAAGAAGGAGTCCGACAAAGCCTCGCGCGACCGCCTGGCGGCGCTGGAAAAGGAACTGGCCGATCTGGAAGACCAGTCCGCCGTGCTCACCGCCAGATGGCATGAGGAGAAAAGGGAAGTCGCCGATGTCCAGTCGCTGAAGGAAAAGCTGGACCAGGCCCGCAGCGATGTGGAAGTCGCCCAGCGCAAGGGCGATTTCGCCAAGGCCGGCGAACTGACCTATGGCGTGATCCCCGAACTGGACCGCAAGCTGAAGGCGATCGAGGAAAAGGAAAAATCCGACAAGGCGCTGACCGCCGAATCGGTCACCGCCGAAAATATCGCCCAGGTCGTGTCACGCTGGACCGGCATACCCGTCGACAAGATGCTGGAAGGCGAGCGCGAGAAGCTTCTGCACATGGAAGCCACGCTGGAACGGCGGGTCGTCGGCCAGGACGACGCGGTGCGCGCCATCGCCAATGCGGTGCGCCGCGCGCGCGCCGGTCTTCAGGACCCGAACCGGCCCATCGGCTCGTTCCTGTTCCTCGGTCCCACCGGCGTCGGCAAGACCGAACTGACAAAGGCGCTGGCCGCCTTCCTGTTCGACGATGACACCGCGATGGTGCGCATCGACATGAGCGAGTTCATGGAAAAGCATGCGGTCGCCCGCCTGATCGGCGCGCCGCCCGGCTATGTCGGCTATGAGGAGGGCGGCGTCCTTACTGAAGCCGTTCGCCGCCGGCCTTACCAGGTGATCCTGTTCGACGAAGTCGAAAAGGCGCACAGCGACGTGTTCAACGTGCTGTTGCAGGTCCTGGATGACGGCCGGCTCACCGACGGCCAGGGCCGCACCGTGGACTTCAAGAACACGGTGATCATCCTGACCAGCAATCTGGGCACCGAATTCCTGGGAACCGGTGAGGATGAAGCCAAGGGCCGCGCCCAGGTGATGGCCGCCGTCAGGGCGCATTTCCGTCCCGAATTCCTCAACCGCCTGGACGAGATCATCCTGTTCCACCGCCTGACGCGCGGCGACATGGACAGGATCGTCGACATCCAGATCGGACGGCTGCAAAAGCTTCTGGCCGACCGCAACATCAAGGTTGTGCTGGACGACAAGGCGCGCCACTGGCTGGGCAATGCCGGCTACGATCCGGTCTATGGCGCCCGGCCGCTGAAACGGGTGATCCAGCGCCGGTTGCAGGATCCGCTGGCCCAGATGATCCTGGAAGGCAAGGTGGGTGACGGCGATACCGTGAAGGTCGGCGCCACCAAGACCGGCCTGACGATCAACGGCCGGGAATTCGCGGCCAATCTGGACGAACTGTCCGATTTGCCGCCGCCCAGCACGGCATTGAACTGAAAAAGGGCCGGAGCGGTCCGGGCCTTTTTCGTTTGAAACTGGGTCCCCTTTCCTTGCGGCCATACGCTGTCGCTATGGGCCGCTTCGCCGGGCACGAAATAAATTCGCGGGGGAATTTATTTCGCCTTCGCCTGTCTCAGGTCGGTGGCGATGTCGGCCACCTTGGCTTCCAGCGGCGTCGTGGCGATCAGATTGTCGATCTTCAGCCGCTGCTCCTGGAACTTGCGCAGCAGCGCGCCGGCAAGCTGGCGGCCCTGCGCCATCTTCACGGTCAACGGATTGACCTGCTTCCTGTTGATACGGATCTCGTAATGCAGGTGCGGGCCGGTAGTCAGGCCGGTATTGCCGCTATAGGCGAAGATCTGGCCCTGGCGTACATGCGCGCCGTCGCGCATCCCGGGCGCGAAGCGCGACAGATGGCCATAGGCGGTGGCGTAGCCGTTGCCGTGTTTGATGATGACGAAATTGCCATAGCCGCGCGCCCGGCCCATGAACTGGATCGTGCCTGAACCGGCCGCCATGACCGGCGTCCCCACCGGCACCGCGAAATCGACGCCCTTGTGCATGCGGGTGTAGCCCAGCACGGGATGGAAGCGCGAGCCGAAGCCGGACGATATGCGCGCGCCGTCAACCGGCGTCTTCATCAGCATGCCCTTGGCGGACTGGCCCTTGGGATCGAAATATTCGGCAGGCTCGGATGGGTCGGGCTGGAAGCGGTACATGGCGATCTGCTTTCCGCCCAGATCCATCATGGCATAGGAAATGGCGCCATATTTCGCCGGCTGGCCTTCGGGCGTGTAGTAATAGTCGTAATAGACCTCGAAGCGGTCGCCTGGATGCAGGTCGCGCTGGAAGTCGACCTTGTAGGAGAACATGTGGATCATATCGACCACGACATCGGCGGGAATGCCGGCCTGCATCGCGGCCAGATAAAGGCTGGAATCGATCGTGCCGCCGGCCCGGTGACGGTGCACCTCAAGTTGCTTGGTGGCCCGCTCAGCCGTGAATCCACCCTCGGTCGTGCGCGTTACGGTGACTTCCTGCTCGATCGTCGGTGAAAAATGCAGGGACAGGAGCCGCGATATGGGTTGGGAGCTTTCCGGCGTAGAATCGCTGTCGTCTTCCTCTTCGTTTACCGGCACCACCACCGGCTTGCGGTTGACCATCACCACGGTGGTCTTGGGCTTGGCGGCTCCACTGGCGTCGATGACCTTGGCGACGGAGTAGGTGAGGTCGAAACTCTGGCCCGCCTTCAATGCGCGCGGATCGAAATCCTTGCCCAGCGCGGTGACCACGCCATTGGCGTCCTGCGCCGAGATTCCGACATCCTCCAGCATCCCCACCAGCGTATCGCCCGCATCCAGCGTGATGGTGCGGCTTTCCACGCCGGGCTGGGGGTTCGCATTGTCGGCATTATCGGGCGCGATGGCGGGCTCACCCGCATGCATCAGCTTCTGGAACAGCGCATAGGGCAGCGAGGCGCGGCCCGGCGCCACCATGGGGCGGGAGACCGGCATGACCCCCATCGCCATCCAGGCGACGGCGCCGGCGACAACCAGGGTTGTGGCAGTGGAGACGGCAGCCCACCGCCCATCCGTCGTGGCGAGCGCGCCGCCAGCGCCCTGCACCCTGCGGCGCATCCGGCCACTGAATGTCCGGGATCGAGCGGGTTGCGCAATGAAATCGCGGGTCCGTTGGTCCACGCTGGCTCCACTATCGGCGGGAAACGCGGCGCGAACCATGCCCTTTGGCACGCCGGCGGCGACCCAGCCCCAAATCCGTTTGCGTTTGGCCGCCGCTCACCCCAAGCACGCAACCGAATCCCATATAACCGACCCACCCATGCCAAGGTCAACCCTGAATGCGGGTAACAAGTTGTTCCACCAGAGGAATCCGCCGATTGTCCGCACCGGGCGCCGCCGCCCTTCACACCACTTCCCGGGCCGGGCGAAAGTCCTCGCGGATCGCGGGCACCTGATGGATGAGGTTCGCAGCCTAGTCGATTGATTATTAATAAAGAATTTACCATAGCAGGCCATGCCGAAAATCATGAAACGATTCTGTTTGGCGCTGGCACTGGTGCTCGGAGCATCGAGGCCGGGATGGGCCTGGGGCGTCGAGGGGCACGAAGTCGTCGCCGCGCTGGCGGCGCGTCATCTGACACCGAGAGCGGCGGCACAGGTCGGTGCGCTGCTGGGCGCGCCGGCCCAGGCCGCCATGATCGCCGATGCCAACTGGGCCGACGAGATTCGCGACCGGCGGCCGCAAACGGGGCGCTGGCATTTCGTGAACATCCCGGTATCCGCCGCCGGATATGATGCGCGGCGCGACTGCCCGATGAACGACTGCATCGTGGCGCAGATCGGCCGCCAGCTTGCGCTGCTGGGCAATCGGCGTGCGCCGCGCCCCGCTCGCGCCGAGGCGTTGCGCTTCGTGATCCACTTCGTCGCCGACATCCACCAGCCGCTGCACGCCGCCGACAATGGTGACCGGGGCGGCAACGACGTTCATGTCCGCATCCGCGGCACGGGCATCGACACCAGCATGCACCAATTGTGGGACACGCGGCTGGTACAGGGTTCGGGCCGCGACCCGATCATGCTGGCGGCGCGGATCGCCAGAGATATTCCCCCTGCCACATGGCGGGCCTGGCAAGCGGGCACCCCGGCGGCCTGGGCCGATCAATCCCTGTACCTGGCGCAAGCCGACATCTATGGCCCGGCAAAAGGACGCCGCAACCTCAGGCTCGACCGCGCCTATGTTGCACGGGAAGCCCCGGTCGTGCGCCTCCAGCTTGGCCGTGCCGGTGCGCGATTGGCCTGGCTGCTCAACCGGGCGCTGAACTGATTATTCAGCCGAAAGGATGGTATTGCGTACCATCGGGCTTCTCTTGCGCGCTCGCAAATTGCCGCCCATCAACCCAATTTGCTCGCGTGCGGCTACTCGGCCGAAAGGATGGTATTGCGTACCATCGGATAGATCTGCGTCTGCCAGCGCGAGCCCGAGAACACGCCGTAATGGCCCACGCCTGGTTGCACATAGTGCTTCTTGCGGAACGGCTTGATGCCGGAGCAAAGATCATGCGCCGCCATGGTCTGGCCCAGCCCGCAGATGTCGTCGCGCTCGCCTTCCACGGTAAGAAGACAAGCCTTGCGGATCGCGGATGGATCGACCTTGCGGTCGCGATAAGTGGCGATGCCCCTGGCGAGGTGATGTTCCTGGAACACCTTCTGCACCGTCTCCAGGTAGAATTCCGCCGCCAGGTCCGCGACCGAGAAATATTCGTCGTAGAAACGGCGGTTGGTGTCGGCCTTTTCCAGCTCACCCTTCAGCAGATGACCGAACAGGTCCATGTGCGCGCGCACATGGCGCGACAGGTTCATGGTGACGAACGCCGACAGTTGCAGGAAGCCGGGATAGACATGGCGAAAGGCGCCGGGGTAGCGGCGCGGCACGCTGGTGATCAGGTTGTCGGCGAACCATTCCAGCGGTTGCTCGTTGGCGAGGCGGTTGACGCGGGTGGGACTGATGCGCGTGTCCACCGGCCCGGCCATCAGCGTCAGGCTGCGCGGGGCCGCACGATGGCCGTCCTGCGCCATCACCGCCGCCGCCGTCAGTATGGACGGGCAGGGCTGGCACACGGCGATGGCGTGCACGCCATCGCCGATATGATCCAGGAACGCGATCAGGTGGTCGATGTATTCGTCGGTGCCGAAGCGACCTTCCGACAGGGGCACGTCGCGCGCGTTCTTCCAGTCAGTGATGTAGACATCATGATCCACCAGCATGGTCTGGACGGTGCCCCGCAACAGGGTCGCGAAGTGTCCCGCCATCGGTGCGACCAGCAGCACCCGCGGCTGGGCGATACCCTCCTTGCGGAAATGCACCAGGTTGCCGAAGGGCAGGCGAAGGGCCACATCCTCATGCACCTCGGTCAGCTTTCCCGCCAACCTGACCGGTGCGATGCCGTAGGCAGGCCGCTCGTGGCGCATCTGGGCGCGGGCGAATATCTCCGCGCCGGCCGCCATGCAGCGCAACCAGTAGTTTGCGGCCGGCCCGGCCCGGGTGTCGCCAAGAGCGGTTTTGGCAAGGTCCGCCGCGGCCCGGAACGGGGCCAGGAAATCCTGCTGAGCCTGATAGGCGTCGTAAAACATGCTTGCGGTCCCCGGCGGCCCCCCGGGACCGTAGACGAAAAAGCTTCCTTCACGTTTATGCTGCGATGCAAAAACCCCCTTGTCAACGCCGCGGAAGGAGCAAAAACTGCGGTCATGAGCGACGCCGTCCTGACGATTTCCAGCAGGAACTACTCCTCCTGGTCGCTTCGGGGGTGGCTGCTGTGCCGGATGGCCGATCTGGATTTCCGCGAGTTGGTCCTGTCCAGCGACGATCCGGACACGCGGCGTGAATTGCTGCTCTTGTCGCCGTCCTTCCTGGTGCCGCGTCTGGTCCACCAGGGGATCACCGTGTGGGACACGCTGGCGATCGGCGAATATCTGCATGAATGCTTTCCCGAGGCGGGAATCCTGCCGCCGGACCTGACCGTGCGCGCCCATTGCCGCGCCATATCCGGCGAGATGCATTCGGGCTTTTCCAACCTGCGTTCGGCGCTGCCGATGAACCTGAAGGCGCATTATCCGGGCTTTCGCATCTGGGCCGCCGCCCAGGCCGACATCGAGCGCGTCGTCACCGTATGGCGCGAATGCCTTGGCCAGTATGGCGGGCCTTATCTGTTCGGCGCCGCGCCGACCCTGGCGGATGCGATGTACGCGCCCGTCGCCACGCGCTTCCAGACCTATGACGTGCGGCTGGATCGCATCTGCGCCGACTATTGCGAAACCATCCTGGCGCTGCCCGACATGATCGAATGGACCCAGGCCGCGAAAGCCGAGCCCACCGCGGTGGAAGAATTGGAAGCGGAATTCTAGAGCGCGATCCGGCGAGCGGATACCGCGAGACCGGGAAATTGCGCGACCAAACAACAAGCTGGAGCATGATCCAGATTCAAGGAAGATGGATCATGCTCTAGTTCAGCTTCCCGTCGCGTTCGGCTTTGTCTGAAGCTGGACGAAATTCTGGATGCCCATCTGCTCGATCAGGCGCAGTTGGGTTTGCAGCCAGTCGATATGCTCTTCCTCGCTCTCCAGGATGTCGGTGAAGAGCTCGCGGCTGACGAAATCCCTGATGTCCTCGCAATGGGCGATCGCAAGCTTCAGGTCGGGCAGGGACATCATCTCCAGCGACAGGTCGCACTTGATGACCTCCAGCACATTCTCGCCGACCAGAAGCTTGCCCAGGTCCTGAAGGTTGGGCAGCCCGCCCAGGAACAGCACGCGCTTGATCAGCTTGTCGGCGTGCTTCATCTCGTCGATCGATTCTTCGTATTCCTTGTGCGCCAGCTCGCTCAGCCCCCAGTCGGCCAGCATGCGCGAGTGCAGGAAATACTGATTGATCGCCGTCAGCTCGTTCTTGAGCACCTTGTTGAGGAAGGCGATGGTATCGGGATCGCCGACGAGCGAAGCGTGCGGCTCGGGACCGGGGGCTACTCCGCCGCCGTCGCCAGGGCGCGGCGTTTTTCTTCCAGCATTTCTTCGATCGTTTCCTGGCATCGTCCGCAATTCTTTCTCACGCCGCAGCGCGCATAGACCTGATCGGCGCATTCGGCGCCATTCGTGATGGCGGCGCCGACGCGCTGTTCATTCAGCCTATTGCAGACACAGACGATCATCCAAGCAGTCCCTGTGCGAGGTAGTCTCAGCCGCAAGGAAAATGCCCTAGTTGCGAGTGATTGTCAATATCTTATCGAGCACGCCGGAACGGCCGCGGCACCGCCTACTTCTCCGGGATTTGGATCGTCCCCCAGTGGTCCTGGGCCTGCTTCTGGATGCTGGCATAGTCCGTCTTGCCGCTTCCGAGCACCGGCAGCGCGCTCAGGGTCAATATATGCCGCGGCACGGCCAGTTCGCTGACGCCATGGTTCTGCGCCCAGCCGATCAGGTCCACGCGCCGCGCTTCGGCCGCGTCTGTGACCAGCACGATCTGCTCGCCCTTGCGCCCGTCGGGAATGGCGACGGCGGCGTGGGCCTTGTCCGGCCACAGGGCCGCGGCGATGTTCTCCACCACCGCCAGCGATACCGACTCACCGCCGATCTTGGCGAAGCGCTTCAGCCGCCCGCGGATCGCGATGAACCCGTCCTCGTCGATCGACACCACGTCGCCGGTGTCGTGCCAGCCGCCTTCGGGCGGTACGATCTTGCCCGGCGCGCCGGGCCGGATATAGCCCAGCATCACATTGGGGCCCTTTATCAGCAGCCGCCCGGCGCCGGAAATACCTTCCACCGGAATGAGCCGCGCCTGCATGCCGGCCATCAGCCGCCCCACCGTGCCGGGATGGTTGGCCTCGATCTGGTTGGCCGCCACCACCGGCGAGGCTTCGGTGACGCCATAGCCTTCCAGCAACACGATGTCGGACTTGCCGCGCACGAAGCGGCGGGTTTCATCGCGTAGCCGCTCGGCACCGCACACCGCGAAGCGCAGCCCCGTCAGGTCGCCCGGCTCGCTGGCCCGGGCATATTGGGTGATGAAAGTGTCGGTGGACAGGAGGATGGTGGCGCCGGTTTCGCGGATGCGCCGGGCGATCTCCTTCGGCTGAAGGGGCGTGGGATGGCATACCGTCTTCACGCCGGCGATCAGCGGCAACAGCGTGCCCACCGACAGGCCGAAACAGTGGAAGATGGGCAGGGGATTGAACACCACATCGTTCGGATGGATGTCGATATGGGCGCGCACTTGGCCGACATTGGCCATGATGTTGCGATGGCTCAGCGCCACGCCCTTGGGCTCGCCCTCGGTGCCCGATGTGAACAGGATAACCGCCGGCTCGCCGGGAGATGGCCTGCGCGCCACAAGCCGCGGCAGGAGCCCGCCCACCACGGCCGTCATCTTGTCGGCCAGTGACAGGCTCTTGCGGACATCCTCCAGATAGACGATGTCGAACCCCTCAAGCGCCGTGACAACGTCTTGCAACTTGGCCACCTCGACCAGGCGGCGGGCGGTGACGACGCGCTTGACCTGGGCGGTGCGCAGCGCGCTTTTCAGGTTCGCCGCGCCGCTGGTGAAATTGAGCATTGCCGGAACGCGGCCATAGGCCGACAGCGCCAGGAAGGTCATCGCGCCCGGGGCTCCCGTGGGCAGCATGACGCCCACGCATTCGCCGCGCGCGGTGCCTTTTTTCAGAGCGTGGCCCAGCGCGAAACTGCCGCGCAGGATCTCGTCATAGGTAAGTGTTCGGCCATCGCCGTCCATCAGCGCCGGCCTGGATCCGCCGAACTGCCGCCGCGCGGCCACCACCGCTTCGAACAGGGTATGGTCGGCGTCCCGCACGTCGAACGGGATGCGGATATTGCGGCTTTCCTGCATCGGTCCTTCCGCTGTCATCGGAAGGCCTGTTTAGCTCATGTGGCGTGGAAATGACCAATCCAGCTCTGGAAATTGCGCACCAGCCGCGCCCGGCCCGACGGCGAGGCATCGCGGAACAGATGCGCGAGCTGGTTGCGCAGGGGCTTGGATTCGGCCCACAGCTTCTCGGCCTGGGGCTCGATCGCGCCCCGCAGCGGTTTGAGGACGCCGCGTTCCAGGCGGCGCGGCCCAATCAGGGCCACCGCCAGCGCCGCCAGTCCCGCTGCGCCGACGACGACATAGGCGATGCGGGCCGGCCGGCTCGTGGCCAGACCCAGCAGCGTCCTGTCGGTCCTTACTGCGGGCGTCCGTACAACGGCGCGCGCCCGGCGGCTGGACCCCGGCGAGCGGTTGGACGTGGGGCTGGCCATGGCGGAACTCCCTATGCTTGGCCTTCAGGCAACGCACAGGAACCGGGAGTGTTCAATGCGGCCAGCCTGGCAGGACAACATTCCCAATCCGCAGGTCCGGGTTGTGAAGCCATCGGGGTGCTTTTGCCGGAGGCTTTCGTCTATATCTGCGCCATGACCGTCGTGATCGATAGCTTAAGGCCCCGGCACCCCGAAAAGGCGCACCGGCCGGACAATGAGGTGCCGCGCAAGCCGGACTGGATCCGGGTGAAGGCGCCGGTCAGCCGCGAATACATCGCCACCCGCCAGGTGGTGCGCGAGAACAGGCTGCACACGGTCTGCGAGGAGGCGGCCTGCCCGAATATCGGCGAGTGCTGGACCAAGCGCCACGCCACCATGATGATCATGGGCGGCACCTGCACCCGCGCCTGCGCCTTCTGCAATGTCCGCACCGGCCTGCCGGACGCGCTGGACGGCGATGAGCCCGCCAATGTCGCCCGCGCCGTCAAGACGCTGGGCCTGGCGCATGTGGTGATCACCTCGGTCGACCGCGACGACCTGGCCGATGGCGGCGCCGGCCATTTCGCCAAGGTGATCGATGCCGTCCACGCCGAAAGTCCCGCTACCTCGGTCGAGGTGCTGACGCCGGACTTCCTGCGCAAGGACGGCGCCATCGAAACCGTGATGGCGGCCCGGCCGGAAGTCTTCAACCACAATCTGGAGACGGTGCCGCGGCTTTACCTGAGCATCCGGCCCGGCGCGCGCTATTACGTGTCCTTGCGCCTTCTGGAGCGCGCCAAGGAACTGGTGCCCGACGGCTTCACCAAATCGGGCCTGATGGTGGGCCTGGGCGAGACGCGCGAGGAGATCATGCAGGTGATGGACGACCTGCGCGCCGCCAAGGTCGATTTTCTCACCATAGGCCAGTATCTGCAGCCGACGAAGAAGCACGCCAGGCTGGACCGTTTCTGGACGCCGGAAGAGTTCGCCGGCCTGGAGGCGATCGCCCGCGCCAAGGGCTTTTTGATGGTGTCGGCATCGCCGCTCACGCGCTCGTCCTATCATGCCGACAGCGACTTCGCCGCGCTGAAGAAAGCGCGCCAAACCCAAGCCAATCAAAGCCGTCCTTGAGATGCACCGCGAACGGCGGCTCGTTCCCTATCCGGCCGACCTGATGTACCGCGTCGTCGCCGAGGTGGAGCACTATCCCGAATTCCTGCCCTGGGTGGTGGGCCTGCGGGTGAAATCGCGCACCGAGCACGAGGTCATTGCCGAGATGATGGTGGGCTACAAGGGGTTTCGCGAACGCTATACCAGCCGCGTCACGCTGGACCCCGAACACCGCCGCATCGACGTGGAGCAGACCGAGGGGCCGTTCCACCATCTCGCCAATCACTGGCGGTTCACGCCCACGGAAAAGGGCTGCGAGGTCGATTTCGCCATCGACTTCGCCTTCAAAAGCCGCATCCTGGGGGCGGTGGCCGGCGCGGCCTTTGAAAAAGCACTGATGAAGATGACCGAGGCTTTCGAGGCGCGGGCCAGAAAGATCACGGACGAGGAGGGGGCAGGATGCGGGCAAAGCGGAGAATCCTGAAGATCGCGGCGCTGCTGGCGTTGCTGGCGCCGTGGATTCCCGGGGCGGCCCAGGCGCGCACCATCCTGTTCATCGGCAACAGTTTCACCTATGGCGCCAATTCGCCGGCGCATTATTACAAGTCCGAAACCGTCACCGACCTGAACGGTCCGGGCAGGAACGGCAAATCGGTCGGCGGCGTGCCGGCCATCTTCAAGGCGTTCACCAGCGAGGCCGGCCTCGACTATGACGTCAGTGTCGAAACGGCAGGCGGCAAGGGCCTCGATTACCACTACAGCGAAAAGCGCGCGCTGATCGACCGGCCCTGGGACGTGGTGGTGATGCACGGCTATTCCACCATGGACCAGGCCCATCCCGGCAATGCCGCCCTGCTGATCTCATCGGCGGCTCAGATCACCCGCATGTTTCGCGCCGAAAATCCCAAATCCGAGATCTGGCTGGATGCCACCTGGAGCCGCGCCGACCAGACTTATCCCGAAGGCAAGACCTGGTCCGGCCAGCCTATCGAACAGATGGGCAGGGACGTGTATGCCGGCTATCGCAAGGCCGCCGAGGCCGCGCACGCGACCGGGGTGATCCCGCTTGGCCTGGCGTGGAACAGGGCCTTCGACACCGGCCTGGCCGATCCCAACCCCTATGACGGCATCGATGCGGGCAAGCTGGACCTGTGGTCCTGGGACCATTACCACGCCAGCATCTATGGCTATTACCTGGAAGCGCTGATGGTGTTCGGCAAGGTCACGGGCAAGGACCCGCTGTCGCTGGGCGACAGCGAAACGGTGGCCGAGGATATGGGCTTCTCCAAGCCGCAGACCCACGCCCTGCAGCAACTCGCCCACGACCAGCTGGCGGTGAGATAGCTTCATTCCCGCCCGGTCTGCGCTTCGCTCAGCCGGAGGGTAAACTCCAGAGGAAATCAGCTTTCAGGAAAGCTGCCGCTTCAGCAGCTTCAGCGCCGCCTCGACAGTGGCCAGGCGCACCTGCTCGCGGCCGATGTCGCCGAACAAATGGCGTTCCACCACCGCCGTGCCGCCTTCACGCATGGCGGCGACATAGACCAGCCCCACCGGCTTTTCCGCGCTGCCGCCGCCGGGTCCGGCGATGCCGGTCACGGCCACCGCGATCTGGGCCCATGAGCGATCGAGAACGCCTTCCGCCATGGCGGCGGCAACCGCCTGCGAAACCGCGCCATGGGTTTCGAGAAATTCATGCGGCACGCCAAGCATCTCCTCCTTGGCCGCATCGGAATAGGTGACGGAGCCGCGATCGAGCACGTCGGACGATCCGGGAATCTCGGTCAGGAGCCCCGCGATCAGGCCTCCGGTGCAGCTTTCCGCCGTGGCGATCGTCAGGCCCTTGGCGCGTGCGGCAGTCAGCGTATCTGTCGCCAGTGTAATCAAGTCGTCGCTGAACATGGGCCGCGTCTCTGCTCGTCGCGGCGCACTTTACGCAGACCGCCGGGCGCGGCAAGCGTCAGCGGTCAGAAGTGTAGGAAATAGCGTGCCAGCGCCACCAGAACGCCGGCCATCAACCCGGCGATCATGTCGTCGGTCATCACGCCGATGCCGCCGGACAGCTCGCGATCCGCCCAGCCTACCGGCCAGGGTTTCCAGATGTCGAACAGGCGAAACAACACAAAAGACAGTGCGAAAGCGGGCAGTGAAATCTGTTCCGGCGGCAAAAGGCCGCCGAAGCTCATCAACGCGAAGGACGAAGCCAGCCACTGGCCCGCCAGTTCGTCGATCACCACTTCCGATGGGTCCTGGCGGCCGGTCTCGCGCACATGCTCGGCCGAAGCCAGGATGCCGATCACCAGCACGATGATGGATGCCGCCAGAAGGCCCATGGCGCCGCCGGCGAAAAGGGCGATCAGAATGCCCAGCGGTACCGCGATGGCGCTCATCACCGTGCCGGGCGCGAAGCCGAAATAACCGATGCCGAACACGGTGGCGACGACTGTGGCGGCCGAGGGAAGCTTCATGGCGGCGTCTTCATAGGGGCAGCCGGACGGTGGCCACCGCCTGCGCGGCCAGGCCCTCGCGTCGGCCGGTATAGCCCATGCCTTCCGTGGTGGTGGCCTTGACGCTGACGCGGCTGACGTCCAGCCCCAGGATTTCGGCGATGCGCGCGCGCATGGCCTCGCGGTGCGGGCCGATCTTGGGCCGCTCGCATATCAGCGTGACGTCGCAATGGGTGATGGCGCCGCCTTTGTCCGCCACCAGCGAAGCGGCATGGGCCAGGAACTTGTCGGAAGAGGCGCCGCGCCAGCGTTCGTCCGTAGGCGGAAAATGCTGGCCGATGTCGCCGGCCGCGATGCAGCCCAGGATGGCGTCGGTCAGGGCATGAAGCCCGGCATCGGCGTCGCTGTGGCCTTCCAGCCCGTGATCGTGCGGCACCTTGATACCGCAGAGCCAGACATGATCGCCTTCGGTGAAGCGGTGGGCGTCATAGCCCATGGCGCTGCGGGTTTCGCCGCCCCGGCGCGCAGCGTCAGCGGAGCGATCCAGAGAGTTAAGAAGTGCATTGGCCAAGGTGAAATCGTCCTTCGTGGTCAGCTTGAAATTCCGCTCGTCGCCCTCGACCCGTTCCACCGCGATGCCCGCCAGCTCGGCCAGCGCCATGTCGTCGGTGACGGGCGTTCCGGCATGCGCGCGATGCGCGGCCAGAATATCGCCAAAGACAAAGCCCTGCGGCGTCTGGGCACGATAAAGCCCGTCGCGCGGAACGGTGCACCAGTGCGCGCCGTCCTTGCGGCGCAGCGTGTCGGCCACCGCCAGCATCGGCAGGGCGCCGCGCGCGCCTTTCTCCAGCGCCGCCGTCACCGCCGCGATGATCTGGCGCGAGACAAAAGGGCGGGCCGCGTCATGGATCAGGACGAAATCGGGGGCATCAGTGGCAAGCGCCTCCAGCCCCCGGCGGACGGAGTCTTGCCGCGTGGGCCCGCCCGGTATCGGCGGCGGCAGGTCCAGCCCGGCCAGCGCCCGGGAGGCCAAGTCTTCCTGGCCCCGCCCGATCACGACCCGGACAGGAAGCCCGGCGAAGGCCTCCACCGTCCGGCGCAACATGGGTTTGCCCCCAAGGCTTTCATATTGCTTGGGAAGGCTCAGCCCTGTCCGCTCGCCCTTGCCGGCGGCCACGATCAGAACGGCGATACGGGGCATTGGAACTCCTGGCAGGTGGGGCAGGGCGGTAACGAGGGTTGGCGTCAGGCAGAATTGCCTATAACATGACCACAGTTCTAACATGACTAAAGAATAGGCAAAAATGGCCGCACAGGCACTTCAGGAATCCCGGGGACCGGATTTTCCGGGCATGGCTTTTATCGCCAACGCTCTGCCCATGGCCATCCTCTTGATAGGACCCCGGCGGGAAATCCTGTTCGTCAACCCGGCCGCCGAACAGTTCTTCGATACCGGCGCCACCATGCTGCTCAAGCATGCGCTGCCAGACATCCTGCCCTTCGACAGCCCTCTGTTCCAGTTGATCGCCCAGGCGCAGGAGCGCGGCTCTTCCGCCGCCGAGCGCGACGTCGATCTGACCACCCCCCGCCATGGCGAGCGCATCGCCGACGTCACCGTCACGCCTCTGTCCGAACCGGAAGGCGCGCTGGCGCTGACGTTGCAGGAGCGCAGCCTGGCCCAGCGCATGGACCGCCAGCTCCTGCACCGCGGCGCGGTGCGCTCGATGCACGGCATGGCCGCGGTGCTGGCGCATGAGATCAAAAATCCCCTGGCCGGCATTCGCGGCGCCGCCCAGCTTCTGGAGGAACAGCTCGCGCCGGCCGAGCGCCAGATGACACAGTTGATCGTGGCCGAGGCCGATCGCATCCGCGGCCTGATCGATCGCATGGAAAGTTTCGGCGATACGCGCAATCTCGTCCGCCATCCCGTCAATATCCATGAGGTGCTGGACCGCGTGCGCAAGGTGGCCGAAAACAGTTTCGCCCGCGGCGTCACCATCATCGAGAATTTCGATCCGTCCCTGCCGCCCGTCCTGGGCGACCGTGACCAGCTCATCCAGGTCTTCCTCAACCTGGTGCGCAACGCCGCCGACGCGCTGCCCCAGACCGGCGGCGAGATCACCTTGACCACCGGCTACCGCCCGGGGGTGCGCTTCGGCTCCGGCCTTTCGGGCGAGCGCCTGTCCCTGCCGCTGGAGGTGACGGTGCGCGACAATGGCGGCGGCGTGGCTGCCGACCTGGTGCCCCACATTTTCGATCCCTTCGTCACCACCAAGCTGCGCGGCTCCGGGCTGGGGCTGGCGCTGGTGGCCAAGATCATCGGCGATCATGGCGGGGTAATCGAATGCGAATCGGTGCCGCGACGCACGGTCTTCCGCGTGCTGCTGCCCAAGGCGCTGGCGCCCGAGTCTTCGGCGGAGGAACCCTGATGGCCGCCACCATTCTGGTCTGCGACGACGACAGCGCCATCCGCACGGTCCTGAGCCAGGCGCTGGGCCGCGCCGGCTATGACGTGCGCACCACCGGCACGGCGGCCAGCCTGTGGCGCTGGATCGCGGCGGGCGAGGGCGGCCTGGTCATCACCGACGTGGTGCTGCCTGACGAATCCGGCTTCGACCTTCTGCCGCGCATCAAGCGCATCCGGCCCGATCTGCCGGTTCTGGTGATGAGCGCGCAGAACACGCTGCTGACCGCCATCACCGCGGCCGAGCGCGGCGCTTTTGAATATCTGCCCAAGCCGTTCGATCTCAAGGAACTGGTTCATGTCGTGCAGCGGGCGCTTGCCAGCCCGGCGAGCCGGCGCGACATCCGGCAGGAGCCGGCCGAGGAACGCCTGCCCCTGATCGGCCGCTCGCCGGCGATGCAGGAAATCTACCGGATCATTGCGCGCCTGACCCAGACCGACCTGACCGTGATGATCATGGGCGAGAGCGGGACCGGCAAGGAACTGGTGGCCCGGGCGCTGCACGACTATGGCAAGCGCCGCCATGGCGCCTTCGTCGCGGTGAACATGGCCGCCATCCCAAAGGAGCTGGTGGAAAGCGAATTGTTCGGCCATGAGCGCGGCGCCTTCACCGGCGCCACCAACCGGGGCGTGGGCCGTTTCGAGCAGGCCGAGGGCGGCACCCTGTTCCTGGACGAGATCGGCGACATGCCGCTGGAGGCGCAGACCCGGCTTCTGCGCGTGTTGCAACAGGGCGAATACACCACCGTGGGCGGACGTACGCCGATCCGCACCGATGTGCGCATCATCGCCGCCACCAACCGCGACCTGCGCCAGTTGATCGGCCAGGGCCTGTTCCGCGAGGACCTCTATTACCGGCTCAATGTCGTGCCGCTGCGCCTGCCGCCGCTGCGCGAGCGGGTGGAAGACATTCCCGACCTGGCGCGCCACTTCCTGCGCAAGGCCGAGGAAGAGGGGCTGCCGCGCAAGACGCTCGACAATGAGGCGCTGGAGATGCTGCGCCGCCATCGCTGGCCGGGCAATGTCCGCGAGTTGGAGAACCTGATTCGCCGCCTGGTGGTGTTGCACGCGGGCGATACCATTCCCGCCGCAGCCGTGGCGGCCGAGCTGAAAGAGCCCGCCCGGCCCGCCGCCGGCGAAGGGGGAGAGGAGCCGCGCTCGCTCTCGGCCTCGGTCGAGCAGTACCTGACCCGCTATTTCCTGGCCCAGGGGAACAAGCTGCCTCCGCCCGGCGTCTATGATCGGGTCGTCCAGGAGGTGGAACGGCCGTTGATCTCCATCTGCCTGGCCGCAACACGCGGCAACCAGATCCGCGCCGCCCAGCTTCTGGGCCTGAACCGCAATACCCTGCGCAAGAAGATCCGCGACCTGGGGCTGGAAGTGATCAAGGGGTTGCGAAGCGAATAGCGCTCACTTTTTGCGACCAAAACCCTGATTCAACAGGAAATGCCACGCTTTTCCGGATCGGCGCGAAAAACACTGTGCTGGAAATACCACGCAGCATTCTTGCAACAGTCCGTGGCTCGGCTACAGTCCTGTCACTTGGCCGACGCACGGGGAGGGGAGTCGGCTCGCAAGGAAGAGTTGGTGAGCGAAGCATCGTTCCTGGAGAGGCGCGCCCGTTTGCGCTCGCTGTCGCGGCCCAGTCAGTTGGCGCTCGGGGTGGGCGTGCTGGCCGCCCTGTCGGGCTGCGCCACTTATGCGCTCCTGACCGGCGTCACCCCTTATGCGCCCACGCGCACCGGCCTTGCGGTCCTGCTTCTGGTCAATCTTTCGCTGGTCCTGACGCTGGGCGCCCTGATCGCCTGGCGGCTGACGCGGCTGTGGAGCGAACGGCGCTCGGGCCGGGCCGGCGCCAAGCTGCATGTGCGGCTGGTGACCTGGTTCTCGGCCATCGCGGTGGTGCCGGTGATCCTGGTCGCCATCTTCGCGGCCGTGACGCTCAATCTGGGCCTGGAGGCATGGTTCTCGGACCGGGTGAAGACCGCGCTGGGCAGCGCGGTGAACGTGGCGCAGGTCTATGTGAAGGAACACGAGACCTCGATCATCAACGACGTCAGCTATATCGCCGACGCAATCCAGAGCGACCCGCAACTGTTCGATGAGGAAAAACGCGTCCGGGCCGGGCGCCTGTTCGCCAAGCTGGGAACCATCACACAGAATCGGGGGTTGCAGGCGGCCTATATCCTGGACAGCAAGGGCCGCATCCTGGGGTCGTCCAAGCTGCGGTCGGTCAAGGATCCGCCGCCGCCCAAACCGTCCGACATCGCGCAGGCCCGCGAAAGCGTGGTGCTGGACACGCCCGACAACGGCACCGTGACCGCCCTGTTGCGGCTTCAGGCATTGAACGACGCCTATCTGGAAGTCGTGCGCGTCGTCGATCCCAAGGTGTTCGGCTATTACCTGCGCACCAAGGCGGCGGTCGGAGAATATAACCGCCTGGACCAGAACCGCTCGGAAGTGGCGCTGGTCTTCGCCGCCCTCTACGCGGTGGTCTCGCTTGCGATCCTGCTGGCGGCCATCTGGTTCGGCCTGTGGGCCGCCAACCGGCTGGTGCGGCCGATCTCCAGCTTGATCGACGCTGCCGAGAAAGTGTCGGAGGGCGATCTTTCCGCCCATGTCAGCGTCACCGGCGAGGATGACGAGCTGGGCACGCTGGGCAATGCCTTCAACCGCATGACCCAGCAGCTTTCGGCCCAGCGCGAGGACCTGATCGATGCGGGCCGCCAGATCGATATCCGCCGCCGATTCACCGAAGCGGTGCTCTCGGGGGTCAGTGCCGGCGTCATCGGCCTGGACGGCGAGGGCCGCATCACCATCGTCAACCGCGCCGCCGCCCGCCTGCTGGATTCGGCGCCCGAGGACCTGGAGGGCGCCTATTACGCCGAAGTGATCCCGGAGCTGGCGGGCATGATCCGCCGGGCCATGGGCGAGCCGGTGGGCCGGGCCGGCGGCGAGGTCACGCTCAAGCGCGGCGGCAAGACCCGCACCCTCAGCGCCCAGGTTTCGGGCGAGCCCGCGGCGGAAAGCTTCGTCGTCACCTTCGACGACATCACCGACCTGGTCAGCGCCCAGCGCACCGCCGCCTGGGCCGATGTGGCCCGCCGCATCGCCCACGAGATCAAAAATCCGCTCACGCCCATCCAGCTGTCCGCCGAGCGGCTCAAGCGCAAATATTCCGGCGAGATCACCTCCGATCCCGAAACCTTCCGCCAATGCACCGACACCATCGTCCGCCAGGTGGGCGACATCGGCCGCATGGTGGACGAATTCTCCTCCTTCGCCCGCATGCCGGCCCCCGTCATGCGCCGCGAGAATGCACAGGAGCTTGTGCAGCAGGCGGTGTTCCTGCAGCGGGTCGCCAATCCGGCGATCGCTTTTTCGACCTCCCTGCCGCGCGAGCCGCTGCATTTCGAGGGTGACGGCCGGCTGATCGCCCAGGCGCTGACCAATGTGCTCAAGAACGCGGGCGAGGGCATCCAGGCGCGCATCGCCAGGGGCGATGACGAGCCCGGCCGCATCGAGATCGCCATCGTGCCCGACGGAAGTACTTTCACCTATCGCATCACCGACAACGGCATCGGCCTGCCGCCGGAGCATCGCCACCGCCTGACCGAGCCATACGTCACGACCCGCGCCAAGGGCACGGGGCTTGGCCTGGCGATCGTCCGCAAGATCATGGAAGACCATGGCGGCGAGATCACCCTGGCGGACGCCGAGGCCGGCGAGGGGGCACAGGTGATCCTGACCTTCCCATTCAGCCAGAAACAGCAGCAGGATTCGCAAAGCAAAGGACCGGAAGATGAGCAAGAACGGATCGCTGATCGCGTCTGAGGTTCTCATCGTCGATGACGAGGAGGACATCCGCGATCTGATCTCGGGTATCCTCAAGGACGAAGGCTATGCCACCCGCACGGCCGGCGATTCCGAAAGCGCCCTGGCGGCGGTGCGCGCGCGCCGTCCCCAGCTGGTGATCCTGGACATATGGCTGCAGGGCAGCAAGCTGGACGGGATCGAGGTGCTGGACGCGATCAAGCGTGAACAGCCCGGCCTGCCTGTGGTGATGATTTCAGGCCACGGCACCATCGAGACCGCCGTCGCCTCGATCAGGAAGGGGGCTTATGACTTTATCGAGAAGCCGTTCAAGGCCGATCGCCTGCTTCATGTGGTGGAACGGGCGCTGGAGGCGGCGCGCCTGAAGCGCGAGATTCAGGAACTGAAGCTCAAGACCGGCGACGAGGGCGAACTGGTGGGCCAGTCGCCGACCATCACCCAGTTGCGCATGCTGATCGAGAAGATCGCGCCGACCAACAGCCGGGTTCTGATCTCCGGCCCCGCCGGGTCGGGCAAGGAAGTAGCGGCACGCATGATCCACACCCGCTCGCGCCGCGCCGGCAACGCCTTCGTTGCCATCAACTGCGCCACCATGGAGCCGGACAGGCTGGAAGCCGAGCTGTTCGGCGTCGAATCGGGCGAGGGTCCGCGCAAGACCGGCCTGTTCGAGCTGGCGCACAACGGCACCCTCTATCTCGACGAAGTGGCGGACATGCCGCTGGAGACGCAGGGCAAGATCCTGCGCGTGCTGATCGATCAGACCTTCACCCGCGTCGGCGGCCAGGGCCGCGTGCAGGTGGATGCGCGGGTCATCTGTTCGACCACACGGGACCTGCGTGCCGAGACCGAGGCCGGACGCTTTCGCGAAGACCTTTATCATCGGCTCAATGTGGTGCCGCTGCGCGTGCCCTCCCTGGCCGAGCGGCGCGACGATATTCCCCTGCTGGTGACTCATTTCCTCAAGCGCCTGTCCGCCGCGGCGGGCCTTCCGCTGCGCACGGTCGGGGACGACGCCATGGCGGTGCTGCAAACCCACAACTGGCCGGGCAATGTGCGCCAGCTGCGCAACATCGTGGAGCGGCTGCTGATCCTGGCCGGCGACGACGTCACCGAGGCGGTAACGGCCGATCTTCTGCCGACCGACCTGGGCGCGGGCGTGGGCGGGGCCAGGAACGGCGACCTTGTGATCTCGCTGCCGCTGCGCGAAGCCCGCGAGATATTCGAGCGCGATTATCTGGTAGCCCAGATCAATCGTTTCGGCGGCAATATCAGCCGCACCGCCGCCTTTATCGGCATGGAACGATCGGCGCTGCACAGAAAGTTGAAATCGCTGGGCGTGGCTTCCTCCCAGGGCGCTCCGAACTGAATCATGAAAAAATGGCCAACCCGCGCGCCTTCGGGCCGCATCGCCTATGTCAACGGCCGCTACCTGCCGCACGGCCAAGCGGGCGTGCATATCGAGGACCGCGCGCTTCAGCTCGGCGACGGCATTTATGAGGTCACCAACGTGATCGGTTTCCGGCCGATCGACGAGGAGGCGCACCTGGACCGGATGGAGCGCTCGCTGCGCGAAGTCGGCATGGCGATGCCGATGAGCCGCGCCGCGCTGAAGCTGGTGATGCGCCAGGTGATCGCGCGCAACCGCATCGCCGACGGATTCCTGTATCTTCAGGTCACGCGCGGGGCGGTGCGCCGCGACCATGTCCCGCCCGCCGACCCGCCCCGTCCCACCCTGATCATGACCATGCGCGCCCAGGACCTGGCGACGCTGGCCCGGCGGATGGAGCAGGGGGGCGCCGTTTCCTCGCAGCCCGATATCCGCTGGGGGCGCTGTGACATCAAGACGGTGCAGCTTCTGCCCAACCTGCTGGCCAAACAGGCCGCCAGGGCCGCCGGGGCGTTCGAGGCCTGGCTGGTGGACCGTGACGGCTATGTGACCGAAGGCGCCTCGACCAACGCCTGGATCGTGGATGGGGAGGGAACCGTGATCACCCGCGATCTTTCCACCGCCATCCTGCCCGGCGTCACCCGTCGAATCATGCTGGAGGCGATGGCGGAAGGGCAGGTGAAGGTCGTGGAGCGCAAATTCACCCTCGCCGAGGCCCTCCAGGCGCGCGAGGCTTTCCTCTCATCGGCCACGGGCGCGGCGGTGCCGGTTGTCGCCATCGACGGCAAAGCGGTGGGAAACGGGACGCCGGGCCCGATCACGCAACGGATTCGCGCCCTTTACGCTGCCAGGGCGGGGATAAAATCGGCCTGAATCGACCCGACTGCCAGATTTGCACTTTCGCAATTGCAGCAATCGACTATGCTGGCCGCCAATATGCACCCGCGGACCCCGCCGCGGAGCTGAAACAATGGGCTGACCCATGAGCGATAAACAACAGAACCTTCAGGACACTTTCCTTAACGCGGTCCGCAAATCGAAATCCGCCGTGACCATCTTCCTGGTCAATGGCGTCAAGCTTCAGGGCAACATCACCTGGTTTGACAATTTCTGCGTGCTGCTGCGCCGCGATGGCCAGTCGCAGCTGGTCTACAAGCACGCCATCTCGACCGTGATGCCGTTGGGGCCCATCCAGCTCCAGGATGAGCCGGCCGAGGGCTGAGTTGGCCGCTTCCCATTCCGAGGCGCCGAACGCGGACTGGACCGCGGGGGCGAAGGCCTTCGTCATCCATGTCGAGCCCAAGGATCGCGGCCCCAAAGGCCAGACCAGGCCACTGCGCAATGCCGCCGCGCGCCTGGGCGAGGCGGTCGGCCTGACCGCCGCCATCCATCTGGATGTGGTGGCGCAACAGGTCGCGCCCCTGGCCCGGCCGATACCCGCCACCCTGTTGGGGCGGGGCAAGGTGGAAGAGATCGCGGCGCTGGCGCGGGACAAAAAGCCCGACGTGATCATCGTCAACGCACACCTGTCGCCGGTGCAGCAGCGCAACCTGGAAAGGGCGTGGAACAGCAAGGTGCTGGACCGCACCGCCGTGATCCTGGAGATTTTCGGCGAGCGTGCCGCCACGCGGGAAGGGCGGCTTCAGGTCGAACTGGCGCACCTGACGTACCAGCGCTCGCGCCTGGTCCGCTCCTGGACCCATCTGGAGCGTCAGCGCGGCGGCTTCGGATTCCTGGGCGGTCCGGGCGAAAGCCAGATCGAGACCGACCGCCGCCTGATCGCCGAACGCATCACCAGGATCAAGAAAGAGCTTGAGACGGTCAAGCGCACGCGCGGCCTGTCGCGCCAGGCCCGCCGCAAGGTGCCGTTCCCGGTGGTGGCGTTGGTCGGCTACACCAACGCCGGCAAATCGACCCTGTTCAACCGGCTGACCGAATCCGAAGTCCTGGCCAAGGACCTTTTGTTCGCCACCCTGGACCCGACCATGCGGGGCGTGACGCTGCCCGGCGGCACCCGCATCATCCTGTCCGACACGGTGGGCTTCATCGCCGACCTGCCGACCGAACTGGTCGCCGCCTTCCGCGCCACCCTGGAAGAGGTGCTGGCCGCCGATGTGATCGCCCATGTCCGCGACGCCGCCCATGACGAGACCGAGGCTCAGAAGGCCGACGTGCTGAAGGTGCTGGAAGAGCTGGGCGCCGACCGCCCCATGATCGAGGTGCTGAACAAGATCGACCTGCTGGACGAAGACCAGCGCCGGGGGCTTCTGGCGCGTGGCGGCCGCGACGAGGAGGCGGTGGTGGCGGTCTCGGCTCTGACCGGCCAGGGCATCGAGGCCCTTCTGGCCGCCTTCGAGACCGCCGTGACACGTGGAAACATCACCCTGAAACTCAGCCTTCCGGCCGCGGATGGCGAGGCGCTGGCGTTCGCTTACCGCCACGCCCAGGTGCTGGAACGGCGCGACCGTGCCGGCAGGATCGGCCTGACCCTGCGCGTCCATCCTGGCGACCTGGGCCGTTTCGAGAGCCGGTTCGCTGGAAATATCCAGCTGGAGCAGGGTGTTGCGAGATGAATCTCGGGCGATACATGAGATTGGCGCACCTCATGCTTCGACAAGCTCAGCATGAGGGTTTCCCATTTCCTCACCCTGAGCCTGTCGAAGGGTGAGGAGCGGTTCGCCGGAGGCGAACGAAATGATCCAGCGGATCATTTGGAGCGACGAACGCCGCGAGCACGAGCGAGCGGCCGGCGAAGCCTCAGCCAGCCGCTTTCTCCACCCTCTTTGCCTCCTGCCACAACTCTTCCATCTCCTGCAGCGAGGCCTCGCCCGGCGCCACCCCGCGGCGTTGAAGTTCGCGCTCTATGTGCTTGAAGCGGCGGGTGAATTTGGCATTGGCGGCGCGCAGGGCGGCCTCGGGATCGACCTTCAGGTGGCGGGCCAGGTTGGCGACCACGAACAGCAGGTCGCCGACTTCCTCCTCACGCTCGGCCTGGGTGCGCGCCTCAGCCACCTCGCGCGCTTCCTCGGCGATCTTGTCGACCACCAGATCGGCATTGTTCCAGTCAAATCCGACGCTTGAAGCACGGCGTTGAAGCTTTTCGGCGCGCATCAGCGCGGGCAGGGCGCTGGCCACATCGTCCAGCAGGCTCTGGTGGCCCTTGGCGGCGCGTTCGCCGTCCTTCAGCTTTTCCCAGAAATCCTTTTGGCTGGCGGCGTCCGCTTGTTTGAAGGCGGTTTTGACCTCGGCGTCGCCGAACACATGGGGATGGCGGCGGATCATCTTGTCGGTGACCGCGGCCACCACGTCGCCAAAGTCGAACAGGCCGGCTTCCTCGGCCATGCGGGCGTGGAAGACGACCTGGAACAGCAGGTCGCCCAGTTCGCCGGGCAGGGACTCCAGGTCGCCGTCCTGGATCGCGCTGGCGACCTCATAAGCTTCCTCGATGGTGTAGGGCGCGATGGTGGCGAAGCTCTGGGCGCTGTCCCACGGGCAGCCGCCGGGCCCGCGCAGCCGCGCCATGATCGCCAGCAGGATGGCGATGTCGCGGCCCGGCTTGATTTCAGAAGGCTGGATGTCGGGATTCGTCATGCCGTAAAATGGAAGAGCCGGGCAGCCTCCGCAAGACGATCTCAATGACCGGGGAATGATGCTTCAAGGATACGCAGATGCATCCAGGCATCGCGGATGAAGTTCTGGACTTGCTGGCGCTTGGCCAACTTGGGCGCCACTTGTGGGTCCGTCATGGCTTCAGCCCAGGCATCCTGGACCCTGAGCGCGATGTCCTGCAATCCGTTCACGCCAGCCGCGAATTCCGAGGCGAGCTCGCGCCAGCGCCGCGCCAGATCGAGCCCCGGCGCCGAGTCGGGGCCGTTGCCGGATGCGATCAGAGCCGCCGCTTCGTCATAGAGTCGCTCCATCGCGGTCACCACCGGCGCCCGCGCCTTGCGTACGCGCTCCAGGATCGTCTGCTGCGGACCGGACAAATGTTTTTCGGTATAGGGAGCGAGCAGCGCCTTGATCTGTGCGCCGGTCAGAGGGGAGTCCATCTTCGTCTCCTTGGCGAGGTTCGCGAGATCGTCGATGGACAGGACCGCACCTGCCGCCAGCCGCGCGCGGGCATCTCGCACCAACGACAGCGCTCGGGAAAGCTTTTGGCTGTCGCGGGTAAGAGCTTCTTCCTGAAGTGCCAGCACGGCATCCAGGTCATTACGGCCGGCCAGTAGCTCGGCGATGCGGGCCAGGGGCAGACCAAGACGCTTCAGCGCCAGGATCTGCACCAGGCGCGCGACCTGATCGGGACCATAAGTGCGCCAGCCGGAGGCGCTGCGCACCGGCGCGATCAGGCCATGACGCTCGTACAGGCGTAGCGCCTTGGTGGTCACGCCGAAGCGGCGGGCGGTCTCGGAAGGACTCAGGAAACGGTCCATGGCGGGCTCAGTCTATCGACAAGCCGGACTTTCGGGGTGGCCCCAGGGGACGGGTCAAGAGCCCGGGGGAAGGCCGGTTTTCTTGGCCCGGCCGCCCATCAGATTTTCGTATAAGTAATATTATGGGAAATTATACTCGGTCGGGTGTTGGGCCGGACTGATAGGCTTCCGCCATCTTCATGACTTCCTCGAACCTGCGATCCTTCACGGCATCAAAGGCCATATAGAACTTGTCTCGCACTGCCACCAATTTCGTGACCGACTGGCGCGTAACATCGAGAGAGCGGATTTCGCCCCCGATCGAATAGAACAAGGTATTATCTCTCAGATTGGATTTCAGCATCGCGCCGTGGGCGGAATTAATGCCGAATTGATTGAGGGGCTTTTTGACCGCATTTTCCTTAGCGGCTTTACGCGTCTCAGTAAGATTTGCGCGATGGGCTACGGCGTGGCGCAGTCCTTCTGAATGCGGGAAATGGCTTTTATAGAGATTAGTGGCTTCCCGCATGATCTCCCAATTTACCTTTGAATTAAGGGCCGGCGCATCCAGGCGAATAGACGATTTTATGCCTTTTAAGCACTCGCCAAAATGCCAGACCGACATAGCGGCGGAATCCGCCGCGATGAATTGCCAGCGCCTTATAAGTGTTTCCGCATCGTCCTTTGCACCGAAGCTGCCGCTTTCCACTTTGGTCCTTGGGCGGACATCTAGTTGTTGTCTTGCAAAGCGGAAAAGCTCTACCGCCGACTCCAAATCAGAAGTATAGGATTGGAGTTCCGATAAGGCGCCCTCGACATGAAATGCTACGGAGTTCTCCGCCAGGGCGATGCGCCGGCGATCAAATCTCGGAATTACGCTATAGTCGCCAGCCAGTAGCACTGCAGGATCTCCAAAGTGACGTATTCGTCAGAAGATCAATTTAGCGAAAAGACACAAAAAGCGCATGGACGCCGCACTTCAACGCGCCCTGAACGCGCCGCCAAAGCCGCACAAGGATATTGCCGGGAGTCGCGGCAAGAGTCCCGAGTGACGATAGGTCAACCGCTTGCCTTCCGCGGCCTTGATAGCGTGTTCGGCGCGCATGGCATCATTCACCCTACCTGGACTCGGCCAGTCTCACCATCGCGGACGAACATTTTGTTATGGTCAACCGCCTCGCGGGCGAAGGTCATGGGATATCCACCCTCCTTTCCCCCATAGCGTCCTGTCATGCTCCCGGGCATGAGACGCCGAACGATACCCAGCCGCTCCCCTTCCCGGCTTCCCCTTATCCAACACCGGAGAGGGAGGGGGGTACATCGAAATGGAGCAAACGAAGATTCGTCTGATGCCCATGCCGCAGCGCTTCCGCGTTTGCGGACGGTGGATAGGACGCACTCTTTCGCCCTGGCCTGTCCACGCCCTGTCCACTACCCGGCGATGCCGCCGGCGCATCGCCGGACCGCGGCGGCTTGTCAGCCCGCGACCGCCAAGCCTAAGGTCGCGTCACCAGAACCACCGGGGAGCTTCATGACCATCACTGTCCGGGCAGTCGCCGGCACCGCGCAAGCTGGGCCGGCAACGGCATGTCCACCCGCATCGCCATCAACCCGCGTCCCGAAGGGATGCACAATTACGACGCCGGCGCGCGCCAATAGGAGACACCAGCCATGAAGCATGCCCTCTTCGCCCTCGCCCTCGTCTCCCCACTGGCTCTGGCAGCCGCCCTGCCCGCCGCCGCCCAGCCGCCAGCTACCCAATCACGCGCGCCGGAAAAGCTGTTCCAGTCGGGCGCTGATATTCCCGCCATGATCGCCAAGGCCAAGGCCAACCAGAAATCGCCCAATATCAATTCGGTGCTGCCGGTCGTCACCGTGATGCCCTATCGCGTGCTGCTGGAGTATCGCACCGGCCTGACGCCGCCGACCCTGCACCATGGCGAGGCTGAGTTCGTGCATGTGTTGAAGGGCGCCGCCAACCTGGCCACCGGCGGCCACCTGACCGGCATCCAGCCGCCGCGCCCCGGCAATCACACCGACGTGGGCACGGGAATCGAGGGCGCCACCAAGCGGCACATCGTCGAAGGCGACTATGTGATGGTGCCGCCCAGCACCGCCCACCAGTTCCAGGATGTGGAGGGTGAGTTCGTCATCGTGAGCGTGCACCTGCCCGTCCCAGGCAAATAAGGGCCGGGCCAATAAGAACCGAGACGGTGGCTATTCGTCCGGCAGCGCGAACACGTACAGCATGTTGCCGGTGGCGGCGCGGTGTACCTCGTCCAGCAGTGCGGTCGGCTTCTGTTGCGGGCTGCCGCCGCCAAGGCCGGTGGTGACGGCGATGTACTGCTTGCCGTCCAGGCTGAAGCTGACGGGATAGCCCTGCACCGTATTGCCCAGGCGGGTTTGCCACACCACCTTGCCGGTCTTCACGTCCACCGCCTTGAAGTGACGGTCGAAGTCGCCGACAAAGGCCAGCCCGCCGCCGGTGGACAGCACCGCCGACAGGAAGGGAGCACGCTGCTGCCAGGACCACAGCTCCTTCATGTCGCTGGTCCGGTACGCCGACAGCCGCCCCATGTTCTGATGGGTGCCGGGCAT
Source organism: Hyphomicrobiales bacterium (assembly GCA_040255825.1). Classification (GTDB taxonomy): domain Bacteria; phylum Pseudomonadota; class Alphaproteobacteria; order Micropepsales; family Micropepsaceae; genus Rhizomicrobium. The sequence continues at coordinate 37,407 of JBDZVS010000010.1, read as the reverse complement.
GAAGAAGAATTTCTGGGACGCCGCCGTGCCGCCCCCGCCCAGCTTCTGCTCCACGTCATGGCCCTGGATCATCACGCAGCTTTGGCTGAGCGGAATGATCAGTATATCGTCGGGCTGGTAATAGCTGGTGGCCTGCCAGTCATGACCGCCCTCGGGACCGGGGCACGACGACAGCCATTGATTGGTCTTTTGGTTCAGGATGTCGGAGCGATAGGTGACTGCGCCGGTCTTGTGATCGATATTCGCGAAGACGTTCTGGAAAATCGTCTCCTTCACACCCAGGAACTTGCCGGTCTCGCGGTCGAGCTTCCACAACAGGCCCGGCTTGCCGATGGTCATCAGATATTTCTGGTCGCCATGGTCGATCAGCACACGCTCGAACACCTCGTCCAGGTCCAGGCTCTCGCCCGGTGCATGCTGAAAATACCATTTGAGCTTGCCGGTATCGGGATCGAGCGCCAGGGTCGAAGACGAATAAAGCGTCGCTGCATTGCCGCTCTTGCGGCTGGCTCGGAACCAGGGCTTGGTCTGAGCCACGCCCCAATAAGTCGTGTTCAACTCGGGATCGTAGGTGCCGGCGATCCACGTATCGCCACCGCCCCGCAAAAGATTGGGCAGCCCGTTCCAAGTATCGCCGCCCGGCTGGCCTTCCAGCGCTGTTGTATAGAATTTCCACGCCGGCTTCCCGGTATCGGCGTCAAAGGCGCTGATGTAGCAGTTGTTGAGCGAGTAATTGTCGCAGCCGGTCAGACCCGTCAGCACCTTGCCGCGCATCACCATCACGCCGCCGGTATTGGAGTTGTTGGGATTGCCCAGCGGGTGTGACCAGACTTCCTTGCCGGTACGCGCATCCAACGCGTGGATCTTGGCATCGGTCGTCGCGACATAGACCTTGTCGTGATAGAGGGCCAGGCTTCGCGTGCCGCCATAGGCGATCACCGAGACCGGGCCCAGCCGGTTCTCCCAGATCAGTTCGCCGGTTCGCGCATCGAGTGCCTGGACGGTGTTGGAGGTGTTGGACAGGAAGATCACGCCGGCATGAACGATGGGCGTGACCTGGTTGGCGCCGCCCTCGTTCATGTTCCACGCCCATTTCAGCGTGAGTTGTTTGACATTACCGGCGTTGATCTGCTTGAGGGGGCTGAAACTCCAACCCTGGTAATTGCGCCGATACATCAGCCATTCGCCATCCGGTGGATGGCGCAGCATCTCGTCGGTGACATCGACGTAATTCTTCACCGTGCCCCGTACCGTGTGACCAAGCCTGAAGGCGGGTGCCATCAGATCGCTGCGCCGGTTGAGCGGCGTCGTGCCGCCCACCGTGGACGCGGTAAGTTTGCCAAAATCCGCAGGCATCTTACCGTTGGCAATAGTGGATATCCTGACGTCGGTGTCTTTGCTGAACGCCGTGGTGCCGATCTTGGCGCCATTGGCTGCCAGCAGATAAGCGGTGATGTCAGTATAGGCCTTTTCGCTCAGGCTGCCTGGCGCGCCCGCCGGCATGGAGCTGGCGATGAACTGGTAGAACTCCTTGGTCGAGCGGTTGCCCCAGCTTGCCATGAAACCGGCGCCACCCAACGCGGGCGCGTCGCCCCCTCCCACCAGATTGGCGCGATGGCAGCCGGCGCAAGCGCCAGCATAGCCCGCCTTGCCGGCAACAATCTGGGCCTGGGTCACGACGGCCGCTCCGCCCTGCGCGAAAGCCTGCGGCCCGAGCATATAGGCGCCCCCCATGGTGAAAAGCGCGGCGGCGGCACCACCAAGAAGCCGATTGCGTGCGGACATACTAGTTATTCCCCTCGCTGGCCGGCTCTAGCCAGCCCTGCAGATTGCCGTCGGGCGCTTTTTCGCTGTCGATACGCACATAGACCGACTGCTTGTCCAGCGCCACAACCTGCGCCGCTGTCAGCTTGACGCTGCCGGAAAGCGTGCCTTCCCGACCATGCGTGACGGTCAAGGGTCCAATGGCATTTCCGGGTACGCCCTTGGCAAGGCCGATGCGAAGTTGCGCTGCCGTTGCCGGAGAGGTCAGGTTGGAGAACTTCCCTGTCACCGACAGCGTGTCGCCGTTCAACGTGGCACTGACCTGACCGACGGAACCGATCACGTTCGCCCGCGTGGTGGCGTCGAACGGCGCAGGATCGAGCTGCGCTTCATAGGATTGGGCAAGTGCTGCAGCGGAAGATGCAGCAAGCAACCATCCCGCCAGAACGATGATGTGGCGTGACATGCGCTGTGTCCCCTTATCTGATTGCCCCTAGCAGTCACATCAAGCGAGCGGCGGCAGCCTTACGCCCAGCACGTCGCGCAGATAGTTGATGTTGTGGGAGACATAATCGTCCACCTTGAGCTTGTCGTTGCCGCCGATGGCGTCATAGCCGTCATCGCCCTTGCGCGGGCCGTCCACGTCGAAGACCGCCCAACCCTTGAAGTGGCGGTCGCGCAGTACCTTGAACAGAGCGACAAAGTCGACTCCGCCACCGCCAAGATTATGGTATACGCTGGCAATACGATGCTGTTCCTGCGTCGGTGTGGACTTGTTGCGCCGATACTTGGCGTAAGTGTCCTTGAGATGGATTTCGGAGATGCGCGGGAAATAATCGCTGACGATCTGGACGGCATCGCCGCCGCCCAGGGTCAGATGGCCGGTATCGGCACACAGCCAGACATATTTGGGGTCGGTTAAATCCATCACCCGGCGCATCTCATGCTCGCGCTCCAACGGGCCCCAGATGTGCGGATGCGGCGAGAGGCGTATGCCCATGGCGATGGTTCTCGCGCCCAGCCGGTTCAGCGTGTCGGCCAACCGCTTGAGCTGATCGTCGGTTGGACCACCTTCCGGGCGGCGGCCCATATTGATCTTGAAGTGATCGCATTCCAGCGGCTGCAGGAAATCGCGGCAGAAGGCGACATGGTCCTCGATAGTCTTGGGAATCTGGTCAGGATCGATGAAATTGGTGGATTGGCCCTTCTCGCCATTGGAGGCATCGATAAAGGTGATGCCGGCATCGTCAAACAGCTTTTTCAGCGCCAGCGGCTTGGTACGATAGGCTTCGATGCCATGGGCATAGAACTCGATGCCCTGCAGGCCCCGTGCCGCCACCATCTTGATCGCTTGTTCCGTGGTGTAGGGGGAGCTGGTCACAAGCCCAGCATCATTCCAGATCGAACTGGTGGTTCCAAACAGGATATCGCGGTTCAGAGGGTCCAGAGGCTTATGATTGATTTTTGCCGATGCCGGAGTCGACGAAAGTGCGGTGGAGGCGGCCAAGGCGCCGGCACCGATAATGAAGTGCCGCCGTTGCAGCGCGCGATTATGTTGGGTGGTCATAACGCCCCTTTGCCCTGCCTTTTCCAGACGCCTGCGTCCGGAAAGCTTGGTTGCCCTGGCAGCGATGCTTGTGGGTAGGGTTTGCCAAGTCAAGGGGCTGTGAGCGCTGCACCAGGGCGAGCCCCCAGCCGCAACGCCGCAGGAGAACGCTACCAGATTGCTGCGTTGCAGCAAGTACGGAGATGTCGTGTGCCGTTTACACGAATTCCTGAAAGTGACAGCGTGTGCAGGCGGCAACACGGCGATATGTTCAAAAACCGCAACGGGCCGCCGGGAGGCTGAAATGGACAACACTCGCAGAACTTTCATGGGCATGAGCGCGGCGGCCGCCATGATGGCCGCAAGTGGAACGCAGGCCCTTGGTGCCCCGGGCTCAAGTGCCAAAGACAAGTTCTGGGTCGCCGGCGTCACGCCCTGCGACAGGAATTACGAGTTCGATGCTGCCGCCTATGCCGAGCAGTTGGCCTGGTGGAAATCCCAAGGCGCCGATGGCTTGCTGGTTCTCGGCACCAATGGCGAAGGGCCTTCATTCTCGGTTAGCGAGCGCAAGAAGATCGCCGAGACGGCGGTGAAAAATCGCAACGGGCTGGACCTCATCATCACCACCGGGACACCCAATTTCAAGGAGACGATCGAGCTGTCCCAGCACGCCGCCTCCATCGGCGCCGACAGTGTGCTGATCCAGCCGCCTTTCTATTACAAAAATCCCAAACCCGAGGGGTTGCTGGAATATTTCCGGTTGGTGATGGCCAAGCTGCCCGCCAGTTTCCCGGTTCGTTATTACGACATCCCCCAGGTGACGGGTGTGACAATCAACCCGGCCTTCGTCACCGCGATGGCGGAGCAGCATTCCAATTTCGTCGGCATCAAGAACTCGCACGGCGTGCCAGCGGAGTTCGAAGCCTTGTCGACTCAGACGCCCAGGCGCCTGAACATCATCTCGGGCACCGACAACAACATGCTGGCGGCGCTCAGCCATGGCAATGGCGCGATCCTGGGTTCCGGCAATGTCTATACCAAGCTGGTCGCGAATATTTTTGCCGCACACCGTGCGGGGCGCGACCCTAAGCCAGCGTATGACCGGCTCGTCCAGGCCACCACTATGATGAAGGCCAATGGCTATGGCTCCAATTACAACGCGATCAAATATGCGCTGAACTTGATGATGGGGACCAGCCGGATCAACATCGCCCGGCCGCCGCATGTGCCGCTGACCGATGCAGAAATGGCCCAAATTCGCAAGGGTGTCGCCCACCTCAAGGAAATGACCGCTGCATAGCGGCTATTCTTCGAGGTTGATTCGCATTCCATCATGGGCCGGCTCGACCCCGGGCGGCAGTTCACGCCGCAGCGTCTGGTAATCCATGTCGATATGCATATTGGTCAGGATGGCACGCCCCGGTTTCACCCGGGCGATCCAGCCCAGAGTGCGCTCTAGATGCGCGTGCGATGGATGAGGCCGCCGGCGCAGGGCATCGACGATCCAGCATGGAACTCCCTCCAGGATCGCGAAAGCCTGGTCGTCCAGCGCATCGACATCCGGACAATAAGCCAGAGGTCCGATACGGAACCCCAGGCTGCGAATATGCCCATGTCCAACGCCGAATGCCTGTATCGGTATCGGACCACCTGCGCCCTCGATAGCGAAAGGGCCGAACGGCTCGGGCAGGATATGGCCGTTCAGGATGGGTGGATAGCCACTTCCAGGTGGCGCCTCAAAACAATAGCCGAACTTCTGCTTCAGGCTGTCCATCGCCCGACTGTCGGTCCACAGATCGATTCTATGCCCGAGATTCATCGTGACAACGCGCAAGTCGTCCAGCCCGTGTGTCTGGTCGGCATGATCGTGGGTGATCAGCACGCCATCCAGCAGACCCACACCAGCCGCGATCAACTGTTCGCGCAAATCCGGTGATGTATCAACCAGCACCCGCGTCTGCCCCTGGGCGGAGCGCCGCGTCACCAGGATCGAAGAACGCGTGCGTCGGTTCTTGGACTCCGCCGGGTCGCAGTCGCCCCAGTTGGGGCCACCTTCGGCGATGCGCGGCACGCCACCCGACGAGCCGCAGCCCAGGATGCGGACCTCCAGCGTCATGCGGGACGCGCGACCTTGCGGAAAAGGCGGAAAAAATTGTCCGTCGTGGCCGCGGCCAGTTCCGCCGGCGAGATGTCCTTTAATCCCGCCAGCAAGGCGGCGGTATGGACCACAAAAGCAGGCTCGTTGGTCTTGCCTCGGTGCGGCACCGGCGCCAGGAACGGCGCATCGGTCTCCACCAGCAATCGATCCAGCGGCACGGTGGCGATGACCTCACGCAAGGCGCCGGAATTCTTGAAGGTGGCAATGCCGGAGACAGAAATATACATCCCAAGCGCCAGCGCCGCGTCCGCCAGCCGCCTGGTGCCGGTGAAGCAATGAATCAGCCCGGTAAATATCCCCTTCCTCATCTCATCCTCCAGGATGGCGATGGTGTCGTCGTCCGCGTCGCGGGTGTGCACGATCACCGGCAGTCCGGTCTGTCGTGCAGCCGCGATATGAGCACGGAAATTCTGCCGCTGCGGATCACGCGGAGAATGCTGGTAATAATAATCCAGCCCGGTCTCGCCGATCCCCACCACTCTGGGATGGGCCGTAGCGTTGATCAGGGCTGCGGGCGTATCCAGCAATTCCTTTTCCGATTCATGTGGATGAACGCCCACACTGCACCACACATCCGGAAAGGTTTCTGCTACCGCCAGCACGCCCCGGAAACGCTTCAACTCGGTACCGATGGTAAGGCATGTGCCGATGCCGGCGGCACGGGCCCGCGCGACGACCGCGTCAACGCTGCCCTCATAATCCGGAAAATCCAGGTGGCAATGACTGTCGACCAGCATCTAAAGCATCCCTCCGCGAGCTACCGATGCCAGATCGCGCGCCGCCGTCAGGACGGTCTGGCGCGGCTCCAGATTTAGCGCGCGGGCGCGAACAAAATCCTGCTCGATACGGGCCAGAAGCTGCACCCAGCGCTGCAGATGCGCGCCACCTTGTTCCGCGCGAGCACGGATGCGTGCTGCCAGCGCCTCGCCCAGAAAACTTCCAAACTGGTCCAGCCCATCCTGAATCCGCATCAGCCTTTCAGCGAGCGCCAACAATGCCAGGATATCGGGCGCCCCGGCATTATCTATCAGCCGGTCGGCTTCGTCGGCCAGCGCGGCGCCGTCGCCGTTGGCCAGGGTCAGCGCTGCACCAATACTGCCGCCGGCCAATCTTGTCAGGGCGGCGCGTTCCTGCATAGTATTGTCGGACAAATACCGGCCTAGCAGGCGAACCATCACCCCATCCTCTAGAGGACGAAGATCCAGCCGCTGACAGCGCGAGCGGATGGTCGGCAACAACCGTCCCGGCGTGTTAGACAGAAGTAACAGCATCGCGTTCGGTGGCGGTTCCTCCAGCATCTTGAGTAAGGCGTTTGCTGCATTCTCGTTCATGTCGTCGGCCGTATCCACGATGGCCACACGCCAGCCGCCCGCACCCGAGGTCATGCCGAAGAAATCGGCCAGCTTGCGGATTTCATCGACCGACAACACTGTCATGAGCTTACCGGAGCGCGGGTTGACGGCGCGGCGCAACACCAGAAGGCCCGGGTGAGACTGGGCGATGATCTGGCGAGCGACGATGTCGGTGAGCGGCATGTCCATATCTTCCGGTCCCCGCGCGGTCGCACCATGGGCCAGCAGGTAACGGGCAATACGATAGGCCAAGGTTGCCTTGCCGGTGCCGGGTGGGCCAGTGATCAACCAGGCGCTGGGGGGCCGGCCTGCCCGCAGCGCATGGCCTGCGCGGCGCAGCGCTGCATCCTGCCCTTCCAGCACGAAAGTTTCGCGCGGATGCGCAAAGCTGCCGATACGATCGCTATCCTGGGTATCTGTCGGGGTGCTGCGCTTGGCCATGCGCCCTTTATAGATCGAAACGGTCAGCCACTGCCCCCAAAATCGCCTTGGCAACCGCATCTTCGGTGCCGGAAGCGTCTACTACGCGGCAGCGTTCGGGGTTGCGCCGCGCGATGTCTAGGAACGCCTGCCGCAGTCGTATATGGAAGTCGGCGCCGAACTTCTCGAAGCGATTTTCGGCCGCGCCGCGGGCGTTGGCCCGCTTCAGCCCTATGGCTGGATCCAGATCCAGGATCAGGGTCAGATCCGGCTTGAAGTCGTCGAGCACCGCGCTTTCGATGCGCCGGATGGTCTCGCGGTCCATGCCCCGGCCTGCCCCCTGATAAGCGAAGGTGGAGTCGCTGAAGCGGTCGGTGATCACCCAGGTATTTTGCAGCAGTGCGGGGCCGACCGTGCGCGCGACATGATCGGTGCGCGCCGCATAGGCCAGCAGCGTCTCGGTCATCGCGTCCCACCGGCCCGGTTCGCCATTGACCATCAGGGCACGAATCTCCTCGGCACCGGGCGAGCCGCCCGGCTCGCGCGTGGTCAGCACCGTGAGGCCGCGCTGCCTGAGTGCAGCCGCCAGTCGGCGCACCTGGGTGGACTTGCCGGTGCCCTCGCCGCCTTCCAGGCTGATGAAGCGGCCGGTCATTGACTTATTTGGGCCAGAATTTGCGTTTGGCCGCGCGCCACAAGCCGCGGATGAAACCGACATGCTCCACCGGCTGGGCAGCGTAAACCGGCACCGACAGGGCCGGGAATTCTGGGGCTGTCACCGTCAGCATACCGACCTGCTTTCCCGCCGCAATTGGCGCCTTCAGCCCCGGATAGTATTTGAGCAGCAACTTCATCTTGGCATGGGAATCGACCTGCATCGTGACATTGAAATTCTGGCGCACCGTGACGGGCACGGTTTCTTCCACGCCCTCTGACACCGGCGCCTTGCCAACCACCTGCCCAGCCTTGGCGACCGGATAGGAGCGGAATTCGCGGAACGCCATATCCATCACCCGCGCCGCTTCCTCGGCGCGCTTGATGTTGGGGAAATAATCATTGTGGTATTGAGGATAGCGCAATCCATTAAGAACCAGGATGAAGCGGCGATCGCCCCGCTTCGCGGAGATCGTGATGCCGTAGCCCGACGCATCGGTATGGCCGGTCTTCAGGCCATCTGCTCCCGGCAACTTGCCAAGCACCAGATCGCGATTCGGTTGACGAATCCCGTGCCAGACGAACGCTTTCTCGCTGAAATAGTGATAATAGCGCGGGTAATCGTTGATCAAGTGGCGGGCCAGCTTGGCCAGGTCCAGCGCGCTCATCAACTGGCCGGGGGGGTCCGGCAGACCATCGGGATTGACGAAAGTCGATTGCGTCAGACCCAGTTGCTTCGCCCTTTTATTCATCATGTCGACGAAGCCTTCGACCGTGCCGCCCAGCGCTTCGGCGACCACCACGCAGGCGTCATTGCCGGACTGGATGACGATGCCGCGAATCAAATCTTCGACGGGAATGCGGCTGCCCAGTTCCACGAACATCTTGGAGCCGCCGGTGCGCCAGGCACGCTCCGATACCGGGAAAGTATCGGTCAGTTTGACGCGCCCGTCTTTCAACCGCTGGAAGAGGAGTTCGATGGTCATCAGCTTCGACATCGAGGCCGGTGGCATCGGCACCATGCCGTCTTTCTGCCACAGCACCTGGCCGGTATTGGCATCCATCAGCAGCGCATGTTCGGCACTGGTGTCGATGGCGGCACGCGCCGGAAGCGCGGCAGCGGCAAGGATGGCAAGGCTGAAGACTAGGCGTCGGAACATTGGGACTCCTGGATTATTGGTCGACGACGATCTGGGCGTCATTGGCGCCTGCCCCGGTGATACGGGCCAGGGCCGCGTCAGCTTCGGCAACGGTGGCCAAAGGACCGGTGCGGACTCTATAGAGGGTCTGGCCTCCGCGTTGAAGGGTAGAGATGCGCAAATCCCCACCGAGTTTCGATAACAGTGTCCTGGCATTCTGCAGTTTGGAAAAAGCACCCGCCTGCACATAGAGGCGTGTGGCGGAGGGAACGGCGACCTTGGTGACCTTTCCGTCGGGTTCATTATCCGCGAACATCTGCGCCGGAATGGGTGCCGGGTGGGGCATCGATCGTGTGACGCCAGGCGCGGCCAGGGCAGCACCTGGAACGGCATCGAGCGCAGAGCTTTCGACCTTGCCGCTGGGGGCAGCCGGCAGGGCGTTGGCGATCTCCGGCGGCGTTTCCCCGACCGGTCCGCCCCCTTCCAACGGCGCCCGGCCAAGATAGGTCACGCGCACGCGTGCGGTGCCAGTCTGAACCACGTCCAACAACTCGGCTGCGTGCCGCGAGAGGTCGATGATGCGCCCGCGCGCATAAGGTCCCCGGTCATTGACCCGCACCACGATCGACTTGCCGTTTTCCAGATTGGTGACGCGCACATTCACCGGCATCGGCAACGTTCGATGAGCGGCTGTCAAAAGATCGCCATCATAGATTTCGCCATTGGCGGTCCGCTTGCCGTAGAAGGTCGGCCCATACCAGGAAGCGATGCCGGTTTCGTCATAATCGGGCTGTTCCCGGGGATAGTACCAGACATTATCGATCTGGTAGGGGCTGCCTACCTTGTAGACGCCCGCCGATTTGGGGATCGACACAGCATGGGGAACCGGCGGCGGCGGCGCCGGTGTACTAGTGCAGGCTGCCAGCAGGCCAAAAAGCGATACGGCGGCCAGGAGCCGGATTCTGAACAATCCCGTCACGTTCGATTCGTCCTTTTCGTGACGCTAAAGGATGCAGGCCGCCATCGCAAAAGATTCAGCGTTCATCGTCACATAACACGACTTTCACGGGTTGGCGGTTCCCGAGCGGTCCTCGGCACCGTGACCGATGACTGGTGGATAGCCGCCGGACAGCCGGCGCGCATAAAGGCGGCTCAGACGGCAAAACGCCATAGTCATGGGCACGAGACGAATATTCGTTCTCTCCATTTTAGCACCCCCTCCCCCGCAAACCGTGGATAAGGCCGCAAGTCCGCCGCATCGGGTGGAATGACATCCCAGAAGGCGATGCATGCCATGACGGGAAGTATCACACGGCCGCGGGGCCAAGTGGATAAGGTCGCGATCGGGGCCTGCCGCCAGGCACCTTGGGCCCTGGAGCATTGTCAGCCCGTGCGGCAATTGCGCCGCGCGCCGGGGTCCTGTATCTCCCGGCAGCCGGATGGGTGGCCGAGTGGTTTAAGGCAGCGGTCTTGAAAACCGCCGGGCCTGCGAGGGTCCCGTGAGTTCGAATCTCACCCCATCCGCCATAATACGGAAGAATACATGTCCAAACCCCTGGTCGCGGTGACATTCGGCGATGCTTCCGGCATAGGCCCTGAGCTTGTGGCCAGGCTGGCGGCGAGCGCCAAAACACGGGATGCCGCACGCTTATTGCTGGTGGGCGATGACTGGGTATGGAGCGAGGGCCAGAGGATCGCGGGCGTTACCACCGCGATCACCCGTGTCGCCGACTTCGCCGCCGCGCGGCAGACTGACGGCGACATCCTGTTCCTGCCTCTCGATACCGTGGCGCAATCCGATGTCGTTTTCGCCCAGGTCACGACGGCCGCCGGCAGCGGCGCGCGCATGGCGCTGGACGCCTGTCTGGACGCGGCGCAGCGCGGCGCGATCGACGCCATCTGCTTTGCGCCCCTGAACAAGCAGGCGATGAAGCTGGGTGGCATGCATTTCGAGGACGAATTGCACTATTTCGCCGACCAGCTGGGCGTGACAGACTATTTCTGCGAGTTCAACACTCTTGGCCCGCTGTGGACCTCGCGCATCTCCAGCCATGTGCCGTTGGGCGAGGTCACGAAATACATTACTCGCGAGCGCATAATGGCCGCGGCGCGGCTGACCTATGCCACGCTGAAACGCGCCGGTTTCGCGGCGCCGCGGGTGGCGCTGGCGGCCCTGAACCCACACGGGGGCGATGGCGGCACCTGTGGCCGCGAGGAAATCGATATCATCGCGCCCGCCGCCCGTGCGCTGAATGACGAAGGCCTGCCGATCGAAGGCCCCTATCCGGCCGACACGATCTTCCTGAAGGCGCGGGACGGCAAGCTTGATGCCATCGTCACCATGTACCACGATCAGGGCCAGGTCGCGGTGAAGCTGATGGGCTTCCAGCGCGGCGTGACGGTTCAGGGCGGCCTGCCGGTGCCCATCACGACGCCCGCGCACGGCACCGCATTTGACATCGCGGGAACCGGCAAGGCCAATCCCACCGCGATGATCCAGGCATTCCTGATGGCTGCATGCATGGCCCGCGCCTGATTATCTTCCGTTGGCGGCCACGGTTGGATCCATTGCCGCCAGGTCGGCGCGATAGCTGAGGACATTGGCGGTGGGGAAATCCTTGGGGACTTTCTGGGTAACGCGCCCGATCGCGGCCCATTCGGCGCCGCGCCAATATGGTCGCAAAACCCACATCCGACAGCACCCAGGCGTCATGGCATTCCAAGCGGCAGCGGCAGAACCTCTACGAATTGGAGAGGGCTGAAATAATAATGGGCGCCGGCGGCATTTTCCGGGTCCGGCCGCCTGGTTGCGCCCAGATCGTGGACATAGAAATGTTCAGCCTGCGCGGCGGCGGCCGCATAGACCGCAATGTGGAGACGCCGGTAATGGCAGGTCGAACCGGTTCAGCGGATACGGTGCCGCCCAACCCTATCAGCGCCGACAGGCCCAACGACAAATGCCGCATGGATTCCCCGGCCAGCCCCCGCCCGACGTTAGAGGAACAGTGATACCGATACCAGTAGGTGAGCGGGTGAGGACAGCATTATGCTGGTCCAAAAGGGAGTCTCCATGCCGCTGCATCCAGAAGCCGTCGAGGCGATCCGTGTCGCCGGTGACCTGTCTACCGACTTGCCGCCGTCACGCCTGCGTGTCGCGTATACCGACAGCCGCCTGAAGCTGCTGGCAAAGAAGCCGGGCGTTGCCATCACCTATGAACTGGCGATTCCAACGGATTACGGCCCGTTGCCCTGCCGCTTCTATCGCCCGACCAAGGACCCGAAGCCCTGCCCGTTGATGGTCTATTACCACGGTGGCGGTTTCATGCTGGGCTCGCCGGAATTGTACGACACGACCTGCCGCCGGCTGGCTGTGCGTTCGGGCTGTACTCTTCTGTCGGTGGGATACCGGCTGGCGCCCGAGACCCAGTTCCCCGGCGCGGTGGAAGATGCCTACGCCGCCGCGTTGTGGGCGTCGCGCAACGCCGCACGGCTGGGTGCCGATCCGGCGAAGCTGGTGCTGGCGGGTGACAGCGCGGGCGGTAACCTGGCGGCAGTGGTGGCGCAGATGGCGCTGGACAGCGGTGAATTCCCGGTGGCTCTGCAGGTCCTGGTCTATCCCATGACCGACATGAGCCGCGAATATCCCTCGCACCGGCGCAATGCCAGCGGCTACATGCTGACCACAAAGGCGCTGCACTGGTTCATGGACAATTACATTCCCGACCACGCGGACCGGCTGGATCCGCGCGCTTCGCCGATCTTGCGGCCCGACTTGAAAGGACTGCCGCCTGCTCTGGTGATCAGCGCGGAGTTCGATCCGCTGGTGGATGAGTGCGCGGCCTATGCCGAGCGGCTGGCGGCGGCGAAGGTGGCGGTGAAGGATGTCTGCTTTTCCGGCATGATCCATCCCTTTTTGACGCTGAGCGGGATCGTGAAGGATTCCGCAAGGGCCGAGGAGCTGATCGCGGAGGCGGTGCGCGCGCTTTAATGCGCGCGTATCTCTTCGGTCACTTCCGCCAGCAGCTTTTTCTCGGGCTTCCCGCGCGCCAGTAGGAAAATGGTCGCCACCACCAGGGCCGCGCCCAGCCAGTCCATCACCGTCCAGCGCACCCCCAGCCACAGAACCGCCAGCACCGCGGCGGCGAAGGGTTCGGCGCAGGACAGGAGGCTGGTCTTCTGCGCCCCGATCAGCCGGACGGCCTTGAGATAGAAATAGAAGGCCAACAGCGTGCCGAAAACGAAGATGAACAGCAGGAAGCCGATGGCGATCCAGTCCCAGCTGCCGGCGATATCCCAGGGCTGGTGGCGAAACGACAGTGCGATTCCGCCGATCAGCATGCCCCAACCGGTGATATGGGACGCCTTGTAGCGGTGCAGCAGGCCCACCGGTTGCAGGGAATTGAATGCTGCCGCCACGGCGGATGCCAGGCCCCAGAACAGCGCCATCGCCGAGATGGAAAGCGCGCCGCTGCGGCCATGCGTCACCAGCAAATAGGTCCCCACCATCGCGAGCATGATGGCGGCCAGTTCGCGTGGGCCCGGCCAGCGGCGGCTGGTGAGCGCCAGCCACACCGCGATCATCGCCGGGCCGGTATATTGCAGCACCGTCGCGGTCGCGGTGTTGGAAGCGTGGATGGCGGCGAAATAGGTGTACTGCACCGCCAGCATGCCGAAGATTCCAAACAGCAGAAGTTGGACGCGGTCGCGGCCGTCGCGCCACGGCGCCAGGATGGCCGTCCCGTCACGCGCCGCCGCCAGGAGCAAAAGCATGCCGCCCGAAACCAGCATGCGCACCGTCACCAGCCAGTCCAGCCCGACGCCGCGATGCTGGAACAGGAATTGGCCGAAGGTACCGCCCACCCCGAACAGGGTACCAGCCAGAAGTGCGATGACGAATCCGGTCCAGAGGGACCTGTCCGGCAGGCTTGCCATGATCACCTATCTTCCGGCGGGACAGTCCACATTCTCCCACCCGTCCGATCGCATCCAAATCTATCATTCGGGCATGCCGGGCAACCAGGCAAAATCAGGGGCCGATTGGCAAGAGCCGGCGGCTTGCCTAGCATCGTGGCGACACAAGGGGACCGGACATGGGCAAGGAACGACTGCTGGCCATGACCGATGGTGTGGTCGCCATTATCATCACCATCATGGTGCTGGAGCTGAAAATTCCCGAGCGCGGGACGCTGGAAGCGTTTGCCGGCTCCTGGCACACGCTGTTGGCCTATGCCCTGAGCTTCGTCTATGTGGCGATCTACTGGAACAACCATCACCACTATTTCCACCTGGTCCATCATGTAAACGGGGCGATGCTGTGGGCCAATTTCGACCTGCTGTTCTGGCTGTCGCTGGTGCCTTTCGCCACTGCGTGGATGGGCGAAACCGAATTCGCGCCCATCCCGACCGCCATCTATGGCATCGCGCTTTTCATGCCGGCGCTGGCCTGGTGGATCATGCAGCGCGTGATCATCCATATGCAGGGGGCCACTTCGCCCTTGCGCCAGGCGCTCGGCCGCGACCTGAAAGCCAATCTGTCGCCGCTGCTCTATGCCGCCGGGATCGGATCGTCCCTTGTCGTCCCCTTCATCGGGCTGGCCTTTTATCTGGCCGTGGCGCTGATATGGCTGGTGCCGGACCGGCGCATCGAGAAGATGGCCGCCCCGGACCGGCAGGTCTAACCATCAGATATCGGCGTAGCAACGCACTTCCTGGTCGGCGCCCGCGGTCGTCAGCGCACCATAGCGGGCGGCGCCGACATTGCGTGCATACCGGGCAAGCGCGCCGGTCCTGTAGCCGGGCGGCTTGGCCTTGAAGTCCTTCTTGCGGGCTTCCAGTTCGGCATCGGTCAGTTCGACCTTCAACTCGCCGGTCTCAGCGTCGATCACGATGATGTCGCCGTCCTTGAGAAGGCCGATAGGGCCCATATCGGCTGCTTCCGGCCCGACATGGCCTACGCACAGGCCGCGCGTGCCGCCACTGAACCGCCCGTCGGTCAGGAGGGCGATATTCTCCACCCCCTGCCCGTACAGGGCCGCCGTGGTCGAAAGCATTTCACGCATGCCGGGACCACCTTTGGGGCCTTCCCAGCGGATCACGATCACGTCGCCGGGGTTGTAATCGCGCTTCTCGACCGCCGCGAAGGCCTCCTCCTCACAGTCGAATACACGGGCGGGTCCGCGATGCTTGATGTGCTTGAGGCCGGCGATCTTCACGATCGCGCCCTCCGGAGCCAGATTGCCCTTGAGGCCCACGACGCCGCCGGTGGGAGCCAGCGCCTTGTCCACCGACACGATCACCTTCTGGTCCGGATTGAATTTCAGGTCCTTGAGATTTTCCGCCACGGTCTTGCCGGTGACGGTGATGCAGTCGCCGTGCAGCAGGCCTGCATCCAGCAGCGCGCGCATCAGCATCGGCACGCCGCCGGCCTCCCAAAGGTCCTTGGCGACATATTTGCCGCCCGGCTTCATCGAGGCGATATAAGGTGTCTTCTTGAATATCTCGGCCACATCGAACAGGTCGAACTTGATGCCCGCCTCGTTCGCCATGGCCGGCAGGTGCAGCGCCGCGTTGGTCGAGCCGCCGGAAGCCGCCACCACCATGGCGGCATTCTCGAACGCCTTACGGGTGCAGATGTCGCGCGGGCGCAGATTCCGCGCCAGCAGCTTCATCACCGTCTCGCCCGCCTTGAACGCGAAATCGTCACGCTCCAGGATCTCGGCGGGCGGGCCGGACGAATAGGGCAGCGCCAGCCCGATCGCCTCGGCCACGGTGGCCATGGTGTTGGCGGTGAACTGACCACCGCAGGCGCCCGCGCCCGGGCAGGCGACTTTTTCGAGTTCGCACAGTTCGCTGTCCGGCATCTTGCCGGCGCTGTGCTGGCCGACACCTTCGAACACATCGACCACGGTCACGTCGCGGCCATGGAAGCGGCCCGGCATGATCGAGCCGCCATACAGGAACACCGACGGCACATTCAGCCGCAGCATCGCCATCATCATGCCCGGCAGGGACTTGTCGCAGCCCGCCAGGCCCACAAGCGCGTCATAGCAATGGCCGCGCATGGTCAGTTCGACGGAATCGGCGATCACCTCGCGCGACACCAGTGAGGAGCGCATGCCTTCATGGCCCATGGCGATGCCGTCGGTGACGGTGATGGTGCAGAATTCTCGCGGTGTACCGCCGCCCGCCTTCACGCCCTTCTTGGCCGACTGGGCCTGGCGCATCAGGGCGATGTTGCAGGGTGCCGCCTCGTTCCAGCAGCTTGCCACGCCAACGAAGGGCTGGTGAATCTCCTGCTCCGTCAGCCCCATGGCGTAATAATAGGACCGGTGTGGAGCCCTTTCCGGGCCTTCGGTCACATGGCGGCTGGGCAGCTTGGACTTGTCGAATGTCGTGGACATCAAATTTCCCTGAGGTCGGCGGAATGTGCGGACTATTGCGCCGCTCGGGGGAACTGCTCAAGCCGGTTTTCGGGATGGCGGCCCTGCGTCGCGGCACGATATAGAGTTATTCTAAATCATGGCTGCGCCATGTTGAAGGGGGGATCAGGCGACCGGCGCGGGCGCCAGCATGGGGTAGTCGATATAACCCTTCTCGCCGCCAAAATAGAAAGTCTCGGTATTCCACGAGTTCAGTGATGCGCCTGTCCTGAAGCGGGTCACCAGGTCGGGGTTGGCGATGAAGAGCTTGCCGAAGGCGACCGCATCGGCCCAGCCATCGGCCAGCGCCTTCTGCGCGCTTTCATAGGTGAAGCCTTCGTTGGCGATATAGACGCCGCCGAATGCCTCCTTCAGCCTGGGGCCGATGCTGTCAGAATTCCGGATTTCCTTGGGACGTCCCTGACTGTCCATCGGCCTGCTGTTAGCATCGATTACCTGCTCACGCGCGGCAAGCCAGCCCAGGCCACGCTTGCCCAACTCGCGGGCGACATATGTAAAAGTGCCCAGTCGGTCGCTGTCGCCCATGTCGTGGCTGTCCATGCGCGGCGCCAGATGCATGCCGACGCGCCCAGCCCCCCATATCTCAGCGCAGGAGTCGGCGACTTCCAGCATCAGGCGGGCGCGATTCTGGAGCGTGCCGCCGTAAGCGTCGGTGCGGCTATTAGTGGAATCCTGCAGGAACTGGTCGAGCAGATAGCCATTGGCGCCATGAATGTGCACGCCGTCGAAGCCGGCAACCTTGGCGTTCTCGGCGCCTTTGCGGAAGGCGGCGACAATGCCCGCGATCTCGGATAATTCCAGTGCGCGCGGCGTGAGGAATTCGCGCTGCGGACGCACCAGCGAGACAAAGCCGGCGGGACGAATGGCGCTGGGCGCCTCAGGCGCTGCGCCATTCAGGAATAGCGGATCGGAGATGCGCCCGACATGCCAGAGCTGCAACACGATCCGCCCGCCCGCGGCATGGACGGCTTTGGTGACCTTCTTCCAACCCTCCACCTGCTCGTCGGACCAGATGCCGGGCGTGGCGGCATAGCCCACGCCCATCGGCGTGACCGACGTGGCCTCAGAAAAGATCAGACCGGCATCGGCGCGCTGGCGGTAATATTCCACCTGCAGGTCTGTGGGGACGCGCGTGTCGGGCGTTGCCCGCTGGCGCGTCAGCGGCGCCATCAGGATGCGATTGGGCAACAGGATATCGCCGCATTGCAGCGGGTCGAACAGTGTTGGCAATGGCAACCCTCCTTCGGCAATGCAGAAGAGTTAGGCGACGGGGCTGGTCCCTTCAACCCCTATGGCAGGCCGGCACTTGCCGCGCCCTTATCTTTGGACAAGTTCAGGATAGGCGAAAGAAAAAGCCAGAGCCCGAACGGAACCCGTCGACCAACCAAAGGACGCGCCGCTATTGCGCGAGCCGAGCGATAGCGCTTTCCAGGCGGGCGGCGAGCGCCGCGGCCTCCGCACGTTTCTCCCGTTGCACATTCAGCACCTCTTCGGGCGCGCGGGCGACGAACTGCTCGTTCGACAGCTTGGCGTCGAAGCGAGCGATCTCGTCCTGCGCCTTTTTGAGGTCCTTTTCCAGGCGGGCGCGCTCCTTTGCGAAGTCGATGACATCGCCCAGCGGCAGAGCCACGACCGCCTCGCCCAACACGAACTGGGCGGAGCCTTTGGGGATGTCGGGACCGGCCTCGGCGCTGGACAAGCGCGCCAGGGTGGCGATGATATCGATGTGACGGGCCAGCCGTGCAGCACTTTCGCCGGACGCCCCGGTCAGGACCAGCGGCACTTTCGCGCCGGCAGGCACGTTCATCTCCGAGCGGACGGAGCGGACGCCCTTTACCAGGTCGATCACCCAGTTCATCTCGGCGCTGGCGGTGTCGGCGCCAGCGGGCCCGGCGATCTGCGGCCACGGCGCGACCAGCAGCAGGCTGTCGCGCGCGGCAGTCGCCGCCCACAGCTCCTCGGTAATGAAGGGCATGAAGGGGTGCAGCAGTTTCAGGATGGTATCGCGGGCCCAGGCGGTGGTGGCACGGGTCTCGGCCTTCACATCCTCGGCGCCGGATTGGAAGATCGGCTTGGTGATCTCGACATACCAGTCGCAGAACACGTCATAGACGAAATGATAAGCGGTGTTGGCGGCGTCGTTGAAGCGGAAGGCTTCGACGGCTTTGGTGACCCCGGCCACAGCGCCAGTCGTCTCGGCCACGATCCATTTGTTGACGGTTTCGTGTACGGACGCCGGATCGAAACCCGGTATCGTCTCGCAACCATTCATCTCGCAGAAGCGGGCGGTGTTCCATAGCTTGGTGGCGAAGTTGCGCCCCGACTCCACGCGGGTCGGGCCGATGCGCATGTCGCGGTTCTGACCCGCCGCCAGCGCCAGCGTGAAGCGCAGCGCGTCGGCGCCGAACTCGTCCACCAGGGTCAGGGGATCGACGACATTGCCCTTGGTCTTGGACATCTTGGCGCCCTGCTCGTCCAGCACCCGGTTGTGGATCACCACATCGCGGAACGGCACATCATCAAGGAACCACAGGCCCATCATCATCATGCGGGCGACCCAGAAGAAGATGATGTCGAACCCGGTCACCAGCACACTGGTGGGATAGAACCGCTTCAGTTCGACGGTCTTGTCAGGCCAGCCCAGGGTGGAGAAGGGCCACAGCGCCGAGGAGAACCAAGTGTCGAGGACATCGGGATCGCGGGTGATGGTCGCGCCGTTCGCCTGGGTCTTGGCTTCTTCCTCTGTCTCGGCACAAAAGACATTGCCGTCGGCGTCGTACCAGACGGGAATCTGGTGACCCCACCAGAGCTGGCGGGAGATGCACCAGGGCCGGATGTTCTTCAACCAACCGAAATAGATGTTGGCCCAGTTCTCGGGATGGAACTTGGTGCGGCCGGCTTCCACCGCCGCGATGGCCTTGTGCGCCAGCGGCTCGACATTCAGGTACCACTGCTCGGTCAGGAACGGCTCCAGCACCACCGTCTTGGTCTTTTCATCGTGCGGCACCGCATGGGTTATGGCGTCAATTTTGACCAGCAGGCCCGCGGCCTCCAGGTCGGCGACGATCTTCCTGCGCGCGGCCTCGCGCGACAGGCCGCGATAGGGCGCGGATACGTCGCCGGTCAGTGTGCCATCCTTGTTCAGGATGTTGATCAGCGGCAGCTTGTGGCGCTTGCCGACCTCGAAATCGTTGAAGTCGTGGCCCGGCGTGATCTTGACCGCGCCGGTGCCTTTTTCGGGATCGGAATAGGCGTCGGCAATGATGGGAATCTGGCGACCGGTCAGCGGCAGCACCGCCATCTTGCCGACCAGGTGGCGATAGCGCTCGTCATCGGGATGCACCGCCACCGCGGTGTCACCCAGCATGGTTTCGGGACGGGTGGTGGCGATGGTGATGGATTCGCTGCTATCCTCGATCGGATAGCGGATATGCCAGAGATGGCCCTTGACCTCGATATTCTCGACTTCCAGGTCCGACACCGCCGTCTGCAGGCGCGGATCCCAATTCACCAGCCGCTTGTCGCGATAGATCAGACCCTGGCGATACAGCTCGACGAACACCTTGACCACGGCGCGCGAAAGCCCATCGTCCATCGTGAAACGCTCGCGCGACCAGTCGGCCGAGGCGCCCAGACGGTGCTGCTGTTCCACGATCGCGCCGCCGGATTGCGCCTTCCACTTCCAAACCTCTTCCAGGAATTTCTCGCGGCCAAGGCCCATGCGGCTCATCTGTCGCTCGGCCAACTGGCGCTCGACAATCAATTGGGTGGCGATGCCGGCATGGTCGGTGCCAGGCTGCCACAGCACGTCCTTTCCGCGCATGCGCTCGAACCGCGCCAGGATGTCCTGCAGCGTGTTGTTGAGGGCGTGGCCGATATGCAGCCGGCCGGTGACATTGGGCGGCGGGATGACGATAGAGAAGGCCTCGGCCTCCGGGCGGGTACCGCAGCGGAAGGCGCCGGACGCTTCCCATCGTGCTGAGATGCGCGCTTCCACGTCCCTGGGATTGAAGGTCTTGTCGAGCATGAGCAATGGCCTGGATTTTCGCCACGCTTTCGGGCTTTTTCCGGCCAAGGTCAAGTTTGGAAGCAGCCGCCTTCCATCCGTAGGCCGATGGCCTCGTTCGGATCAGCGCCTGGCGCCGCGAGCCCGGACCACGCGTTCCACCTCGGCGCGGACGGCGCCCTCCAACAGCGCTGGGAAATGGGCGTCCATCCATTCGCGGATGACCGGCTTCATGCGTTCGATCACCGCCGCGGAATTGTCGGCCAGATAGGTCTTGAGGACCGGCTCGAAACTTTCACGCACGGCGCGCTCGAAAACGGTTTCTACGGTGGCGCCGTCGACCGGCGCGATAGGGGCCGGCGCGGGCGCCGCCGCAGGAGGCGCATCGTCCACCTCGGGGATGGCGGCGAATACATCATCCATCGCCTTGCGGGTGGTATCGGAGAAAATATCGCTGGCGCCGGCGGGCTCTGCGGCCGGCGGTTCGGCCGGCTCGAACACCACGTCATGCTCCGGCTCCTGGGCCGCAGGAGCCGTGTCCCGGATCGCGACATCCTGGGTCAGTTCCAGCACGTCCTCCTGTTGCGCCGCCGGTTCTGGGGGGGAAGCGGAAGCAGTCTGCGGAGCGGCAGCCTGGGGATCTGGCGATGACGGCATTTCCGATGCAGCTTCCGGAGAATCCTCGGAGATGATCTTGCGGATGGAGGCCAGAATCTCCTCCATTGTCGGTTCGTGTTGCGGATTCGACATCGAAAGGCTCCCCTGGCCGGCGGGCGCGGCGCCCTGCAGCTTGCACCAGCCTAGGACAGTGCCAGCGTGATAGCAAAGATTAGGTTAAGCACAAGGGGCGAAAAATTCTGTAAATGCCTGTCAGCGCACGTCGATTCCCGTCAGAAGACGAATCCGACGGCCTTCTTGAAGCCCGCCAGCAGTGGGACATCGGCATCGAAATCCGGTCGCTGACCGACCACTCCATGTTCCTTGAGGAACAGGTGGGCGCGGCCCTGGGCGCCATCCTTCATCACCGCCACCAGCCGGCCGCCTTCGGCCAACTGGGCCAGCAGCGTTTCGGGCACCCGCTCAATGGCGCCGTTGATGAATATCACATCATAGGGTGCTTCACTTCGGAAGCCCTCAATTAGGGCGCCCTGGGTCAGGATGATCCGTCCGGTGGCGTCGGCGAGTGCCTCAGAAGCGACGCGGACTAGGTCGGCGTCCTGCTCCAGCGCGACCACGGACTTGCCCAGGCGGCCCAGTACGGCCGAGGAATAGCCCGTTGCGCACCCCACATCCAGGACCTTGTCCTCGGCTGTCACATCCGCCAACTGCAGCAGCTTGGCGAAACTGCGAGGGTCCAGCAGAAAGCGGCCGGGCGCCACCGGCACGGGCACGTCGGCATAGGCCAGTGCCCGGCTGGCAGTGGGGACAAACCGCTCGCGAGGCACCGTGTCCAAGGCCGCCAGGATGCGCGGCGACGTCACGTTACTGGTGCGAATCTGGGCTTCGATCATGTTGAAGCGCGCATTGGCGGACATGGCAGGCCCCCGGGGTTCGAAGAATCCGGGTGGCTTATAGGGCCGCCTCGGGGCCCTGACAACGCGGCCTTCATTGTGGGTAGCGGAGCAGCCCCGGCCTTGGTCGCGGCCAAGGCGCAGCCAAAATCGTCGGGTTGTGGGAGACCGCGGCAATCTGTTATAGCCGCCGACCGCCTGCCGGTGCCCGGCAGGAACCAGATGAGGCCACGTGGCGGAGTGGTGACGCAGCGGACTGCAAATCCGCGTACCCCGGTTCAATTCCGGGCGTGGCCTCCAAATCCCTACTCCGACACCTTCTCGATCAGCCTGCGAAGCGACGTGCCGGGCACCTCGTCAAAACGGTAAACCTTGGTGAATTGCAGGCCCACCTCCGGTGCCCTGTGCCAGATCACCCGAGCCTCATAGGCCAACCGGTCGCGCATCTGCAGGAAATAGACATTGGCGGGCAGGTCGGGCAGGTCATCCAACTGCACGCGCGCGCCCGCAAAGGACAGGTCGCGGGTCTGGCATTTTGCCCAGCGACTGGCATCGGGCATGGCAATGTAGCTGCCCCATTGGACGCGCCGGCGCGGGTTGGCGCGTCGGTTTTCCGCGCCGCGAAAATTCACTAACCCCATGTACAACCCCGGCAAATCGATCCGTCGAAAATTAAAGCCAAAATTGCTGCGCCTTGCTCAACCGGACTGATGGCATTTTAGCAAAATCGCCATCACAGAAATTCCGCAATCCGTTGTAATCTTCCGTACCGTCACAAAAGGGGAACACCATGATCCGCACATTGTCGCTTTCCATCGCCGGATTGCTCGCCATTTCTGTCGTGCCGGCCCTTTCCGCGGAAATCTTGATCCACGATGCCAAGTCCCAGCCGGAAAGCCTGAGCATCGCGGCCAATGGCGATCTTTATGTCGGCAGCGCCAGCACCCCTTTCGTCTACAGAGTCAAAAAAGGCACGACGGCCGCCGAACCGTTCATCGACGCCAGCGCCGAAGGCCCTGGCACCTTTTTCTTCGGCCAGCTTGTCGACAATGCGACAAACACCTTGTGGACCTGTCAGCTGACGCCGGTGCCCGGCGCCACGCCGGTTCGCCGCCATACTGCCCTGCGCGGTTTCGATCTGGCGACCGCCAAGGAAAAACTGCGCTGGAACCTGCCGGGCGACAACAGCACCTGTAACGATATCGCCATTGGTCCGGACAAGGCGCTTTACATTTCCGATACAGCCAATGCGCGCATCTATCGCTTGGCGCCCGGCGCATCGTCCGCCGAACTGTATCTTGAGCATCGCAATCTGACCGGCATTGACGGCCTGACCTTCCTGGACGGCACACTCTATTTCAACAGTGTTTTCTTCAACAATCTCTATCGGGTGCCGGTGGGCGCGGACGGCAAGCCGGGCACGCCGGTCGAGATTTGGATGGATGCGCCGGTCAAAGGCATTGACGGTCTGCGCGCCGCCAATGGCAAGTTGTTCCAGGCTGAAAATGGATCGGGCAAAATTCATAGCCTGACCTTGATGGATGGCGATCGCGCTCATGTCACGGTGCTGAAGGAAGGTCTGACCACCCCCACTGCGGTCGAGCCCGCTGGCGATGTGATCTGGATTGCCAACCGGGGCGCGGGCCAAGCCGTTTCCATCCCCATGCCGCGATAGGGAACTTTTTTTGAACGGTTGGGATGATGGTTAAGCGGTTGTTAACCCTCCCGCGCCATCATCCCCCTGTCTTCCTTGAAGACACCCCACCATTACCCAACGCCTTGGGGCCGGGTTCGCCCGGCCTCATTTTTTGTTCCTCGCGATGATCCTTTTGGAATCGCTGGATATTTCAGGAGAGAAATTCCGCTGGTCATTGGAGGGGAGTCGCGCTAGATAGCGCGCCCTGTTCCTCGGTAGCTCAGTGGTAGAGCAATCGGCTGTTAACCGGTTGGCCGCAGGTTCGAATCCTGCCCGGGGAGCCATACCTCCTGAAATCATGGGCTTAAATCCTTCGCTCGAGGCCGTCCGGCTTTCTGGGCCATCAACGCGGCACCCTTGCAAGACACCGATTCGTTTTTCGCTGGGACCGGACCGCAACAGATTCAGTCCCCGGCTGGGAGCGGGATGGCCAAGCCGGTCAGGCCGGCCAATCAAATTGTCACTGGTAACTCCGCGCAATTGATGATGCATTGAGGCATCTGATCTATAGCCGCTCGAGGGCTTCTCCCGTTCCAGACCCGACAGCTTCCAATATTTTTAATGATTTCCCGAGGCCCGCGCATGTCAACGCCGATACTTGACACCGTCTCAGGCGCCGTGGCCGCCTGGTCCACCGCGCGCCAGCTCGCCAGCGGTTTCACCGCGGCGCCGGCCGATATCCCAGCCGGGATATTTTCCTTGATCCGCGACCAGGTCGGTTCGCGCGACGCTTCCGCATCGGGCTCTCCGGCGGCCGGCAGCGGCACCATCAATGGCCATGCATACGCAAAATTCGATGGCACCAATGATCGTTTCGGATTCACGTCATTGGCGCTGGGCACGGGGGACTGGACCCTCCTCATGGCCGTGGGCTTTACAGGCGCTCCGGTGGGAGCAATGGTCGGAAGGTCTTCATCGTCCACCGCAATCAGCCAGGCAGCGACGACCAGCCTGTCTCTCTATTCCGACAGTGGCGGGCCCGGGTCCATCGGGACGACGTGGACGATCGCCAAAGGTTTCCACGTCCTGCGTATCGTGCGTGACGGCACCGCCGGCACTATCCAAGTCTACCAGAATGGCGAAGCGCTCGGTAGCCGCTTACTTTCCGGCAGCTTCACCTTCGATCAGTTCGGGGTGCAGCAGGCATCCCAAGCCTGGTCGAAGATGGGATTTGGCGAATGCATCGTGTTCGGCCGGATACTATCGGCATCCGATGCCGCCGCCGTGGAACAGGACATGGCATCTGCCTGGCGTTCGGCGGTCTATGTGGATGCCACACTCGGAAATGACGCCAATACCGGGTGGGAGCCAGGCTCGGCGCTTCGAACCATCGCGGCGGCGCGCTCGCTCGACCTGCGGCGCGGCTCGCAGGTGCTGCTCAAAAGTGGCGAGATCTGGCGACGCGATCCGCTTCTGTTCAACCGCAATTACCAGGCCGGAACGGCGGACTCGCCGCTCGTCATCGGCCAATATGGCTCCGGCGAGAAACCGAAACTTATAGGCAGCACGCAAATCGTCGGTCCTTACACCAATGTCGGTGGCCAGGAATACCAGGCGGTGGCGACACTGACCAATCTCACAGGCGTATGGTCTTATGACGGATCGGGAGCGATCACGCGCCTCACCCTGGGGACGGCGGGTTCGCTGGCGAATGGCCAGTATGCCTATGCAGCCGGCAACCTGCATTTCAATGTGGGCGGTGATCCCAGCGCCTATCTGTTCGAATGCGCGCAGCAGGACGCCGCCCTGGCGGATATCGACGGATGCCGGCCAGCAAGGACCTATATGACTGTATCGGGCCTTCATCTTATCCATTGGCCGGAAGACGGCTTCAGGTTCGATCACGATTATTGCACCGCCACGGACCTGCTGACGGAATGGAATGGCAATGACGGCATCGGCGGAGGTGCTCTCAACCTATACCTGGGCCAGTCGGTCAGCCGCCATAACGGCGGCAAAGGACGCGCGACATCAGGCTCGGCTGGTGATGGGGTCTCGTTGCACGGCGCAACCACGATCGTCATCGAGGACGTGAGCTGCTTCTACAATGACAAGGCGGGAATCGATCATCAGGAGACGGTCAGCGCGACCATGCGCAACTGCTGGCTGGAGGGAAACAACCAGAACATCACATCGGCTTCACTGACCGGTACCCCAGGCTCGCAGATTTGGGAGAATTGCGTGGTGGTGCGCCGTCCTGGCGATCACCCCTATGCCTGCCAGTTCATTCGTTCCACCACCCATGAAGTGCGCCAGCTGACCGTGGCGAACCTGGATAGCACGGGCACGACGCGCGGCCTCTATGTAAGCAGCAGCGGAACAGTCACGATCGAAAATACGATCACCGATGGCTTTTACACCGGACTCCTCTATGGCGCGGGAACGCTCCAGCATGACCACAATCTGCACCACGACACGGCTGCCTATTCGGGGACCTCGGGCGGCCCCGGCGACGTGATTGCCGACCCTCTTTTTACCGACCGCGCCAATGCGGATTTTTCCCTGCAGGCGGGCAGCCCCGCCATCGCGGCGGGAGCGGACCTTGGGGTCAGCGAGGATTACCTTCACCACCCGCGACCGCCCGGCCCCGCGGACATCGGCGCCTTCGCATATCAGGGCACCACGTTGATCCTGGACCAGGTGACGGGCGCGCTGGCGGCATGGTCGACCGGTCGCCAACTGACATCGGCCTTCACCTCGCCGCCCGCGGATGTCTCGGGCGGGGTCTATACCTTGATCCGCGATCAAGTGGGCACACGCGATGCCACGGCGGCAGGCGCTCCAAATGCGGGAACGGGAGGGCCACTGGCCTTCGCTCAACTCGATGGGGTGAATGACAAATTCAGCTTCGTGTCCCTGTCCCTGGGTTCGGGGGATTGGACCGCATGTCTTGCCATGAAGTTCCAGGGGACCGCAGCCGGTCCCTTTATCGGCAGGACGACCACGACCACCGGAATCCGCCAAAGCTCGGTAACGAATATCGACCTGCGCTCCGACAGTAATGGTCCGCAGCCTTACAACCTGTCGGCGATCGCGCCAGGTTTTCATGTCATGCGCATAGAACGAAACGGCGCGGCGGCCGCCGTCAAAATCTACCTGGACGGCACCGCCATCGGTAACGGCTTGGCACGCACGATTGCCGGCAGCTTCACCTTCGACCAACTGGGAGCCCAGCGGATCAGCGATGCTTGGGCCAATGTCGGGTTGGGCGAAGCCATTCTGTTTGGACGTCTGCTTTCCGCCACAGATGCCACCGCCCTGGAACAGGACATGCATAACGCATGGATCGGGCCTTGATGCCCCCTTATTTGGAGGAAGTCGCGACGCCATCGCGAGGATTTCCGCCTTCTCCGGCACATCAAGGGCGGTACAGATGCGCACCACCTGACGACATGCTTCCGCACAATTGAGCAACTCCTTTTTGCCTTCGCAGTCCTGGAGACAGGTCCTCGCAGATCGCGATACACAGCCCGGTGAGTTGCGATTGGAACTGGCTTTTACGTAGAAAAGCGTCGGCCGTCGCCAGCGTAATGGCGGCCGCATCCAGAAACAGGCGAACTTGGGGACGCTGCTTCCTGTCGCTTTCCAGCAGGACAATGGAGGCGGCGCCCGCACAGCCAGCGTGGCACTGCATCAACGTCGTCACGGCCAACTGGGTCTGGACGCTCAAGGGGGTACGTCATGGAACTTTTCTCCGGTCCGGAAACGCCCCCGCCGCAGCTTTTGGTGCAAGAGCCTCCGATCAAAAGGAACTCCCGATCAACCCTTGCGTTTGCTTCGGCGACGATTACCGCAATGGAGATGTCCCCATGAATGGTATCATCTATCTTGTCGGCCTGGTGGTCGTCATCATGGCCATCCTCTCCTTCTTCGGTATGCGCTGATGGCGACGCTCGACGAGCCGCTGGTGCAGCGGGGATCCTATTTCCGGTGGCCGGCAATCTTTGCCGGGGCCGTTGCTGCCGCCGGTGTCTCCATCACGCTCCACGCCTTTGCCGCCGGCATTGGCCTGTCCGTAGCTTCCACCGCTCCCACATGGCGGGATTCTTCGGCGATTTTCTGGATTCTGACAGGCCTATACCTGGTTTTCGTCGCTTTGGTGGCTTTCGCGGTAGGAGGGTATGTGGCCGGCCGCATGGGCGCACCGCTCAGCACCTCCACGGCCGAAATGGAGTTCCGCGACGGCGTGCATGGGTTGGTGATGTGGGGATTGGCAATCCTGGTGGCTTCGGTCCTGGCGCTTGGCTTGGCGGCAGTAGGAAGCACGGCCCTCAATCCATCCGCCGGGACGGCCGGTGCTTCGCAATCCGTCGCAGGTGAAAACATCATCGCATCGGAACTGGACACGCTTTATCGCTCAGATCGCTCGCTAGCCGACCTTGCATATCGCAGGGCAGAAGCTGCCCGTATCCTGCTGAAGGCTTCCGGGCATTCCGGCGTGACCAATGCCGACCGTCGCTATCTGTCGGTCGTCACCGCGAATGTGGCCGATCTATCGCTCGACGCGGCGCGCGAACGGGTTGACCGCGTCGTTGCCATGTCAGCACAGGAACTTCATCGGGCCCGCGTGGCGGCAGTGCTGCAGGCGTTTTTCGTAGCCGCTGCGCTGCTGATCGGCGCCGTCATCGCCTGGTTTGCCGCGTGTGAGGGAGGCCGCGATCGGGAACGGGGCGCATTTCCCGCATGGGGCCGCGCCCGCCTGGTTTAAGGCGTCCGGCCCCATCCTTGCTGCTGAACAGCCATGAATGCATGGTCAGGGTTGATTAACCCTCGGCTGCTACGGTGAGGAGGGAATGCACGGATGCGCCATGCGCTACTTCTTCGACCTGAACGACGAGATAGATCAGACCGGCACGGACTTGCCGGCAAGGGAAGCAATACCGCGCACCGCGCTAGGCTTCGTCCTGGCGGTTGCGGCAGAAGCGCCGGAAGCCGGCCGCGCCTTTCGCCTCCGCGTTTGTGATGAGGCGCGGCGGCCCATATATCATGCAATGCTGACGCTCGATGGCTGCTGGGCAAGGCAGGAAAGCGAACCGGCGTAGAACGCAGCGCGAAATCCATCAAGCAAGATAATCGGGCACAAACTCGCCGAATTCCTCCAGCCGTTCCAAGTCTGGGATAACGAGCTCACGGCCATGAACGGTCATCAGGCCATCATGCTTCAACTGTTGAAAGACGCGATTGACGTGAACGCTGGAGATACCCAGCGTATCACCCAGCTCCTCCTGCGTCACCGGCAGCTTCAGCCGAACGCGATCCGCCAGTCCGACAATCTCCAGGCGCATGCGAAGTTCGCAAATCAGATGCACCAGCCGGCGGTTGGCGGGCCGCTGACCAAGATTGGCTAGCCACTCCCGCAATACGGCCTCATCCACCAAGGTCGTTCTCCAAAGCGCGCGCGCCAGTGCCGGGCGCGCCTGGATGATGGCGTCGATAGTGGTCTGCGCCAGGATTGCGACCGTGCAGCCTGTCAGTGTGGCGACGGCGTGATCCCTCCGGCCCAGTATCGAGACATGCAGATCGCAGAAATCGCCTGGCAGAAGATATGCCACGATCGCGCGCCTTCCGCCCGCCATTAATTTGTAGCGGCATGCGATGCCTTCCAGAATTACGCGGATATCACCGGGACCGTCATTGTCCGAGACGATGTCCTCGCGCGGCTTGACGTATCGGCGATTTGAAATTCGCTGGTCCAGAAAGGCGGCATCGCCTGCGGAAAGGTCGTTCCCGCGGCACAACTTGCGCGTAACGGGCGTCATGAAGCCTTCCCATTGCCCGAGGCGGCCCTTCGCGCACAAGCATAACTCAGCAAATGTTATCGGGAAAGCGCGATTCTCCCTGCAATAGATTTCGCAGCATCCCTCACTTTACGCGAACCATTGCAGACTCGTTGGGCGGTGTAAACGCAAGTTCCAGCTCGCCACATTTCCAGAACCCTTCACCACCACCGGCCAGCACTTGGGCGCGACGAATAGCGGTACGGTTGCAGACTTGGAACAGGCAAAGGGCGGGATCGATCTCCAACAATGCGTCTCTCGTACTGTTCCTTTGTTCGTCCTCCTATTTACATCCGACCCAGTTAAGCCCGAACCGGATATCGGCGCCATAACATAAGAAACCGGAAGCCTTTGGCATCAGGTTTCGCGATGGGCAGTGTCGGTAGGCACGGAAGCGATGGCGGCAGCGATGCGTGCGTGCTCGTGCATGTGCTGAGGCCAACATTTGTTGCGCTTCGGGGCGAGCTCGCATCCTCGCGCAATGGTTTGGAAGCATTCCCGTCGGATTTTCAGAAAATATTTCTCGCTACAGCATCCGTCACTGGAACCTCACGTCGCGCATCGCTTTGTCAAAGCGAAGTGCGGGCTACTTCGGTTAAGAAACAGGAGACGCAGATGAAGGCCGGACAGGCGAAGCAAACAAGTTCGGATGCGACTGGAGAAAAGACTACGGGGAAAACCGATGCGATCTCGCTGTTGAAGGCGGATCACAGGAAAGTGGAGCAGATATTTGCTCAGTTTGAGCAAACTGAAGATGACAAGGAGAAAGAAAAACTGGCACGCCAGGCATGTCTGGAACTCATCGTGCATACCAAGCTGGAGGAGGAACTGTTCTATTCGGCCTGCCGCGAGAAGAATGTGAAAAGCGAACTGTTGGACGAAGCGCAGGTCGAACATGACAGCGCCAAGATATTGATCGCCGACATCCTGCAATGTTCCGCGGACGAGGAATTCTATGACGCGAAGGTCAAGACCCTCTCCGAATACATCAGGCATCACGTGGCCGAGGAAGAAAAGCCGCGGTCTGGGATATTCGCCGAAGCACGCAAGGCCCAACTCGACTTGGCCGGCCTGGGACAGAAGATCCAGACCCGCAAGATGGAACTCATGGCACGGAGCGAGGCCCTGACTTCCAGACCGCCCCAACCTCGCTCGATCCACATCCAACCCCAGGAGACTATGATGGCACGATATGATCGAGAGCGCGACGAGCGCGGCCGCTTCACCGATGACGACGACCGCCGTGGTGGCGGGCGTGGCGGCAGCCGGGAGCGCGACAGCTATGGTCGCTTCGCAAGCGACGACGATAACCGGGGCCGGTCCTCTCGCAGCGGGAGTGGCTGGCACGGAGATCCGGAAGGCCATTCCCGCGCATCGCGCGAGGGCTGGGACGAACGTGGATCCAGCAGGTCCCGCTATGATGACGATGACGACCGGCGTTATGTATCCCGCGGCGAACGCGGCCGGGGACAGGGGGGCTGGTTTGGCGACCCCGAAGGCCATTCCGAGGCCTCACGTGAAGGCTGGCGTCATTCCTCGCATGAAGGCAGCGGCTGGTATGGCGATCCGGAGGGTCACTCCCAGGCCTCACGCGAAGGCTGGCGTCACTCCTCGCACGAAGGCAGCGGCTGGTACGGAGACCCGGAAGGTCATTCGGAAGCCTCTCGCGAAGGCTGGGAAGATCGTGGCCGTTCGGGTGGCCGCAGGTCCAGCCGGGGACGGGACGATGACGATGATCGCAGGGGACGCGGAGGACGCGGCCATGGCGGCTGGTTTGGGGACTCCGAAGGCCATTCGCGTGCATCGCGGGAAGGATGGGACGATCGGCGGTAGCATCAGACCATCGTCGCGCGTCAGGGCGGCAAGGCAATTCAACCTTGCCGCCCTTCCCGTATCCACTTGATTGGTGACAAGTTACGGCCAATCCTCTTTGCTTTCGACCTGTCTGACCCGGCCGATTGGTTTCGACGTACAGCCTAGCCGCAAAATCGCGCTTGAGTGGCCCGGTCTTGCGGGCACTATGAGGGCATGAAACCGCACCTCATAGTCCTGGGGCTGCTGGCGGCCTCGGCCGCGCAGGCCGACACCCAGCACGAAGCCTGGAAGGTCCGCCACCAACCGGACCGGTTCGTCGACCGGGTGATGATGGAAGCCTTTGCCGACGCCGACAAGGGGCCCGCGCGGCTGTCGCTCTATTGCGACACGGAGAACGGCTTTCGGGTGATGCTGATGCCGCACCAGGCGCTGATGCCGGAAGGACCGGCCCGGATCAGCTTTCGCATCGACGGCGGCGCGCCGGTGGCACTCAGCGGCAACGCCTTTGGCGACGAAACCACCGATGTGGTGACCGTCTATGACACGGCGCGCATCCAACCGGCGCTGGCCGCGGCGCGGCATGTGGCGATTCATTATGCAGGCGGCGGCGCATCGGGGGACCTGGGCTTCACCTTCGAGGGCCTGGCGGCGGGGCAACCGGACGTGATGACGGTCTGTCCGTTGCGTTAGCCACGGCCCCGATACGGCGCCACACCCGGATCGGGCAGCCACACGCCCTTGGGCAGCGTGCCCGTTCGCCAGAAGACATCGATGGGGATGCCGCCGCGCGGATACCAGTAGCCGCCGATGCGCAAATATTTCGGCGCGATCGCTTTCACGATGCGCTTGGCGATGGCAATGGTCGTCGCCTCATGGAAGCTGCCGACATTGCGGAAGCTGGTGAGATACAGCTTCAACGATTTCGACTCCACGATCGCCTTGCCCGGCACATAGTCGATCACGAAATGGGCGAAATCCGGCTGGCCGGTGATGGGGCACAGGGTGGTGAATTCGGGCGCGGTGAAACGCACCACATAATCGGCGTCGGGATGGGGATTGGGCACCGCTTCCAGCACCGCCTTGTCCGGGCTGGCAGGCTGGGCGACCTGCCTGCCGAGCTGGGTCAGCCGCTCGCCGGGGCTCGCGGCGTTCGTCGCTTTCGCAGGTCCACTGGACCTGCTCACAGATTTCACGTGCCGCTCCTGCCTTTTGGCCATCAGGCTTCGCCACCTTCTTCATATGTACAAGTCTGGCCATAGGAGGGGCGGCGCAGCCTGACCCGCGCCACTTCGGGCAAGCGGGCCCTGGCCTGATCGAAGATGAAGCGCGCCAGATTCTCCAGTGTCGGCCGGGACAGGCCTTCGATCTCGTTCAGCAGCCGATGATCCAGCATCTCGCGGATCGCCTTCAGGGCGGCGTCCACTTCGCCGAAGTCGCGCAGGAATCCGGTCTGCGGGTCAGGCTCCCCGCGCAGCGTCACCTCCGCATAAAAGGAGTGACCGTGCATGCGGCGATATTCCGGCGCCCCTTCCAGATAATGGGCGGCGTCGAAGCCGAATTCCTGCGTGATCTCGATCATGGGTATCAGGTAGCGGAGTGAAGGCCGGTTTTAAAGGCCGCGCCCGTGCGGGACCGGGCTTCTGGCGCGTTGCCGGGCCTTTCGTCAAGCCCGTCAAGGATTAACGCAAAAGTGGATTGCACCGGTACGGCCGGGTCCGCCAAAATGCCGCCATGAACAAAAAGCTGCGTGCAGTCCTGGACTGGCTGGCGGAACCGGCCCTGGTCGGAGCGGTCATGGTGTGCGCCACCACCGCCATCGCCCAGCCCTTTTATGTGCCGTCCGGCTCGATGGAGCCCACCATCCAGATCGGTGACGCCCTGCTGGGCAGCAAGTTCGCCTATGGCTACAGCCGGTACTCCCTGCCCTATGGCGTGGGGCCCGATGCAGACGGGCGCCTGTTCGGGCGGCTGCCCCGGCGCGGCGACGTGGTGGTGTTCCGCCTGCCGCGCGATCCCACGATCACTTATGTGAAGCGGGTGGTGGGATTGCCGGGCGACCATGTGCAGATGATTCAGGGCCGACTTTTCATCAACGGCGTGGCGGTGCCGCTGAAGCGCGCCGGCACCGGACAGGTCGAAGAGGAAGACGGCCGCCATCGCGCCATCGCCCGCTATATCGAGACGCTGCCGGGCGGCGAAAGCCATCCCATCTTCAAATCCGGCTGGGACGGCCCCCTGGACAACACCGCCGAGGTGGTGGTGCCCAAGGGCCATGTCTTCATGATGGGCGACAACCGCGACAATTCCCTGGACAGCCGCGTGGCGGCCCGCGACGGCGGTGTGGGAATGGTGCCGCTGGAGAATCTGGTGGCGCGGGCGGACATCACCCTGGGGTCGGTCGATTACCTGAATGCCACCACCCCGCTGGACTGGCTGAGCAGCATCCGGCTGTCGCGGTTTCTGCATCTTATTTGAACCCTCTTATTTGAACCCCTCCGCCCTACGCAACTTTGCTTGACGCGGATGCATCGAATGCATCCGCGTCTGCCCGTTGCTGCGGGCACCTCCCCTTCCAGCGCGCGTTGCGCGCGAAGGGGAGGCGGGCCTGCGTATGTTGAGAAACGCGGGACAAAGGCCGCCTTGCGCAATTTAATTGTGCGGTTTCCAAAACGCACCCCCTCCCCCGTTGTCCACGCTGGAACGTGAGACGGAATCGCAGTGCCCGCAGCGCGTTGGCCGTGCTGCGCGCAGAGTCCCTGTCCCGCAAAAACTGCTGGACTGGCCGCCGCCGAACGGCGTGGACAAGAGGTGGACAGCAAGGACGCGCGCATCGTCATGACGCGCATTCTACGCCACACCGCCAATGCGCGGCAGGAGGCGGATAAGTTGTAATGTTCAGGAACGTCCACGCACGCCCCCCTCCCCTTCGGCGCGTCAGCGCCTGGAAGGGGAGGTGTCGGCAGCGCAGGGTCGGCGGAGCCGACCAAGCTGCCCACGGAGGGGTTAAAAATTAAAGCGCCTCGTCGCCGGTTTCGCCGGTGCGCACGCGCAGGCTCTGCTCCAGGTCCAGCATGAAAATCTTGCCGTCACCGATCTTGCCGGTGCGGGTCGACCGGGTAATCACGTCGATGACATCGTCGGCGCGCGAATCCGGCACCGCGATCTCAAGCCGCAGCTTGGGCAGGAAGGCGATTGTGTATTCTGCGCCGCGATAAATCTCGGTGTGGCCCCTCTGGCGGCCATAGCCGCGCACTTCGCCGACCGTCATGCCCTGAATGCCGATGCCGGTCAGGGCCTCGCGCACCGCATCCAGGCGATGGGGTTGGATGATGGCTATAATGAGCTTCATTGGCGGTCGCTCCTATCGCATCACATGATAGCCGGTCTCGCCATGCGCGGCGAAATCCAGGCCGATGGTTTCGCCGTCATGGTCAATGCGCAAGCCCACCGTGACCGCGGCCAGCTTGGTGATGACGAAGGTGGCCGCCGCCGACCACAGCGCGACGCTGACCACGCCGATGAGCTGCGCCGTGAACTGGCCCGCCACGCCGTGCGGAGAGACAACGCCACCCGCGCCGACCGCCGCCAGGAAGGGCAGCAGCAAGGTGCCCAGCGCCCCGCCCACGCCATGCACGCCCAATACGTCCAGCGCATCATCGACCTGGATCACCCGCTTCACCAGAAGGACGGCGGTGAAACAGACCCCGCCCGCGATGGCGCCAAGGATGACCGCGGCCAGCGGGCCGACCACCCCCGCGGCGGGGGTAATGGCGGCCAGGCCCGCGATGGTGCCGGTGACCGCGCCCACCAGGCTGGGTTTGCCGAACCGGATCCATTCGATCGCCATCCACGCGACGGTGGCGCTGGCGGCGGACAGGTGGGTGACCAGCATCGCCATGCCGGCGTCGCCGCCCGCCGCCAGCGCGCTGCCGGCGTTGAAGCCGAACCAACCGACCCACAGGAGCGAGGCGCCCACCATCACCATCCAGGGCGCGTGCGGTGGGCGGATGCCGTGCGGGAATTCGTGGCGCGGTCCCAGCAGCGACGCCACCACCAGGGCCGAGACGCCCGCGGTGACGTGCACGACGATGCCGCCGGCGAAATCGATGGTGCCGCGCGCCGCCAGCCAGCCGCCGCCCCATACCCAATGGGCCACCGGCACATAGACCAGCAGCAGCCACAGGCCCGAAATCAGCAGCACCGCGCCGAAGCGGATACGCTCGACATAGGCGCCCACGATCAGGGCCGGGGTGATGACCGCGAAGGTCATCTGGAACATCACGAAGACGCTTTCGGGTATCGCCAGGCCGGGATGGACGGCGGCGCGGCTGATGTGCCGCAACAGCAGGGCGCCGGTATCTCCGATCCAGGGTCCGTTTCCGCTGAAGGCCAGGCTGTAGCCGGCCACGAACCACAGCAGCGAGGCCACGCACGCGACCGCGAAGCACTGCACCAGGACGGAAAGGATGTTCTTGGCCTGGACCAGGCCGCCGTAAAACAGTCCCAGCGCCGGAAGTGTCATCAGCAGCACCAGAGCGGTGGCACTGATCATCCAGGCCGTGTTGCCAGTGTCGATCACCTTCGCCCCCTGCCCCCGCGGGCAAATTCTGCACAAGGAAGTGCGCTGCCTGTTTGTTGGGCAAAGTGTCTGGCGCCGTTTGCACTGGCAAGAGGGAACCGGCAGTCATCCCCAGCCAAAATACCCGCGACAGCGTGGCCACATTGGCAATGTTGCACCGGGGTAATGCCCATGCTAACTGGCACCGCGCCCGGTGGGGTGACTCGCGGGTGCTAAAAAAAGTCAAATAAAATCAATATACTAAGAGCAAGTTCGACGGCCGCCGGCGAGGCGCAATCCCCGGAGCCGCAAAGGATGAATGTGACGAGCGAAAAGGCGGAAACGGGCCTGGCGGGGCGCTACGCCACCGCGGTGTTCGAACTGGCCCGCGAACAAGGCGCGGTGGACACGGTCAGCGCCGAGCTGACGGCGCTGAGACGCGCCATCCACGAAAGCCAAGATCTGGCCCGGCTGGTCAAATCGCCCGTCTTCGGCGCCGAGGAACAGGTCAGGGCGATGCAGCCGGTGTTGGCGCTGCTGGGCCTGTCGCCGCTTACGACCAAATTCGTGCTCACCGTCGCGCACAAGCGCCGCCTGTTCGCGCTGGAGGCCATCATCGCCGCCTATGAGCGGCTGGTGGCGCGTTCGCGCGGCGAGACCGAGGCGGAAGTCACCGCCGCCCGTCCCCTGAAAGATGGCGAGATCGCCGAATTGAAATCTGTGCTCAAGGCCCGCCTTGGCCGCGAGCCGCGCCTGAACACCCGCGTCGATCCCGCGCTGCTGGGCGGCCTGGTGGTCAAGGTCGGCTCACGCATGATCGATACATCCCTGCGCACCAAGCTCGACGGGCTGCGTAGCGCTATGAAGGGGTGAGGAGCGGTTTGCAAAGTAAACAAAACGGTCTCGCACTACGCTGTCGCTAGCGAGGGACCGTTTTGAGCGACGAACGCCCGAGCGTAAGCGAGGGCCGGAAGATAAGAAGATAAAACGGCTCACTCGAAGGAGTGAGGAAGCAGAACGAAGGAACCATACGATGGACATCCAGCCCGCAGAAATCTCGGCCATCCTGAAGCGCGAGATCCAGAATTTCGGCGCCGAGGCCAAGGTCAGCGAAGTCGGCGAAGTGCTGAGCGTGGGCGACGGCATCGCCCGCGTCTATGGCCTCGACAATGTCCTGGCCGGCGAGATGGTCGAGTTTCCCGGCGGCATCAAGGGCATGGCCCTGAACCTGGAGACCGACAATGTCGGCTGCGTGATCTTCGGCTCGGACGCCACCATCAAGGAAGGCGACACCGTCAAGCGCACCGGCGCCATCGTGGAAGTGCCGGTCGGCAAGGGCCTTTTGGGCCGCGTGGTCGATCCCTTGGGCAATCCCATCGACGGCAAGGGCGAGCTGACCAACGTCGCCGAGCGCCGCCGCGTCGACGTCAAGGCGCCGGGCATCATCCCGCGCAAGAGCGTGCATGAGCCGGTGCAGACCGGTCTGAAGGCCATCGATACCCTGATCCCGATCGGGCGCGGCCAGCGCGAGCTGATCATCGGCGACCGCCAGACCGGCAAGACCGCGGTGGC